>JAZRRO010000001.1:0-30842 GCA_045650805.1 Akkermansia sp.
GGTTGGCCGCAGGTGCGGCAGGAGCCGGAGTCGCGGGGGCTGCGGTAGGCTGCGGCAGCACCTCTTCAGAGGGGGGGGGCGTCTGCTGGGCGGGGGGCGGCGTGATGGAGGGGGACACGGCCACGCCACTGTTGGCCTTGACCATGTGACCACGCAGCAGCACACCACCAATCACCACCAAGTGCACCAACAGCAAACCGCCGATGATGCGCACAATCGTGGTGCTGCTGGTGCTGTCCTCCACCAGCCCGGTATCGGTGCGGTGGCGCTTGGACTTATCGTACAGCAGGGAATGGAAGATGTGCCTCTTGGGTGGAACGCGATCAAGCTGGGAGTTACGGAACGGATTCTGCTTACTTTTTCTCATAAATGGGTCAGGGGGGGCTGGGGATGAATAATCACAGGTGAAGCGTTTGTTTCACAGCTGCGCGGAAAGTTTCGCCGCGGTGTACATAGCTTCGGAATTGGTCGAATGAAGAGGTACCGGGAGAGAAGAGCACCACATCTCCCTTGCGGGCGCATTCAGCAGCAGCTTGCACAGCCTGCTCTACTGTCTCCACACGGATGGTGCGGCATACGGGTGCGAATGTTTGCTCCAGCTGCTCTGCAATCTGGCCGAACACGATGCAGCAATGAGCTTTCTTCTCCAACATGGGGTTGATGGCCGTGTAATCCAGCCCTTTGTCCTTGCCACCGGCAATGAGGATGATGGGGCGGGTCTGCGAGCGCACAGCTGCTTCTGTGGAGTGCAGATTGGTGCTCTTGGAATCGTTGAGCCACAGCACACCATCCATCTCTGCCACCGTTTCGCAGCGGTGACCGGGGGGCATGAAGCTGCGCACGGCCTCGGCAATGGCAGCATCAGCCACGCCCACGGCGCGGCAAGCCAACAGGGCGGCCATGGTGTTTTCGGCATTGTGCGCCTGCTCCATTTCGGTGCCGCGCAGGGTCATCACACAGGTATCACCCTCCATGATGCTGCCATCGCGGTAGCTGAGCTGCCCGGAATCCACCACAGAGGAGAAGCCCACGCGCTTGGGACGCAGCGGGGGCAGTTCCTCGCCCTCGCGCACCACAGCCAGAGAGGTTTCCGGCATGTTCATGAACATGCGCAACTTGGCATTGTAATAATCCTCCACCTTGGTGTAGCGGTCCATGTGGTCGGGGGCAAAATTGAGCCAGATGGCCACCTCGGGGCAGAACTCGTACGCTGTTTCCAGCTGGAAGGAGGAAACCTCCAACACGGCAAACTCGGGCTGCTCCTCCATGAGAGCCACTTCGGAAATGGGGTAGCCATAGTTACCGCAAGCCTTGGCGGTCTTGCCGGCGCTGGTGAGGATGTGCTCGATAAGCGCGGTTGTGGTGGTCTTGCCGTTGGTGCCGGTGATAGCCACAATGCGGCCTTTGTATGCGCGGCACCCCAACTCCATCTCACCGATGATGGGAGCCCCGGCCTCTGCAAAGGCCAGCACCCAGGGGATGTCTGCCTCAATACCGGGAGAAATCACCACCAAATCCGCAGCATACTCGCGGGCCTGGTCCTCCGTGGCTCCGGCCACGCACTCCAGCGCAGCATCGGAGCAAGTAGCGGCGGGGTTGATGTCGAAAATACACACGCGAGCCGCACCACAGGCCAAAGCCAGGTGAGCCGCGCCCACTCCGCTGCGACCGCAGCCGAGAATGGCAACTTTTTTATCGGAAAGATTCATAGTGGTTGGGAGCAAGGGATGATACTATAATTGCAGGTCAAAAACAAGTCATTAAATTGACGGATACCATGCGAGAATGAGACCTACCGTGGCCAAGATGCTTGCCACAATCCAGAAACGCACGCACACCTGGGTTTCGCTCAGGCCACCTTTTTCAAAGTGATGATGAATGGGGGCCATGCGGAAGAAACGGCGCCCCTCACCAAAGCGCTTGCGCGTATACTTGAACCAGAAGACCTGAATCATCACGGACAGAGCCTCTGCCACAAACACGCCGCCTACAATCACCAGCAGCAATTCCGTGCAGGTGCAGACAGCCACCGTACCCAGCGCACCGCCGAGGGCCAGGGAGCCCGTATCACCCATGAACACACGGGCCGGATTGCAGTTGAACCACAGGAAGCCGGCGCAAGCCGCCATGATAGCGCACAGGAAGGGCTGAATGTCCGCCGCAATCGTAGAGTACGCATCGAGGGTACCCAGCATCAGCATGAACGCACCGCAGGCAATAATCATGCAGCCGCTGGCCAGGCCATCCAGACCATCCGTCAGGTTCACAGCGTTGGAGGTGCCGATAATCACCAACAGGGCAAAGGGAATGAAGAACATACCCAAGTCTATCGTCCCGTAGAAGGGCACGATGACGTTGGTCACCCAGGGGCAAGCCATGTACAGGTAGACAGAGCAGCCCAGGGCAGCCAGGAACTGCAGGCCAATCTTGAACCAGCCGCTCACACCATCCGTGCTTTTCTTGGTGATTTTGGCGTAATCATCCAAAAAGCCGAGGAAGGCGGTAATCGTCGTGACGATGAGGCAGCACTGCACATACACGCTGCTCAAATCTGCCACCAGAAGCGTGGTGAGCAACACCAGGCCAATGAGCATCACGCCACCCATGGTGGGGGTGCCTACCTTGCCCTGGTGCTCAGGTGCCAGCACACCCTTGCGAGCCTCGCGAATGGGCTGGCCGGCTTTCATGGCACGCAGCACAGCAATCAGCTTGGGGCCGATGAGAAGAGAGCCGACAAAGGGAATAAGCAATGCCAGCACACACTGTAATCCGGGGTCTAAATCGAACATGGTTTTATTTCTTGGGGTTGAGTGAAGGGAAAAGTTCGTACATGGTGCGTTCCATACCGGCGGAGCGGGAGCCCTTGAAAAGCACGGCATCCCCCGGCTGCACCAAACCGCGCAGCAGGGCAGCGGCTTCTGCCGGAGTATCGGCCTGGGCTGTGGGCACGCTTTCGCCCGCTGCCTGGCACAGCGCTTCTATCTCTGCGCAGCTCTGGCCCACCACCACCACGGCAGCGTAGCCCAGAGAAGCCGCATGCAAGCCTACCTCGGCATGAGCGGCAATACCGCCCTGCCCCAGCTCACCCATCTTGCCCAGCACCGCAATGCAGCGCTTCGGACCACGGAGGGCTGCCACGGTATCAAGAGCCGCTTTCATGCTCTCGGGGTTGGCGTTGTAAGTATCGTCCACCACGGTGCAGCCATCGGCCTCGTAGCAGGCCAGGCGGCCGTGGGTAAGAGAAGCCTGGGCCAGGCCGGCAGCAATCTGCTCCAGCGTGCAACCCAGTTTCCAGCCGGCAGCGGCAGCCAGCAAGCTGTTGCTGATCATGTGAGCCCCGGGCACGGGAAGATTCACGCGGATTTCGCCCAGGTCGGCAATGCTCAAATCATAGCTGCTGCCCAGCGCGGTGGAGCGCACGTTGAGCGCGCGCACCTGCGAATCACACCCACCCACCGGCAGGGGCGTCGCGGCGGTCTGCTCGGCAATCATGCCGGCAAAATCATCCGTTGCAGGGTAAATCATGAAGCCATCCCCCGGCAAGGCTCGGGCCACGGTGCATTTCTCCTGGGCGATATTCTCGCGGCTGCCCAGGTACTCCAAGTGAGCCGAGCCAATAGTGGTGATGATACCGATGCGGGGCTGCACCATCTCGCAAAGGGGTGCCAGCTCACCGGCGTGGTTCATGCCCATCTCCCAGATGGCGGCTTCGGTGCCCTGCGGGGCAGAAAGAATGCTCAGCGGCACCCCAATGTGGTTGTTGAGGTTGCCCTTGGTGGCCAAGGCGCGGTATTTCTGCGCCAGCACAGCCAGGCACATGTCCTTGGTGCTCGTTTTGCCACTGGAACCGGTCAACCCCACCACATGCAGCGGGGACAACTGCGCGCGCCACCACTTGGCTATGCTTTGCAGCGCTGCCAGCGTGTCTTCCACCAGCACCACGGTGCAATCAGGGGCATATTCCCCCTCCAAACGGCTCACCACCACCGCGGCAGCTCCCTGCTGGGAGGCGGCGGCAGCAAAGTTGTTGCCATCGAAGCGCTCGCCACAGAGCGCCAGGAAAATGCAGCCCGGCACCACAGCACGGCTATCCGTGGTGAGCCCGGCGGTGATGTTGCGCGTGCCCACAGCGGTGGCGGTGCCACCACTGGCAAGCAGCAGTTCCTCTGTGGTCATGCAGGTCATGCGCGGTCGGAGCGGCGTTCGGGTTTGCGGGAGGGCACACTGCGTCCTTCCGGGTTCTTTTCTTCGTAGTACTTGTGCACCACGGCGGAATCCGAGAACGTGATGGTCTCATCCGCAAAAATCTGGTAGTTCTCATGCCCCTTGCCGGCCACCAGCACACAATCGCCGGGGCGAGCCATCTCCAACGCGGCGCGGATGGCTTCCTCGCGGTCGGTGATGCGGTGCTGCTTTTCACGGGGGATACCGGGCATGATTTCATCGATGATCTGCTCGGGGTTCTCAGA
The DNA here is from genome assembly GCA_045650805.1 of Akkermansia sp. Lineage (GTDB taxonomy): Bacteria > Verrucomicrobiota > Verrucomicrobiia > Verrucomicrobiales > Akkermansiaceae > Akkermansia. Next base: position 4,470 of record JAZRRO010000001.1, read on the forward strand.
GCGGGGATTATCGCTGGTCACGATGCACACATCGCTGTAGCGGGCGGCGGCGGTGCCCATGAGCGGGCGTTTCGTCTTGTCGCGGTCGCCACCACAACCGAAGACGGTGATGACGCGGCCCTGCGTGCAGAGTTCCTTCATGGTACGGCACACGTTTTCCACAGCATCGGGCGTGTGGGCATAGTCCACAAAGCACTGCACATTGTTCACGCTGCTCACCAGCTCCATGCGGCCCGGCACCTGCGGGGACTGAGCCAGGCAGCTGATGGCATCGCGGATGTTCACACCGGCAGCCACTGCACCGGCCAGCGCGGCCAGACTGTTGGATACATTGAACGCACCAATCAACGGCGTGCGCACCAGGTAAGTGCGGCCCTGATAGCTCAGTTCATACTGGCTGCCCTTGAGGGAAAGAATGCGCGGGGTCACGCGGAAATCTGCATCCTTGGCCAGACCGAAAGTGCGCACCTTCATGAGCGGCAGCAATTCACCGGCCAGGCGGCGGCCATATTCGTCATCCACGTTGATGACGGCGGTGGCCTTGCGGTCATCGGACTCTGCCATGGCCAGGAAGAGGCGCTTCTTGGCCTGGTAGTATTCCTCCATGGTGCCGTGGTAATCCAGGTGGTCCTGCGTGAGGTTGGTAAAGATACCCACGCGGAAGGATGTGCCGGCGGTGCGGTGCTGGCAAAGAGCGTGAGAGGAGACCTCCATCGCCACGGCACGGCAGCCATTATTCAGCATATCAGCCAGCATGGACTGCAGCTCGGCGCTGCCGGGGGTGGTGTTGTGAGAAGGCAGGCGGCGGGCACCATCATCATACATAATAGTGCCAATCAGGCCGGCGCGCTGCCAGGTAGCACGGAAAATAGCATTGGTCAGGTAGCTGATGGTGGTCTTGCCGTTGGTGCCGGTCACCCCGAGCATCACCATCTGCATGCTCGGGAAGTTGTTCCAGGCGCTCATGAGTAGCCCATTGGCCATGCGGGTGTCTTCCACCTGCACCCAGCATACCCCCTGGGGTGCATCCTTCGGGCAGGGTGTTTCGGCCACAATGGCCACGGCCCCGGCCTTGATGACCTCAGGAATCACGCTGTGGCCATCGAACTGAGTGCCTTTCACGGCAACGTAGCAGCAACCGGGTACCACTTTGCGGCTGTCATCTGTAAGCAGCGTCAGCGGCTTGCGAATTTTGCCGCTCACAACAGCATCGGGCAGTACGGAGAAAATCTGTTTCGTATTCATAATATATCAGATGCTAAAAGGGGTTATTGTTTTGTTGCTTGTGCTTCCTGTTTGCTGGCCAGATATTTTTCGTATTCCTCGGGATCGGACGGGGCGATATTGAGTACGTTGATGAAGCGCTCAGCCGCCGCACGGAAGATGGGCGCGGCCACCGTGCCGCCACCTGCGTTGCAATCGCGCGGGCGCGGCTCGTCTATCACCGTCATCACCACCAGGCGCGGGTCATCAATAGGCAAAATACCGGCAAAGGATACTGTATACACCCCCTCATAATATCCGCCACCATCTTTCACCTTCTTGGCCGTGCCGGTCTTGCCGCCAATGCGGAACCCCGGAATAGCAGCCGCTGTGGCCGTACCGCGTCCGCCCGGGCCTTTGGACTGAGTCACGGTGAAGAGAGCCCCGCGCAAATCACGCGCAGCGCGCTCACTCATCACACGCTGCACCTCCACGGGCGGGCGTTCATCGTACACAGTACCATCTGCGGCGATGATTTTGTCAATCAGGCGCGGCTTCATGCGCACACCATTATTGGCGATGGTAGCGTACACCATAGCCATGTGCAGCGGCGAGACTGATACAGAATAACCGTAAGCAATACGAGAGAAATTCACGATATTAGTACCATCTGCCAGCAAGCAGGCATTCCCGCTGGGCAGCTCGATATCGATGGGTTTATCCAGACCAAAGCGCTGAATGTATTCCTTGAAGTTGCCCCACTTGCAGCGCATGGCAATACGCGCCGCACCAGGGTTACTGGATTTCTTGAGCACCTGGCCCATGGTGATAACCCCGTAGTTGAAGCGACCATCGTTGATGGGCTTTGTCTTGCCATCCACAGAGAAGGGAGCGCAGTTCACCGGCGAGTCAATCCCCATAATGCCCTTGTCCAGAGCAGTAGTCACGCCAATCACCTTGAATGTGGAGCCGGGCTCATAGCGCGTCTGGCAGGCAAAGTTGAAATCACCTGTCACAATGTTGCCTCGGTTGTCGCGGAGCGAGCCACGTTTGAATGTACCTTCGTGGGTGATGACTTCTTTGGTGTTCAGGTTGTACGAAGGGCGGCTGGCCATTGCGAGGATATCACCTGTTTGCGGCTCCACCACAATCATGCAACCGCGAGCGGCGCGGAAATGGCGCAAGCCCTTATCCAGCTCCTGCTCGCAAATGGTCTGCAAGCGCATATCAATGGTAAGGCGCAGGTTCAGACCATGCTTGGGTGCCATGTAGCGGTCGTCCTCATTGGGCAGCACCTGCCCGCGGGCATTGTGACGATATTCGCGCATGCCATCCAAACCGGCCAGGTAGCTCTGGAAGAAAGCTTCCACACCACTCTTGCCCTTATTCTCATGATCCACATAGCCCAGCACGTGGGAGAGCTGCTCCGGCATCACATAGGAGCGACGCAAACCTGACTCTACGATGATACCGCGTACCTTGGCCTGGGACAATGCCACCTTGATTTTCTCTGCCGTATCCTGCGGCACCCCACGCGCCAGCACAATGCGGTTTTGGTAAATGCGCGTTTCACCACCGTTTTTCTCGGCCTCGGCATTGTGGGCAGCCACAGCAGGCTGCACAATCTTCTCCACAATATCCTCGCGGGTCATCAAGCGCTTGGTTTCCACCTCGTTCCCGCGGGCATCCTTGGTGGTGTCTCGCACCTCGATATGGGAAAGGAAAGGATACAGAATCGTGGCCACCAGTTGGTCATGCAGCTCGTAATAGTACTCGCACACCGCCTTGTCATAATCCATCAGGCGGTATGCCTGGGCATCCTGCGGGTCAATTTGCTTGCGCAGCTCTTCCTTCTGCTCTTTGGTCAATTTGAGCTTGGCGTTATCCAGCAGCTCCGCTCGCTTACGCTGGAAAATCTTGCGGCGGCGCACGGGGTCATCAGTCTTTTTCCACTCTTCGCTGTGAATCACCTGGTTGTAGGCCAAGCCATCCACCACGACGGTAATTTCGCGCAGATGGTAGCGGTTGGCCACCAATTCGGCGCTCTGGATGTTGTTGGTCAGAATTTCCTCATGGCGGTCCATGATAATGCCACGCTGGGCGGGGAGACGCTCTTTCTCAATCAGCTCATCTGCCGCAATGCGGCTGCGGTTGCCGGAATCCACCACATGCAGCTCCACCAAGCGCCATGCAATGACGCATGACACCGCCAGCATGACTGTCACCAGTAACACGCAACGCTGAGTGAATGGAACTTTGGTTTTCATCTGATTCGGGGTGGAAGCGGGCGGGAGGTAGTAGCGGGAGATTATCGGGAAGCCGTGGCGCTGATGCGGTCCATATCGCGGCGGGTGCGGGCGATTTCGATTTGACTGCGGTCGATATCGCGCAAGGTGGAGCCATCCTGGCTGAGGCGGTCGCGCATGGCCCAGCGGTTGGTGAGGGCGTTGGCCTTGGCGCGATACTGGTTGGCATTCATGCGGCACACAGCCGTTTCACGCTGCAGTTTGCTAATTTCGGTGCGCACGGCGACTTGCTTGTTCTTGTAGACAGCATAAGTCACCCCACCGGCACAGGACAGTACTGCAAACAATACCATCCACAGGAGCACAGCAAAGTGCACGCGCTGGGAGTAACGGGAAGATGTTCCGGGATGAGGAGCCATTGTGGTTGAAAGGGGGATGGGGGGATGAGGTTAAAGCTTTTCGATGACGCGGAGTTTGGCGCTGCGAGAACGGGGGTTGGCACTCAGTTCGGCCTCGCTGGCGGTGATAGGTTTGCGGTAGACCAGGCGGGCAGCGTAATCCGGATTCGGGCGAGGAGCCGGCCACTCGGGACGGTCAATTTCCGGGCGGGTTACCTGCTCAAAGAAGCGTTTGACGGCGCGGTCTTCCAGGCTGTGGAAGGTGATGACGGCAAAGCGGCCACCGCTGCGCAGCAAGCTCAGCCCGGTGTGCAGCAAGTCTTCCAGCGCACCCAGTTCGTCATTCACTGCGATACGCAGCGCCTGGAAGCTGCGGGTAGCAGGGTGCTGCTTGCCCTTGCGAGGCAGCACACCGGCGATGATATCGGCCAGCTGCGTGGTGGTGGTGATGGGGGCCTTGCTGCGCTCCTGCACGATGCGGCGGGCAATGGCGCGGCTGGCGCGCTCCTCGCCATACTGCCAGAGGATGTCGGCCAGCTCACTCTCAGCGGCCGTGTTCACGATATCGGCGGCGCTGCGCTCAGCAGCCGGGTTCATGCGCATATCCAGCGGGCCTTCGTTCAGGAAGGAGAAGCCGCGCTCAGCGCAATCCACCTGGGGGGAGGAAATACCGATGTCGGCCAGCAAGCCATCCACTGCCTGCACGCCGCGCTCCTGCAGCAGAGCCACCGCATTGCGGAAATTGCCCGCTACCACATGCAGCTTGTCGCCATAGGCTGCCAGGCGGCGCTTAGCGGCAGCGCGAGCCATCGGGTCCTGGTCAATCCCCCACACTTCTGCACCGGCCTGCAGCATCAGCTCACTGTGGCCGCCACCACCCAGGGTAGCATCCACCAGCACGCGGCCTTCTGCCGGCTGCAAGGCTTCCACGGCCTCGAGTGCCAGCACCGTCACATGGTGGAAGGGTGCTGCCTCCATACCGGCCTCAGCGGCTTCCTCGGCGGCGTGGTCGGCATAGGTCTCAGCCGCCTGCAGTTCTGTCCACAGCTCCACGGCTTCGGCGGGCTTCAGGGCCTCGCACAGGGTGTCGGCGCACCATTCCACGCCTTCCACGCTTCCCTGCCAGCGGAGCACCGCGGCGTTGGGGTCGCATTCCTCACCGGGCTGCAGCAGCACTTCCAGGCTGCACGTTCCCAGGCGGAAGCCCAGCACCTCGGCCTCACCCGCGAGGAGATTCGCGAGCGCCTTTGCGCGCGTACACGTAAGGGCAGCGCGGGGGCTCGTAGCCAAGGGGCTTTCTATCACGCGACAGTTCAGCTCACGCAGCTGCTCTGCTAGGGAAGCCAGCTTGCCACGAGCACCTTTGATACCGGCATCTCGCATGGCTGCAAGCAGCTCCTTGCGGGCGTTTTTCCACTCCTCCAGCACGCTCTCAGGCAGCGCACCGGACTCCCACATCACGATGCGGTAGCAGATGCCCTCCGGCCCATTCAGCCCCGCATGCACTATTGTACCAAGTTCGCTCATGAGAGGATGTGGAACATTTGATCCAAGGTAAGGCGGCCAAGCACTTCCGGCGTATTTGTCGCCTCGAAGTCTTCCGGTTTCCATATCTCAAAGTAAGCCCCACGGCCCACAATGGTGGCATTTTCTTCCAAGCCAATGCGCTCGCGTTGCTTCTTGGGTATGAGCAACTTACCCTGCGTGCTTACTTCTGCCTCAAAGCTGCAACCGGTAATCTTGCCCACATACAAATCAATCTCGCCCGGGCTGATTCCCTGTGTCTCAGCCTGCGTGCGGATGGTCATCATTTTCTCGGCGAATGCTTCCTTGGTGTAGCACTTCACGATGCGGTAGCCCTCGCTGCTCGCATCAATCAGTATCAACACCTGCCCCTGTGCAGCGCGCCACCCGGCCGGAACCGCCACTCTGCTCTTGGGGTCCAGCTTATGCGTCACGTTGCCCGTGAACATTACTGTTGATACATTCGTCATTTCTTTTGCGTACACTTCGCCGTACCCCTAGTACACTCCAATACACTTCAAATGTCAATCCATTTCTGTCTTTTTTCTCTTTTTTTTGTTGCATGCACCCAAATTCCTTCCGCTGTTCACTTCCGGCTCTCTGATGGCGTTTCCTTTTGACACGCAAAAGCCCCGGGGCGGAAGAACCGCACCGGGGCTTGAAAGGATAGAGATAGAAGCGATAATTACTTCTGGAGCTCCCACAGAGCTTCGTCTGCCAGCAGCTTGCAGCCGCGCAGGTCGAGCTTGCCGGTGGGCAGCACGGGGATGGCTTCCACGGGCACCAGGTACTTGGGAGCCCACAGGTTGGGCATCTGGCGCTCGATGAGCACGTTGCGGATAGCGGTGAGGATTTCCTTTTCCTCGGAGCTGCGCTGGTGCTGAGGCAGGGCGGAGAGCAGCACCAGGGCCTCGCCCTTCTGGGCATCAGACACGCCGGCGATGGCAATCTTCACGCCATCCTCGGGGTTGAGCTCCAGAGCCTGGGAGATAGCCAGCTCCACACCTTCATGGGGCACCATTTCGCCACCAATCTTGGAGAAGCGGGACAGTCGGCCACCCAAGGTGATGAAGCCGTTGAGGTCCACACGGCCGATGTCGCCCGTCTTGAACCAACCATTGTCGAAGATTTCGGCATTGAGCTCGGGGCGGCCAATGTAGCCGTTGAACACGTTGGAGCCCTTGATCCACACCATACCCTGCTCCGTGAGCGGCAGCACCTTGGTGTCGTCGTCCAGGTCCGTTATGCGCACAGCAATACCGGGCAGCGGGGCGCCGATACTGCGCTTGGTGGTGCCGGGCACGTAGAACTTGGAGCCTTCCACCATGGGGGCATCAGGCATGTTGGCAGAGCACACAGGAGCAGCCTCCGTGAGGCCGTAACCCTCCAGCAAGCCCACACCATGTGCCTTGAAGTATGCTTCTTCCAAATCCGGCTGCAGCTTCTCGGCACCCACCACAAACTGGCGCACCGTGGCAAAGTTGCCTTCCTCGGCGCGGCGCAGCATGCCACGGGCAAAGGTGGGCGTGGCGCACACCAGGGTGAGACCGTGCTTCTTGATGAGCTCGCACAGGTTGCGGGCATCTGTGGGGTTGGGATAAGCCACGAAGGGGTGCCCCGTGAGCAACGGGAGCATCATCGTCACCGTCAGACCAAAGCTGTGGAAAATGGGCAAACTGGCCAGGAACTTGGCGTTCTCCAAATCCAGGCGGGATGCGCACTGGGTCACATTAGCCAGCACCATGCGGTGGGTCAGCGTCACGCCCTTGGGCTCGCCGGAGGAACCGCTGGTGAAGAGCATGGCGCATTCTGCGCCGTCGCAGCGGGCATCGGTATCAAACATGCGGCAAATCATGTTGGCGGGAGCCATCTTGGCCATCATCACGTTGCTGATGAGACTGGCCTTGGAAAGGCTCTTGAGCAGATCTTCCACCAGGATAAGCTGGTCTTCCGGCGGCCAGGGGAAGGTGGTGAGCTTCTGCATGAACTTGCGTGCCGTGATGAAGGTCTTGAGCCCGGCCTGGCGCACGGTGCTTTCAAAGGCCTCGCGGGAGGAAGCGTAGTTGATAAGCACAGGCGTCTTGCCGGCCAGCATGCAGGATACCGTGGCAATCGTGCCGCCGGGGCCCGGGGGCAGAATCACACCAATGCGCTCGTCATCACGCTTCTTGAGCAGCTTGGCCACCGTCATGGAAACACCCAGCAGCTTGAAGTTCGGCAACGCACTGCCGCTCAGACCATCAATCACTTCCACCTTGGGGTTGGCCTTCATCGCCAGCACCAGCTGCGTGGTCACAGAGCCCTTCAGGAAGGGATTGGCGGAGAACAAATCAGCCCCCTTCTCCATCCAGGCAGAGAGCAGGCGCTCACCCGTCTGGGGGCCGGGGCGCAGCTGCGGCATGATGCACAGCTCCTCGCGCTCGGCGGGAATGTTGCCGTTGGAGTACAGGGCATTGATATCGCTGTCATTGTAATGCCCCAGGAACACCGGCACAGGAGAAATGTGCAGGCTACCCACGGTAGAAAGGAAGGGAGAGGGCACATCTGCCAGAGTGCCGCGCACCTTGGCCACCTGCCCCGGCAGGAAGACCACACTGAGTCCCTGCTGCATGCGGTTGAGAATCTGCTCACGCACGGCGCGGGAGGTCGTGTGGCGGAAATCAAAGTATTCAATGCAAATATCCTTCGTCTTCAGGTAATCCATGATTTCCGCAGACGGCGGGAAGGTCGGGTCCACCAGGTAGCAAACCTTGCCCTGCAGCAAGCGGTGCAGCTCCTTGCCGGCGGCAATGCTCATGCGGTTAGGCATGTAAAAGCCGGGCTGCACAATGTTTTCCTGACCATGTACGTTCAGCTGTGCCATAAGTATTGTGTGTAAAATGAAAGTGAGTAAGTGCTTGTTCGGTATGCAGAGAAAGCCGCTCTACCTCGCATCGGCAGAGCGGCTTCCCGCACTGCGAGCTTTATGCATTATAGCATGTTGCTCACGTTTGGCGAGTCAAAAATGACTCGGAATGATTAGAATGTGTAGGTAACGCTGATGGAGCCCACCACGCCGAAGTTGCGGAAGGGCACATTGTTGTCATTGCAGGTGTACTCGCGGAACTTGGACACCTTGTTGGCAGAGATACCACCACTGCCCAGCCAGTTGAAGCTCACACCGGGAGTGATGATGAGGTTCTTGTTGACGAACCAGGGAGTCTGGAACTTGACGTAGAAAGCCTGAGCACCGTTGTCGCAAGCCTCGTGCCAGTCAGCGAAGTAACCGTAGGAAGCGGTCATACCGAGCGTCAGCACACCGGCCACCTTAATATCCTCGGGAGTGCCCACGATGGGAGCCTTCACCGTCACGGTCGGTTCAAACCACCAACCTTCGATGCCCTGGAAGCTGTAGCTGGTCTTCATACCCAGAGCCAACCACTTGTAGGGAGTCCACTCAGGCATCACAAAGAATTCATTCACGCCGGAAGCACCATTCTTTGCGTAGTGCTTGGACATCACACCCAGCAGACCACCGTGAATGTAGTCATGGCCGAAGCTCACATTCCACAGACCGCTGGCAGCCTTGTAGTTGATGGCGGACACCACAGCGAACTCGTTTTCGATGTTGCACTGCTGGATGGGCTTGCCGGTATAGCCGGCAGCACCGGCGGGAATGCCGGGAGCGGGAGCGGGGGGAGAAGGAAGAATGGCATTGGGGTGCCAACCGGGGTTACCATACAGGGTGTGGCCGGAGCAGGGAGCCGTGTAGGCCAGCGTGATGGAAGCGCTCCAGAGACCTTCCTTACCAAAATCATAGTTCAGCTTGAGAGCAGAGCTGAGCACACTGTCGCCTTCTGCCACAGAGTGAGACACCACATAACCGCGGCCGGTGTAGTTGGTGGCATAGCCTACCTGAAGAGCACCGGAAACGCGCTTGGTAGCGGCGGGCAATTCAGCCTTGTAATTATTCACAGCGGGAGCTGTTGTTGCAAATGCAGGCACGGCGAGAGCCGCGGCGAGTAGTGCAGTCTTAATCTTCATATCATGTAGCTTGTATGTTTTGCCGCATCCGGCCCCACACCCAACGCCTCCGTAGAGCCATTTCTGGCAGGTGTAGAACTCTGGCGGTAACCCGAAATTAACAACTTTTTTTGCGTATGTCAAGCTAAAATGTAGAGTCCACTCTACTTTTTTGGCGATTTTTTGCATTTTTTTGCCTATTTTCCGCAAATTCAGGCTCATTTTCGCGCGCGCATGTGTAAAAGGAGCGAGAATGGATGAGAACAGGATAGAGATTTCTCATAGAGGTGCAGAGCCGGGCAATAAAAAAGGCACCGAGATGAAATCTCGGCGCCAATGAGGCAAACATGGGGATAAATCCCCGATGCAGCACTTACTTAGCCTTCTGCACAGTCACGGGAACGGGAGTGGGTTCCACGGGAGCAACCTGCTGCTGCTGCTGGCAGGAAACGAGGGCGGCTGCGGTAAGAGCGATGATAGCGATGGTCTTCATAATATTCTTACTTATAGTTTGGGGTTAAATCCGCCCCCCGGGATAGGAAGCGGGGCGCGCATTATACATCATTTTTGTCACTTGGCAAGCCCAAAAGCTTGATTTTTATTAACTATTTGTCCCTTTTTGGCAGATTTTTTATGATTTATTGGCGCAGTTTAGCCTTGAAAACGCATGGATTTCCGTTAAAATAGCCGCGCCCAATGGCACCCGATATTTTCTAACAACCAATAATCCAATCAAAAATATGGCTAAACTGACCGTTCGCGACCTCGACGTTGCAGGCAAGGAAGTCCTCATGCGTGTGGACTTCAACGTACCCATGAAGGATGGCGCCATCACCAACGATGCTCGTATCGTTGCCGCCCTTCCCACCATCAAGTTCCTCCTGGAGAAGGGTGCCCGCCTGGTGCTCTGCTCTCACCTGGGCCGCCCCGATGGCACCGGCTACCAGCCGGAGTTCTCCCTGAAGGCCGCTGCCGAGTGCCTGGCTCAGCACCTGGGTCAGCCCGTGGTGTTCGTGCCCGAGACCATTGGTGAAGCCGCCACAGCTGCCCGCGCTGCTCTGAAGGATGGCGATGTGATGCTGCTGGACAACGTGCGCTTCGACAAGAAGGAAAAGAAGAATGACCCCGAGTTCGCCAAGGCTCTGCTGGGTGATGCCACCCTGTATGTGAACGACGCTTTCGGTTCCGCTCACCGCGCCCACGCCTCCACCGAGGGTGTGACCCACTTCGCCGAGAAGTCCGCCATGGGCTTCCTCATCGAACACGAGCTGGAATACCTGGAAGGCAAGCTCGATGCTCCCGCCCAGCCCTTCGTGGTGATCATGGGTGGCGCCAAGGTATCCGACAAGATTCAGGTGCTCTCCAAGCTCATGGAGAAGAGCCAGACCTTCATCATCGGCGGTGCCATGGCCAACACCTTCCTGGCTGCCCAGGGCCACGATGTAGGCAACTCCAAGATTGAGGCCGACAAGCTCGACCTGGCCAACGAAATCCTGGCCGACGCCGCTGCTCGTGGCGTGAAGTTCATCCTCCCTGCCGACACCCGCTACACCTTCCAGTTCGAGGAAGGCGCAGAAACCTTCTGCACCGCTCCCTGGGCTGAGAACGGCGAAGTACCCGAAGGTGGTATGGGCATCGACATCGGCGACAAGGCCATCGAAGAAATCTGCTCCATCATCAAGACCGCCAAGACCGTCCTCTGGAACGGCCCCATGGGCGTGTTCGAGCTGGATTCCTTCTCCAAGGGCACCAAGGCTGTGGCCGAATGCCTCGCTGAGTCCGACTGCATCTCCATCGTGGGTGGTGGCGACTCCGTGACCGCTGCCAAGAAGTTCAAGGTGGCTGACAAGCTCTCCTTCTGCTCCACCGGTGGTGGTGCTTCCCTCGAGCTGCTGGAAGGCAAGGTGCTTCCCGGCATCGGCTCCCTGAGCGAGAAGTAAAGACCTTTGTGCAATGCACGTAACAAAAGCACCTGCCGGCAACGGCGGGTGCTTTTTGTTACCTCTGCCGCCAGGCAGAAATTCCCTATCCCGCAGGGATAAATTACCTCTGATTACCTCTGATTACCTCACCTTTTCCCTTGCCTATCACACCATCTTATTTTTCGCGGATATGATGGCAGACGACAACATCCTGCGCAATGCCGCACATAACTTCATGCAGGCATCACAGTCATTGATGGTTATGATATCGGTGCGTTGCAACAGTTCCAACCAGTACTCACTTTCATAGCACTCTTTGAGGGCAATTTGGTATTTTGCCACAAAATCCGCGCGACTGGAGCCATACTTTCCCTCTCGGATATTGGCCCCAACGCTGGTCGCCGCACGCAACAATTGATTCGTCAGAACACTTCTGCGTTGTATTCCGTCGCAAAGTCTGACGACTTCGATCGAAAACTGCATTGATTGTTCTAACAAAGGGCTTTTCTCCATAGGTGCATTCTATAGAGAAAAACATGGCGTTGCAATATATTTTTGTCACGTAGTGTAATTTTTCAACTGGGGTAGAGGGAAGGTAATCAGAGGTAATCAAAGGTAATTTGCCCCGACCGGGGCAGGGAATTTTGCGGCTGCGCCGCAAGGTAAAACACAAAACTTGCCTTGCACCCGAATCCGGGGCAAGGCAAGTTTTTTGTGTTTTGAGTAGGCGGTGAGAGAAAATCGCCTTAGAAGTTGATGCGGTAACCCACGGTACCGTTCACGTTGGTGTAACCGGAGCGGAGCTCAGCGGAGGCATCGATGAAGATGGCGCCTGCGCTCATGCCCACGGGTACGGTGACACCGGCACCCAGTTCCACGCCCACGGCACCCACCTCAGCAGAGGTGACAGTGGCGGAGGTGGTACCACCGAGGAGGGCCACATTGGCTTCGCCTTCGCGGTCGCCGGCATCCACCTTCACCAAGGCGCGGGCCTCGAAGATGGAGGCGCGGTTGTAAAGGTTTTCACCGATGACGGACTGCAGGCGAGCACCCAGACCGAAGGTGAGGACATTCATCTCCTGCTCACCCACACCGAGGGCGGCATCGCAGCCGGATTCAGCATAGGCATCGATGCTGCTGTGGCGCCAGGCCACGTTGAACACCGGCTGCCAGCAGGTGGAGCCATCCTCGCTCAGGGCGAAGGTGCGGGCCACTTCATACATGAAGCCGTAGGCCGTACCATTGGTGGAGCCCTCGGTCTCGTAAGAGCCGCTGCCGTAGTTCACCGTGCGGGTCAGGGATGCATCTGCGCGGCCAACCGTGGCCACGAAGGTGTGCGTCCAAGCGCGGTCAGCCACGCGAGCGAAGAAGGAGACGTACTGCGTATCGAAGTCGCCTTCAGCAGTCTCGGGTCCATCACCCGTGAGGTCACCGTACATAGCCGTCACGGCCATGCCCATGGTCAGGTTGTTATTGATATCCACATCGAAGCCCACGGTGCCGCCCCAGCTATCCAGCGTGTAGCCGGCAGCCAAGCCATCGGCAGCCATTTCGCGGTGGTCGCCTTCGGCACTGATCCAGGCGTTCACATAGGGCATACCATCGTTCACCTCGCACTGGTTCACACCCATGGTGGTGGTGCGGTTGCGGATAGCGCGCAGCTGGCGTTCCACATCACCGGAGAGGGCAGAACCCAGCACTGCGGTGCTGGCGCCGGCTGCAGCAGCCAGCACGCGTTCGGCCTCACCCGTCTTGCCGCCCTTCAGCAGGTCGGCCACGGCCTGGTCTACCGCCTTCAGGGCGGAGTCCTTCGGCAGCTCGGCAGGAGCCACCGGCCACAGCAACTCAGCACCGGCCAGAGCATTGGGAGCGCTGGCGGCGTAGGCGTAGCGGTTCACTTCGCTGGCAGAGGTATTCACGTAGACCTTGCCATCTTCCACGCTCAGCGTGGCATGGGCACTCAGCTTGCGGAAGGCGTTGTCGGTGGTATCGAGCGTGATGCTCATGCCATCCATATCGCTCACATCACCACCGGCCACGGCCGTAGCCAGCAGCATATCGTCTGCTGCGCTGAGCACCGTGGAGCTGCTGGAGGAGAGCACCATCTCTGCAGCACTTGCCACCGTGGCATCGCCACCCACCGTCAGGGCGGGAGCACCACCGGCCACCAGGGCATCGGTGTTCACCTCGAAGGTGGTCACAGCGTCGCGCTGCATTTCCAGGTCGCGGAGGTTGAGGGTCTTGTTGCCATTCTCCTCAGCCACGTTGATGATGGTATCGCCGTTCAGGCAGAGATCCAGCATAGAGTCACCGGCAGCAGCTGTCGTGACCTGGCTGAAGGTCTGGGTGGCAGTACCGCCGCTGTTGCGCAGCACGGAGATGCTGCCTTCGTAGGCGCTCAGGTCGCCGCTGAAGACGGAGTTGACATCCGGACGGATGGTGATTTCAGACCCCATCTGGCCGCCGTTGTCCACATCGTTCACCAAGGCACCGGCGCCGGTCAGGCCGTCCAGCTCCATCGCGGAGGCAGCAGCGCCATCCAGCAGCTGAAGTGTTGCGCCTTCCTTGAGGTCGAGCACCACATCCTGCACATCAGCGCCACCGCTCAGTGTGGCCACGGCATTCTTGGCGACGCTCAGGGTTTCCTTACCCTGGCCGGCACCCATGATATCCAGACCTTCTGTGATAGCAGCACCATCAAGCAAGGTGAGCTTGCCGCCGCTGAGCAGCTGCACATCGTCCTCGCAGTTGTTGCCCTCGCCCAGGCTGTTGCCCAGCTGCAGGGCACCGCCCACGGCGGCATTGCCACTGATTTGCAGCTGGCCATAGCTGTCTTCCACCATCACGCCACCCAGCAGCTCGTTGTTCTTGCCATTGAGCTTGAGCACACCGGCTGTCACCACCACGTCGCTGTTGGCATCGGTGGTCAGATTGCCATTGATCTGGTAGACAGAACCCGGGTCGAGTTCACCGGCATCGGCAGCGCCGGGGGTAGCCACCGTGTTCTTGATTTGCAGCACGGTGTCCGTCACGTCGATATCGCCGTTGAAGGAGATAGACTTCAGGCTGTTGCCCAGTTCATCGGGCTGGAGGTTGTTGTTGATGGTCACCAGGTCATCACCGTTGCCGATGATGGTCAGATCCGCACCATTACCACGGCCAATCAGGTTGGAAAGCACCATGCCGTTCTCGGCGTGGACTGCATCGGGGGCAGCATCCGTCAGGTCGATGGTAGTATCCGTGTCGATGTAGATGGAGGCGTAGTCATCAGCAGAGGCGTATACATTAGCGCCATTGCCGGCCCAGTCATCACCCACGTTGTCCTCAGAGCTGCGGTAGATGCTGTCTGCGCTCAGCGGGGTTTCTGTCTGGTCGAGCACCAGCTTACCATCCGTCGTGTACTGGGTGGTAATGTTGAAGAGGCTCAGCACAGCATCGTACACCACCTTGCCTTCCAGCGCGGTAATATCTGCGTTGGCCAGGGAGTAGGTGACACCGCCCTCGGTGCTGTCCAGCACATCACCCAGCACGCTGTTGACATCGATGCTCAGGGTAGCACCCTCGGCCATCTGCAGCGTACCGGTGGCATCTGCAAACTGGAAGAGCATGTTGCCTGTGCCATCCTCCAACTTGTCTGTCAGGGTGATGGCGGAACCGGCTGCCAGGGTCATACTCTGCATGCCCTTGAGCGTGGTCACGCCCGTCTCGGTCTCGATGTCGGTGAGCTTCACCTGTGCAGCACTGGTCAGGCCGCCCAGCGTGATGCCCTTGTCGAGCGCCACACCGTTGTCATCAATCTCGACGAGGCCGGTGTATGCACCGGCATTGGCCAGAGCACCGGCATTCATCACCACATTAGCGACGGTAGCATCAGCGCTGTTCTTGAGAGCATTCAGGCCACTCATATCCAGCTTGGCATCCGTACCCACTACTGCGATGGGAGCCCCCAGCATGATACCAGCGCTGTTGGCGGCTACTGCCACCGTACCACGCTGTACCGTAAGCGCACCCATGGTTGTGGTCGTAGCACCACCCAGCGTCAACTCAGGCGTGGTGGAAAGCTTGCCGGTCTGGGCCACCGTCACATCACCGGCTGTACCGGAAATACTGCTGCCGGCGCCCGTCAGCTTCAGGTCTACCTTGGTGATAGCACCCACAGACTGGATGGTCTCTACATTCAGCAGGGACTTGGCATCACCTGTCTTGGAGGTGGTCAGCGTGCTGCTGGTGGAGGTCAGCTTCAGGCTCTTGAGGGTATCATCATTCACCTTCAGCGTGGTGGCAGATGCAATCGCAAGAGCACCCTTGGCTCCGCTCTTCCACGTGGTGGAATCCTTCTGCAGCACCCAGGTGCCGCCACTCAGCGTGGTATCATCTGCACCGGCCAGCGTCAGGCTCTTGAGGGTGAGCACCGCATTGGTGTTCTGAGCCGTCAGCGTAGCTCCCTCGGAGGTGATGGCCACGCCAATCGTGCGGTTGGCCGTATCAGTATCCGTGAGCACGAGCTTGGAGGCATCCTCCAGTACCAAGGCACCGTAAGTATTGCTGATACCTTCCAGGGAATCCACCTTCAGGGTCATACCATCCTGCACACGCACCGTGGCGCCGGACTTGATGGCCAGGGCCCCCGTGCTGTTCCAAGTGGTATTGGCAGCGCCCTTGAGGGCAAGCTCACCCTGGGATACGGAGATACCGGCATTGTGGGCATGCGTCTTGTTGGCAGCCAAATCCATCACAACCTTACCGGTCATGCCTTCGGCATCATTCACCTGCAGCGCGCCATTCACAGCATCTGCCGCCAGGTTGATGGTCAGCGTGGAGCCGGCAGCAGCCTGCAAGCGCTTGTCGCGGCTGCCCACGAACTTCACATTGGCCTCGGCATCCTGCAAGGCACGCAGCGTGGAGAAGTCGCGGCCGCTGTGGCTATCCAGCTGCACCGTGGCATCAAACTCACCACCGGTTGCATAATCCAGCACCAAGGTCGTGCCATCCACGTGCACCAGCGTGTTGCTGAGAGCGGCCTCATTCTGAGCCACAATCGTACCACCGGAGATGGTTGTATCACCGGCGTAGCTATTGGCACCCGTGAGCGTCAGTGTGCTGTTGCCGGTCTTGGTCAGGGTGGCACCCAGGTTGCCCTCAGCGCTGCTGATATTGCCCTTGATGGTGTAGTTGGTCGTGTCGGACTGCACAATGATGCTGCCCACCTGCAGGGCCTCGCCGTCTGCGGCTGTCTGGGCGGTCACCGTCACAGCGGAAGCACCGGCCAAATCATCGAAGATGACGTGGTCATACTGCTCAAAGTCGGCGGGCGTGGTAGTAGCCACAGGAGCATCACCGCTCAGGTTAGCAGCCACCCAGTCATTGTTACCCTCGGAGGTATTCCAGGCACCACCGGCGGCATTGCCCCAGAACAAGGTGTCTGCAGCACCGGCGGCGCGCAGCACCAGATCCACCAAATCACTGTCGGTCGCATTCTGCACAAACAGCAGATCGTAGCGCGTACTGCCGATGTTCTCCAGATTCATGGAGAAGTAATCAGAAGCATCCAAAATGCCCGTCGTGGCATCCAGGGTCACGCCGCTGATGCCGCTGATGAGCACGTGGTCGCGGTAAGAAGCAGCAGAGTCCTTGCCGGGGGTGGGGTCAAGCACATCGTTGGCGGCATCAGCCAGGGAGATGCTCAAGTTGGTCTTGTCCGTACCGGCCAGGCTGATGGTGCCATCTGCACCCACCTGGTACATGGTGTTGGTCTCCTTGTACAGCGTACCGGAGTTGCCGGGCATCGTGTTGGTGTTGTCGGTAGAATTCGTGACGCGGAAGTTCATGGTACCGGCACCCAGCACGGTGTTGCCACCCAGGGTGATGGTGTCCATAGCGGCCGTCAGGTCGCTCGTGCCGCTCAGCACCATGTTGGCTGCCAGAGACAGGCCATTCACCTGGCCGCCCAGCACCGTGATGGTATCCAGCCCGGTGTTGGCATCAGCAGAGCGGGTGTAGCCCGTCATATCAAGCACACCGCCCGTGGCCTTGAAGCTGTGGTTGCCCGTCTGGTTGGCAGAGGCGATAGCCAGCGTGCCGTTGCTCACAGCGTAGGTAGAACCGGCACCCAGCGCACCGGTAAGCTTCTGCGTACCGCCCACCAAGCTCACATCAATCGTACCTGCAATGGAACCGGCAAAGGTGGCATCAGCCACAATGCCCGTCTGAGCATTGCTGATGATGAGACCATGGCGGGTTTCACCGGCGGTCTGCACCTTGGCACCGGTAATCGTGCTCTTCAGCGCGGAAATGTTGTAGTCTTCCACCTCATCCGTCAACTTCAACGTGGCAGAGGCGTTCATGAATACCGTAGCGTCCTTCACGGCATCAGCATGGGCCAATTCCATCGTCCAGAGAGCGGCCTGTACCTCCCACGTGCCGGAGAAGGTGTTGGCAGCGCCCAGGGTCAATGTGGCTGCACCATTATTGTAATGAGACAAGTTGATTTTATCGGCAGCATCACCCGTCACAACAGAGGAAACAAGCACGGAAGCACCTTCCTTCGACTTGATGGTGGCCGTGCCATCCACGGCCAAACCACCGGTCATCTCGTAGCCGCCCTTCAGCTGCAGGGTTGTGCCGGCAGCCATGTTCACTGCGCCCATGGTGTTTGTCGGGGCATCTGCGGCCAGATTGATTTCCAAGGTGCCGGCCTGGATATCCATACCACCCGTCAGGTCGATGGAGGAGCCTTGCATACCCAGCCAGGAGCTACCCGTCTTGGTCAACTTGTGGCCATTGCTGTCGAACTGGCCATACAACCAGACACCTTGATTACCCACATAGATGGTGGCATCATCTGCCAGACTGATGTTGGTGCTCACATGCTTGGTCGCGCTACCACTATGGAAAGACAGGGCAGCCTTCAGCCAATCACCCTCAGCCGCAGCATCCCCTGCACCGCTCAGCTCCAAGTTCTGACCAAGCGCTATCGGGGCGGCGGCCGTCCCGGACTGGTTCGATGTCAGCACAGAACCGGCGCTCACCACCACATTGGTCACCTTGGCCAGAGCCGCAGCATCTGCTGCCGAGTCAATGTCCAATCGGCCATCCACATCGGTAGTGGCGTAGGTTGCCACCGGCTTGCCTACATACAGGGTAGAGAGTGTATCAGATGCTGTACCATCGATAATGGCATCCACGTTGGTCACCTGGTTCACCAGCACCAGTGCACCGGCACCGTAGACCTTGTTGGCCCAGTTGGTGGAGTTGGTGATGGTCAGCACGCTGTCCTCACCCATCAACTGCACCTTGCCGGCGCCCGTAGAGATGGGGGCAGCGGCCGTCACATCGCTGCCGGCCAGAATCTGTGTCTCACCCGTGTAGGTCTTGCTCGTGTTGTCCCAGGTGATACCTGTACCATCAACCTGCACCGTACCTGCGCCTTCCACAGCATTGCTCAGTGCACTGTGAACCGTCAGCAACGCGCCGGATTCCAGCGCATACTTACCAGTAACGCTTGCGTCGACGGACACATCTACAGCGTTGCCTCCGCGCACAAAGATTCCATCACCGGAGATGACACTCTGTTCGCCAAGATTAAGCGTTACCCCGGTCACAGCACCCAGGTTATCAGCATCGGAGCTGTTCAAGCCCACATAGAGCTTGAAGCCGGTACCGGTATTGAACAACTTGTTGATGGTGTAGGTCGCTGTCTCGCTGCCTGCCTGCTTAGACAAGAACAACTCACCACCGTAGCTCTGAATCGTTGTGTTGGTGCTCAGAGCCTGTGCTCCTTCAACCACCAAGCGTGCATTCAGCTCAGTCACGCCTGAATAGGTATTTGTACCGCTCATGCGGCGCACACCTTGGTTCGCGTTCACAATCAAGCCGCCTTCCCCGGAAATGTTCTGGGTATAAGCACCGCTGCTGCGCAGCAATTCTGCCTTAGCGCCGGTGCCCAGGCTTATGTTGCCATACACCAAATCGTATTCAATCTTGAAGGTACCACCATTCAGCTGCACAGTGGCGGTCTCATCCTCTGCATTCAGCGAGCCTGCGGTCAGGTTCACGGCGCTGCCGCTGGCGTTATCCAGCGTCACCGTAGCGCCATTGCTCACACTGATCACGTTGCTGTAATCAGTAGTGTTGCCATTCTGCCACTGCAGAGTGGAACCATCGTTGAGCACAATATCCACTGCACCAGCGTTGGTGATGGCACCATTGGCCAGGCTAAGTGTGCCGCCATCATTCACATCGATGCTGCCTTCCGTCATATCCAGCGTACCGGTACCAAAAGAGGCCGTACCGCTGTTGATGACCAGGCTGTCCACCTCTGCAAGACCGGAGGCATCATCTGCCGCCGCAAAAATGTAAGTCTTGCCCTCGCCGGCGTTCACCACCATATCCTCCACCTCCAATGCACCGGAGATGGTCACCGTATCGGAGTCGCCCGTGAGAGCACCGAACTCCACATCGGGAGTCTCGGCCGTGAAGGCTTCATCATCAGCGGTGAAATCACCGTCCAAAGACCAGGTGCCATTGCCTTCACCCCAAACAAGCGTACTATCCAACGCGGGGATGATAAGCTGCAGCTTGCCATCATTCAGCTGGAGACCCAAGGTGGTCATATCCACTTCGCTTCCCAGCCCCGTAATGGCGGAGAAGTAGGTGGTTGCCAGCGAATTTTCATCCAGAGCAAGTGCAGCATTGTCGGCACCCAGCAGGCTGCCCACACCGCTGAACAAGGTCACAATGCGTGCGGCGTCTTCGCTCATCTCAATGCTGCTCAGGCTCAATGTGGTGCCACCACCCAAGGTGAGGGCGCCATTGTTCAGGCTAAGTGCCTCGCCCGTGCCGGAGCCATCTACAGCCAGCGTACCACCGCTGAGCGTCAGAGCACTCGTCAGGGTAGCACCATTCATGCCGGTCTTCAGTGTGCGGCCAGTGCCAATGTTCAATGCAGAACCCACCTTGAGCGTACCGCCGGCCACATCAATCGTACCGGCAAAGTCCGTAGCCACACCGTTCAAGGTCGCAACACCAGTGCCACTCTTCTGGATGATACCGGAGCCGGTGATGACATTGTTGATGGTACCGGCATTCACACGCAGCGTACCAGCGGCTTCAATACCGATGCCCGTGGTACCGGACACGGCCGTGGAGGCAAGCTCCAGCACACCACCGGAAATGGTGGTGGCACCGGTATAGTTCATACCACCGCGCAGCACCAAGGTGCCCGTGCCCTGCTTGGTGAGGGAGAGTGAGCCGGTGCCATTCTGCAAGCCACCGCCAAAATCACCCTCTGTTACCGTCAACGTACGTGCTGCTTCCTGTGCCTGCACAGCACCCACCACACCGTAGAGGCCATGGATGGTTGCATCGCTATCCAACATCAGGTAGCTCTTTGCCGTGGTGGTCCCCAGCTTCACAGAAGCATACTGCGCAGCGGTCTGCGAGCCCAGGCGCAGCTCGATAACCTTGTTCGTTCCGCTGCCGTCGTCATCAATCGTTTCATAGGTACCGGAGAATGTATTACCTTCCCCGGAAATGCTATACACTGCCTTATCTTCAACAGAAGAATTGGCCAACTGTACGGTACCCGCGCCTTCCAGCGTGCCGGTGAATAAAAGTTTCTTCTGCCAGTGTTCATCAATCTTCACCACGCCGGCGCTGTCAAAGGTGCCGTCATCCTTTACATTGAAGCGGATATTCCCGGAGAAAGTGACGTTACCATCGTAGTTGAGCAGGGTGGAACCGGCCATCAGGTCCAGATTGCTGGACAAGGTGCGGCTGTTATTTTCGTTGATTCTTCCCGTACCAAAGTTGGTATTCAGAATCGCGCCGTCGCGCACAATGACCTTGGACGCGCCAAAGGTGGCATTTGCGCTACCGCCAGGATTACCGGTACCGCCTATCTGCAAACCGCCGCTCTTCACATCGATAATACCGGTGAATGACGAACCCAGGTTGGCGTTCGCGTCCGTACCCGTAGCGTATACAAGATTGCCACTGCCCACATCAATCACCAGGGTACTGTCTGCCACGCCGGTAATCTTGCCGGGGGCAAAGCCCAGAGCATGCGCCGTACCACCCAGTGCAGCAGTGTTGGCCATCGTGAGGGTGGAGCCGGCACCAATCGTCGTACCACCTGTATAGCTATTGGCCGTGGAGATGGTCAGCTCACTGTTATCTGCCAGGGAGAGTGCAGCTGTGCCACCAATGGAGCCGCTACCCGCAAAGACATAGCCCGTACCATCCACCGTGATAGTACCGGCAGGTGTCACCGTACCCACAATGGAGATGGTCTCGCCCGCGCCGGAGAAGGTCACCGTATCACCATTGATGAACTGCTGATCAGCCCCTGCGCTGGCAGAGCTCCAATTTGTACCGGCACCGGAAGCCCATACATTATCCGTATCAGTGGCATCCCATACCAAATCACCCAAACTCTGCACCTCACCAACGGTCAGCTGCACCAAGTGCGTGTCCGTGATATTGATTGTCACACCCATACGCCCGGAGGTAGCATAAGCTTCACCCGTCACACCGTTGACGATGGTCACATCCGACAACTCCAATCCGGCAGCGCCCTGGAAGAGATTATAAGTCCCCGTACCCAAGCCTGTTACTGCAAGCGTGATGGGGCCGGCGTATGTGCTTGCCGTAATAGCGGTTGTTTCAGCAGCCACTGCCCCCATATCTACAGCGATACGGGCATCAGCTGCCATGGTAAGAGCCTCGCTGATGGACAAAGCACCCGTAGCGGAAAGAACACCGCCATTGGTCACTTGCACCTCCTTCAAAGCGGAGCCGGCGCCCAACGTCAATTGACCACCATTCACGGTCAAAAGGGCATCATCTGCCTGTGTGACACCGGCAAGAATGGAGACCTCACCCGTCACTGTTACATCACCTGCCAAGCTGATGGTGCCGCCGGTGATGGTGGTATCACTCATCAATTGACCTTTGATGTTCAGGTAACCGCCACGGTTATCCACATCGCCCAGATTCAGCACGGCACTGCCATCGGCACCCAGGTTAATCGTCTGATTGTTGGTAATGTTGCCAAAAGCCGTCTGCTGTGTACCGGCAGATGCCACACTGAACACGCGGCCCTGAGCGTTCTGCGAATCCAGATCCAAATGCCCCTCACCGGTCAGCGCTCCAAGGTTCACTTTAATCGCCCAACCGGGGTACGTGGTATTGCCGCGGTCTATCAACAACGTCTTATCCTTGGCCACTTCCACACCGCCAATGCTCAAGCCATCTGCACTGGCCACATAGACACCCAGCGTGGCATCTTGTGTCACCTTCAGGGCGCCCAGCGTACTCGTACGACCAAAATAACGCAGGTCACCACCATTCAACTCGATGGTAGCTGCACCCAGGTTCAGGAATGCCCCGGCATCTGCACCAATGCCGGTGTGCCCCAGATACAGGGTATCAGACACCACTTCGATTGTGCCGGCAAAGGCAGATTCCATCGTGTGGGCTCCCTGTGTACCAATCTGTGTATCATGATTCACCAACAGGGTGCCATTCCCCGTCATGTTCTGGATATAGTTGGCACCATAGGTACCATTTCCCGTGCCGGAGGCTGTCACAGTCACGCCGGATTGGACATTGATGGTAGCTGTTGTATCGCAGGAGATATTGTCAACGCCGAAAGCGGTATCCACATCCACATCAAGGGTCGTGCCTTCTTTGAGTGTAATCTTGCTCCATTCCATATCACCTGCCTGAGCGGCAGCATTGATATCAGAGACGCTCACTGTAGCATTGGCACCCGTGCCGCCGACCACATATTCTGTCAGAATCTCATCGGAAGCAGCATAGAGCTTGCCGTCCGCTGTCAGCGTAGCAGCATTGCCCATGTACGTCACCTTCAGCGAACTCAAATCAGTAATAGCTTCGCCCTCGGCTCCAATCTTAACAGTACCGCCATTGGCAATAATCTGCATATGGCCAGCCTTGGTAGAAAAACCATTACCCGTGGTAGACATAGCATCGGTAGTGGTATCCCAAAGAGCGTTGGCGTCATAATCAATAGTACCCTTGAAATCAGCAATATCCCCTACATTGAAGGTCACGCCATCATCAGCCAGAATCAATGTACCACTGTTGTTGATGGTGCCGCCGATGTTCAGGATAGAATTGGAGCCGGCTACACCCAAGGTAAGACGCCCATTAGCTTGCGTCACATTGATATTCCCGGATTTCGCAATCGACTCAATAATAACCGGTGCATCAGCCTTGTGGCATGCAATGTTGAGCGTACCCTCCGCATTCAGGTTCGAGAACACCATCATGCCTTCCCAGTTTGTCTTGGTGCCCAAAGAAGCGCCTGAAGCAATCTTCACCTCACCAACGGTAATGGCGGCAGATGCATAACCATTACTGTCTTCCGTGTGAATGACAGCATCAGCCCCCTGTACATCCAGGGTGCCAAGAGTCGCCCCGAAGGCTGTCACCTTCAGCATGCTGCCCGCTTTCAGCGACACCGTTGCATCCGCCATTTGGACAGGGTTGCTTTGGTTGGTGCCGTATGTTAAAGTCTTACCAGCAGCCACATCAAGCGTACCGGCAAAAGCAGACGTCGTATGCTCAGCAATGGTGCTGTGATCAGAAAGGCTAATCGTACCCGTGCCCACCGTGCCAGCGAGGAAAGTAAGCTGGCCACCAGGCACCGTGAGCGTTCCGTTATCATCAATCTCCAATTCCCCGGAAAGATTGATGGATGAGGCTGTCATATCCAGCCCAATGCTGAGAGCAGCACCATTTGCAACCAACAAGTTCTGCGTTGTAATGGTTGCATCCCCACTCAGTGCCACATCCCCGGATGAGATTTCAATTTCGTGCACATTGACATCATCTGCAAAAACCGCCTTGCTGCCCGTCTCGGCACCGGAGATGCGCATCACCCCCTCGCCGGACAGCGTGTCCAGGTCCCCGTAGCTCACGGTTTGCCCACCCACAGTCCAGGCTGAATCGGACATCATCGTCTCCCCGGCAGGCAATGCAATCGTGTAGGAAGTATCACCAATGGCTTCATCATACAACATGATGCTGGAAAGAGTCGTTGCAGCGCCATCGCAGGCAAAAACCACCTTGGTGATATCAAACGTATTTCCCACGTCAAGCCCATCTACCGTATAATCCACCCCGTTCACACGCAGGGTAAGAGACAAGGTGTATGAGCCATCCCCATCATCCAACAAGGCACCATTGATTGTGTATGTGGTATTGCTGGTAGCTGTCACTTCGGCGCCATTGAACGTGAAAGCATTCATGGGCTCCGGATAAGCAAGATTTGCTGATTGTACGCCACCCCAGTTACCATCCGTCTTGAGATAGGCTGTCGCGGTGGTATTTTCTGTCAAGCCGGCATAAATAGAGGAAGTATTGTATCCTGCATGCCCCAGTACCAGTGTCTGAGTCGTTCCTACCAAAGCAATGGATTGCAAGCTGTTGGATGCGGACTGACTGACATTACCCACACTCCATGTCACAGAGAAAGAGGTCTCCTCTGCAGAAGCCGCCGTGCCCACGGTATAAGGTGTATCAACCGTATATGTGGCCAAACCGCGGTTCCACCCTGCGGGCTGATAGATTGCGCCATCTTTCCATTCCGTGTTGCGAGAGGAACCACCACCTGCACCCGTACCCATGGTCCAGTTAGCCGTATCATCCAGCAAATCGATTGCGTCTGCCCAGGCGGTTCCAGAAGCGCAAGTAACGGTTGAGACTGCAGCAAAGCAAGCCAGCAGCGCTTTGCGAAGCATTGTAGGGAGGTGTAATTTCATGTTGAGGAGTGGTGATTTTTTAGAAAATTTGAGATTGAGAGAGCGGAGCAAGGTGCAGACAGTACACCTCTTGATGTATCATCACTACCATTACCACGCTTCCTCCCCCATGGCAAGCAGAAAAGGCGGGAAATCCTACTTTTTTGGAGCGAGTGCGCAAAACCCGCTCTACCAGCGCCTTTTTTTGGGGATTCTGCGCCTCATTCACCCCTATTGTGACAGCGTGCGCCGTACCTACCAAAAAACACTAAGAAAAGCTAAGAAAAAGAGTCTCCCGGCGCACCGGGGATGAGCTATCGTCTTTTGAGGGAGGGCATCAGCAGGCAAGCCTGGCAGAAGAAAGAGCATAATTTTTGTGGGTGACGATGATTTCACTTCCCCTTGAGGGAGAAAAAGGGTATAAGGTGGGTGTGCCGATTTGTCCGCGATGCAATGCCACCATCCACACGGGAGCTGAAGACCAGTGCCCGGCGTGTGGCTATAGCATTGTGCGGGCCAATGCAGTCTTTGGTGACAACTTGGTGGAGTTCACGCGCGTGGTAGATGCCGCAGGCGCGCTGCGCCACCAGGAGCGCATGGAACTGCTGCACATGCTGGAGAATCTGGAGCGCAGCATCCCGCCGGTGGCGCTTTGCATCTATATTACAGACGATGGGCAATCCCAGGAATTCCGCACACACGCCCACTGGATTCTGAACCACGCCCGCATTCACCACCCCTCATTTGGCAAGCGCGAAAAAATACGCACCATTGAAGAAGAAGAACTTACCGAGCGTTTCGGGCGCACCCACCGCCGAGAAGCGGAGGAACAGACACCCGGTCTACTGGCAGGGATGTGGCAAAAAGTGTGCAACTACGTGCGGGATGCTTTTCACCCCGTGCCCCCGCCTGTTCGCCAAGAATGGATGCTGATTCTGGTGGTAGACGTGCAGCTGGAAACAGCCTGTTTCTCCTGGGGCTACATGCTGGATCCCTACGTGAATCCGGATGCCATCAACACCAGTATCATCGAGGGTAAACTGCACTTTCGCGAGCGCGCTATGCTCACCGGGCTCAAAACCGTGATGAAGCGAGCCGTGAGCGAGATTGCCGCCAACTCCCACAAAGTCAACAAAAAGCTGCGCAAACAAGCACTGCAGGGCGGCGGCCACGCCATGCTGCTGGCCGCCATGGCTCTGGCTGGGCTGGGGGCCAGTCTCCTGCCCGCCCAGGCAGAAACTGTCCCGCCCACCGAGGAAGCGGCAGCAGCCGTGGCCCCGGCCGCACCGGAAACAACGGCCACCCCGGAAAC
>JAZRRO010000002.1:0-33552 GCA_045650805.1 Akkermansia sp.
TAGCGCCCATCGCCGTTCAATCTGCCGTCCTCTACAGCATCGCAGTCGCGATGCTGCCCGGACTCCTCATCATTTTTGCTCCCGACCCCGGGTTCCGCCACTACGTGGCTGCACCCGGGGCTACCATCTACCGCCCCGCAAGCGGGGCTCAAAGCTTGCTGCGGCGCAGCCGCAGGGAACCTCAAATTCGTAACTCGTAATTCGTCATTCGTAATTCACAAATCTCCATTTTTGTTTTTCAGAGATTTCTGAATGACGGTGGTTGCGGGGGGGGAGATGGACGGGTGCGGGCGCACCTTTGGCTTGACGCTGAGGGGGTGATGTGGTAGCATGCGCGACCATGAAATGTTTAGTATGTATGACAGCGATGCTGGGAATGCTGCTGAGTGGCGTGGCAAAAGCCGCGGTGCCGGCGCATTTTTCTGATGCAGCCAAAGAGCTGCTGGCTGATTCTGTGCAGCTGGAGGCGAGTGAAAACAAACTGAATGTTATTTACTTCTTGGGGACGGATGCCGAGGTGGTGCCGGATTATGAGCGCCGCCTGAGTGAATTGCTGCTGTATGTGCAGCAGTTTTACGGCAAGGAAATGGAGCGCAATGGCTTTGGCCGCCGCTCCTTCGGCCTGGAAATGAAAGAAAACGGCGAGGTGGAGATTCTGGTGATTCGCGGCAAGAAGAAGGCCGCTGAATACGGCTATGACAAGGGCCCGCAAGTGACCTTGGACGAGGTGGCCGAGTATTTCAAGACCCACCCCGAGAAGAAGCGCAGCCACCACAGCTTCATCATCATGCCCACGTTCTATAATGAGCAGTACAATGACAAGAACCCGGGCGGTGTGCCCTTCTATGGCTTTGGCGTGAATTGCTTTGCGCTGGACTATGTGGGCTTTGATATCAAGCACTTTGGCAAGAATACGCCCGAGGGACGCTTGCTGACGAAGTGGTATGGCGGCTTTACGCATGAACTGGGGCATGGCCTGAACCTGCCGCACAACAATGGCCCCGCCTCCATGAACGCCCAACTGGGCGAGCCGCTGATGCGCGCCGGCAATTACACCTTTGGCCTGAAGCCTACGTACCTGACGCCGGCTTCCTGCGCGGTGCTGGACCGCTCCGAGACGTTTGCGCTGGCCGGGGATAAGACGAATTTTTATTCGGATGGCATGCCCTTGCCGGAGGTGATTGAGGCCAAGGTGCGCTACGAGGATGATGCGCTGAAGCTGGATTTCCTGTGCCGTGGCGTCTTCACCAACATCAATGTCTATCTGCAGGATCCCCCCTATGCCGTGAATGAGGACTACGAAGCCGTTGCTTTCCGTGCGACGGTGGGTGAGGACCGCGGGGATGGTTTCCGCCCGGTGTCGGTGACGATTCCCAAGGCTGAAATCAGCGAGTTGCGCAGCGATAAGCGCCGCCTGGACCTGTATTTCATCTCGGTAAACGGCAATCGAGCCCGTTGGAACATGGAATTCAAGTGGAGTGAGGCAGAAAAGGGCAACATCAGCATGCCTGAAAACCTGACGCCCTCCCGTTCCTGGTACTGAAGCCCCACTCCCCCCCCTTATCTGGTATGCCCGGAAGTTTTGCAGATGCGGTGAGGCTCATCATGAGCCGGCACCCTGAGTATGCACCCGATGCGTATGATTTCATGCGCCAGGCTTTGGATTTTACCGTAGAGCAGCAGCCTGCGGAGAAGAAGAACAAGCATTTGAATGCCATGGAGTTGTATCTGGGCATGTGCGCCTATGCGCTGGAGCAATTCGGCACCATGGCAGCAGATGTGCTGAACTTCTGGGGGCTGAGCAACAGCTCAGATGTGGGCAATGTGGTGTACAACCTGATTGAAGTGGGCGTATTTGGCAAGCAGGAGGGAGATACCCGCGAGCAGTTCGATAACCTGCCCGATATGGAGAAAATCCTGATGGAGCCTTTTACCGCAGAATTACCGGAGGAAGGAGAGTGGGATGATGCCTGATGTTTGCCAAGGAGCGCAGCTGCGCTGGCCCGCTGAATGGGAGCCCATGGAGGCGGTGTGGATTTCCTGGCCGCACCGCGAAGATTTGTGGCAGGGGGGCCTGCAGGAGTTGATGGGCATTTATGCCGGCCTGGCCGCAGCTATTGCGCAGGAGGTCGAGGTACGTATCAACGCTGCTGCACCGTTGCACGATATGATTCGCCGCCACCTGGTGGCCCGCGGGGTGCAGCGCTTCCGCCTGTATGACCACCCGACCAACGATGTGTGGTGTCGCGATCACGGCCCCATCTTTGTGCAGCGTGAGGATGGCAGCATGCAGATTGCGGACTGGACGTTCAACGCCTGGGGTGGCAAGTTTGCCCCGTGGGACTTGGACAATGGTATCCCGCAGCTCATTGCCGGTGCCTTGCAGATGCCCCGCCTGAGCAGCAGGTTGATTCTGGAGGGCGGTGCCATTGAAGGCAATGGCCAAGGCCTGTTGCTGACCACGGAAGCCGTGCTGCTGAACCCGAACCGCAACCCCGGCTTGAGCAAGGCCGAGATTGAGGCTGAGCTGCACCGCCTGCTGGGTACGCGCAGCGTGTTCTGGCTGGGGCAGGGGATTGAAGGCGATGATACGGATGGCCACATCGACGATATGGTACGCTTTGTGAATGCTGAGGCTGTGGTGTCTATCACCGAGGAGGACGTGCATTCTCCGCATTACCGCATTCTGGCAGAGAACAACGAGCGCTTGCAGGATTTGCGCACGGTGGATGGCAGCCGCGTGGAAGTGGTGCCGCTGCCCATGCCCAAGCCGTTGGTGGCTCAGGATTGGCGTCTGGAACAGCTGCCGGCCAGCTATGCCAACTTCTTGATTTGCAATGGCGCGGTGATTGTGCCCATCTTCATGCAGGAGAAGGAAGATGACCGCGCGCTGGGTATTCTGCGCGAGTGTTTCCCCGGCCGCCGAGTGGTGGGTATTGATGCCCGCCGCCTGGTGCTGGAGGGTGGAGCTATCCACTGCATCACCCAGCAGCAGCCCTGCGCCAAGGTGTTGTAAGATTCACCAACATCAACGAAAAAAGCTCAGCAGCTTGAAAAACTGCTGAGCTTTTTTGTGAGAAAAGGGAGGATTCAGGCGTGGTGGTTGAGCGCATCGATGCCGCCCAGACGGTGCGCATGGGCAATGGCCTGGGTGACGTAGGCGAGGCCTTTTTCCACGGCTTCTTCCAGCGGGAGCCCATGGGCGAGCCAAGCTGTGATAGCGCTGGAGAGGGTGCAGCCGGTGCCGTGCGTGGAGACGCCTTCTGTGCGCGGGTGGCTCCAGCTCTGCTGCGTGCCGTCGGGCTGCACCAGCAGGTCGATGCACTCATTGCCTTCCAGGTGCCCCCCCTTGGCCAGGATGGCGCAGTCATATTTTTGGCACAGTTGGGTGGCTTTTTCCTGCATGTGCTCAAAGGTGCGGATGGTGCCGCAGCCACACAGGCGCGCCAGCTCGTCTAGATTGGGGGTGAGCAGCGTGGTGTGCGGGATAAGCTCTTTTTCGTACACCTCGATGGCTTCTTGCAGGATGAGGGCTTCGCCGGCGGTGGCAATCATCACCGGATCAACCACGATGGCGCCTTGAAAGTCCTTCAATTCGGCTACGACAGCGCGTACGATATCCGGGCTGTACAACATGCCCGTCTTGATGGCTTGCACCGGGAAGCTTTGCAGGCAGAGCCGCAGCTGGCCCGCCACAAAATCGGCCTCCATGGGCACGATGCCTTCCACCTTGCCGGGGATTTCATTCACCACGCAGGTAACTGCCGTGAGGGGGTAGCAACCCAGGGCAAAGCCGGCTTTGAGGTCGGCCTGCAAGCCTGCACCGGCAGAGCAGTCGGACCCGGCGATGGTGATGTAGACGGGGGTGTTGCTCATTTGAGGGCAGATTCGAGAGCAGAAGCCACGCGGAGCAAGGCTGTTTCGGCGTAGTGCGGGGCCTGCAGCTGGATGCCGATGGGCAGAGCGCCCTCTCCCTGCGGGCAGGGAATGGAGATGGCGGGCAGACCTGCGAGGTTGGCCGGGATGGTGTAGATATCTGACAGGTAGATTTGCAGCGGCGTGAGGCTCTTGTCGTTGAGCTTGGGTGCGGCGGTGGGAGCCACGGGACCGAGGATGAAATCCACCTCGTTGAAAGCGGCGGTGAAGTCGCTTGCCACCAGGGAACGCACTTTCTGAGCCTTGGCATAGTAGGCATCGTAGAAGCCGCTGGAGAGCACGTAGGTGCCCAGGATGATGCGGCGCTTCACTTCGGAGCCAAAGCCCTGAGCGCGGCTGCGGTTGTAGAGGTCTTCCAGCCCGTTGGGGGAATCTGCACGGAAACCGTAGCGGATGCCATCAAAGCGAGAGAGGTTGGAGGAGGCCTCGGCGCAAGCGATGATGTAGTAGGCGGCTACCACAGCCTCAGCATGCGGAAGAGAAATTTCGCGAATTTCAGCGCCCAGGGAGGTGAGGGTGGCCACGGCGCGATCCAGCGCAGCGGTGACTTCGGGCGAGTTGCCGGAGGAAAGGTATTCCTTGGGCAGGCCAATCTTGCAACCGGCGATGCTTTGGCCCAAACCTGCGGTGAAATCCTCTGCCGGGAGCCCGGGTGCGCTGGTGGAGTCCTTGGCGTCATGCCCGCACAGCACGTTGAGCAGCGTGGCTGCGTCTTCCACGTTGCGGGTCAACGGGCCAATCTGGTCCAGAGAGGAGGCGAATGCCACGAGACCATAGCGAGAAACGCGACCGTAGGTGGGCTTGATGCCCACGATGCCGCAGTGAGAGGCAGGCTGGCGGATGGAACCACCGGTATCAGAACCAAGGGCTGCGATGGCCATATCGCCGGCCACGGCTGCAGCGGAACCGCTGGAAGAGCCACCGGGCACGTGCTCGGTATTGGCCGGGTTGTGGGTGATGCCGAATGCGGAGTTCTCACCGGCGGAGCCCATGGCGAACTCGTCCATGTTGGTGCGGCCAAAGGGGATAGCGCCTGCTTGCTTCAGGCGGGTGACGGCGGTGGCATCGTAAGGGGAGAGGAAGTTGCCCAGCATGCGGGAGGCGCAGCGGGTGGGCTCGCCCTGCACGCAGATGTTGTCCTTCACGGCAATGGGGATGCCGCCCAGCGGTGCGCTGAGGTCTGCCTGAGCAGCGGCGGCCAGAGCGGCCTCCTTATCCCAGGAGATGTAGGCGTTGATGTCGGGGTTGCGTGCTTCGATGTTGCGGGAAATTTCTTCCACAAGCTCAGTCGGGCTGATGCTGCCGGTGGTGAGCTGTTGGCGCCAGTATGAGATGGTTCCGGGGAGCATGTCGGGTCAATCAGTGTGCGGATTCTACTACTTTGGGAACGCGGAATTGGCCGTCCTCCTGCTGGGGGGCGTTGAGAAGGGCTGCTTCGTTGCTCAGGCTGGTGCCGGGGGTGTCGGCTCGCAGAGCATCAAAGGTGGGCAGGGGATGATACATGGGCTCTACCTCGGTGGTGTCCCATTTCTCCAGCTGCGCTACATAAGCCAGCACCTGGTTGAGGTCCTGTGAAAAACGTTCCGTTTCTTCCTGCGTCAGCTCAAGCTTTGCCAGCTTGGCGATGTAGGCTACGTCGATTTGCGCTTGTTCCATGGTTGAAATCAGGCTTGGTTTAAAATGTAAATGCACAGGCGATACAGACCGTAGATGGAGCCCACCATCAGGAGCAGCAACATGATGTTTTCCATCAGGATATTGCCGGTGGAATGATGGCGCGGTGCCGCCATGGCTACGCGCTTGCGCTTGTGTGCCTTGCGACGCTCGATGACTTCCTCGTGCGGCCCCAGTGTGTTGTAGTGCTCCGGGTTGTAGCGGTGGCGATCATAGCCAAGCATGGCATCTTCCCGTTCCAATGCCTGTTCACGTCTCATGCGGTCTTCTGCCACCATGAGCTCGAATTCTCGTTGACGGGATATGCGGTTGCGTGCCATGTTTGTCTTAGCGTATCAGAGTGTTGTAGCGAGGAAATACACCAGCCAGGTGAGCAGCAGCAGCAGAAACAGCGGCAGATGGAAAGCCAAACCCTTGAGCATGTGCTCGCGGATGGTTTTCCAGCTGAATCGCTCTGCCGTGTCTTCGCCCGGCTTGTGCAGGAAGGTGTCCGTGTGTTGGTACTTGCGGCCATCCAAATAGGCCTCGTGAAAATCGTTCTCTGCGCGGTCAAGTTTTGGCAGCGCTTCGCGCAGGCGATCCTGGAACCCCTCTGTGCTCCAATTCTGCGGTTGCAGGGAGGAGAGAATCTTCAGGTGGCACTTGAAACACTCGCATACGCGCTCAATCTCCCGCTGCTCGCGATCCATGGATTCCAGCTCTTTTTCCAGACGGCGTACAGAGTTGTGTATCTTCATTCCAATCTCATTCAGATTGGCGTTGAACATCGCCTTCTGCTCGTTGCTTTGCTCCAATTCGCGGCGCTGCGTCTCCCACTGCTGGCGCTGCTGCTCGTAAAATTCCGCTTGCTGGCGGGCTTGCTCTACTTGCATGCGTACTCGCTCGGGAGAATGCATCTCGCCATCCGCTATTTGCGGATTCAGCTCCATTTGCCGATAGGTCGATTCCGTTCTCATGTATCCGTGGGGCGGGTGACGATGACGCTTAAGGAAAGTTAAGCATTTCGGACCCTTTGTGTCAAGTGTTTATCTGATAAAATTTAAGAAAAATTTAATAATTTGGTTTTTGGCAAGAAAAATCTCCATCATCGGAGTGGTGATGGAGATGAAGTACGGGCGACGGGAATCGAACCCGTGTCTCATGCTTGGGAAGCACGCGTCCTACCATTGAACGACGCCCGCTTGTTGCGGCGCGAAGTGTACGATATGCTTGTCGGGATGTCAAGCGCAAAAAAGATTTTTTTGTTGATGATGAAATTTATTCTTGCTAATGAGATTGATTATGGTATGCTGACTCCAGCCAAAGCGGGTATAGCTTAATGGTAAAGCTCCAGCCTTCCAAGCTGATCACGCGGGTTCGATTCCCGCTACCCGCTCTCTTTCACCCCAAGAGCTCGATTATGAAAGTAACATTATGCCTCGCACTGGCTCTCGTTGGAGGGTTGGTTGCACTTCCCGCACAAGCTGCGGGCCCTATGCTGGATAAGGCTGTTGCCTTGTCTGCTGTTGATTCTCAAGCATCTTTGAGCGATATTTGTATGGCTGCTTATGAGGCAGCTCAAGAAGCTCCTGATGCTCTTGATACTGTGTTTGAGTCGATTCTCAATCAGCGCACAACGTGGAAAGCCAGTGAGGTGTATGCCATTATGCGTGCGATTCTCATGACTCGTCCTGAGTTGATGCAGAATCTTTGTGAGCATGCAAACGCATACAGGGGCAGCAGCGTTGGTAAGGAAGGTAAAGCTGTGCATGAGGCTGCTCCTGAGCTGGACCCCATGATTTATCGTTTCCTGAACGTGCTGCACGTGGCTTCTTTGGAAGATGGCGTGGCTGAAAATGCGCTCAATATGTTGATGGTGACCACGACCGGCGTGTATGAAAACGCTGTGAATGCTGCCAATAGCAGCATCAACGTCAATACGAATCTTATCGAAGGCGTGATTCCTACGCCGGGTGCTGTTTCTCCTCAGAATTGAATTAACCTATAACGAAAGAAGTTCATGAAAAGTTCTGTCCTGAAAGCTTTGGCGTTAGCCGGTATTTGCACGCCCGTATCGTATGCTATGTCTTTGTATGATACGGCTCCTCCCATTGGTTTGCCTGAATCCTACGCAGTCAAATATACGGCAAATCTGAGTGCAGGTTATGACGATAACTTGAATTCGACCAGCACCGAACGAGAGGGCGGTGGCTTTGTGCGTTTTGGTGTTGGGGCAGCTTATGCAGATTATGAATCTATCACCAATTTCTCGTACAACGCACACATTGGTGGTACATTCTATAGCAAGCAGGCCAATGGCGCAGAAGAACAGCTGTTCTCTGATATCTCTCTTTCTACTCATTTGAGCCATTCCTTTACTCCCGGGAGCACGTACAGCCTCAGCGCTTCTGTGAGCTATAAGCCGGAGCCCGACTATGAGAACGGCATTTCTGCCTCTCGCTGTCAGGGTGATTGCTTGAACTGGAATATTAGCAATTCTTATTCTCAGGCCATTGATGCTCGTTGGAGTTGGACGCTGACTGCCGGGTATAGCGGCAACGTGTACAGCAACTCTGAGTACTCTTACGATGACCGTGAGTATGTGAACACAAGCGCAGCCTTGTCTTACAAGTATTCTCCCCTTACTTCCTACAGCTTCACTTCGAGCTATCGTTTTGACTTCCGTCGAGTAGGTCTGGATTCGGAAAACTTGTACCTGAATGCAACGATGAATAGTTCTCTGTCCCCGATTTCGAGCGTTAGCGTGACTTTGGGTGCCCAGACGAAGTTTATTGATGGTGAGAGTGATGTATATCCGAGCCTGCGCATGGGATACAACCGCACCTTGGCTGAAGGTTTGTCCATGAGTACTTATGTGTCCTACGACAATGAAAACGTGGATACATATGGTGGCGCAGGCAACTATCTCTCCAACGCTACGTGGCGCGTTGGCGTGAACTCCACCTATCGTTTCTCTCATAAGGTCTCGTTCAATTTTGGCGTATCTCTCATTGACGCTCAGTACGAGAAGGGAACAAATGGGATGAGCAACCGCGATCGTCTTACTTGGACGGCCACGGCTGGCATGACGTACATGTTCACCAATTCTCTTTCGGGTACCCTGAGCTATACATACACCAAGCAGACCGGCTACTACGATTACTATCGTAACGTCATGTCCGCTGGTCTTGGTTATTCTTTCTAAACATAGATTGACATGTTTGGGGTGAAATTTTTGCGTATTATGCGTGAAGATTTCACCCTGAATATCGTATGATGATTTGAAAAATGGCAGACACCGACACCTCTACGAAACAGACAGAAGTATTGCTTCATGCGCAGGACTATCTGCAAATCCTGCGTAACAGATGGAAGGAAGCCTTCCTTGTTTTCCTGCTCATATTCCTCTCTTGCGCGGTTATCACCAAGATAACGACACCGCAGTACAAGAGTATGATGCGATTTGAGATTAAGCCTCCCCGCGATTTGATTAATTTGGCTGTGGGTGGTGATGTGAATCCCGTTATTGCATCTGAGGAAAACGGGGCTTACATGCAGACCCAATTCGAAATTCTGGTGTCGGAGCAGAACCTCATGGCCGTGGCATCAAAGCTTGATTTGCCGAACGAATGGGGCACAAGCGAACAAGGCGCTGCGGGTATTCTTATGGGGATGATTCAGGTCATGCCTGTGAAAGGTACGAACTTGGTGGATGTGATTACGCGTAACTCGGACCCCCGCGTTGCGCAAAAAATATGTGAGGCTGTCACAGAGTGTTATCGCGAGTTGCGAGAGGAAAAGGAAAACTCTATCATTAACGAAGCGATTAACAAGCGTTATGAGGTGTTGCGCTCTCGTCAGGATGAATTGGAACGCAAGGCCGATGTGGTGCGTCAGTATATTCGCTCCGGTAAGTATCTGCAAAATATCTGGACAGAAACCGGTCGTGGCACTCCCACCTCTACCGGCTCTGAAGAACAAACATTGCAGCAGCTTAATTCTGCTCGCTTGACCCTGGAATCTGAAATTTCGCAGATGACGGTTCACATCGGTCAGTTGCAGAAGCTGAAGGATGCAGATTTGCTCAACTATGTCACGCGTACGGGGCTGTTGACAGCAGAGTCATATTGCTCCGCTCGTGTGCGTACGCTGAACGAGCAGTACCGCAAGGAAGAGGAAGAACGCCAGCAGAAATTGCTTAGCGGCTATGGCGACAGACACCCTGTGTTGCTGCGTTTGGAAGAGCAGCACAAGAGTACCCAAGAGCAGCTCTTTGCGGAATTGATTGGTATGCGCGATGCGATGGTTGATCAGCTGGATGTGAAGAAATCCGAGCTGGCGAGTGTGCAGTCCCGCTTTTCTGAGGCAAGAAATCAATTGCGCGACAAAACGCTCGAAGACCAGAAGGTCATGGCTGCTTTGCAGGAGTATAATTCTGAAAAAGCGCGTTATGATAAGCTGGAGAATGACTACATCGTCGATAAAATGCGCATGATGGCTCCGCGCAAGAGCGTGGAGATTTATAGCCGTCCTGTCGCCGCAGGCGCTCCCAGCAGCCCCAAGTATAAGCTGAACATGATTATTGGCGCCGTAGTGGGTGTGATTGGTGGTGTTATCGTGGCTTTCATTTATAATTACTTTGACACTTCAGTCAAAACATTGGAAGATGCTGAACGCAACATGGGCTTGCCTGTGCTGGGTGTCATTCCCCAGGATGTTGGTTTGCTGGCGCTGCATGATGGCGAGAGCCCGGACGCAGAGGCGTATCGCATTCTCCGCACTAACATAGAGCTTAAAAAGTCTCTTTATAAGGCAACCACGTTTGCTGTTGTATCCGCCAATGCAGGTGAAGGTAAAACAACAACGCTCAGTAACTTGGCTTATGTGTTTGCCAATGCCGGTTACAGTACGCTGATGATTGATGGCGACTTGCGCCGCCCCCGCTTGGCTCGCTATGCTGAGCTGGACTGCAGTGTGGGCTTGTCCAATTACCTCACCAGCGAAATGGAATTGCGTGATGTTATTTTCAAAACGCGTGTGCCGAACCTGTATCTGCTTCCTGCGGGTCCGCAGCCCTCTGATACATCAGGGTTGTTGGGCTCATTCCGGATGGATAAACTCATTGCTGAGGTTTCCAAGCGATTTGATATCGTTCTTATTGACTCTCCGCCTGTTTTGGGTGTGAGTGATGCCTCCTTGTTGGTTAACAAAGTAGATGCTACCTTGCTGGTGCTGCAGCCGCGCAAGATGCCGCTGAAGGCTCTGCTTCGTGCAAAGAGTGTGATTCAGAATGCCGGTGGTCGCATGATGGGGCTGGTAATGAATAATGTTGATATCAGCGGTGACACGCAATATCAGTATTACACGACCTATTATTCGTACTATGCATCTGATACATCTCGCAAGGAACCCAAACTTAATCCGGCTGTGAAGCCTGAAAAAGTTGTGGATAGTATTGAAGCTAAGCCCTTGGTTCGCAATGAAAATGCAGCGGAAGGTGAAGATATATACTGATAAATACTCATATGAATGCAAAGTTTTTTAATGTGATATTGGCCATGCTTCTGGCAGTATTGGCGATTCCCGTGCTGGCTCAGCAAGTATCGGTTGAGCCTCGTGCGGTGAAGGGCGGGCGCGTCACGCTGACGTTCCGAAATATCCCTACTGAGGATGCAGGTAATGTGAATGGTGCGTACACGGTAAATCATGGGGATGGTACGATTTCGCTGCCATACTTGTCTGATCGCGTCAGAGTTCTTGGCAAAACAGCTCGCGAAATTGAGGACCAGGTCAGAGCTTTGTATGTATCTCAGCGCATTTATTCTCAGCCTATTGTCATGGCTGCCGTTGGCTCTGAGCAAGAGTCCAATGACTTGAATCAGCGCTATATTCAGGTTACCGGTAATGTGGCTGGCAAGAAGAACTTGCCTTATCGCCAAGGCATTACGTTGATACAAGCCTTGCTTGATTGTGGCGATATTACAGACTATGGCTCACGCAAGATTCAGGTAACGCGCAAGGGGGTTACACGCACGTACGATTACTTCAGTGCCAGAGCCCGAGCTTTGCCGCTGATGCCTGATGATGTCATCTTCGTGCCGAATCGCCCTGCGTTTGAGCGCAGACCGGATAAGATAGGTCCTTGATAATCCTTTTATCAGCCGGCCGCTTGCTATGAGCGGCCGGTCTTTTTTAGCCGCAAAAGCGTTCGCTCATGAAACGAAAGGCATTGATTTTGAGTGTGGGGTATGGTGAAGGCCACCATGCCGCGGCGTACGCAATGCAGGAAGAACTGGAGCGCCGCGATTGGCAGTGCCGGGTAGAGGATGTATGCAAGATGGCTTCTCCCGTGCTATTCTCATGGACGCAGCAATTTTACCAATTTTGCGTACGTCGTATGCCATGGTTATGGGGCGTGGCCTATGCACAAACCGGCACGACAGATTGGAGTAAGTTGCTTCATTATCCTGGTATTTCACGAGCTTTTTCATGTTTGCGACATCTGTTAAAGACAGAACAGCCGGATGTTGTCATTTGTACGTATCCATTGTTCGGCTACATGCTGGATGCATACAACGCCGTCTCCGACCGGGTTCAACACTATGTGTTGATTGTGACCGATTCGATAGAAATCAGCCGACCTTGGCTGTATACGAAGGCTCCTTTGGTATGTGTGCCCGATGAGCAATCCCGGCAACTGGTGTGCGAGCGCTATGGCTTATCCGATGACAGAGTGATTGCAGCCGGGTTCCCTGTGAAGCATGCGTTTGCAGTAGCATGCGATATAACCCAACCCTGCATGGATGATTTCAGAATCGTGTATGGGGGCTACGCAGAAACGGGCCGTGTGTGTGGAGATATTCGTGCTATTCTGCAACATGTGCCGGGGGCTAGTATTACCTTGTTGGCCGGCTCTCGAAAAAAGTATTTGGAAAAGATGCTTGGACCTGAACTGGAATCATCCAGATTATGCATCATGGACCGCACAGAAGAGATGCATCGCCTGTTTGCCCAGAGTCATCTCTACATAGGCAAGGCCGGTGCTGCCACGATGTTTGAGGCCTACGCCGCCGGTATCCCTGTGGTTGTAAACTATGCGCTTCCTGGGCAAGAGCAGGGTAACAGACAGCTTTTGTTGGATGATGGGGCTGGCGTGGCCGTCGAGAGTACGACGGAGCTTATGGCGGCATTGCTGGGCTTGATTGATGATGAAGCTGAGGCTTGGCATCGCATGCGAAGCGCTATGCGCCAAAAAAACAGGGTAGGTGGAGCAGCACGAATTGCTGATAATATCGAGAAGTGTTTTTATCATGATACTGCTGATAGATAATTCCAATACGCGAACAAAGTTGATGTTTGCAACAGAAAAGGGCTTGCTTGAAGAGACCTTAATCGTTGTGCCAACGGCAGAATTGACACAGGAGCGTATTCTGTCTCTGCTGGAGGGTGCGGAGTTTTCTGCTGTGGTGATTGCCTCCGTTGTGCCTTGGGCAGCAGTCCTGTTGCAATCCGTTTTCGCCGCGCGTGGAGCGAATGTGTTGATGTTGAATACCGACACATCTGTGGATGGGGTGGTGTATGATTATCCGGGAATGTCTACTTTGGGAGCCGACCGCGTGGCCAATGTTGTTGCCGCAGCCCGTTTCTACCCTCTGCCATGTATTGCCATAGATGCCGGAACGGCGGTGACGTTTGATGTTGTTGTGCCTTCTGAGCAGGGTGCTTGCTATGTGGGTGGCGCAATTTCACCGGGAATCAGTACCATGTTGGCATCGTTGAACAAAGGTACGGCCATGCTGCCCCATGTGGGATTGGAATCTCCGGTAGCACCCATTGGTAAATCAACGTGTGAAGCCATTCAATCCGGGGTGTTCTGGGGGGCTAAAGGAATGGTTGAAGCTTTGGTGAAGCAGGTGGAAGAGGTTTGTGGCCCAATGACTAGTGTCATTATGACCGGTGGCGATGCCCGTTTGTTGGCCTCTGTTCTCCCTTGCGTTACGCATGTGGATGAATGGTTGACCTTTCGCGGGTTGTGGCAGGTATCCCAAGGCTTGCACTGATACTTTTTTAAGCCAAAATTAAAATTTAAGTTGCATCTTCCTAAAGTATGCTCTATAATGAGGGCACCTTAAAACAGACACATCTTATGTCCGACAACATTAAAGACCAGGTAAAAGAAATCATCGTCGATCAGCTCGGCGTTGACCCCGAAAAGCTGACCGATGATGCTAAGTTCATTGAGGATCTCGGCGCAGACTCTCTTGACACCGTTGAGCTCGTTATGACGTTCGAAGAAAAGTTCGGCGTTGAAGTGCCTGACGAGGATGCTGAGAAGCTCAAGTCTGTGGCTGATGTAGTTGCTTACATCACCGAACACCAGGCCTGATAGAGCCCGGCAAGCTTTTTGTGATTTTTCGGGCGGTTCCTCCTGATAGGCGGAGCCGCCCTTTTTTCTTTTCAAACACTTATCTGCGCACAAATAGTAACTGCATGATGGATGATGCGGATACAACTTATGCTTTGCAGAATACGCACGTGCTATACGTCCCCGATCGGCGTATAGACACCTTTGGTGACACCCGTTTTAATTTCAGACTGCTCTCCGAGCCCATGGATTCAGTGGGGCATTGCCGCGTCCGGAGTGGATGGGTGGAAGCTCGCAAACCGCGAATTATACGACCCGCAGATATGCGCGGAGTAGAGGTGGAGGGATTCAGCCCGGATGCAACACGTTTTCTTGAATGGATGGCTGAACGGGGCGCACAGTTGCAGGCCTTGCTCAAGTATGGGTTTCAATTTGGCCGCTCGGACGTGAATGAAGAGTATTTGCATGAAGATATTCGCGAGGTATCGGACAGAGTCGTGCGCGAAGCGATGAACTCCGGCGACGCATATCGTGCAGTCATTCGTGGTGTGGATGATGCCTGGGAGGTATCTCTTTTGTATTTCATGATAGAAATGATTCAACAATCCCATGAGATTAATATCTTTGATTTTAAGCGTCGCGGCTTGTTATAGTTTGGTGGGCATGCTGCAGGGAGCGGATAATTATTCGCTCTGGCCACGCAGACCGGCAGAATTGGAACAGGCACGGCATCTTCTTCGCGAGCAAAAGCTGATGGAGGCAGTTGCTCTGCTGGAGCCTTTTGTTCAGGAAAACGGCATAGCCGGGAGAGAGGCTCGCCAAATCACCGGGGCGGTCAATGTGCGCCTGTATTTGTCGCGTCGGCACCCGCATGCGCGTGTATATCAGGTCAAAAGAGGGGATACCATTGCCCGCATTGCAGAGCATAATAAATGCCCGGCGGATATTTTAATGCTGCTCAATGGCTTGGTTGAGCCGTCTGTCGTGAAGACCGGCCAGCGTATGGTCGTTGTGCCGATGTGTCTGCGTATGGAAATTCACCCCGGACAGCGCGAAATTTCTGTTTGGGACGGAGCTAAACTGGTGGCAGATTATGATATTGTGGATATAAGCAACTTATCCGGTAAGGAAAACCAGGAGACGACCGTTGTGGCGCGTGAAGGCTATACCCGCGGCTCAGCGTTGCCCCGCCGTTCGCTCATGTATGCCGCTAGTGACAGAGTGCTTCGCCTGGAGGGTGATGTGTGCATTACCGGTGCTCAGCGTATGCCCGGCAAAGTCATCAAAATGGCTCCCAAAGACGTGAATGAATTAGCCTTGTTGGTCGGTGTGGGCGGCAAGGTATCAATCGTGTGGGATGAGTCCACTTACACACCTGTGAGTTCAGCCGCAGCTGTGCCTGAGGTGGAGAAATAACGCACCGGTCTGCGGCTTGAACATCAGCGGCAGACTTCTTGGTTATTCTTTGCCCTTGGCTCTGCTGCGGGGGGAAACTCCTATGTAATTGCGCACAGCTTTGAAGGGGGCCTTATAGAGGTGCGGGGAGGCAATCCAGATGGCGGTGGATGTGCCGCCATCCATGTTGAGCGCTGTTGATACTTTGAAATTGCCCAAGGCTTGTTGTTGCGTAAGCCAGATAGCAAGTTTGCGAAGCGTGATGGGCGTGGTGACGGCAATGCACCAACCGCCTTGGCCATCAGTCGCGACAAAGGTGCGCCGAGCCAGCTTTTTGTTGTCCAGCCCCTGAATCATACGGCCTTTTTCAACGAGGAAAGGACCACCTTGAATGGCTTCAGTCATCGCGTCGACTGGCGTAGAAAGGTTGGTGCTGCGCTCCAGTTTGATGGTACTCCCGGTATCGTACAGCACTCCAGCTACTGTGAAGGCTCCACTTGCTAATTTGTGCTGCGTTTTTTTCTGGTGTTTGATTAACCCGAGAGGTGTGCGTTGGGAATCGGCTGCAAAATAACCGCCATTTATTCCTGCCATGCAGAGGTTTGCTTTCATGGAATGCGCCAATGAACCATAGCGCGGCGCGTTGTCTCCCTCGTCAAGGATGACGATTCTGTGTGTGCGAGATTGAAAGAAATACGCGTCTATTCGCTCGTCATGGGCTAGTAGTCCCCAAAAGCCCGGTTGTTTATTGAGCCTCGAAAATGATTGGTACGCGGCATGGCATG
Organism: Akkermansia sp.; assembly: GCA_045650805.1. GTDB lineage: Bacteria > Verrucomicrobiota > Verrucomicrobiia > Verrucomicrobiales > Akkermansiaceae > Akkermansia. Next base: position 16,135 of record JAZRRO010000002.1, read on the forward strand.
TGCAACACAGTGTCAAAAAAAGGATGAATAAAATTGTTCGTGCCATGCGCGATACATGATAAAATGATTAAGTCCGCTGTGACAGAACGCAGTGTGTCATGATATGGCTCAATGTGCATGGAATTATTAGAAAAAAGCTTTTCATGGCGTTTCTGCTTTGGTAGAATAAGTGCGAGCCGAGTGTAAACTGCCCTCGGACATGAATATACACACATTAACGCAAGTACTACATATGAACGACGAAAACACACCAATACAGTCAGCTGGTAAAATGATGTCCGGGGCTGAGGCCCTTGTGCAGAGCCTAGTGCGTGAAGGCGTAGATGTAGTATTTGCTTATCCCGGTGGTGCCAGTATGCCCATGCACCAGGCATTGAGCCACGAACCCTCCATTCGCACCATTTTGCCTCGCCATGAGCAAGGTGGCGCTTTTGCTGCCGAAGGGTATGGCCGTGTTACCGGCAAGGTGGGTGTTTGCATGTCTACTTCCGGCCCCGGTGCAACCAACATGATTACCGCCATTGCGGATGCCTTTTTGGATTCTGTGCCCATGGTGGCTATTACGGCTCAGGTGGGTAGCGGTATGATTGGTAGCTCTGCTTTCCAGGAGACGGACGTGTTTGGTATGACTGCTCCCATTGTGAAGCATAGTTATCTTGTCACCAAGTTGGAGGATATTCCCCGCATCATTCGTGAGGCTTTTTACATTGCTCGCAGCGGGCGTCCCGGTCCTGTGGTGATTGATATCCCCAAGAATTTCCAGGAAGGCAAGTTTGTGCCCAATTTTGATGAGCCCATGGATTTGCCTGGGTATGTGAAAGATTTGCCGCTGCCGGAGGCTGAGTTGGATGCCGTGCTGCCGATGCTGCTGGCTGCCAAGCGCCCCGCTATTTATGCCGGTGGTGGCGTAGTCATCTCGGATGCTTCTGAACAGCTGCTTGAGTTCGCTGAGCGTATGCAGATGCCCGTTGCTACAACCTTGATGGGCATTGGCGCTATGCCGGAGAGTCATCCGCTTTCCGTTCGCTGGCTTGGTATGCACGGCCCTGTGTACGCTAACAATACGGTGAATGAAGCCGACGTTGTGCTTGCCATCGGCGCGCGTTTTGATGACCGCGTCACGGGTGCTGTAAAGACTTTCTGCGAACACGCAAAGATTATTCACATTGATTATGATGCCGCAGAGCTCAACAAGAACAAGCGTGTGGATGTGGCTGTGCGTGCAGATGCCCGTGCTGCTCTTACATACTTAAACAAGCGCTTGGAAGAGCAGGGGGTGGCTGTGCGTCCTTATGCTCTTGAAAACCGCCCCGAATGGTTCGGCATCATTGAGCGTTGGAAGCAGGAATACCCGCTTTGCTATGAGCAGCGCGCACACGAAATCGCCCCGCAGGCCGTGGTTGAGGAATTGTACCAGCAGCTGGCAGACCAGGATGCTATCATCTGCACGGGTGTCGGTCAGCACCAGATGTTTGCCGGCCAGTTCTATCGTTTTGATAAGCCCCGCCGCTTCTCCACCTCGGGTGGTTTGGGTTCCATGGGCTATGGCTTGCCCGCTGCTATGGGCGCTCATGTCGCTTATCCTGACAGACCCGTTGTGAATATTGATGGAGACGGCTCCTTCCTGATGAATGTGCAGGAACTGGCCACCATTCACGTGGAAAAAATGCCCATCAAGTGCATCATCTTGAATAACCAGCACTTGGGCATGGTGGTACAGTGGGAGGACCTCAAGTACGATTCGAATCGCGCTAATACGTTCTTGGCTGACCCTGCAGATCAGTATGACCCGACACACCATACGCCCGAAATTCTTTATCCGAATTTCGAAGTGCTCTGCGCCGGTTTTGGTGTGAAGTGCGAACGCGTCATTGAACCGGAGGACTTGGCACCGGCCATCAAGCGTATGCTTGAAGCCAAAGAGGCCTACGTGTTGGATGTCATGGTGCCGTACGATGTGCACGTGTTGCCGATGATTCCCGGCGGCATGGGCTATCGTGACGTAGTGCTTGAGCGCATTGCCGGCGATGGCAAGGGCCGCCGCGCATCAGAATTGGGGAAAGAAATCCCCTCTGCTCTCTGATTATATACATCCGTAAGTTATGGGGACCGGCGTCATCAAAAACATCATCATCTGTTTTGTGTTGGTGGTGTTGGCGTTTGTCGTCGGCTCCATGGCTGCGGAGGGCGCCCAAGACTCACTGATGCTCTTGGGTGGCATTGTAGGGGCTTTCGCGCTCCTCTACATGGGAAAGAATTGCTGGTGGCTTATCTTTGTGCTGCCTCCCATCTTGTCGATTATCCCCTTGGGTATCTTTTCCAGTCTGCCTGTAGCATACTTTGTCTGTATCGTAGTACTCATATATTGGCTGGTGCTGCGTATGATGGGGTATGTTAAGTTGGTGTGGAATGGTGTTGTGTGGATGGATGCGATAACGTTGGTGCTGTTCCTGTATTTTGCATACACGTTTTATGAGCACCCCGTCGAGTTGATGATTTTCAGTGATGACGACACGGAAGCAGTAGGTGGTAAAGAATACATCTTTGCAATCGCTGCTGCTGTGTGTTATTTGGTGATGAGCATCATACCTTGTTCTCTTGGTCAGTTGAATAAGGTGCTGAAGTGGTCCCTGATTGTTCAATTTTTTGTATACGTTTTACTCGTTGTCTTATTCCGTTCATTTTCCCCTATCGGTTCATACATATACACAGTTCTCGCATGTAAGTATTCATTGGTAGGCCTTGTTATTGCTCCATGGAAGCTCATTCTTTTAATTTTGGCATTGGGAGCATCTTTGCATGGTCAGCGAGAGGTGTTGGTGCGAGCTGCGTTTACATATATAGGCATTTCGATTGTGAAGCGCCAGATGGTGCTTCTTGTTACCTGTGCCGCAGCCGTTATCGGATTGCTCACATATTTGGGGTCTCAGGATGTGCTGCTGATGCTGCCAGACCGCATTCAACGTACGTTGTATATTCTTCCGTGGTTGAAGATTGACGAGGATATCAAAGAAGAAGCCCAGTATTCCAGTGATTGGCGAAAAGTGATGTGGGGGTGGGCTATGGACCCGCGCACGAAGTACATCCGCGACTACGTATGGGGGGATGGTTTCGGTGTGTCGATGAAGGTTTTGCGTCTCACGACGATTTCACTCAATCGTGGTGTTGTTGCCGGTGGTGACCAGCAGCGTTTTGCCGAAACGGGTGCGTGGCATAGTGGCGTGTTCACGGCAATTCACCGCGTAGGCATTGTGGGCTTGTCTATGATTGTCATTTGGCATTTGGCCTCCATTTTCTTGATTATAAGAGTTTGTTCTGTTCTGGATAAAAGGAAGCAAGGATTCTATCTTATGTTCCAAACGATGCCTTTCGTGGGCGATGCGTTTGTGTACTACGTATCCGCTGGTACGATTGTGACGTTCTTTTCACAATTTCACATGCTTGCCATGGCAAAAATTGCCTATAGCGAGGCCATTAAGTCGGGCATCATGCTCCCGCTCTTTTCACGCCAGCAATACATCCCCCTGGCTATTCGGGATATTGAAGCTGAGCCGCAGGCATCCAAGTGATGCATCCGCTCAGAACGCAGAAAAGCCGCAAAGTAAACTTTGCGGCTTTTGTAATGGTAAGTGACTTCTCTAGGTTGAGAAAGCCTCTTCGCGATTAGTGGCGGAGCGAGAGGCGGACGAGCAGGCTCTTGTAGAGCTCGTTGTCCGTGCGCTTGGCATAATCGAGAAGCTTACGGCGGCGAGCCACCAGCATGAGCAGACCGCGACGGGAGGCGTGGTCGTGCTTGTGCTCAGCGAGGTGCTGAGTGAGGTGGGCAATACGCTTGGTAAGGACAGCCACCTGGAAAGCGGTGGAGCCAGTGTCCTTCTCATTCATCTTGAAGTCGTTGACGTTGATTTCGCTCATTGTCTTGTATCTTGTGTTTAGTGGTTGATTTTTCGTGGCTGCGGCAAATCGACCTGACAAGGTGCGGGCATCATAGCAGCATTTTCAGCAGATGCAAGCCTAAATTTATATATATAAGCAGATTTTGCCTTGAAAAAAGGGGTGAGACAATGCAAGAAATGCCATTTTTTCTGTTTGACACCCCTCTGCGCAGTATGCTACCTTTGAGTTGAAGAATAAATAACGAAAATCTTCTCGCGTATGCTTGATTGGATTACTACCATGTTGCGCAGTGTGGACATGCTGCCGGACTTCTCATCAGCCAGGGGCATTTTCTGCACCATCGCCTGGCTGTCTACGGCTATTTCCCTGTTGATGCTGCTGCTTTCCATTTTCTCAGACATCGGTGGCGATGATATGGATGTGACCGATGGTGATACGGGCGCCTTGTCGGTGCGAGCCATCGTGGGCTTTGCGCTTGGGCTGGGGTGGGGTGGTTTTATCGCCATCCAATCCGGCGCAGGTGTAGGGCTGGCCATTGGCGTAGGCCTCATGCTCGGTCTCATCATGTTTTTCATCGTGGCAGGCATCATGCGTTTTATCTACAGCCTGAAATCTGATGGCTCGCTTAATTATGCCACCCTCGTGGGCATGACCGGCACCGTCTACGTCACCATTCCTCCCCGTGGCGAGCCCGGTGGGCAGGTGCAGGTGGCGCACCCCAGCCAGATGATCACCATGGCAGCCGTGCAAGAAGGGGATGAACCCCTGCCGGCCATGACCCGCATCGAGGTCGTCTCTGCCACCACCTACCAGCTCGTTGTTCGCCCCATTTCCCCCATTTCACAAAATAAATAACCCCAACCATCATAAAAACACCATGACTCCCATACTTGCTGCAGCAGGTTCCAGCTCCTCATCGATTATCGCCATTGTGGTGCTGGTACTCTTCCTCATTGGTACTGGCGTAGTGCTCTTCAGCCGCTACAAAATGTGCCCGTCCGACAAAATCCTCATCGTTTACGGTAACGTGGGGGCAGGGCGCTCCGCCAAATGTATTCATGGCGGCGCCACCTTTGTGATGCCCATCATCCAGAGCTGCGCATTCATGGATTTGAATCCGCTCAACATTGATGTGCCACTCAAGGGAGCCCTCTCCAGCCAGAATATCCGTGTGGACGTGCCGTCCTCCTTCATCGTAGGCATCAGCACGCAGCCGGAAATCATGCAGAATGCTGCCAGCCGTCTTTTGGGCCGCACCCGCGAAGAAGTACGCGCCCTCGCCTCCGAAATCATCATGGGCCAGATGCGCGTGGTTATCGCCTCTCTCACCATTGAAGAAATCAACGCCGACCGCGAGAAACTTATCCGCGGTATCACCGGCGGCGTGGATGTGGAACTGCACAAAGTGGGGCTCTACCTCATCAACGCCAACATTACCGACATTCGAGATGCCTCCGGCTACATTGCCGCTCTGGGTCAGGAAGCTGCTGCCCGCGCCATCAACGATGCCATGATTAAAGTGGCAGAGGAAACCCGCCGTGGTGAAATCGGCAAGGCCGAAGCCCTGCGTGAGCAAACCGTGCAGGTGGCCATGGCCAATGCCGCCGCTGTGGAAGGCAACAACGAAGCCCAGATGAAAGTGGCAGATTCCAACGCACGCCTCAAAGTGCGCCAGGCAGAAGCACAGCGCATCGCCTTGGTCGCCGAGCGCGAGCAGGCCGCCAAGGCAGAAGAAGCCGGCTACATCGCCAACCGCGAAGCTGAAATGAAGCGCGCCGAACTGCAGCGCGCCACCCTCACGGCCAACGAAATCGTGGCTGCCGAAATTGAGAAGCGCAAGCAGGAGATTGCTGCCGAAGCCGCCGCCGCTGTCCTCGTACGCGAGCAGCAGGGCAGGGCAGATGCCCTCGTCATCGAAAAGGAAGCCGAAGGTCAGGCCGCCATCAAACTGGCCAAGGGCGAGGCCGATGCCCTCCTCCTCAAGAAAAAGGCAGAAGGTGAAGGTCTCGAAATGGTGGGTCGCGGTCAGGCCGCAGCCATCCAGTCCACCCTCGAAGCCAAGGCCAGCGGTTTCCGTCAGATCATTCAGGCCGCCGGCGATGCCCGCGCCGCATCCGGTCTGCTCGTCACAGAACAGCTGCCCCAGATTGTCGAAACCCAGGCCAGCGCCATCCGCAACCTCTCCTTCGATAAGGTTGTCGTCATGGGCGGGGGTGATACCAAAAGTGGTAGCGTAGGTGGCTTCGTGCAAAACCTGGTCACCGGCACACTCCCCCTGCATGAACTTGCTGGCAGCGTGGGCGTGCAGCTGCCGGATTACCTCGGCAAGACCACCCCGGAGCAAGAGTCCGCCACCACACAGAGCTGATTTTTGCCTCACATTCACACTTTCACCCCGGTGCGCAGCTGCGTTCCGGGGTGTTTTGTGCTCTTTCATCCCATAATTTGAGACCTTATACGCCTTATCTGCAAAAAATCTTGATTTTTATGAAGAAAAGGCTTGCCAAATCAGTAAAATTAGGTACAATGCTGTGCCCCCTTAGAGTGTAGTAATACGCAAAGGGATAGGATTTTATCGGGTCCGCCGCCGGAAAAATGGTAGGTTTCCTCTGGTAATGAGGAGCTTGCTAAGCAATCCGTAAGCGCCTGAAAAACAATAAACTAGAAGGAAACATGCCGACCATCAATCAGCTCGTCCGCAAGGGACGTATCGTACCGGAAGAGAAGTCGAAGTCTCGTGCTCTTCATAGCTGCCCTCAGCGCCGCGGTGTCTGCCTCCAGGTGATGACCCGTACGCCGAAGAAGCCGAACTCCGCTCTTCGTAAAGTTGCTAAAGTTCGCCTGACCAATGGCGAAGAAGTGATCGCCTACATCGGTGGCGAAGGCCACAACCTGCAGGAACACTCCATCGTGCTCGTTCGCGGTGGCCGTGTGAAGGACTTGCCGGGTGTGCGTTATCACATTGTTCGTGGTGCTCTGGACTGCCTTGGCGTTGACAAGCGCCGTCGTGGCCGTTCGAAGTACGGTGCCAAGCGCCCCAAGGCCGGTGCCGCTCCCGCAACAGGTTCTAAGAAGAAGTAACTTAACCCCTTAATATAAATAAAGTTATGGCTCGTCGTAAACGCGTCTATAAGAAGATTGAACAGCGCGATTCTCGCTATGATTCCGTGCTCGTGGGTAAGCTCATCGGTAAGGTGATGCTTGCTGGCAAGCGCTCTCTGGCTGAGCGTATCGTCTACAAAGCAATCGATATCGCCAACGAAGGCACTGATACCGTCAGCCCCCTCGAGGTTCTGACTCGTGCTATCGAGAATGCTAAGCCCCGTGTGGAGGTGAAGAGCCGCCGCGTGGGTGGTGCTACCTACCAGGTCCCCCTGGAAGTGGCTCCCGACCGCTCCGAAGCTCTCGCTATGCGCTGGATTATTGGCTACGCCCGCAACCGCAAGGGTATCCCCATGGCCAAGGCTCTCGCCAACGAAATCAAGGAAGCCGCAGCCAACCAGGGTGCCGCCGTTCGCAAGCGCGATGATGTGCACAAGATGGCTCAGGCCAACCGCGCCTTTGCTCACTTCCGCTGGTAATCAGCTTGTGGAAGTTTTCTCGTAATCTCTGAAAATTTAAAACATTCATATTACTTTAAACTATGGCTAGTGTTAGCAGCCCCGACCGTAAGGCCCCGCTTGAGCGTTACCGTAACTTCGGTATTGCCGCTCACATCGACGGTGGCAAAACCACGCTTTCCGAACGCATCCTTTTCTACACCGGCATGATCCACAAGATCGGCGAGACCCACGAAGGGTCTGCGACGACCGACTGGATGGAACAGGAACAGGAACGCGGTATTACTATTACCTCCGCTGCCGTTACGACCAACTGGAAACAGCTTCCCGCCGAGGGCTGCTGCAAGCTTTTCGAGAACCAGAACTTCCAGCTTAACGTTATCGACACCCCCGGCCACGTGGACTTCACCGCTGAGGTGGAGCGCTCCCTGCGTGTGCTCGACGGTGCTATCGTTGTGTTCTGCGGTGTTGCCGGCGTGCAGCCCCAGACGCAGACCGTGTGGCGCCAGGCCAACAAGTACGAAGTGCCCCGTATCTGCTTCGTCAACAAGATGGACCGCACCGGCGCCAACTTCAACAATGTTCTTGCCGACATCAAGGGCAAGCTCGGCGCCAACGCTGCTGCCGTGCTCATCCCCATCGGTTCCGAAGACCAGCTCTGCGGCCAGATCGACGTGGTGAACCAGAAGGCTATCTTCTACTCCGACTCCGACCGTCTCGGCTCCACCTATGAGGTGAAGGAACTCGAAGGCGAGCTCAAGGAAATCGGTGAAATGGCTCTTGAAGAACTCAAGGGTGCTGTGGCCGACGTGGACGACGAACTCGCTGAGCTCTTCCTCATGGAAGAACCCATCGATGCTCCCACCCTCAAGGCTGCTATCCGCCGCGCCTGCATCGCTAACAAGTTCGTGCCCGTGACCGGTGGTTCCGCTTTCAAGAACAAGGGTGTTCAGGGCCTCCTCGACGCCGTGGTGGATTACCTGCCCTCTCCCCTCGAAGCCAAGCTCGCTACCGTGACCGGTACCGTGGCCACCGGCCTCGACGAGAACGGCTACGAGACCTTCGAAACTCGCGAAATCATCCCCTCCGACGAAGACAAGCCCGTTGCTCTGGCATTCAAGCTCTGGGCTGACAAGTTCGTGGGCTCCCTCGTGTTCATCCGCGTGTACACCGGCGTTATCCGCAAGGGCGACACCGTGTACAACCCCCGTACCCGTAAGCGTGAGCGCGTAGGCCGTCTCCTCCAGATTCAGGCCAACGTCCACACCGACGTGAACGAAGTATACTCCGGCGACATCGCCGCCATCGTGGGCCTCAAGAACGCCACCACCGGTGACACCCTGGCTACCGATGACTTCGACTTCACCCTCGAGCCTCCCACCTTCCCGGATACCGTGATTTCCATGGCCGTGGAACCCCTCACCAAGGCCGACCAGGAAAAGATGTCCAACGCTCTCCAGCGCCTCTCTGCTGAAGACCCCACCTTCCGCGTGAAGACCGACGAAGAAACCGGTCAGACCATCATCGCCGGTATGGGTGAGCTTCACCTCGACATCATCGTGGACCGCCTCAAGCGCGAATTCAAGGTGGAAGCCAACACCGGCAAGCCCCAGATCGCCTACCGCGAAACCATCACCAAGTCCGCCGACCGCGTGCAGGGCAAGCTCGTGAAGCAGTCCGGTGGTCGTGGTCAGTACGGTGACGTGGTGATCGCCATGCGCCCCGGCGAACGTGGCACCGGTCTCAAGATTGCCAACAAGATTGTTGGTGGTGCCATTCCCAAGGAGTACATGAACGCTGTGTACGCCGGTCTGAATGAAGCTATGAACTCCGGCTCCGTGGCTGGTTACCCCGTGGAAGACGTGGAAGTAGACGTCATCGACGGTTCCTACCACGAAGTTGACTCCAACGAAAACGCCTTCAAGATGGCTGCTAGCTTCGCTATGAAGAACGCCTTTGCCAAGTGCAGCCCCGGGCTGCTGGAGCCCATCATGGCTGTTGAAGTAGTGACCCCCGCTGAAAACCAGGGCGATATCATGGGCGACCTTAACCGCCGCCGCGCCATGGTGAAGAACATGGAGCACAAGGGCGCCGAATGCGTGCTTACCGCAGACGTTCCCCTGGCCGAAATGTTCGGTTACTCCACCGACATTCGTACCCTCTCCAAGGGTCTGGCTTCCTACTCCATGGAACCCTCCCACTTCGAACAAGTACCCCAGAACCTTGTCAACGATATCGTCAAGGCTCGCGGTGGTAGCAAATAAACTAACCTGAATTACTAACCTAAACATAACCGCACGTTCATGCAAAGTCCCAAAATCCGCATTCGTCTCCGTGCCTTTGATAGCCGCGCAATCGACCGTTCCGCTTCCGAGATCGTCGAGACCGCTAAGCGCACAGGCGCAAAAGTCGCCGGACCGATTCCTTTGCCGACTCGTATCGAGAAGTTCTCTGTGAACCGCTCGGTCCATGTTAATAAGAAATCTGCCGACCAGTTCGAAATCCGCACCCACAAGCGTCTGCTCGACATCGTAGAGCCGACCTCCCGCACGGTGGAAGAGCTCAAGAAGCTCAACCTGCCTGCTGGCGTGGATATCACCATCAAGATCTAATCCTGCGTGACAAGATCCCTCATTACGAACCCTAACACAGATTCTTTATAACATGTCTTTAGGACTCATTGGTAAGAAGGTTGGCATGACCCGCGTTTTCAATCAGGAAACCGGCGCCATGATCCCCGTCACCGTCATCGACGTGACCGGCAACACCTACGGCCAGATTAAGACCGTAGAGAACGACGGCTACTCCGCCGTGCAGGTTGCATTCGATGCTCAGAAAGAGAGCCGCCTCTCTAAGCCCGTTGCCGGCCACTTCAAGAAGCTCGGCATCGCTCCCGCTAAGCTCCTCAAGGAGTTCCGCGTAGAGGCTTCCGAACTCCCCGCCGAAGGTGCTACGCACCCCGGTTGCGAACTCTTCGAAGAGGGCGCTTGGGTGGACGTAATCGGCACCTCCAAGGGTAAGGGCTTCCAGGGTGTTATGCGTCGTCATAACTTCCACGGCTCCCCCATGACGCACGGTTCCATGATGCACCGCCGTACCGGTGGTGTGGGTGCCTGCGCCACTCCCTCCCGCGTATGGAAGGGTCAGAAGATGCCCGGCCATCAGGGCAACGAGCGCAAGACTGTGCAGAACCTCAAGGTTGTGCAGGTGCGCAAGGACGACAACGTGATTCTCGTGTCCGGCCCCGTGCCCGGCGCCAAGGGTTCCTACGTTGTAGTTCGCCCGGCCAAGAAGAAGAACGGTAAATAATAAACGAACTAGGAGAACCTATCTATGTCCGCTACTGAATTGACAATCCAGGCAGCCAACGCCGCCAACATCGTGACGGTGGGCCCCGAGAAGGGCAGTCAGGCTGTACATGACCTGGTGACCGCCTACCGCGCCAACCGCCGCACAGGCTCCGCCAACACCAAGACCCGTGGTGAGGTGGCCGGTAACAACCGCAAGATCTACCGCCAGAAGGGCACCGGTAACGCCCGTCACGGTGACCACCAGAGCCCCATCTTCGTGGGTGGTGGTGTCGTGTTCGGCCCCCGTCCCTGCGACTACACCAAGAAGGTGAACAAGTCCACCCGCAAGCTGGCTCTTCGCCGCGTGCTCGGTGACATCATCACCGGCGGTAAGGTCGTGACCGTTCCTTCCTTCAGCATCGAAGACGGCAAGACGAAGTCCTTTGTGGCTGCTGTTGCTGCTATCGCCGAAGGCAAGAAGATCCTCATCACCTCCGATTCTTTTGATGAAACCACCAAGCGTGCCGGCCGCAACGTGCAGGAAGTACTCCTCATGACGGCTGCCGAAGTGAACGTGGAGCAGCTGCTCAACGCTCGCAAGGTTGTCATCGTTGAATCCGCTCTCGAAACCATCGCCAACCGCACCAAGTAATTATGGATATCTACAACGTTATCAAGAAGCCCCGCGTTTCCGAAAAGGCAGCCGTGCTGCACGAGACGACTGGTGAGATCGTGCTTGAAGTGGCGGTGAAGGCCACCAAGATCGAAATCAAGCAGGCTGTGGAAATGGCCTTCGGCAAGAAGGTTGCCACCGTTCGCACTGCTAACTACGACGGCAAGGTTCGCCGCAAGCGCACCAAGGACGCCGGCACCGCCCCCGCATGGAAGAAGGCTTATGTGCGCCTCGCCGCAGGTGAGACCCTCGACCTCGTCTAATTGGAACCCTAAATAAAGTAAGCTATCATGTCCCTCAAGTCATTCAAGCCTACCACACCGTCCAATCGCTACAAGATTCTTCCTGCGTTTGACGAGATCACCAAGAGCAAGCCTGAGAAGTCCCTGCTCGAGCCGATCCGTAAGAGCGGTGGCCGCAACAACAATGGCCGTATCACCACCCGTCACATCGGTGGTGGTCACAAGCAGCACTACCGTCTGGTGGACTTCCGCCGCACCCGCCGCGATGCCGCCACCGTGCTTGCTATCGAGTACGATCCCAACCGTACCTGCCGCATCGCCCTCATCCAGTATGCCGACGGCACCAAGAGCTACATCCTGGCTCCCGTGGGTCTCACTGTGGGTATGACCGTGCAGAGCGGTGAAGGTGTAGCCCCCAAGGTGGGCAACGCCATGCCCCTTAAGAATGTACCCCTTGGTACTGCTATCCACAACATTGAGGTTCGCCCTGGCACTGGCGGCAAGATTGCCCGCTCTGCTGGTCAGCAGGCTGTCCTCTCCAACCGCGATGGCGAATACGCCCTTGTGAAGATGCCCTCCGGCGAAATCCGCAAGTTCCGCGTAGAGTGCTACTGCACCATCGGTCAGGTTGGCAACACCCAGCACATGAACGAGTCTTCCGGTAAGGCTGGCCGTACCCGCTGGATGGGCATCCGTCCCACCGTGCGTGGTATGTGTATGAACCCCGTCGACCACCCCAACGGTGGTGGTGAGGGTAAGTCCAAGTCCGGTGGTGGTCGTCAGCACCTGAAGTCCCCGTGGGGTCACGTCAAGGGCCAGAAGACCCGCCGTATCCGCAAGCCCAGCGATGTGTTCATCGTGCAGCGCCGCAAATCCAAGTAATCGTAACCTCAAACACTTCTAAGAACAATGGGACGTTCCCTCAAAAAAGGACCCTTCGTAAGCCAGTCTCTTCTCGACAAGGTTGATGCCCAGCTGCAGAGCGGGGATCGCAAGCCGATCAAGACTTGGAGCCGCGCTTCTATGATCATCCCCGATTTCGTGGGCCTCACCTTCCTCGTACACGCCGGCAAGACCTTTGCCACCGTTTACGTCACGGAAAACATGGTGGGCCACAAGCTCGGTGAATTCGCTCCGACCCGCATCTTCAAGGCACACGGCGGTATCGGTAAGAAGTAATAAGTAGATACACCGTGTAACTGAACCATGTCTCTGCTTCACCACAGCTTCAGCTTGCTTACCGTGTCACTCTTGGCACTGAGCAGCCAGCTGATGGCCCAGGGTGGAGCAGGGAATGGTCCGGAACACAAAATCGCACAACTCGAACGCCAGCTTGCCAACATGCGCGAAAGCTACGCCCTTGCCAGGGCAGATGCTGATGAAGCGCGCAGGCAGCTCAGGGACATCCGCACTCGCCTCGAAGCTCTTGGTGGTGCAGCCCTGGGTGACAGCGAAGAGAGAATCATCGACACCGCTTCCCAACTGGAAGCCGCCCGTGCCGAGCTGGAAACCCTCCGGCAAGCCTCTCTCCGCGTGGCATCTGCCATCAACTCCTACATGCGAGGAGCCCTGGTAGAAGATGCCGCCGCCAGGCAAGTGCTCGAATCATCTCTGCGCGAGCAGGAAGTAGCCCTCGGGCTGCGCATGGCTCCCCAGGATGACCTCGCCGGCACAGTAGATGATGCCCGCGTACTCAGCATCGACAGCGAGTCCGGTCTCATCGTCATCAATGCCGGTCGCGATGCCAAGGTAGAGGTTGGTATGCCCATGGCTATCACCCGTGGCGACCAAGCCATTGCCAAGGCCATCGTGACAGACGTTCGCAAGAAAGTAGCAGGCATGCTCGTGCAAAAGCACCTCAATCCTGCTCTCAGCGTTGGCGTTGGCGACCGTGTTTCAGTTACCTCAAATGAATAAATCTTCAACAAATACCATAACAATGGAAGTTAAAGCAGTATACAAGAACGCTCGCATCTCTGCGAAGAAGATGCGCGATGTAGCCGCCGCCGTGCAGGGTATGTCTGTATCCAAGGCAACGGACGTGCTCAGCTACACCCCCAAGAAGGGCGCTTATCTCCTCAATAAGACCCTCAAGGCCGCCGTGGCTAATGCCGAGAACAACAATGGCCTCTCCGCCGATGAGCTCGTGCTCAAGAGCGTGATGGTCGACGAAGGTCCCACCTTCCGCCGCACCATGGCCCGTGCTCGTGGTTCTGCCAACATGATCCGCAAGCGCACATCTCACATCACTGTCATCCTCGCCAGCGCCGAGGCATAATCACAACTAACCAACACATAACACTATGGGACAGAAAGTAAATCCTATCGGTTTCCGTCTTGCCGTCACGAAAGACTGGCGCTCCAAGTGGTATGCTACGGGCAAGGACTATGCCACGAAGCTCCACGAGGACCTCAAGATCCGCAAGTTCATCAAGGACTTCACCGCTAAGCTCAACAGCGACCTCAAGGGCGCTACCCCCGCTATCTCCCGCATCACCATCGAGCGCGCCTGGAATAGCGTACGCGTCACCATCTGCACTGCTCGCCCCGGTCTCGTCATCGGGCCCAAGGGCAAGAACATCGAGGACATGACCACCGCCCTCAGCAAGCTTTGCGGCGGCGCTCAGGTCAAGCTCGACATCATGGAAATCCGCCAGCCCGAGCTCGATGCTCAGCTTGTTGCTGAGAACATCGCTACCCAGCTTGAGCGCCGCGTCTCCTTCCGCCGCGCCATGAAGCGTGCCGTTCAGGTCGCCATGGACTTCGGTGCTGAGGGTATCCGCGTTCGTTGCGCTGGCCGTCTCGGCGGTGCTGATATCGCCCGCGCTGAGCAGTATCGCGAAGGCAAAGTGCCCCTGCAGACTCTGCGTGCCCCCATCGACTACGGTTTCGCCGAAGCTCCTACCCTCTACGGTATCATCGGCATCAAGTGCTGGATCAACAAGCGCCCGGAAGTTGCCGGCGCTGCTCCCTCCGGCCGCCCTGGTCGTCCCTCCCGTCCGCGCCGCGACCGTGGCGATTCCCGTCGCGATGCCTGATTCAATTAACCTTTAACGACAATAGGAGAATAAGACTATGCCTTTAATGCCTAAACGAATCAAGGATAACCACCGCAAGATGCACCGCGGTAATCGCGGTGGCAATGCAACCAGCGGTGATTATGTTGCCTTCGGTGATTTCGGTCTGCAGGTTCTTACCCGCGGCTGGGTTACCAACAACCAGATCGAAGCCTGCCGTATCGCCATCAACCGCTACCTGCGTCGTCGTGGCCGCGTGTACATCCGTATCTTCCCGCAGAAGTCCTTCACCAAGCGTCCGCCGGATACCCGTATGGGTAAGGGTAAGGGTGCCGTTGAAGGTTGGGTGGCCGTTTGCCGCCCCGGCAACATCATGTTCGAGGTCGGCGGCGTGACTGAGTCCGCTGCTCGTGAGGCTCTCCGCCTCGCCTCCAACAAGCTGGGTATCCGTACGCGTTTCGTCTACCGCCAGGGTGCTGAGCCCCAGGCCTGATTAAGAAGTAACCACAAACATTACACATATTATGCCTGTCAAGAAAGCTAAAGACTTCCGCGGTATGCCCGCTAAGGAACTCGCCGCCCATATCCGTGGCCTTCGCGAGGAATACTTCAACCTGCGCATTCAGCAAGCTACCGGTCAGCTGGAAAACAACCAGCGTATCCGCATCGTCCGCAAGGAGCTCGCCTGCGCCCTGACCGTTCAGGGCGAAGGTGCCCCCGCTGAGGAGAAATAACAAACCATACGACTTAATATGAGCGAAGAAACTACTACGACTAAGCCCCAGGGTCTCCGCAAGACCCGCGTTGGTGTTGTTGTCTCCACCAAGATGAGCAAGACCATCGTTGTGGAATACGTTGCACGCGTTCCCCATCCCGTGTTCAAGAAGATCGTCAAGAAGAGCAAGAAGTTCTATGCTCACGACGAAAACGAGACCGCCAAGCTGGGTGATACCGTCCGCATCCGCGAAACCCGCCCGCTCTCTGCCCTCAAGCGCTGGGAGCTCGTGGAAGTCATCAAACACTAATCTCTACAGAAAGGATACCTAAACCATGCTTCAGATGGAATCCCTCGTACAGGTGGCCGACAACACCGGCGCCCGTACCGCCAAGATGATCGGCGTCATCGGCAAGTCCGGTACCGACCAGGCTCACATCGGTGACATCATCACCTGCCACATCCGCGAATCTATCCCCACCGCTTCCGTGAAGAAGGGTACCGTGGTGAAGGCTGTGGTCGTTCGCACCGCTGCCCCCATCCGCCGCGATGATGGCTCCGTCCTTCGTTTCGACTCCAACGCCGTTGTGGTCATCGACAAGGACAACAACCCCAAGGGTACCCGTATCTTCGGGCCCGTGGCTCGCGAACTTCGTGAAAAAGGCTTCATGAAGATCGTCTCCGTCGTCCCCAAGGTGCTCTGATTCCGAGCCGGTATTTGTTGAAAACTCACTCCCGGGATGGTAACCCTCCGTTACCATCCCGGTTTTCTTTTCCTCTCCCATCCGCTATTTTTTTTGCATTTTTTTTCATTTTAGACTTGCCAAGCCAGTCAACTTCGTGTATACTTCCGCCGTCCTCACCAGAGAACACTACAGAACGGGGTATTAGCTCAGTTGGTAGAGCACTTCAATGGCATTGAAGGGGTCAGCGGTTCGAATCCGCTATGCTCCACTTAAAACAAGAAACCGAATCAGAAAACAATCTGGTTCGGTTTTTGTTTTGCATTGATTTTCAACACTTGCGCCCGCGTAGGCATTGCGCGCTCGCAATCCCCGCCACCGCCCTGCCGGGCGCAAAACGGCTCCAAAAGGTCAAAAAGCCTAAGCACGCCTAAGCCCCTTTTTCTAAGCGCGAATTCATGTCAGGGGCACTAAAGATGCTTCGAACCTGCAATCTGTTGATTCTGTGAGCTTAGGCGATTTTGGAGCAATGGGGCCGTATTCGCAAGCAAAGATGTTTCGAACTGGCAAGCTACACAGAATCAGGTGTTTAAGGTGCATTTTTCTGCGAGTGGCAACCTAAAATGAAACATCGCTTGCAAGGGGATAAAAAGCCACTTGCAAGCGATTGACGGATGCCGGGTCTGACAAGCGAACAGCCTAGGAGGAATCCTAGTCTTGCTGGTGGTATTTTCTGCGTTCTTGCCAGTTTCTCAATTCTTCACCTTGCAGCTGAGCACCGGGACGGGATTTGATTTTATCCACCAAAGCATTCACCTTGGCAGAAAGTTGGGGAATACTCAAAGCATAGAGGTAAAAGTCCAGTCGCTTAACTTCACCATTAGCCGGGAATATTATGAACGTAGGTTGGGCTGATGCAGGAAGTAAATCCAAATACGGAGTGTCTGGGTGAATCAGTGCTTCTAGTTTAGCCAACTCTCGACTTTCTGCTTCATTCAGGCGATATACAGCAGGCGGCTCGGTGGCGAGCGGGTATTGAGTGTAGGTTAAAAAACTTCCCGTTATATCAGGCGCAACTTTCTTCGTCTGTTGGCAGCCATTCACGTCCACCGCCGCAAGGCACAGGGCTGTGGTGGCAAGGATTCTGGAGAATTGGAACTTGGTCATTTTCTTATTTTCTTGCTCTGTTGTTTCCAATCAGCCAGGCAACGTTTCATGATATGCTTGGCGCGTTCATCTATCGCTTCACTTATCCCGCATCGTTCAACTTTAAGATGTTGACCTCGAACTAGAATCATTTGGCTATGTGTCCACTCATCAGAAAAGACGCTCTGTGTGGAT
>JAZRRO010000003.1:0-21462 GCA_045650805.1 Akkermansia sp.
GCCCCGGGCTATCTTCTGCCGCCCGCAGAGCGGGCTCAAAGCTTGCTGCGGCGCAGCCGCAGGGAACTTCTTCATTGTACATTTTTCATTGTTAATTGTGCATTGCGGGCTGTGCCCGCTAAATCGCCATTTGATGAACGAGCGAAAAAGGGGGAGGCATCAATGATTGTGCTGAACATGCAATCGATTGGACAATCGTTGGTACACGTGCAGAGAAAAGGGGGATTTCCGGGGAATAAGCTTGAAAAACAGGGCTCGGGGGGGTAACATGTGGGTATGAGCACACTGCATTGCCCGAGTTTGTATCAGTATACCCGCCGCGCTACCCGCGAAGTGATGGTAGGCGGTCTGGGGATTGGTGGGAATAATCCCATCCGCATTCAATCCATGCTGACCAGCGACACGCTGGATACGGCATCGTGTGTGAAAGAAGCCTTGGCATTGGCAGAGGCCGGGTGCGAGATTATCCGCCTGACGGCGCAGACCAAGGTGTATGCTGCGAATCTGGAGAACATCGCGCGCGAGCTTCGCGCTGCGGGGTGCCAGGTGCCGCTGGTGGCCGATATTCATTTCAAGCCGGATGCTGCCATGGAGGCCGCCAAGTGGGTGGAGAAGATTCGCGTGAATCCGGGCAACTTTGTGGACAAGAAGAAGTTTGTGGAGCGAGACTACACAGATGCTGAGTATGAAGAGGAACTGGAAAAGATTCGCAAGTCCTTCACTCCGCTGGTGTTGTTCTGCAAGGAACATGGCCGCGCCATGCGCCTGGGTGCTAACCACGGCTCCTTGTCCGACCGCATTTTGAACCGCTATGGCGACACACCCGATGGCATGGTGGAAAGCGCTCTGGAGTTTGCCCGCATTGCCCGCGAGCTGGATTACCACCAGCTGGTG
This sequence comes from Akkermansia sp., assembly GCA_045650805.1. Taxonomy (GTDB): domain Bacteria; phylum Verrucomicrobiota; class Verrucomicrobiia; order Verrucomicrobiales; family Akkermansiaceae; genus Akkermansia. The sequence continues at coordinate 895 of JAZRRO010000003.1, forward strand.
TTCTCCATGAAATCCTCCAACGTGAAGGTGATGATTCAGGCCTACCGCTTGTTGGTGAAGCGCCTGGCAGAGGAGGGGATGGATTGGAACTACCCGATTCACCTGGGCGTGACCGAGGCCGGTGAGGGCGAGGATGCCCGCATCAAGAGTGCCACGGGTATTGGCTCGCTGCTGGCCGATGGTATTGGCGACACGCTGCGCGTCTCCCTCACGGAAGACCCCGTGTATGAAATTGCCCCGGGCTTTGAGCTGGCGGCTCCCTATCAGCCCGGTGCAGCGGTTTCTGCTGTGGCCCCCGCAGAGGAACCCGCAGCACCCTTTGACCCCTTTGTTTACACTAAGCGCAAGGCCGATGTGATTACCCGCGGCGGCGTGACGCTGGGGTGGAATGAACCTGTGCGTGTGGTGCTGCCCAAGGCTGCTTGCGAGAGCCTGGATGCTGCGGTGATGAAGGATTTTATGCCTGAATTGGCGTATGAAGATGCCGCAGCTGTGGAGATTGACCCCACCAACGCGGCAGAGGTTGCAGCATTGCAGGAAGCTCCCGCCACGCTGGTGACGGTGAAGGATGGTGTGCAGATGCCGGTGCCGCAGGCATTCCGCTTGCTCGCTGCGGTGATTCCCGCCCGCCACAGCATCCTGCTGAAGGATACCCTGGCTCCCGGTACGGAAGAAGCGCTGAGCGCCCCCATGGCCGGTGGCGTGAATATGGGCTCCCTGCTGTGTGATGGCGTGGGCAATGCTGTGCTGGTGCGCCGCGAGGCCGATGCCGCCAAGGCCGCTTACCTGGGCTTCAATATCTTGCAGGCCGCCGGTGTGCGCCTGAGCAAGACGGAATATGTGTCTTGCCCCTCCTGGGGCCGCACGCACTACAATATCCAGGAGGCCGCAGCCCGCATCCGCCAGGCCACAGGCCACCTCAAAGGCGTGAAAATCGCCATCATGGGCTGTATTGTGAACGGCCCGGGCGAGATGAGCGATGCCGACTTCGGCTATGTGGGCGGCGCCCCCAACAAGATCAACCTCTACGTGGGCCACACCCCGGTGGAGATGAACATCCCGCAGGAAGAAGCGGTGGAGCACCTGGTGGAGCTTATCAAGTCTCATGGCCGCTGGGTAGACCCCAGCTGATAGCCCATACAAAGCAAGAGCCCCCGTGGCTCATCCAAAGAAAGTATATTTTAAGGGATGCCTTTTGTCCCTGAAATATACTTTCTTTGTTGTTGGCATTCAGGAGAGGGGGCTCGGTGTGCGACCTTATCTTTCATGGACCGTTGAAAAGGCTTGCCAAACGGGGGCTACTGTGCCAGACTGACAGAGGCATGGGGCGGTAGGTGCCTCGTGATAAGAAAAAACAAGGCACAGACGAACATGAAACGCGCATCATTGCTGAGTATCCTTTTGGCGGCCACCGCTGTGGCTGCAGGTGAGCCTGAACTGCCCAAAAACGGGGTGTTGATGGAGGTGTGGGACAACGTGAAGACCGGGAAGGTGGCAGAGCTGCTGACCACGATAGAGAAGCGCCCGGCCAACGCCATATACATCAAGGGGAAGATTGATGAGGGCCCCTCGGGTGCGGATAATTTTGGCTCGCGTTTTTCTGCCTGGCTCACGGCCCCGAAAAGCGGTGAGTACACCTTTTATCTGGCTGCGGACGATGCGGCTGAATTGTTGCTGAGCAAGGATGAGAGCGAAGCGGGCCTGCAGAAGGTGTGCGCGGTGGGCTCCTACACCCCGAAGCACCATTTTGTGCCGGGCCGCGCCTCTGCCAAAGTGAAGCTGGAGAAGGGCAAGAAATATGCGCTGGTGGTGCATTACAAAGATGCCATCAACGACGACCACGTGGCGCTGGCCTGGGAGGGCCCCGGTATCAAGAAGGATGTCATCGCCAAAAAATATCTGGAGCCGCGCCTGAATGATGCCCAGCGCAAGGTGTGGCTGGAGACCACGCTCAGGGATGAGCGTGGTAAGGAGCTCATCAAACAGATGGAGTCGCAGGAGTCTGCTGCGTTGGCCGGGTGGTTGGATAAGCTGCCGCGCAAAGATTTGCAGCTCCTCGAGGCTGCGCTGACCAAAGTGCAAAGCACGCTGAGCGGTAAGGGGGATGAGGCTTTCCGGAAGGGAATGCGCCGCTATGTGAACATAGCGGCCGGTATCAAAGCCACCCCGGAATCACCGGTGAGAAATGCGGTGGCCCGCAAGCTTTTGTTCATGGAAGATGCCTGGCTCAAGTCTCTTACCCAGAAACAACTGCTCAAGCTTGGGCCCCACCGCTTGGCGGCCTCTCTAGGCCATATCCCCAAGGGCGCCAAGCCCGTCAAGTTCTCGCAGAAACTCAACTCCCACGGCGATAAATGGCGCGAGGAGTACGTCTCCCTCGGGTTGTATGCCATGCCGGGCAAGCCGTTCTCCATCACCATCCCGGCGGCGTATGTCGGCAAGAAGCTGGAGGTGCAGGTGGGCCACCATTTCCTGCAGAAGAATCGCCCGCTCATCAGCATGCCCAACACCACGTACTGGTTCAAACTGGATAAGGAAACAACCCAGTTGGTGAGCCCGCATGGTGGTTTGTTGCTGCTGAAAGTGCCCCGGGAAGTGGAGATGAAGGACACCCCCGTGAGTGTGGATGGCGCCCTGCGTGCCCCGCGTTTCATCTTGGGCAAACACACGGACGAGGAGTGGGAGAAGCTCAAGCAGGCTCCCGCCCCCTGGGGCGAGCTCGTGAGCGAGCATCTTATCCTTCTCGTGTCGCGAGATATCTTGCAAACCGTGACCAAACCCACAGAGGTGATGACTTGGTGGAACGAGAATAACCGCGATTTGGAAGACTTTTATTCCTACTACCCCAAAGTGCCGTTCCGCATGCACTCCGGTTATTATGCACAGGAGGGTGTCTCTGTATGGCCGCTGCATTGGGAACCCAAGAATATGGCGCATTTGCTGAATATGGAGGCCATGAGGGCCAAAAATGCTGCGCTTTTCCTGCATGAGCACGGCCACCATAGCGATTTCGGTGAAATGGAGCTGTCATTCTGGGCGGAGTCTACCACCAACTGGGGTGGCTACTACATGAAAGCGCGTCCCGGCAAGGCCTTCAACTGGAAGGATTCGCATGATAAGCACCTGCGCCGCTTGTTTGATGAGAATGATAAGGGCATGCGCGAAATCATGCAGGATAAGTGGTACAAAATCTCCAACAAGGGGACACACCACTGGTCTTACCCCATCACGTCGATGATGATTGCCTATGCAGAAGATTTCGGCTGGGAACGCATGAAAGTAGTCATCAAGCGCTTGCGCGACAGGAAAGATGCCATGTACAGCTGGGACTTTGTGCAAAAGGCAGATGGCGACCAAGCGAAGATTGACCGTTACCTCATCGGCTTGTCCGAGGCGGCCAAGCGCGATGTTCGCCCGTATTTTGCGCATTTCAAGATGTTCCCCTCTGCTGGTGCCGCGGCTTATCTGGATAAGCTCAATCTGCCCAAGTGGGATATAACCTACCTGGTGCAGCCGGAGTCGCTGAGCACCCTCAAGAACGTACCCATGACCATCCCCTGCGGACCGGACAAGCTGCTGAGCTTTGCCAAAAAATCCACCATCAAATGGCACCCTGTCACCGAGAATGGCGGGCGAGTCACCATGCAGGGCAAGGGCCAAGCGGTGTATAAGCCGATGGATGGTTTCACGGGCACGGATGTCCTCCGCTACCAGGTGTCCAACGAATACGGCACCGTGGATAAGGAAATGCGCATCACCGTGGAATAACCCGCACATCAAGCATCATGAAGGGCTCACCCCGGCAGCGCCGGGGTGAGCTTTTTGCTCCACTATGGCGGATTATTTCGGTATTTTGTGTTGGGCGCAGGGTGTTTAGGCTTGAGATTAGCTGTTTTTTGTGTAAAAGTCTCTCCCCGTATGATGAAAGCATTTTTCAAGATGAACAAACTTGCGATAGGGCTGGGCGCCTGCTGTGCGCTGCTGTTGGTGGTGCTGGGGCAGGAGGTACAGACTGTTTCGGGCATGCCGCAGCATGATGTGGTGGAGTCTGTGCTGCCTGCCGGTACGCAGCCTGCCCGCAACGTCATCCTGATGATTGGCGACGGCATGGGCTCTGAGCATGTGTGGGCCGCCTGGCTCTGCAACAAGGGCAAGCTCAATATCGAAAATCTGCCCGTCACCGGTTTTTCTCGCACGCCCTCGGCCTCTGCCACCATCACGGATTCTGCCGCAGGTGGTACCGCCATTGCCTGCGGCCACAAGGCGACCAACGGCCAGGTGGGGCTCACCCCCAAGGGCAAGGCGCTGCAATCTCTGCTGCCGCGTATGGCTGCCACGGGGCGCCAAACAGGCTTGGTGGTGACCAAAGCTATCACCGATGCCACACCCGCCTCCTTTTATGCTCACAATAAGGATCGCAATGACACCCGCGAGATTGTCGCTGAACTGACGGCTGCAGGGTGCCGCGTTGTCATCGGCGGCGGGACAAAGATTGTCAGCCCCGAGCAGCAGGCGCAGTTGAAGTCTGCCGGTACCTTGCTGCAGCTGGAGGGGAAAGAGCATTGCCTCCCGGCTTCAGAGCGTGGCGAGTTCCTCTCCCAATCTGTGCAGCAGGCGCTGGATGCGCTTGAACAACACCCGCAGGGCTTTTTCCTGATGGTGGAGGGCTCCCAGATTGATACTGCTTCCCATGATAATGACCTGGCCGAGACGGTGCAGGAAACGCTGGATTTTGACCGCGCTGTGGGCGTGGTGCTGCGCTGGATGCAGAAGCACCCGGATACGTTGCTCGTGGTCACGGCCGATCACCAGACGGGTGGCCTCTCCATCCTGGGCGGTTCCCGCGATAAGGGCGAGGTGAAGGCCGCCTTCAGTACCCGCCGCCACAGCGGTGTGTCCGTACCCGTCTATGCCACCGGGGCAGGGGCTGCCGCCTTTACCGGTGTGCAGGAGAACACCGAGCTCATGCCCAAGATTCTTCGCGCCGCCGGCGTGAAGCCCTGATTGTGGAGCTGCGCGCCGCAAGCGCCCCCAACTTCGGCAAGCTGCCGGAAAAACATCAAACAAAAAGCCCGATTCTCAGCGAATCGGGCTTTTTTGAGTTGCGGGAGCAGGATTTGAACCTGCGGCCTTCAGGTTATGAGCCTGACGAGCTACCTGGCTGCTCCATCCCGCGATTTGAACCAACCCCAGAGGGGTGCGAGCACAATATAGCGTAGCGGATGCCTAAAGTCAAGCATTATTTTTAATTTTTTTCGAAATTTTGGCATAAAATTAGAATGCTTCGCAAAAAGGCTTGCAATTTAGTAGGAATAAGAGTAGGATTTGGTTCCATTATCAACCAACACCAAGATATGAGCGACAAAGTATTATTCTTCGACACCACGCTTCGCGATGGTGAGCAGTGCCCGGGAGCTTCGATGAATCTCCGGCAGAAGCTGGAGGTAGCACGTCAGCTCGAAAAACTAGGTGTGGACATCATCGAGGCAGGCTTCCCCTGCATCTCGGATGGTGACTTTGAGGCGGTATCGACGATTGCCCGCACGGTGAAGAACTGCCGCATTGCCGGTTTGGCCCGCTGCGTGGAGAACGATATCCGCAAATGTGCAGCAGCAGTGGCCCCTGCGGGGGACCGCGGCCGCATTCATACCTTCCTGGCGACGAGCCCGCTGCACCGCGAGTTCAAGCTCTAGAAGAGCAAGGAAGAAATCATCGAGATGGCAGTGGCCGGTGTGAAGCTGGCCAAGAGCCTGGTAGATGATGTGGAATTTTCAGCAGAAGATGCCAGCCGCACCGAGCTTGATTATCTGGCTCAGGTGGTAGAGGCTGTGATTGATGCCGGTGCCACCACGGTGAACCTGCCGGATACAGTGGGCTTCACCACGCCTGTGGAGTATGCCCGCATGGTGGATTACATCTGCGCGAATGTGCGCAACATCGACAAGGCCGTCATCTCTGTGCATTGCCACAACGATATTGGACTGGCCGTGGCGAACTCCCTGACGGCTGTGGCACATGGTGCCCGCCAGGTGGAGGGTGCCATCAACGGTATCGGTGAGCGCGCCGGTAATGCAGCGTTGGAAGAAGTGATTATGGCTCTTTCCACCCGCCCCGAGGCGTTTGGTTTTGAGCCCGGCTCTACGCCGCACAACATCAACACCCGCGAAATCGTGAAGACCAGCCGAGTGGTTTCCCGCATGAGCAGCATGCCCGTGCAGCGCTCCAAGGCTATCGTGGGTGAGAATGCCTTTGCCCACAGCTCCGGCATTCACCAGCACGGTATTCTGGCCAAGCGCGAGACTTACGAGGTGATTGACCCCGCCATCGTGGGTTGGGGTGAGACGGAACTTCCGCTCACCAAGCATTCCGGCCGCGCTGCGGTGAAATCTCGTCTGGAAAAGCTGGGCTTCAACCTCTCCGAAGGGGAGATTGCCTCCGTCTTCGAGCGCTTCAAGAAGGTGGGCGACAGCAAGAAGTTTGTGTACGATGATGACCTGGCTTCGCTGGTGGATGATTCTCTGGACACGGAGCATGGTACCTGGAAGATGGTGAACCTGCAGTTTGTGGCAGGCGCCTCGGCCATGCCCACGGCTACTGTCACCCTGGAAAAGGATGGCAAGCAGGTGACGGACTGCGCCATTGGCAACGGCCCGGTGAATGCCTGCTTCAAGGCCATCGACCGCATCACCAAGAGCAAGGGCACGCTGGTGGATTACAACGTGCGCGCTACCTCTGCCGGTCAGGACGCCCTGGGCGAGGTATCGGTGAAGGTGCAGTTCGGCGATTGCGATTGCAAGCCCGTTTCCGGCAAGGGTGCCGCAACGGACGTGATTGAAGCATCTGCCCGTGCGTACCTCAGCGCCGTGAATCGCAACATCACCCTCAATCTGCTGACCCCGGTCTGCTGATGGAGCAGATACGCATCATCGTTGGTCTGGGGAATCCCGGGCGAGAGTATACCGAGACGCGCCACAATGTGGGCTTCATGGTGCTCGATAAGCTGGCCGCAGCTCTTGGCGCGGAGTGGAAGGTGGACAAAGCCCGCAAGGGCGAGTTTGCCGCGGCTCCCGGGGTGCTGCTGGTGAAGCCTCAGACCTTCATGAACAGCTCCGGCGAGTGTGTGGGCCCGGTCATGCGCTATTTCAAGTTCACACCCGAGCAGGTGCTCGTCATTTACGATGATATTTCTTTCCCCGTTGGCACCCTGCGGCTGCGCGCCGCAGGATCTGCCGGCGGTCACAATGGCATGAAATCTCTCATTGCCCACCTGGGTAGCGAGCATTTTCCCCGCTTGCGCGTGGGGATTGGCGTGCCCGGCCAGAAGAGCATGGTGGGGCATGTGCTGGGCAAGTTCAGCCCGGATGAACGCCCCCTGCTGGATGAGGCTCTTGCCAAATCAACAGAGGCTGCGCTCACCGTCATGCGAGAGGGTTTTCAAGCTGCGGCCAATCGCTTCAACATCAAGAAAGAAAAGAAGCCCAAGAAAAAGCAGGAGACTGAGGAGGCTGCTCCCGAGGCTGCTCCGGAGACCGGCGCAGAGGATACGCCGGTTGCGTGAAAAATCAAGAGATTCTCATGTGCAATGCCCCGCGAGAGATTCGTTCTCGAGGGGCTTCTTTATTTGGCCCGAGTGGAGGATGATGCGTTGCGGAAAGAGAGGAAGACGAAACGATCAGAGCCGGAAGCCGTGGTGATGATGCGAGTAATACGCATGGCTCGTCCTTTTGCCGTGCCGGCTTTTGCGTTTTTGGTAAAGCTGGCATCTGTTTCCTTGCAGGTGAGTCTGGCACAATAGGAACGAGCCCCCGAACGGTAGGCAATCTGTGCTGCTTGCAGGAAGGCTTCCTCGCTGCAAAATTGGGGGATACGAGCGTTTGTGAGCGCCGGAGTGACCGGGGTATCAGGATATTCTTCTTTTTCCCAGTTGTGGCCCATGCTCATTTGCTGGTCCGTTACGCAAAAGTATTGATAGCGATTGGGATTATCATCATCCTTGGTGACATCCAGATGATACCAATGACCATCTTCCAGCTGAACAAGTCCCCAACAGTGCGGGCTGCCATCCTTGTTGGAGCCTTGGATAATGCGTTGGGGGATGCCCAGCATACCAAGCAAAAGGCGCATGCTGCGTGCATAGGCACCACAGGCTCCTATACCCTCAGCCATCATGCTGGTGCAGCTTTGATTGGAGGTGTCCCCGTAGTCATACGAGGCATGGTGGGCCAGGGCATCGTGCAGGAAAAGGACTTTCTGAAGGCTGGTCATATCCTCGTGCACAGCATCGCGGATGATGGCCTTGCATGCATCCAGCGCGCGAAGCTCGTCCTCGGATAAAGTTTGTTCAATTTCCGGATGCTTGTAGCCGGCCAGTATACGGGTGCCATCGGAGTAGGTGAGACGCAAGCGCATATTTCGGACCCGGTTGTTGGCGCCATCAGGCAGCCACATATATGCATGGTGGGTGGCGTTGTCAAAATACACACAGCGAGGAAGTAGAGAAGCCGGGGCTTTAATGACACCCTGGCGGATGGTGATGACTTTTTCAGGCTGCAAGGTATCGGCCATGTCATCAACAACTGCTCGGAAGGATTCGAGAGAATCAACAGCGTTGCATGTTTGGCAGGGAGCCGCCAGCAGAGACGATGTGCCGGCGGAAAAAGCAAGTGTCACGAAGAGAGCGGTGTGATAGTGTTTCATGGTTGTGTGAGAGGTGGTGGGTTATTTTTCGGCGTTTCATGCGTCGCGCTGGGTTCCTGATTGTGCAGGCGGCGGTCGAGGGCGAAGTGCCAATCCAGCTTATCGATGGGACCGTGGATGACGATATCGACCATGAAATCGGAAAGGAAGGTGAGGGGAGCGAGGATGATGGTCGGCAGGCTGGAAACCTTGGGCCAGATATTGCCGTGGAGTTCCAGCGTGTTTAAGTCCAACCCCAGGTTCATGAGTACATTCAGGTTGTGCCCGGAGGCTTGCAGGTCGTTGGTGGTCAGTTTTCCGTGGGCAATCCGGAAGTTGCCGGAAGCTTCCTGCACATCGTAGGAGAGCAGGTGGTTGGCACCGGGAACGTAGTATACAACCTTATCCACACCATCTCCCATGCTGTTGACTGATTTTTGGAATGCCGAGAAAACGCTCGTCATCATGCGGGTGAACATGTTGGGCTTTTCACTCACTCCGGTGTTGGTGGCTACCGTCTCCAGCTTCATGAGGTTGGACGGCAAATCGGCCACATAGGAACTGACGGGACGGAAGAGACTCAGCGTCAGCAAGTCGCCATTGGTGATATCAACCCGGCCATAGGCTTGGATATCGTTGACATCCGGCGAGGGTGAGCGGAAGCGGATGAAGCCGTTGCAAAGGGCGTACGCCTGCTCGCTGCCGTAAGCTGCCGCGATGTGGTGCAGGTTCATGTTGGAGGCTTTGGCATAGCCATCAAACGATGTACGCTTGCCGCTGAAGCCAATGCGTACTACGGCATCCAGCACGCCACCCCAGCATTTGGCGTTGAGCTTGTCCAGCTGCACGTAGTTGTCCGTCAGGTAAATAAAGCCGGAGAAATCAGCCAGGGGAATGGAGGTGCCGAGGAAATGGAAGGCTGCATCTTTGGAAGCCATGGCGCGGATGGTGCCGCTCATCGGGCGTGTGCAGTCCGAATAAATGGGGAACACGCAGCTGGCTGTCTCGACCTGAGCTGGGGAGCGCAGCTCAATATCCGCCATGAAGTGCTGGATATCGCCGTAGAACATGCCGATAGAGTATGCGGGGTAGACGGTGCCGCTGATATTGCGGAGCTCTACAAAGCTGTTCTCCACGTCGATGATGACAGCCTCGCCCCCCATGGTGGTTTCACGCGTGCCGGTTTTGAACTTCTGGCGGCGAAGCCAAGGCTCGTTATCGTAGGTGAGCTTCGGGTTGGTGAGCGTGATGCAGATTTTATCTTTCAGCGGCTTGCCGTTGGCATCTTTGCTGTCGATGCGTACATCCACCACCACACCGCAGGTGGCGTGTTTCACGTAGGTGTAGGGGTTGGGCCCCAAATCGGTGCGCAGGCGTTCTGTTTTGTCCGGGTTGTCTTCCAGCGCGCTCAGCATGTATTCTGCCTGCTCGATGCGGGCATCGCAGTAGGAGTTGACGGTGGTGCCGTTGTCATAGCGCACCGTGGTGTCAATGTTGGTGATGATGTTGCGGCTGCGGGGGGTGAAGCGGAAGTCGCGGATGATGCCATGAGCCTGGCCGTTATCGACGAGCTGGTCGATGATATCGGCGCGGATGGTGTTGTTGCCGGTTACGTGCACGTGGCTGGCGGTGTTGCCGGTGGCTTTGCCGGTGAACTCACCCGTCTGGTGGGACACGTGGACATCTGCCTCGTAGGCAATGCCTCCATCATCTGCGGTGTGCAAGGTGGTGTTGAGTTTCAGGCCGATGGGGATGCGCTTGCCTTTGAAGGGAACCAACTTGTGGGGGGTGCGCACCAGCTCGGGAATATCCAGCTGCACGTTGGCTCGCTCCAGCTTTTCCTGCTCCATGTCCCACACACAATTACCGCGGGCAGCAAGGCGGGCAGGCAGCTCCACCTCCTCGCAGGTGATGCCAAAGTGCTCCATCACCGGGGCAAAAGCGGCCAGGGGCAGGTTCAATTGAATATCATCAACACTCAGTTGGGTCGGAGAGCTCCAATTCGGGACGGCGGAGAGACGCAGCTGGTTGCCTTTTTCATTGTGCAGCGTCAGTTTGATGTTGCCCGCCCCGGCTTGGGGAACATCGCAGCGCAGGCTGATTTTGCCCATCGGCTTGTCGGCATGCTCAATGGATTCAACATCTGCATCCAGGAAGGCAGAGCCAAAGAAGCTGCGGGCATCGGCCAACGGGGATACATCTGCCAGCTCCAGGGCTGGGATGGCAATGCCGGTGGCCTTCCAATCACCGATTTCGGCCTGTTGCAAGGAGGCTTTCAGGCGCACTACACCCAAGTGGTGTTGCTGCGGATCCAACGCCACGTCTTCGCAGCGCAGGGTCAGCTCCGGTTTTTGTAATTTGATGGGTGTGTCGCTTACGCTGTTGAGCGTCAGTTCGTCCGCGCTGAAATTGAAATCAGCAGATTTGAGGTGCTCAGGGGTCTTGTTGCGTCCTTGGGTGATGTCGGATGCTTTCAGGCTCAGCTGCGGGCGGGTGAGGGCATCGCCCTTGTAGTTCACCTGCTCGGTGCTCAGGTTTACCTGCAAATGACTGCAGGAGGGCACAAAGTTTTCCCATTCTTCCTTGCCAGCATTCAGGGGCAGGGTGGTGAGCTTGGCCTGAGCTGTCAGGTTGATGTTGCCGGGCAATTCCAGGCCTTCCGGCAGGCTGATGGGGGATTCCAGCAATTGGTTAACCAGGTCCAGCAGCTCGTTCAGGTTCACATTGGCATGGGCTTCGGCTTCGCCTTGGCCTTTGAGGGCAGAGGCGGTCACGCTGGCGGTGCCGGTGGGCAGGTTGAGGGTCAGCTTATCAATGTTGAAGTCCCCGTCATTGTAGATGAAAGAGAGTTCCAGTTGGTCAATTCTGCCGGTGCCGATGGAGAGCTCCTCCAGCTTCAGCTCACCGCGCAGGCGAGCGTGTTCCGGCGCATAGTTCTGTGCCAGCTCCATATCGCCGCTCAGGCGGATGCGGGGAGCTTTGTCCGCAGGGTAGGAGAAGGGTGCAAAGGCCGCAGCGTCCTCGGGCTCCAGGAACGGCTTGACCATGTTGAGCACGTCGGCATTACTTTCCAGGGTGAAAGACAGTGTGCGGTCATGCAGCGAGTACCCGGCTTGCAGCGAGGCGGTGGAATCCGGGTTTACAGTATTGAATCGGAGCGAGTGGATGGTCAGCGTTTCATCCTTGTAAATGATATCAGCCGTGGCTTTGCAGAAATGAAGCTGCTCCCAATCATAACGGGGAATGCTCAGCTTGGCAGAAAAATAAGGCTTGCGACCTGCTGCGTGCAGGTTCAATTCCAGGCTGGGACAGTCGCTCTCCGTCCATTTTTGCTCGGTGATGCGGCGGTATACCAAATCAAACACCGGGGCGTGTTCGCTGAGCAAGGCCTGGATGTCCGGCATGCCGGTGTCTTCCTCCTGCGTGGTGCTCGGGGTGAAAAGCGGCGTCAGGTCATAGGAACCACGAATGCGGACAGGTATGCCTTCTGCTTGCAGGCTGGCAGAAGTGAGCCGCACGATATTGCTGCGGTTGATGCGGGCGGCAATGTCGATGTGGTCGATGGTGAGTTTTTGGCCGGCTTCTTGTTCTGTGGGCAGGTAGATTGCAGCCTCGCGCAGGCGCACTGTGTCGGCATGTAGCTCTCCCGCCAGCAGGCGAGAGGCATTGATGCCCACGGAAAAACTTTTTGCCGTAGCCAGCGGGGATTCTGCTCCGGCCTGGGGGAAAAAGCGGATGCCTTCGGCGCGCACCGCCAGGCCGCGGCTGGGCTCCAATTTCAGCGCATCAAGCTGCAGGTAAATGCCCTGGGCTGCCAGTTGCTCCTCGATGTAGCGCAGGGCTTTGGGCGGCAACCCTACGAGGGAAAGCCAGCCGATGGTTACACAACACAACAAGACAACCACCAGACTGAGAGCCGGTAGAAAACTTCCAACTCGTCTGATGGTTAGCTTGCGTGCCATAGTTGACTCCTGGTTTCAGAAATCAAATTTCAGGGTCGAATTCGCCTTCCGGCAGCGGGGGAGCCTTGGGCAGATTCTGCTCGATGTCATCCAGCAGATTGACCAGGTCCACCCCACGTTGGGCGGAATTATCATGGCGGAAGCTGAGTCGCGGCGTGTTGCGCAGCACCACGCGGCGGCTCACAGCTTTCTGAATGTTGCCTCGGTTGCGGTTCAGTTTATCCACCACCTGGGCAGCGGCCATGCGTCCTACCACGCCAACCCAGACCTTGCCTTCCTTCAAGTCCTCGGTGATTTCCACATCCAGGATGGAGACGATGGTGCCGGGCCATTCGTACTCCTTTTGCACAAAGGAGCCGATTTCCCGTTTCATCAATTCATTGACTTTGTCTAAGCGGCGAGCAGGCATATATCAGAGTGTTTGCTTGATTTTTTCGAGGGTGTAGCATTCGATGACGTCGCCCTCTTCGTAGTCGTTGTAGTCTGCCAGGCGGATACCACATTCCAGACCGGCTTTGACTTCTTCCACTTCGTCCTGGAAGCGGCGCAGGGTCGACATCTTGCCGTCGAACACAACCTGGCCATCGCGCAGAACGCGGGCTTCGGCCGTGCGCAGCATCTTGCCGTCCGATACATAAGACCCCGCAGCCTTGCCTTTGTTCAACTTGAACACCTGGCGAATCTCGGCATGACCCAATACGGTTTCGCGGGTTTCGGGTTCCAGCAAGCCAAGCATGGCGTCCTTCACCTGGTCGATCAGCTCGTACACGATGGAGTAAATCTTCACCTGCACGCCTTCGCGCTTCACGGTCTTCACGGCGTTGCTTTCCACCTTCACGTTGAAGCCCAGAATCACGGCGTCGGAGGAGGACGCGAGCAGTACGTCATTTTCAGAGATGGGACCGGCAGCTGCACCGATGAATTGGCATTCCACCTTGTCGCTCTCGATGTCCATGATAGCCTTCTTGATGGCTTCCACAGAGCCCTGCACGTCACCCTTGAGGTAGAGCTTGAGCACAGCTTTCTGGTTGCCATCACCCATCATGGCCAGGATGTCTTCCATGCGGGAGCGCTTGGGAGCGGCCAGACGTTCCTGGCGCAGGGCTTCCTGACGCTCGGCGGAGAGCTTGCGGGCAGCGCGTTCGTTGTCCATCTCCACCAGTTCATCGCCCACATTGGGGGTTTCCAGGAAACCGGAGATTTCAGCGGGCATACCGGGGGTCACCTTCTTGATGGCCTTGCCGCGGTCATCGAAGAGAGTCTTAATCTTGCCGGAGAAGGGGCCACAGATGAAGGGCATACCCACCTTGAGGGTGCCGCTCTGCACGATGACGGTAGCGGAGCTGCCCTTGCCCTGTTCCATGCGGGCCTCGATGATGGAGGCGCGGCAGTTGGCCCTGGGGTTGGCCTTCAGTTCGAGCACTTCGGCCTGCAGGCAGAGCAGATCCAGCAGTTCGTCCATGCCTTCACCCGTGTGGGCAGATACGTTCACACATTCGATGTCGCCACCGAAGTCCGTGGGCATCAGGCCTTCTTCCATGAGCTGCGTGCGCACGCGCACCGGGTCAGCGGCAGGCAGGTCGCACTTGTTCACGGCCACGATGATGGTCTTATCGGCAGCTTTGGCGTGCATGATGGCTTCGCGCGTCTGCGGCATGATACCATCGTTGGCAGCGACTACCAGCACCACGATATCCGTCACGTCAGCACCGCGGGCGCGCATCTCGGTGAAGATGGCGTGGCCGGGGGTGTCGATGAAGGTCAGCAGGTTGCCGGCGTGGTCCACCGTGTATGCACCGATGTGCTGGGTGATGCCACCGGCCTCACCGGATACTACCTTGGTGCGGCGGATGAAGTCGAGCAGGGAGGTTTTGCCGTGGTCCACGTGGCCCATCACAGTGATGATGGGCGTGCGCAGCTTCAGGGCATCCTCGGGCTCTTCTTCCACGGCCACTGCCTCGGGTTCCTTCACCACTTCCTGCGGGGCCTTTACGCCGGCGCCTTTTTCGCGCTTCACGCGTTCGTAAGCAAAGCCATGCTTCTCGCACAGGGCGGCCACCTGATCGCTGTCCAGCGTGGTGGCGGGATTGGCAAACACGCCCATGGGCAGCAAGTCTGCAATCAGCTTGAACGGCTTGAGTGCCATGTGCTGAGCCAGCTCGGCCACGGTGATGGGAGCCTTCACATTGATGGTGCTGCCGGCTGCAGGAGCCGGTGCGGCTTCGGCCTTGGGTGCCGGGGCAGGAGCCGGAGCGGGCTTGGACTCGGCCTTGGGAGCCGGTGCCGGAGCCGGTGCGGGCTTGGACTCAGCCTTGGGTGCGGCCTCCTTGGCGGGGCGCTGCTTCTTCTGCGGGTTCAGCAAGTCCAGCGCAGCTTTTTTGGGAGCTGCCGGCTTGGCTTCAGCTTTAGCCGGGGCAGCGGCCTTGGTCGGGGCGCTTTTCTTCTTCTTGGCGCCGCCAATCAAATCAAGCACCTCGTGCTTCTTGTCGTCGTTGTTGGTTGCCATTGTAAAACTGTTGTTGTTGTGTATAGGGTGTTGGGGGTAAATCAGGCGTTCTGTGCCTTGGAGACGATAGCCTCGGCCAGCTCGGTGTCAATGCCCAGAGCTTCCACCAAGTCTTCAGCCTGCACACCGAAATCGGCGATGCCCTGCACGGTGGTGAAACCGCAGGCAATCATGGCAGAGGCCAGCTCGGGGGTGATGCCCAGGGCGTTCACCAGTTCGTTGGCACCTTCGCGAGCGTGTGTCTGGGCCACGGTGTCATTGTTGTAGGGCTCCACACGCACATCCCAGCGGTCACCGGGGGCAGAGATGAGACGAGCGGTCAGGCGCACGTTCTGGCCGCGGCGACCCTTGGCCTTGGCGGCGGCCTTGTCATCAGCCACGTAGACGGTCACCACGCGGTTGTCATTGTCCACCGTAATCTTGACAGGTTCGATGGGGGACAGGGATTCCTGCACCATCGTAGCCTTGTCTTCGGTGTATTCAAGGATGTCAATCTTTTCGTGGTTGAGTTCGTTGACCACGTTCTTCACGCGGGCACCGCGCATGCCAACGCAAGCACCGATGGGGTCTACGTTCTCGTCATTGCTCTTCACAATCAACTTGGTGCGGTAGCCGGCATCGCGTACGATGTTGATGATTTCAACCGTGTTCTCAGCAATCTCAATCACTTCGTTTTCAAAGAGACGTCGCACCAGGTTGGGGTGGCTGCGGGAAAGAATCAGCTCGTTGCCACGAGCGCCATCACGCACTTCCACGATGTAGAAGCGCATCTGGTCGCCGCTGGAGTACTCTTCGCCCGGAATGCGCTGGCGCTGCGGCACCAGACCTTCGAAGCGGTCCACTTCCACAATCACGTCGCCCTTTTCGTAGCGGCGCACGGTGCCCGTCACCACTTCACCGATACGGTCCTTGAAAGCATCGGCCAACATTTCCTGCTCTGCCTTGCGGATGCGCTGCTGCATAGTCTGGCGGGCAGTCTGCACAGCGATGCGGCCAAAGTCCTTGGGGGTGATGTTCACGGAAAGCGTATCGCCGGCCTGCAGAACCTTGCCACTGCGGGCGGCGATGGCCTCTGCCACGGAAAGCTTGATTTCGTTGAAGGGATCCACCACTTCTTCATCAGGCGTCACCACCATCGTGGCCTTGATCTTGACTGTGCCCTTCTGCGGGTTGATGACGGCGCGCAGTCCGTGAATACGATCGGAACCGGGAACCATCTTGGAATACGCTGTCAGGAATGAAGCCTCAAGCGCATGGATAACGTGTTCACGAGTAAGGTCTTTTTCGCGAACGTAGTAGTCAATCAGGGCGGAGATGTCTGTGGTGGCCATGGTGTGCGGATGTGGTTTTCTTTGCTATTGAGCAGTCTACAAAAAAAGAGCGGGTCCCAGACCCGCCCCAATCTTTGTAGACCGGAACTTGTACGCGCGCATCATATCGCCTTTATGCTTGCTTGTCAAGGATAAAATAAATATCATACAGCATTAGAATATCGGCGTGTATGCGGCTGCTCAGAGTCTCGATTTATCTTGGTGCTCTCATTCCATCTCCAAAGCGGGCTTGAGGCGCGGCCGTTGCGAATTCATTGGGATTATTCCGCAAATCGCACCAGCACAGATTGACCACATACAGCTACACTACCCGGAGCCGGCCAGATAGGCATGTTCTTTATAAAGTCTCCGTACATGCAAGTTTCCTTCTCTCTGCCTTTTCGCATTTTTACGCTGAGTTCCTCAGGAAATCTGCCACTCGGTAACAGCATTATGTTCTCGCTGCTTCGTCGGCGGTTCCATCTCTTTACATAGGGGTTATACGTTTGCGACGGAATGAGTCCAAAATAAATAACATCGGGAGAAACAAGCTTTGCCGATTCTGCAACGGTCTGAATGCGGGTGTTCAAGCTTTTTAAATTATCCATTTTGCTCAGATAGATATTTTTCTCATCTTCTGCTATGACGGCACACCTGTATTCTGATTTCAACACTATGACGGCCCCCAAAATCACTATACACCAACGCCCTACCCAAGTGCTTTTCTGATTTCTCAGATAAAGAGCCCAAATGCCGGCGGCAGATAAGGGCTCTGCCAAGCTTACTCGAGCACCTTGATCCGTCATCAGTGCAAATATCATCGCGAATGGAACAGTCCATACAAGCAACAATAAAACTGCTCTGATGATATCTCTCTGTTTACATAAGTATTGCCACAATAATCCAAACAGCGGCCACAAGGCTGATGCAAAAAACCACTGTCCTTCATAAGTTAAACCAAGTAAATTCTTGATGAGAACCTTTGTAAAGCACACGATGTATACTAACAATAGGTCGAGTTTATCATGCAACTCAGCGGGTGCCATGATTTCACCCCATTTGGACATCGAGTTTTGGAAAATACTCGTGCATACAATCGCCGAATCTGAGACAATGGGAAGACTTTTGATAATCACATTGCTGAGCAAGTACAAACTGCCGGCAGCGAACACTATCAGCAGAATCTTAACATGATGCCTCCACTCTGTTAAGACGGATGTCTGAGCGGTCATTATTTTCAGCATCCAAAGGACTAGAAAATAGAGCATAGCTGTCTGATAGACAGAGCAGGCATACACGATTAAACATACTGACAGCATATTGCACCGGCGGCATTTTAACGTGAGCAAATAAACCGATGAAGTCATGCACAGCAACGCCAATGCCACCGCATCACTCTGATGCGAAAACTGCAATTGCGTGGCCCATTGAATACAGCCGAGATAGATGGTTCCATACGTGAGCTTTTCCATTCTGGATGCTATCCCGAGTATTTTGTTTTGGATGATTAAAGCCGTGGCTATGTATACACCGGCAACAATGCCGGAAGCCCATGGCACATATCCCACTTCGAACAATAATCTGTACACGGCCAGCCCCCATCTGCCTGCCGCTACATATATTTCAATAGCTGCGCCCCCCGTATCAAAAAGTTCATCCCAATGTAATCCGTTTCGCTGAAACAACGGAAAATATACAAACAGATATATGCAGTAATAGCACAGCCACCACCCAAGATTATTCATCAACACCGGGGGAATCGTAACATCTGGACCGCAGGTGCCTGATGGATGCCCACCATTGCGACAAATATTGGAAATATACTTCAACATATCAATAAATAAAATCAATGACTGTTCTCAATACATCCCGTTCATTGTTACAAGGAATGATGATGGACAAAGCAGTCATGCCGTTATTATAGAATGAAATTTTGGCATGGCAAGAAAGAAATTTGTTGCAGAAATACCTGTGTTGTGTGTTTGCCAGCCGTGGCTCTGTCTGCGTGAGAATGGCTGATTCAAGGTGTATTCGTCTGTATTTTTTCGCGAATGGCCCGGGAGTACAGCTCCGGTTGTCGGGGGGCAAGATCATAGCCCAGGTAGCTGCGGCGGCGCAGGGCATCGTAGCTTTCACCGGGGCGGGAGATGAGGGCTCCATGTTTGTGCAACAGGCGAGAGATGCTGCCGTTGTGGATGGGCGCCAGATCATAGATGCGCGGCATGTTGGGAGCCTGCGCACGGAAAGATTGCATGACCCCGCTGGAGCAATTGCTGGTGGCGGTGTTGTAGGGCTTGCCGGTGCTGTGTGCGTCCTGGGCGATAGCGATGAAAGTTTCCAACAGTTCGCGAGCTTTGCCCGGCTTGATGTTCATGGGCATGAGCAACAAATCCTCATGGCGGTGGTTGGTGCGCAAGGCGAAGATGTCTTCCTCGGTGCCGAAAACATAGAGCAGTCCGTAGCGTTTGTACAGGCCGCCCAAGGCGTTTTGAGCCTCCCCCTCCGGCAGTCGCGTCTCTGCCGAGATGACGAAACGGCGCCCATCTGCAAAACCAAAGCTGAGCATGGTGTGGCAGATGGATTCCATGCCATCCCAGTGGCATTCGGCAAAGTCCACCTCGGTGAGCTGGTTCAAATCATAGCTCTCGGTGCGGTAGCGGACATCAAAATCTGTTTCGGAGCGGTAGTGAAAATCGCGCAGGTTGGCAATGGTGAGCGTGTCTCCCTGCATGGAGAATTGCGGTTCGCGGGCCCAGGACGTTTGCCACTGCGCCGGGTGTGGATTGGGCAAAAGGTAGTAGGCCGCCACACCACTGCCAAACAAGGCCCACAAGGCGGTGCGTATGCTGCCAAAATGCCCCTTCCGCCAGCGGTAACACCCCCACAACAGCGCCACTATCAGCAGGCAGAGCAGGCTCCAGGGCTGGTAGATGAAAAGCCCGCATTGCCAGAGCAATCCTACGCCCAGTAGCACGTCTGCCAGGCTGCGCAGGGTGAGAAAAGCGATGCGTTTGAGCTTCTGTTTCAAAATTGGATGATGATGGGGAGTTTGGCCTTGCCACCTTGCGTCAGCGGAGCCGCTTCTGCCGAGGGTATCCATCCGCGTACACCGGTGGCGGTTTCGATGTAGGTCCAGGAGGCGCGGTGTGCCAGAATGCGGACGGGGGAAGCAGGATTGAGCTGGATGATGCTGCTTCCTGCTTCATCGGCAGCGTTGCGCACCGTCACCGTGTGCAGGATGTAGGCTGTGTCCTGGGGCGGGATGGCGGTGATATCCGGTTTTTGCTGGCCCAGATAATACAGCCAGTTGATGCCACAGAGCAGGCTCACGCATGCGGAAAGGATGGTGAAGGCATGCACCCAGCCCAGGTGACGCTGCTTGCGCAAGGCAATTTGCAGGGCAATGCAAAGTGCCAGAACAGCGGTGCTGCAAATGGTGAAAATCCACAATGTACTGCATGTGAAGAAGGTAAACACGCTGTCGATGGCTGAGCGGGTGGGGAGCAGGGCACCTTCCTTGCGCTGGATGAAGCTCAGATTCGCCTGCGCCTCGGGGAAGCCGGGGTCTTCCTGGAGCGCCTGTGCATAGCAGAGGGCGGCTTTGCCGGGGTTGCCCAAGCGGTATTCGCAGTTGCCGATATTGAAAAGGCGCACAGCTTCATTGCGCACGGCGCTTTCTGCCTGGAACATCTGCATGGCTTTGCTGTATTGCCCGGCTTCGTAGGCTGCCACGGCATCAGAAGCAGTGTTGGTCGCAGGTGCTTCAGCCTGGAGTTGCGGGAGCAGGGTGCAGAGCAGCAACACCAGTGTGCTGCCCACTCCGGCCAATGCCTTGCGCACGCGGCGCAGCATTTGTTCCTTCTCCCCGGGCGCCAATGTGGTGGTGGCACCCGGACGGAAGGCTTCTTCATCTCGCTTGGTCAGGATGGCTTGCAGCTCCGGTGTCATGGCTCGGGCGGGGATGCGGCTTTCGATGAATGCACCGATGGCTTTCAGGAAATCGATGCCGCTGCTGAGCTTCTCGATGCGGGCCAACTCTTTCTCGCGGGCGCGGCCTGCGGCTCCGGCTGCCACGCGGCGGCGGATGCGCTGTGCCAGCAGAGTGCCTACAATG
>JAZRRO010000004.1:0-35154 GCA_045650805.1 Akkermansia sp.
TCCAGCACATCCTGGGGCAGGGGTGGCTGGCCGACGGCGGTGGCGCAATCCTCCAGCTGCTGCACGGTGCGCGCCCCGATGAGCACGCTGGTGATTTCCGGGCGGCGCAGCAGCCAGCGCAGCGCCAACTGCGTGAGGGGGAGCCCTGCTTCATCCGCAATGCGGCGGAAAACAGCGATGCGCTCGGCCTGGGTGGCCACCTGATCTGCATTGAGGAAGGGGGAGGTAGCATCGGCCGCACGCGATTCAGCCGGGAGCACACCACCCGCGTACTTGCCTGTGAGCATGCCCTGAGCCAGCGGGGAGAAGACGATGCAGCCGGTATGCTGCTCGCTCACAGCGGGCAGCTGAGAGGGCTCGCAGGCGCGGTCCAGCAGGTTGTAGCGCAGTTGGTGCAGCAGGCAGGGCACGCCCGCCTCTTTCAGCATGGCGCAGGCGCGGGTGAAGAGATGCGCCGGGTATTTGGAGAGCCCGGCATAGAGCGCCTTGCCGCTCTTCACAGCGGTGATGAGTGCGCCCATGGTTTCCTCCAGCGGGGTGTCGGGGTCCGGGCGGTGGGAGTAGAACACATCCACATAATCCAGCTTCATGCGGCGCAGGGATTGGTCCAGACTGGCGAGCAAGTGTTTGCGCGAGCCCCAATCGCCGTAGGGGCCATCCCACATGAGGTGCCCCGCCTTGGTGGCGATGAACATTTCATCTCGGTGGGCGGCAAAATCGCTCTGCATCAGCTCGCCAAAGCGCGTTTCTGCCGCGCCGGGGGGCGGGCCGTAGTTGTTGGCCAGGTCAAAATGGCAGATGCCCAGCTCCATGGCACGGGCGATGATGCTGCGGCACTCCTCATGCCGGGCCGGCTGCCCGAAGTTGTGCCACAGTCCCAGTGAAATCTCCGGCAGCAGCACTCCGCTGCGCCCACATCGACGGTAATTCATACTCATGGGGAAAAGATAGAAAGGGGATGATACTCACATGCCGTCATCCAGCATGTCGAACATGTCCAGCTGGGTGATGTCATCTGCTGTTTCGGCGGCGGGCAGCCCGCTGGCCTTGGCTTGCTTGCGGCGGGTGGCTTTGGGCTCGCGGGAGCTGGCGCTCATTTCCAGGTGCGTCAGAATCTGCTTGGCGCGGGAGATGATGGGGGCCGGCAGCCCTGCCAGCCGTGCCACCTGGATGCCGTAGGACTTGTCGGCCGGGCCGGGTAGCACCTTGCGCAGGAAGACGATTTCATCCTTCCACTGGCGCACTCCCACGTGCCAGTTGCTGATGCCGGGGTGGGTGTGCTGCAGGTCCACCATTTCGTGGTAGTGGGTGGCAAAGAGGGTGCGGGAGCCGATGACATCGTGCAGATGCTCAGCCACGGCCCAGGCAATGGAGAGACCATCGAACGTGGCGGTGCCACGGCCGATTTCATCCAGAATCACCAGGGAGCGCTCGCTGGCATTGTTGAGGATGAGGGCGGTCTCGCTCATCTCCACCATGAAGGTGGATTGCCCGCGGGCGATGTCATCGCTGGCACCGACGCGGCAGAAAATGCGGTCTACCAGGCCGATGTGGGCGGCTTCTGCCGGCACATAGGAGCCCATTTGCGCCATGAGGGTGATGAGCGCCACCTGGCGGATGTAGGTACTCTTACCGGCCATGTTGGGACCGGTGAGGATGATGAGGCGGTTCTGCTGCTCGCCCATGTCCGTATCATTGGGCACAAAGGCGGAGTCGGTTTGAACCTGCTCGATGACAGGGTGGCGGCCATTGGTGATGGTGAGCGTGCGGCCCATATCCAGCACAGGGCGGCAGTAGCGGTATTTTTGCGCTGTCTCGGCCAGGCTCAGCAGCACGTCAATCTCCGCCAGCGCGGCAGAGCTGGCCTGGATGCGGTCGATATAGGCGGCCACTTCATCCCGCAGGTGGCAGAACACTTCATACTCCAGCTGGCGGGAGCGTTCATCTGCCCCCAGGATGGTGCCCTCCATCTTCTTGAGCTCCTCGGTCACAAAGCGCTCGGCATTGGCCAGCGTTTGCTTGCGGGTGTAGTGTGCCGGCACCTTGGCGTAGTTGGCTTTGGTGACTTCGATATAGTAGCCGAAGACGTTGTTGTAGCGGATTTTGAGGGAATCAATCCCGGTGGCGGCGCGTTCGCGGGTTTCCAGCTCGGTGAGCCAGTCCTTACCCTTGCGGGAGGCCATGCGCAGTTCATCCAGATGCGCATCGTAGCCATCGCGTATCATGCCGCCGTCTTTCAGCGTGGTGGGGGGCTCATCTGTCACCGCGCGGTTGAGCAGGTCTGTCAAATCAGCAAAGTTGCCCAGTTGACTGCGCAGCGGCGCAAAAAGCGCTTGGCGCATCTCCAACACGTGCAAATCCTGCGCTACATCCGGCAGGCGCGCCAGCGAGGTGCCCAGCGCCAGCAAATCTCGCGCGTTGCCGGCGTTCTGCGCCAGGCGGGAGGTCAGGCGCTCCAGGTCGCGCACGCCCTTGAGGGAATCGCGCAGCTGGCTCATCAGGAAAGGCTCGGTGAGGAACCCGGCGATGAGCTCCTGGCGGCGGGTCAGCTCGGCCAGGTCGCAGATGGGGTGCAGAATCCAATCGCGCATCAGGCGGGCACCCATGGGGGTGGAGGTGCCATCCAGCGTGCCCAGCAGGGTGTTTTTGAAGCCACCGCGAGCCTCGGTGAGGTCGAGATTGCGGCGGCTGGCTGCATCAATCAGCACAGCCTTGTCGGTGGGGCGCAGGGCGAGCTTGCGCAGGTGCTCGGTGCTGCGGCGCAGTTGGTTTTTGAGGTAGTGCAGGATGGCCGCAGCCGCCCCGAGCGAGGCAGAGAGCCCAGCGCAGCCGAACCCCTCCAGCGAGTGCACGCGGAAGTGGCATTCCAAGAAGGGCTTTGCCACACCGGGCAGGAAGGTGTAGCCATCGTAGTATTGGGTGACGGGCAGGGGGGCGGGGAAGGACTCCCGCTGTTCATCGCTCACGAGCAACTCGCGGGGGTGAATGCGGCCTATTTCATCCACAAGGGCCTCGTAGCTATCGTAGTCTGCCACGGTGAACTCGCCCGTGGTGTGGTCGGCACAGGCAAGCCCCCACACTTTTTTATCGCGGTAGCATGCGACGATGTAGTTGTGTTCCCCTTCATCCAACAGGGATAAATCGGCCAGCGTGCCGGCAGAGATAATGCGGGTGATTTCTCGCTCTACCAGCTTGCCCGGTATCGGCGTGCTCATCTGCTCGGCAATGGCCACGCGCTTGCCCATCTTCACAGCCTGGCCAATGTAGCCCTCGGCTGCGTGATAGGGCACGCCACACATCGGGATGGTCTGGCGCTTGGTGAGGGTGAGCCCCAGTGCGGCAGAGCATTCCACCGCATCTTCAAAGAACATTTCGTAGAAATCCCCCAGGCGGAAAAACAGCCATACGTCCTCCGGCAGTGACTGCTTCATCCGCAGGTACTGATCCATCATCGGGCTTATGGTGCTACCGCTGGCCATAGGGAAAATGTGTGCCGTCCAGTCTACCTGTTCGGGGGGCTTTTTTCAAGCTTTTTACGCCTTAATCCTGTGTCTTTTTCGTGTAGTAGCGCACGTAGTCAATTTCAAACACAACCGGGTAGTGCGAGGCATCCGGCTGCTCCGGCCAGGTGCCGGGGCCACCGATGGCGGTGTTCATGATGATGTAGCACGGGGTCTTGAGCGGGTTGTTGCCATCGGGGTAATTGGCCTCGGACATAGCGACGCGGCCTACCTCGCGATTATCGATGAGGATGCGCATCATCTCGGCATCCCACTCCAGCACATAGGTGTGAAACTCTTTGCTGTAATCCGGGAATTGGGTGGTGCGCACCACCTTGTGTTCCTGGTTGGTACCGTTGGCACCCCAGCGGAAGATGGAGTAGCAGGTGTTCGGTTCCTGGGAGATGTGCTCCAGTATGTCGATTTCGCCGTTGGCGGGCCAGCCGTATTGGTTCACATGCATGGTCCAGATGGCGGGCCAGGCTCCCTTGGCTTTGGGAACCTTGGCGCGGAACTCCAGACGCCCCGGCAGTTCAAAATGTTTCACATCACGCGTGGTGACAGAACCACTGGCATAGGGCTGGGTGCGGATTTTCTCATTCCAATGTTCGGAGTTGCGTTTGTAGGTGCTGTTGCGGGTTTCCTTGGCGCGGGAAATGAGCTGCAGCTTGCCGTTTTTCAGGCGCACACAGCTCTTGGTGTAGGCTTGCGAGGCCCCGTGGTTGCGCACCACGCCCAGCTCGTATTTCCACTTCTTTTCGTTGAGCTTGGAGCCGTTGAACTCATCCCCCCAGGCATAGACCCACCCGCCCGGCAGCTCGCGCGGGAAACTTTCTGTCTCTTTCTTCTTGTCCCCTGCAGCCCATGCCAGCGGAAGCGCCAGCGCAGCCAGTACGATGCCTTTGATGAGTCCCTGTGCCATATCCCTTTTATTCTACACGATACCCGCCCCCAGCTCCAGCAAAAAAGTATGTTTTGCCGAAGCATGAAAGTTGCAAAATTAAATGCGACACCATGAGGGCACAAAAAAGGTGCTCTTCAGAATAAAAGGTGGTATAGTTAACTCGCCAAAGTATATTCGTTTCATTCTAACAGAATCTCAGTTTAACCTCCACTTTTATTCGAATGTGTCGCATTTATTCTTGCAATTTACAATTCATTGGCTTACTTCCTGCACACTTTTTGCAAAAAGGCTTTGCTGATAGCATCGCTGACCAAAAAGTGTTCTAAAGAATGCCACCAAATCACGCTTCTTTACAGAGAGCCTGTCTTATAGAAGCTTTTTTCAAGAAAAAAGTCCCCCTGATTTGTACCAGATGGGCTATTTGCCAATACAGATGATTATATCTATTAAATCTTGATATAGAAACACTCTGCTTTGGGAGCTTTCCTATTTTGGATAGCTATGATTCTTCCGAAGAACATTACATGAAATCACCCATTTTTTGGGAGGATGACTGTTTTGAGGCCCCACAGATACGGTAAAAAAAGGTAGAACCTCGGGAATTATTTCTTCACTTCACCGAGGAGAAGAGCTCGGGTAATGCGTGTCTTCATGAACAGCCAGTTTAGGAGCTCACAACCCAACATCCAAGTTACAGACAACAGTAGAACTCTTGCCGCATAAGGCCATTCTGCAATCAAACCAATATTCGGAGCACTTACGGTAATGAATAGACAGGAGTGTATGGCGTAGATGGACAAAGAAATAGCCCCCCAATGCGCAAACAATCTGGACAACAGCGCAGGTATACAATCTGCGTAAATAACCACCAACAGGCAAATGCAGGGAATGGAGAGATACGCCACGAGATTCTGCGACAGATTGCAGAAGTACACAGAAACAGCAAGAGTCAGCAGTACAACGGCAGATACCAGTGCTATTATGCCACTATACTTTGTCAACCAGAGAACAACTCTGTCACGATTCTTATTTGCAAAGACATGAACCAGATACCCTGTGAGGAACCACTGGTAGAACCAGCCATTGGCCGTGGGTCGCAACAAATCTATCTTGCGAAGAAGCAGAACCACCACTAACCCCATAATGACAACCACCAGCGGGCCCCATTTCTTTTCCTTGAACCACTTATTCCACACCAGAAGACCAACCCAGACAGCTAAGTAATTGACAAACAACGCACGCAGGAACCAGAAATCCGACTTGATAAACTCATCCCATAGTCCGGCCATGGAGAAACTTTTACTCCCCAGAAGTATCTCTACAGCATACAACACCAGCATCCACACCACATAGGGCACAAACAAGCGTTCTGCTTTCTTGCGCAAAAACACAGAATTACTCCGTGGCGGGAACGAAAAAGCAAGGGCCCAGCCACTGATCATGAAAAGCAGTGGCATCTGGAACGGACGGATAAAACGCGCCCAGAGTAGACTTTCTTCTTCAGGGAGCGCGGAAAACTGCATAGCATGTGCAATAACCACAATTAAAATAGCAACACCTCTCAGGACATCCAGCGTCCTGCTTCTTTTTTTAGATACGTCAGACTGCACCGTACTCATAAGCGCATTATTTACATGTTAAACTGTTACATTATTAAACTGAAGACTACTACTTCTCTCAGAAAAGGCAAGCATATTATCGACTCGGAACGTCAAATTATTGAAAAATTGTACAGAAAACATGTACCTGTCTCTCAAATCGCTGACTTACTGGAGGTGCATCGCTCCACTATCTATCGTGAGCTTCAACGTGGGCGTGTCACTCATCTTAACTCGGAGCTCATTGCTTTTTCTACCTACTCCGCTGACCGCGCAAGCGATGAACGTAAGCTAAGAGCCTCTTCCCATGGCTCTTCTCTTAAAATTGCCAGTGACAGAATGCTTGTGTCGCATTTATTCTTGCAATTTACATGTTTTGCCGAAGCAGAAAATGCGGAATACCGGACTCCCCCTGAAAAAGGAAGTGGGGGCTTACATTCTACCACTGTTCAGTTTATAATCGTAGCTGCGGCGTCCTTCTTCGCGGAAGTCATCGTGGTAGCGCTCCAGGACGTTGCGGAAGATTTCATCGTACTGGGGGATGAATAAATCATTTCGGCTCTCCATCTGGGCGATGATTTCGCCGGCGAGAGCCGCTGTTTGGGATAAATCCGTGGCGCCTTTGTAGAAGCCGGTGCCCTTGATGGAACCGGGGGAGATGTTGAGCACCTTGTTGGCGCTGCCATTTTTCTCCAGTTCTACGTTGACGCTCTCAATAAAGAATCGCAGCGCTGCCTTGGTGGCACCATAGACGGAGAAGAAGGGGGAGGAAAGGTAACCGGAAATGCTCACCATAACCCCGCAATAGAACGGATTTGCGGCTTCCAGCTTGTTGTAAAAATGATGAATCAGCCTGATAGCCGGTATGGTGTTCACCTGAAAATAGGTGGAAATCATCTGCTCCGGCATGTCCTTGAACAGCCCTAGTTTGCCAAAACCAGCGGAGATGAACAAGGAATCCACATCGGTGAAGGTGTCGAAGAAGCTATAATCCTCGGCGGTGAGGTCGAAGATGTAGCTGCTGATTTTTTCATGCGCATATTCCGGAGCCAGCGCCTGCTTGTCGACAATATGAACACGCTGCACACCGGGACGCTCCACCAGCTGCATCGCGACGGATAATCCAATGCCGCTTGCTCCACCTACGATAAGAACCTCTTTCATGCTGTTTCAGATTTCCGTTGTGTTTGATTTTTTGGTGAATTGCTCCATGATGGCCGCCATGGCGATGCTCTCGCGGCGGCGCAAACGATGTGTGCTGAAACGCCCGGAAAGTACGCAGCTGATGAACTCTTGTATCTCGTAGCGCAAGCCTTCTCCATCCCATTTGTAGAAGAAGCGCTTGTTGTTGTTGCGGTTCTCGTATCGGAGCTCAAAGTAATCCGTTTTCCACCATGGGGACTCCACATAGGCGTAGCCCTTGGTGCCGGAGATGACGAGATTGCCTTCCGTCTTTACGCCCAGGCCCAGCTTGAACGAACTGGTGGCGTGCGGGTAGTACAGGATGCCCTTCGTGTAGACATCCACCCCGTTCTCTATGCGAGAGTAAAACTGCACCTGCTTGAAATCAGTCCCCAGCAGCTTGATGATGGGCAAGAGGGGATAGGATGCCAGCTCATACATGGCGCCGCCTGCCTGTTCAGGGTCGAACTCGCGGAGCGATTTATCATTCCACAGCTTGGAAAGGGCTGCTTCCACATCGACCACTTCGCCAATGACACCGCTGCGCACCATGTTGATGAGATGATTGAACGCCGGGCAATGCGCCGTTTTGTTCGCTTCCATCAATACGCAGTTTTTTTGCTCAGCCAGATTAAACAGCTCTTTGGCTTCATCGCCCACCAGTACCATGGGGGTTTCGCAGATGACGTGCTTGCCGCGCTCCAGCGATTGGCGGATATGCTCGTAGTGGCAAAGATGCGGTGTGGCCACATACACGGCATCTGATTTCTCATACAATTCATCCAGAGAGGTGCTGACATCGCACCCTTCGTATGCATCTGCGATGCTGGCTGCGCGGGTGCTGTCAATATCGTACACGGTGCTCAGTGTGATGCTGGCCACATGGCCGCACTCCGCCGCAAAACGCGTGGCAATGCGCCCTGCGCCAATGATACCGAGGCGCACGTTGCTGCTGCTTTCTTCTCGCAACTGGGTAGAGGACACACCTTGCGTGCGCGGCAGATACACTACCTGGCAAAACTCGTTCAGATAATCAAACTTGCCTTCCCAATCGGAGCCGATGGCGAAGATGTCTACCCCGTAGCGCTCAATGTCATCAATTTTCTGGCCTACGTAGTTTTCAATGATGATTTCATCTGCATAGCCCGTGGCGCGCACGGCTTCCACTCGCTCCAGTACGTTGTTGTGAACATTGAGCTTGCCGCGGTCGCGGTCGAACATGTCATTCGTCACACCCACAATCAGGTAATCTCCCAGCTCCTTCGCCCGGCGCAAAATGTTGAGATGCCCATGGTGCAGTAAATCAAAAGTCCCGTATGTGATAACTTTTTTCATGTCTCTGTCCTGCTTGTAACCTGCATATCATTTGCTCATGCTCACCCGTTTAGGCATCAGCTGTGCATCTGTGCGCGGGGATAGCTCTTGTGCTGTCCTAGTATATCCTTTTTTATCCCGTTGTACAGATTATTTTTATGCGGATTGCGCTTTGGTGCAAGCGCCGGGGACAGGCCTGTTGCCAAACAACAAAAAAGCGGTGCAGAAGCACCGCTTTTATACCCCCTCGCGGGCTCGAACCGCGGACAAACTGATTAAGAGTCAGCTGCTCTACCAACTGAGCTAAGGAGGCGTTTTGATGTGTCACTCGGCGCCGTTTGTTCCCCCTCCGAAGAGAGAGCCGCTGGTCAGATTTGAACTGACGACCCACGCATTACGAATGCGTTGCTCTACCCCTGAGCTACAGCGGCAGCACTAAGTGCGCGCAAAGTTAAACATATTCTTGCGCCTTTTGCAAGCAAAATATGATGATTTTTTTGTTGCTATGCAAAAAAAAGCCTGCTGCACGGGGGTGCAGCAGGCTGGGGAAGAAGTGAGGACCGCTCTTAGCGGCTGTAGTTGCCGGGGTCCTGGGTGATGGTGACATCGTGCGGGTGGCTTTCCTGAAGACCACCGGCGGTGATGCGCACGAAGCGAGCGTGGTCGCGCAGCTCCTGCAGGCTCTTGGCACCCAAGTAGCCCATGCCGGAGCGCAGACCACCCACAAGCTGGAAGGTGACGTCTGCCAGCTTGCCCTTGTAGGGAACGCGGGCTTCCACACCTTCGGCCACCATCTTGCCGCTGCCATTCTGGCCGTAGCGGTCGCCGGAACCGGCACGCATGGCGCCCAGGGAGCCCATGCCACGGTATGTCTTGAAGTTACGGCCCTGGTAGTGTACCACGGCACCGGGGCTTTCCTCGCAACCGGCGAGCATGCCACCCATCATGATGAGGTCGGCACCGGCGGCCAGAGCCTTCACGGCGTCGCCGGAGTAGCGGATGCCACCGTCGGCAATCACGGTCACGCCTGCGGGGCGAGCCACCTTGGCCACTTCCTGAATGGCGGTGAACTGGGGCATACCCACGCCGGAGATGATGCGGGTGGTGCAGATGGACCCCGGACCCACGCCTACCTTGATGGCGCTGGCACCGGCGGAGATGAGGTCGCGGGCGCCGTCCTGGGTGACCACATTGCCGGCCACCACGGGCTTGCCAAGCTCGCGCAGTTTCTCAATTACGTGCAGCACGCGGCTGGTGTGGCCGGTGGCGGCATCGATGAAGAGGGCATCTGCGCCGGCATCCACCACAGCCTGAGCGCGAGCCATGAATTCCGGACCCGGACCCACGGCAGCACCGCAACGCAGGCGGCCCATGTCGTCCTTGGTGGATTCCTGGAACGCTTCGCGCTTGCGGATGTCCGTATCGGTGATAAGGCCGGCCAGGCAGCCGTTTTCATCCACGAGGGGAAGTTTTTCGATGCGGTTGGTGTAGAGAATCTTGCGGGCTTCGTCCTGGGTGGTGTTGGGGTTGCCGGTGATGAGGCGTGCAAGCGGGGTCATCACGTCAGCCACGCAGAGGGAGTCCAGATCGCAGCCGTCGCACACGCGCATGTCGCGGCCGGTGATGATGCCTTCCAGCTTGTTGTCGGCATCTACCACGGGTAGACCGGAGAAGCCGTGTTCGAGCATGATGCTCTTCACCTGGCTGAGACGCATGTTGCAGCTCACCGTGAGGGGCTTGGTGATGACTGCGTTTTCAAAGCGCTTCACCTTGGCCACCATGGCGGCCTGGTCATCGATGCGGTTGTTGCGGTGAATCACACCCATGCCGCCTTCG
This sequence comes from Akkermansia sp., assembly GCA_045650805.1. GTDB lineage: Bacteria > Verrucomicrobiota > Verrucomicrobiia > Verrucomicrobiales > Akkermansiaceae > Akkermansia. Next base: position 10,335 of record JAZRRO010000004.1, read on the forward strand.
CGTGCCATGGCAATGGCCATGTCCACCTCAGTCACGGTATCCATGGGAGCGGAAAGAATCGGCAAGCGCAGGGGGAAATTGGCGCAAAGCTGAGAGGCGGGGTCGGCCTCGCCCGGAAGGATGGTGCTCAGGCAGGGAAGCAGGAGCACGTCGTCAAATGTAAGTCCAAGCTGAATTTCTTCCATAGCGGAGACTATAATACTCTACAGCTTTTTGCAAGTCTAATTGTTCAAAAAAATGCAATTTTTTGCTGCAAAGGGGGGCAAAATGGCCTTAGCGGTGCACCATGCCGGCTGCTTTCAGGGCATCCCAGCCGCCTTCCAGCACATAAATGGGGGCGGAGATGACGCCAAGCTCGCGCAGGTGCGCGGCAATTTCGGTGGAGGCCGTGCAATCCCCCGTGCAGAAGACAACGATGCACTCCTTGCGCTCCTCGGCCTCCATCAGGCGGCCGATGGCGGCATCTACCTGCTGCATGCGGTCGGGGCCGGAGCGGATGGGGAACATCCTGTTGTCGCTGAACATGAGGTGATTGACCTCAAAATCGCTGGCGCTGCGGGCATCTATCCACACGGCGCGGTTGCCCCACTTGCCCCGCACCGTATCCAGGCAGATGCGCCCCTCCGGCAAATTTTCCTGCACACAAGCGGGCAGGCGGTTGGGCGCAAACCATGCTGCATCGGCCCAGTACAACACAGCTGCCAGCATCAGGATGATGATGCCGAGTCGAACAAGCTGGGCGAAGGTGTCTTTCATGGGTGGGGAGGCCTCTGGGCTCTTGTACCACAGCGCGGGGGGCAGAGTCAAGGAAATGAACCGTACGCCATGAAAAATTGATGATATGATTACTCGCGCGCGTACAACAAAACACCCTGTTGTCCGGATGAACAACAGAGTGTCTGGTTGGGTGAGTGCTTATTGCATCAAAAGAGCCGTTTCATCAGCGCTTTTTCTTAGGAGCCGGTGTGGCAGCGGCTGTGGATTGCCCTGTCAGTTTCTGAAAACCCTTGCCGGGAGGCAGAATTTCGACAAGGTCGCCACTGGCGCGTACCTCGGGGCGGCTGTATAAGATTTTGTAGTTGCTGCTATACTCAACAGAATGGTTGATGAAATGGCTGGCCTTACCTTCGGGGGGGCAGCCACGGTCGCGAGCATCCTGATACATGTTGTTGACAGCTTCTGTTTCGCTGGCAAGGCGTACGGGGATGAACCCCAGCAATTTGAAACCAGTGGATTTGCCCACGGCACGGGGGCAGATGACTTGCACATCTGTGCTGTCAACGTTGATGGGCTTGTTATAATTGCCGGTGTCGGCATGATCGCCATGGTATGCACCGGCTATTTCAGAATGAAAGAAGTGGCTACCGCTGGGGGAAGAGTAGCTCTGAGTAATGCAGCTGGTAGTGCTGAGAGCCAGACCAAGCGCGATAGTAGCTGTAAGAAGATTTTTATTCATATGGATGATGATGTTTCAGGTTAAACATTAGGCTCCAAATACAGAACTGATGATTTGGCCACACCACTTGTAGGGAGCAGTGATGATATCACCGATGCTGAGACCGGAATCCTCCTGTTGTGCCGGGGCCGGTGCTTCAGGTGTTGCTGCCGGTGCGGGTGCTGCACCCTGAATTTCGACAAGGTCTGCAGCGACGCGGATAACAGGGCGGCTGCCCACCAGGAAGTAGTTGGCGCTCTTCTCGTAGGAGGTGTTCACAAATTGGCGGGGACCTTCGAGCTTGGCACCGCGCTTCTGGGCGTTTTCATACATGCGATCCACGGCTTCCGATTCGCTTGCCTTGGTAATCGGAATGATACCCAGCAAATTGAAACCATGGGATTCACCATAGGCGCGACCACATACCATCTTGACGTTGTGACGATCGGTATTCACATCGCCTGTCAGCGGTCTGACAGCATGCAGCGGTGCAGGCGGCATGTTTTGCATGCAGCTAGACAAGGCTGCTACTGCAAGAGCCATAGAGACTATTTTCAATTTCATATTCTTGTGTAAGTTTGGATTTTAAATAATTGTTGGAATGAATAGCATCCCTAACAAATAACATTCTGCGCGCTTTTGTGAATATGTCAAGAAGAAAATAACATATTCTTAATTTTGTTACTAACGCGTACGCGAGAATATGAGATTGACTTCTCGAGGGGAACATGGTAGGTATAGTGGCGTATGACAATCTCTCGCACACTTGCCGCGATGGCGGCTATGGTTATGGGGGTACTTTCTGTTGCAAGTGCAGCAGATGAGCGGCCGAATATTCTCTTCATCATCTCGGATGACCACGGCGTGAACGCCTTGGGCACATGCGAGAAAGACAGCCCGGTACCGCTGCCCGGTTTCCGACGTCTGGCGAATGAAGGTATGGTGTTTGACCGCGCCTATTGCGCCAACTCCCTGTGTGGGCCGTCGCGCGCCTGCATGCTGACGGGGCGCCACTCCCACAACAACGGCTTCTTGTACAACTACGGTGGCCCCGCTTTCAACGGCGACCAGCCCACCTACCCCAAGATGCTGCAGAAGGCCGGCTACCAGACGGGTATTGTGGGCAAGTGGCACCTCATTTCCCGCCCCACCGGTTTTGATTCCTGGCAAGTCTTCCCCAGCCAGGGCGATTATCTCAACTCCACCTTCCTCTCCGCCGGTCCCAACAACAGCACCCGCAGCAATCGCATGCGTGGCTATGTGACGGATGTGGTCACCAACATGGCTATCACCTGGATGGAGAGCCGCGATCGCAGCAAGCCCTTTGCGCTGGTGGTGGGCCACAAGGCTCCGCACCGCAACTGGCTGCCCGCTGTGCGCCATCTGGACATCATCAAAAAGCATGTAGCCAAGATGACTCCCCCCGCCACTCTGCACGATGACTGGAGCAACCGCCCCGAGTTCATGCAGCACAACCGACAGACCGTGGGCTGGGATCTCTGCAACTGGAATGACAACCACTTGGTGTATGACCGCATCCCCTTTGATGTGATGAAGGAGATTGTGCCCAAGTGGCAGCTGCGCAACAAGCTCAATCGTGGCGAGTTTGCCGGCCAGGTACCTGCTGATTTTGATATTGAGAAGCACCAGCCCAAGTTTGCACCCAAGACCAACCTCGGGTGGAGCATGGATTGGATTGAGCCCGGCTTGCAGGGCGTGTATCGCGATTTCTTCAACGCCCGCACGGATGAGTTCGTGGCCAATATGCGCGCCGGTAAGTACAAGACCCAGCAGGATATGACCGAGCAGCGCTGGCGTTGGTACATGGAGGATTACCTGGGGTGCATCCTCTCGCTGGATGAATCCATCTCCTCCCTGCTGGAGTATTTGGACAACGCCGGTCTTTCCGAAAACACCCTGGTGGTCTACGTGGGCGACCAGAGCTTCTACCTGGGTGAGCACGGTCTCTATGACAAGCGTTGGATTTTTGAGGAATCCATGCGCATGCCGCTCATCATGCGCTGGAAGGGCAAAATCCCCGCCGGCAAGCGCAGCAACGCCATGGTGCAGAATATCGACTACGCTCCCACGCTGCTGGAGCTCGCCAAGGCTGACACTCCGGAAAACACCCGCACGATGGAGGGTATGTCCATGGTGCCGTTGCTGAGCACGGGCGAGGCTCCCGCCTTTGTGGACCGTCCCCTGTACTATGCTTTCTATGAGCAACCCGGTGAGCACAACGCCCCCCGCCACGATGGCATTCGCACCGCCCGCTACACCTTTGCCCGCATCTGGACCCCGCTGGATTACGAGCGCAAGAGTGGCGTGCGCAAGCCCGAGAATGAGTGGCTGCTCATCGACAATGAGACGGATCCCCAGCAGCTGCGCAATGTGTCTCAGGACCCCGCCTATGCCGGCGTGATGCAGGAAATGATGGCGAAATACAACGCCGCCCGCGCTCAGTACCGCGTGCCGGCAGATTGCCCCGGCTCCGGTCACCGCATCCCGGATTTCCTCCCCTCCTGGGGACCCGGGGAAGATGACCGCATCAAGAAGTAATAGCCGCTTCCCATTCAAAAAAATCACCTTTCGAGGTTTGCTCGAAAGGTGATTTTTTTTGGACTGAGGAAAGGGGGCGTCAGCTCATGGCGGCTTCGATATCGGCCACTTCGAGCGGAGCATTGGGGATGAGATCCTCAGTATAATCGGCGTGGATGACCACATCCGTCTCGATGCGGATGCCGATGTTTTCCTCGGCAATGTAGATACCGGGTTCGATGGTCCAGACCTGGTTTTCGGCAAAGACGGGGTCAGCGGGGCCCACATCATGCACATCGATGCCCAGGGGGTGAGAGGTGCCGTGCATGAAGTAGCGGCGCACGCACAGCGGGTTCTCCGGCGCGGCGTCCACTTCCTCCTGCGTGAGCAAGCCCAGCTTCACCAGCTCGGCAGCCATGCGTACGCGTACCAAGCGCTCGTACTCGGACTTGAGCAGGCCGGGGCGCATAATTTCACGGGCATAGTAATGCACAGCCAGGCAGGCTTCGTACACAGCCTTTTGGCGGGGGGAGAACTTGCCATTGGCGGGGATGGTGCGGCTCATATCGCCGGCGTAGCCGCCGTATTCTGCGCCGATATCAAAGAGGATGAGGTCGCCATCTGCGCAGCATTTGTGGTTGGAGATGTAGTGCAGCACGCAGGTATCTGCACCGCTGGCAATGATGGGTTGGAAGGAGAATTTGCGGGCGCGGCGGCGGATGTATGCGGCGCTGAGAGCAGCCTCAATTTCCCACTCACCCATGCCGGGTTTGATGCTGCGCAGCACTTCGGTGAAGCCCTCGCCGGTGATGCGGCAGGCCTCGCGCAGCTGTTGCAGTTCTTCCTCGGTCTTCACCAGGCGCATCTCGGCCAGCAGCTCGTAAAGGCAACACACCTTGGTGTCCGGGTAGCAGGCTTGCAGGGCGGCGGCATAGCGCTCGTTGCGGGTTTGCACGTAGGTGTAGCGGCGGGGGTGGTTGTCGCGCTCCAGCCACACTTCCTCGGCAGCGGGTACCCATTCGGCCAGCAGGGCATTGTACTCATCTGTCCAGCGTACGTCCTCGATACCGCTGAGTGCGGTGCCCAATTCCTTGGTCAGGCGGGCGCCCTCCCAGATGATGATATGCTCATTCGTCTCGCGCAGCAGCAAGGTGTCCTCGTGGGTGCCTTGCTCGCCCACGCGCATCAGCAGCACCGTTTCTTCCTGGTCAATGCCGGTCAGGTAGAACAAATTGGCGTTCTGGTGGTGCGGCATCGTGCCATCGGCATTGGTGGGATAAATGTCGTTGGCATGGATGATGATCAGCGAACCGGCGGGCAGCTTGGCGGCCAGGGCATCGCGGCGTGCGCTGTAAAATGAAGCGGGTATGGGGGTATAACGCAGGGTGTGCATGGTGGCAATGTGTTGTGTATGCCACGAGTATACACCCCGCTTCTACCTTTGCAAAGGGATATTCTTGTCAATCTCTTGCAGGTGTGTCTTTCGATAATGCTTCCAAGGTATCCCGGATGATGCTGCGGGCGTGTTCCACATCTGCCGTATGATGCGGCTGCTTGCTGTTTTCCACCGTAAAGATAGCAGCCAGGTGTTCATTCATGCGCTCCACGGCGGCCGCGGCTTCGGGAGATTCCGCTGCGCGGGCGCGCAGGAGATTGATTTTTTCGTACTCCTCGATACCATCTCGCAGGCGCTCGAAGCGGATGGAGCTGCGATTGCCGGGGTAGACCAGGAAGCAATCGCCCGAGGGCCAGTGTACAAAATCCGTGCACTCCATGGGGTTGCGGTTCCATGAGTTGTAGGCCCAGCGCAGGAAGCCATCCAGCCCGTTGGCGGCGGCAAAGAAGCCCAGCCATTCAGACTCGGCGGGGGCAGAGTGGGTGAAGGTGTTGGGCGTGGTGGGGTGCAGGCACACGTAGAAAGTGGTGATGCGGCCGGCGGCTTTGCGCTCGCGCAGCAGGTCGCCCAGGGCGCTGCCGGCATGGGTGAGCACGGGGGAGATGTTGTATACCTCGCGGGTGAGGGCCGAGGGCTTGTCCACCGCCGATGCAATGCGGAAGGAGGGTGCGTGCTCTGCCACCAGTTTCATGGCTGCGCGTACCATGGGGTCGGGACGCTCATCGATGGCGATGCAGGTCTTCTTCGCCCAGCCTTTTTCCTGCATGTGGCGGTGAAAATCCTGCAAGAACGGCACCCACACGGCTTCGAACTCAGGCTTGCCGGGGGTGGCCGAGAGGTAGCCCTCGTGCCCGCTGGCTTCATCGTAATAGCGTACTTTCAGATGCCAGGGGAGCATGGAATAGCAGCTGATTTGCTCGCGGATGCCTATCTCATCGTGCATGAAGCTCACCCAGGCATCCAGCGCGCTGTAATCATAGCGCATGCGGCCATCTTTGCCGCGAATCCAGCGCACCATGGAGGGGAAGGTATCGTAGGTCTGGCCATTCCAGGCTTCATCCAGCACGGTGCAGGTGATGCACTTTTGCCCGGCGTCGGCCAGGCGTTTCATGATGGGGCGCAGCAGCGCAAAATGCTCGGCAGACCACGGCTCGACATCGTGCCAACGGGCCACGGCCTGCGGGTGCTGCCACAAATCCAGGTGAATGCGCCAATCCTTCGGCTCCGGCAGGGTGGCATCTTCTACACGCAGCTCAATGTCATGCGTGGCGGGCTCGCAGCCCGGGGCGCTGATGCTTACGCTCCCTTTGTATACACCCGGTGCGGCATCTTGAGGGATATCGACCCGGAGCCACACGCCGCGGTGGACGCCGGCCGGGTTCGGGCAGCTGCGTTCGGTGCCGATGATGTCGGCCACCAATTTACCATGGGCCTTGGTGTAGCGTATCATGCTCACCTGGGCGGGGATGCTGTGTGGTCCCATGGTCAGCGCAGTGCTGGTTACTTGCATCGCATCTGTTTGGCCGCCATGGGTGCTGGCCGCCAGCTGGGCGCTGCAGCGTTCTCCGCGCCAGCCACTCATGTGGAGGATGCGCTCGCCGTTCTCAACATCAAAAGGAGCGTTGGTGCCGACAATCAGCCGCGCTGTATTCGCTGCTCTCAGGCTGAGCTGTGTGGCCGCAGGGGCTTTGTCGTTGGCTTGCAGGGTAGCTGCATCATAGGCCACCTTACGCTCAGTTCCCGGTTGACCCATGGCCATCTGCACACCCGCAGCCAGCCCCAATATGCCCATCAGTACACACATTCCTCGCTTCATGTCAGCTATTCTACCGCATTTTTGCGCCCATGGCAAACTATGTTTTTTCTCCCTGCACCAAAAACGATACATGCCGGGCTCTTGCGAACCCGGCATGTATGTAGAGTAAGTTATAGTGAGAGAGAGAAGAGAATCAGGAGGTGAATCAGGCCTTGGCCTCGGCTTCGTCCTTCTCGTCCTTGCGGGAAGGCATCTTGCCGGTGGTGAAGTACTGTTCGATTTCCTCGAGGGTACGGCCCTTGGTCTCAGGCATGAAGAAGGCGGCCGTGATGAAGTAGATGACGGTGAAACCGGCCAGCGTGAAGAAGACGCTGGAGTAACCGGAAGCGCCGACCCAGGGCAGGAAGGTACCTGCGATGGTGGTGGATACACCCTGGTTGATGAGCAGGGCGATAGCCATACCATTGGCGCGGATGCGGGTGGGCATCAGCTCGGAGAGAGCCAGCCATACGCACACGCCGGGACCTGCGGCATAGAAGGCGATGAACACCACGAAGAAGCTGGTGACCAGCCAACCGGTGATGGCGCTGGGCTTCTTGCCGATTTCAGCGCGGGTGATGGTCACTTCCTTCACGGTGCCTTCGGGCAGCGGGGTGCTCCAGAAGCAGAGCTTGTCAAAGAAGTTGGGAGCCAGGGCGAGGTCCTTGGCGATGGCCACGGAAGCGCCTTCCGCCACGTCTGCGCCACGGAACTCAGCCACTTCCTGTTTGCTGTCGGTGCCCTGGGTGTAGGTCACGATGAGCTGCATGCCGGGGGTCACGGAGGCACCCTGCATGAAGTCGGGGTGAGCGGCGGCCACATCGCCATTCTGCATGGCCTTGGCCACGGCATCAGCCACAGAGACGTTGAGGCTGTTGTCGGCTACGAGGGCGGCCACATCGGCCGTCACGTCCACGCGGTCATTTTCCACGGTGAAGAAGACAGCACCCACACCGGCCAGACCGGCGATGATGCCCAGCGTGCCCATCTTGAGCAGGAAGGTACGACCCTTCTTGTCCACCAGGGAGACGGCCACGATGGTCATGAGCATGTTCACTACCTTGATGGCGAAGTCAGCCCAGTTGGCCTGAGAACCTTCCAAACCGGCCTGCTGGAAGATCTTCACGGAGTAGTTGAGCACGGAGTTGATACCCGTGGCCTGCGTGCAAGCCAGCACGATAACGGCCAGAATGAAGGGGATAACGTACTTGCGCTGGAGGAGGGAGTCGCCCTTGGAGGCTTCGGCCATGGCTTCCTTTTCTGCCTTGGCGGCAGCATCCGTGGCCTTCATTTCATCCAGAATAGCCTTGGCGGCAGCTTCGCCGTTGTTGGAGGCCAGGGAGATGAGAGCCTGGTCTTCCTTGCCGCGCATGTACAGCCAACGGGGGGATTCCTTCAGACGGAAAGCACCGAAGAAAAGAATCACGCCGGGGATGGCGGAGCACCAGAAAATCGTCTGCCAAGCAGCAATCTTGTCGGCTGCAGCCACAGTCACATCGTCGGCAGCGCCCACCAACTCGGTGGTCACCAGACCAATCACAGCAGCAAACACAAGACCCACCGTGAGCATGAACTGGAACATGCCGGTACCCTTACCACGGGAGTCGGCGTCCAAGCATTCAGCCAGATACATGGGAACCACCACACCCACCAGACCGGCGGAAGCACCCTGCAGGATACGGCCACCCAGCAGCATGCCGAACATGCCGTTGGAGAAGCAGATGACGGGGATGCTCAGGGTGAAAAGCAGGGCGGAAAGGATGATAACCTTCCTGCGGCCCAGCCATTCGGCCAGCATACCGGCGAACAGGGAGGAAAGCACGGAGCCGAAAAGCACCGCAGCCACCACCAATGCCAGTTCTGCAGGCGTGTAGGTAGAAGTCTTCTCAATGTAGGGCAGAGCAGCGGCAATCACGCCTACGTCAATACCATACAAGAGACCACCAAGACCAGCCATGACCATCAGGTAGAGGGCATAGCTCTTAACTGAGGCCGGCAGGTCGGCCTTTGCTGTATCTGTACTCATAACGGGCTCATTATATCACTTGGATTGAGCAGTTCAATCCAAAAAATACGCCAAGCACCCGTTGTAAGGATTTTTTTTAAGAAATCTTTACTTTTTCGACGGTGTTATTGCGCGGTGGGGTGGTAATCAGCCTTGGCAAGCAGGGCTTTAGCCTCACCCAGCAGGAAGAAAGAGCCACAGATGAGCGTGGGGGTGTTTTGGGTGCCAAAATGCAGAATTTCTGCCAGCGTGGCAGGGCAGGAAAGCGGTGTTTCCGGGCAAAGAGTACGCACTTTTTCGGCCATTTCGTCCTGGGGAAGGATGCGCGGGGAGTTGACGGGGGGCAGCACCCATTCACCGACGATGGGGGAGAGCAGGGTGATGACCTCGTCCAGCGCTTTATCGGCAGAGCCGGCATAGATACAGCGGGCTTTCTGCCCGGGGAAGCGGGCTTGCCAGGTTTGCACTAGCACGCGCATCGCCTGCGGGTTGTGGGCTCCATCCATCACCACACCGGGGGCTATTTCTTCAAAGCGGCCGGGCCAGCGCACCTCTGCCAGACCGCGAGCCATTTCTGCTTCCGAGCAGAGGAAATGCGGCAGGGCGCGCAGGGCTGCCAGAGCCAGAGCGGCGTTGCGGCGCTGGTAGCTGCCATACAGGCCCAGGGGCAGCTCGCATTCTTCGGTCACGATGCGGTAGTCTGTATCCATGTGCCGGGCTGCTTCGTGGATGGCGCGCAGGGCATCCGGCAGCTGGGGAGCGACTACGGCGGGGCGGTGCCAGGAGATGATGGCGGCCTTTTCACCGGCGATGTCATAGAGCGTCTCGCCGAGGTACTGGGTGTGGTCGATATCAATGGGGGTGATGACGGCCACATCTTTGGGCACGGCGTTGGTGGCATCCAGCCTGCCGCCCATGCCGGTTTCCAGGATGATGATGTCCACCTCTTGCTCGGCAAAGTAGAGCATGGCCACAGCCAGCACAATCTCAAAAAAGGTGGGGGAGTTTTCCCACGTGGAGATGATGCCTCGCACCTGGGCAATGAGCCGGGCTGCATCTGCCGCCGGGATGTTGGCGCCATTCACCCGGATGCGCTCGCCAAACTCCACCAGATGCGGGGAGGTGAATAAGCCTGTGCTGTAGCCCGCTGCGCGTGCCACAGATTCGGCAAAGGCGCAGGTGGAGCCTTTGCCGTTGGTGCCTGCCACGTGGATGACGCGTGCCTTGGGGTAATACACCCCACAGGCTCGGAGCAGGCGGGTCATCCCCTCCAACCCCAGCTTGATGCCGAAGGTCTGGGTAGAGTACAACCAGCTGAGCTCTTTTTCCAACACGTAATCCGCCATGGCAGGGGGCTGTGTGTGTAAATGGTGAAAAAATCAGTAGCGGTAGGCATCCGTCTTGTACGGACCGGCCACCGGCACGCCGATGTAGTCTGCCTGTTTCTGGGTGAGGGTGGTGAGGCGCACTCCCAGCTTGGCCAGGTGCAGGCGGGCCACTTCTTCATCCAGAATCTTGGGCAGCACTTTCACCCCGGGGCGGGCGGTTTCGCGTTCTTTCCACAGGGCAATCTGAGCCAGCACCTGGTTGGTGAAGCTGTTGCTCATCACGAAGGAAGCGTGGCCTGTGGCGCAGCCCAGGTTCACCAGGCGGCCCTCGGCCAGCAGGTACAGGCTGTGGCCATCCGGGAAGGTGTACTTATCCACCTGCGGCTTGATGTTGGTGCATACGATGCCCTCGCGAGCCTGCAAGCGGGAGACCTGAATCTCGTTGTCGAAGTGGCCGATGTTGCACACGATGGCCTGGTCCTTCATCTGCTCCATGTGCTCCAGGGTGATGATGTCGCAGTTGCCGGTGCAGGTCACATAAATGTCGGCCATGCCCAGCGTGTCTTCCACGGTGAGGACGCGGTAACCCTCCATGGCGGCTTGCAAAGCGCAGATGGGGTCTGCCTCCGTCACGATGACCTGGGCACCCAGCCCGCGCAGAGCCTGGGCGCAGCCCTTGCCCACATCGCCATAACCGCAGATGACGGCCACCTTGCCGGCAATCATCACGTCTGTGGCGCGCTTGATGCCGTCCGTCAGGCTTTCGCGGCAGCCGTACAGGTTGTCGAACTTGCTCTTGGTGACAGAATCGTTCACGTTGATGGCGGGGAAGAGTAGGCGGCCTTCGCGCTCCATCTGGTAGAGGCGGTGCACACCCGTTGTCGTCTCCTCGGATACACCCTTAATCTCGGGAATCCACTTGTGGAAAATGCCTGGCTGCTCGGCACCAATGCGCTTGAGCAGGCTCTTGATGACGGCCTCTTCCTCGCTCTCGGAGGGGGTGTTCACCCAGTCATCGCCGTTCTCCATGTCGTACCCCTTGTGCAGCAGCAGGGTGGCATCGCCACCGTCATCCACAATCAACTGCGGACCCATGCCATCCTTGTGGCTCAGTGCCTGCCAGGTGCATTCCCAGTACTCTTCCAGCGTCTCGCCCTTCCAGGCAAACACCGGCACACCCGCAGCGGCAATCGCGGCGGCTGCGTGGTCTTGGGTGGAGAAAATGTTGCAGCTGGCCCAGCGTACCTCGGCACCCAGCGCCACCAGCGTTTCAATGAGAATGGCCGTCTGAATCGTCATGTGCAGAGACCCGGTGATGCGCACCCCGGCCAGCGGCTGCTCGGGACCATACTTCTCGCGGCAGGCCATCAGACCCGGCATTTCAAATTCGGAGACTTCAATTTCTTTGCGCCCCCAATCACTGAGCGCCATATCGGCTACACGGTAGTCTGCACTGTTCATGCGCGCCATCATACGCGCACGTGGGCATATTGTCAAGAAGAAGCCGCTTTTGCAGCAGGTATATTCAACGCGATTTTGGCGTAGGGTGTCTATAAGGTAGACCACGCCCGATAGTGCCATGTATACGTTGCCAGATATTGTGACACCCAGTAAGACGGATAGTCAAGGAAACATGAAATTGTTTTCGGCCTTGCAGTTGATGCAGGATTGCTCAGTGTTTTCATTCTCTCAACCCTCTCCGTTTCTTGATTGGTTGCAGGCCAACAACGCGACACCGCTGGTCAGCTTTCGCCAGGTGGATGTGGTGCGTGTGCCCAGATTGGGAGAAAAGCTCACCTGCCGCACCTTTGTGTTTGATGCCATGGGTTCGTTTGGCCACCGCAACACGGCTGTCTATGATGAGGCGGGGAATCCCTGCTACCTCAGCTGGTGCATTGGCGCTTTTGTGAATGTTGAAACGGGGCGCCTTTGCCGCATGCCCCAGGAGGTGCGCGATGCGGCCTCCTTCCCCCCGCGGCTGGAGATGAATTACCTCAGCCGCAAAATTCTGCCCCCGGAAGCCACGGAAACGGTGCTACCTCACATTCCTGTGCAGCGCAACGATATTGATTACAACCTGCACGTCAACAACGCTCAGTATATTCGCATGGCTGTGGAATGCCTGCCGCCGGATTTTGAGCCCCGAACCCTGCGTGTGGATTACAAAAAGCCGGTATTGCCCGGTGCCGTCATCGAGCCCGCGCTTCGTTTGGCCGGGGATGTGGCTTACATCTGCCTGAAGGTGGATGGCATCCCCTGCTGCGTGGTGGAATTCACCCGCTGAGCAGAGTCGCCTGCTGTCCTTTCCCAAGGGCTTTTTTTGAAAAGTCCCTTGGGTTTTTGCCATGCGATGCGTGAGACGTACTCAAGACATTTCACGTATGATAACGCATTTAGCATTGCGGAAGGGGGCGTTCATCTTTATAATATGGTTATGAGTTCATTTGCAGACAAGGTTGTGGTGGTGACAGGTGGAGTGCAGGGCATAGGCCTGTGCATCGCCGAGCGATTCCGCGCAGCCGGGGCGCATGTCTGTGTGATTGACCTGCAAGATAATCCGTATTTTACGGGGAATCTGGCGTGCGAGGAGGATTTGCGCCGTTTCAGCGCCAAAGTGCTGGCGGAGTACGGGCATGTGGATGTGCTCGTCAACAATGCAGCACCACTCTTCAAGGGCTTGCCGGATTGCAGTTGGGAGGAGTTCAACTATGCTTTGCAAGTGGGGGTGGCTGCACCCTATATGCTCACCCACTTGTTTCAGGAGCATTTTGCCCCGGGAGCGTCCATTGTCAACATTTCCTCCAGCCGGGATCGTATGAGCATGCCCGGTTCCGAGAGCTATACTGCGGCCAAGGGTGGCATTGCGGCGCTTACGCACGCGCTGGCGGTGTCGTTGGCCGGGCGCGTGCGGGTGAACTCCATCTCCCCGGGGTGGATTGAGACACAGGGTGCCACCTACGACGGGGCAGATGCAGTGCAGCACCCCGCCGGGCGTGTGGGGCGGCCGGAAGATATCGCAGAGATGGTGCTGTTCCTCTGTTCTGAAAAGGCCGGTTTCATCACGGGCGAGAATATCTGCATCGATGGCGGCATGACCCGCCAGATGATTTACCACGGCGACCATGGTTGGTGCCTTCAATCTGCACATTGAGTTGGTATGGGGACGTATCCGGTTCGTTACAGTGGCGGGGAGATGATTTGCATCGGCGATGAGGCCGAGCTCCGCTTGCCCGATGGCAGCACGCGCCTGGTGCGCATCGGCGCGTTGGATTCCTTGTACAACCGCCGGGCAGAGGGCTGGGAGCCTGTGCAGGAACTCCCCCGCTTGCATGTGCTGGATGATGGACCTTCAGGCAACCTCGTATGGTACGCGGTGGAGGAGCCTCTGCCGCGTCTCCTGAATCCCGCAGATTTGCGTCTGTTGCGCCGCTCCGATAAGTTGTTCTACAACGATGGGCGCGAGATGCTGATTGGGGATTTGGTCTGGGAAAATGGTGAAAGGGAATTGTATCGTTTCACCGGTATCTGGCGCAGAGATGACCCGGAATACGCTTGGTATTTTGAGCTGCATGACCATGATGACTTGGTGCTGAGTTTTGAGCCGGAATCCGGCGCGCATGGGGGCTTCACCTGTCACTATACGGATGATGCCGAAGGGCACCGCAGCGCAGCCATGGACCACCTCACCTTTGTGGAGCGCGGCCCCCGCTACCCCGGGCCTTTGTCTGCTGAATCATAATCCGCTTACCTGAACACATGATGATAAAACGTCTTTTCCGAATGGTCGCATGGGCCCTGTTGCTGGGGAGCTTTACCGCCGCATTGGCCGATGAGCGCACACCCTCCCGCCCCTTTTTCCGGGATGCCCTTTACCCGGCATGGTCGCAGATGACCCACGAGCAAGCTATGCAGGATGTGCGCGCCGGGCTGGCCGAGGCTCGCGAGCGTCTGGCAGCCATCGCCGCTGTCACGCCCGAGACCGCCACCTTTGATAACACATTCCTGGCTTGGTACAAGGCAGATGAGAATCTGAAACAGCTTGCCAACTATCTGAACCATCTGTACTTGGCGATGGGCACCCCCGCCGTCCGCCAAATGATGTATGAGGTGCATGGCGAAATCTCGGCCTTCAAGGCAGAGGGGGTGCATGCCCAACGCATTGCAGAGGTATTGCGAGCCGCCTCGCAAGCCCCTTGGGTGGCACAGCTCAGCCCCGCCAAGCAGCGCTTTGTGCAGCAGACGATGAGCCGCATGCGCGATAGCGGCCTCTACCTCACCCCGGAGCAGCAGGAGCGCAAAACGGCCATCGAGTCCGAATTGTCCCGCCTGGGCAATCGCTTTTCGTTCTACGTGAAGCAATCTCCGCAGATGTGGCAGTTGCTGATTACCGACCCTGCCGAGCTGGAGGGGATGCCCCCGCGCTGGATGCAGTTGTCTGCGGCGCAGGGCACGCCCTTGAGCGAGGACGGCAAGCCGGCCTGGCTTGTCAATCTCACGAGTGTGCCGGCCTCTGCAGTGTTGCGCTATTGCAAGGTGGCGGAAACGCGCCGCAAATGCTGGTTGGGCACCACCTCTGCCGGTACGGCGCTCACGCTGGATACCGAGCCGATTATCGCCCGTATTCTGGAGCTGCGGCACGAGCTTGCCACCTTGCTGGGCTATGCACATTTTGCGGATATGCAGGCAGCTCAGCGCATGATGGGCAGCGGGGAAAAGGCGCTGGCTTTTGTGGATGATATGCTGCAGAAGAGCAAGCCGGCGTGGGATGCTTATGTGGCCGGTGAGATGCAGCGTTTTTCACGCGCCAGCGGGCAGGAGCTCACCGCCGTCAATCCCTGGGATGTGGCTTATCTGAACAGCATTTTGCCCCCGAAGCGTAGCCTGTTCAACGTGAATGTCATCACCCCCTATTTGCAGATGGATCGGGTGATGGGTGGTTTGTTCAGCCTGTGGTCCGGTATGCTGGGGGTGCAGTTCGAGGAGCTGCCCACCGTCTGCCTCAAACCCGGGGAAACGGCCCCCGCCGCAAAAGTGGAAACCTGGCACCCGGATGTGCGCTGCTTTGCGGTGAAAGATACCGCCACGGGTAAGCATCTGGGCTCGTTTTATATGGATGTGTATGCCCGCCCGGGCAAGCGCCCGCAGGCCTGGTGTCTGGCGCTCAGGGATGGCGAACCCGCTGCGGATGGCAGCTTGGGCGAGCCGCATTTGGCGGCGCTGATGGCCAATTTTACGCCGCCGCAAGAGGGGCGTCCCCACTTGTTGCACCATGGGGAGCTGCACATGCTTTTTCATGAGTTTGGGCACATGATGCACATGATGCTTGGCCATGGCGAGCTGCGCGCTCATTGCTCTGCCGAGGCTGAGCACGACTTCGTGGAAATGCCAAGCCAGCTCCAGGAAAGCTGGATTTGGGAACCGCAGGCTCTGGCCACCTTTGCCCGCCATTACCAGACCGGCGCGCCTCTGCCGGCTGAGCTGGCACAGCAGTTGGCGGATTCTCGCGGCTCCAACCCCATTGAAATGCACATGCGCATGCTCTGCGTGAGCAAGCTGGATCTGGAGCTGCACATGCACTACCACAGCAAGTACAAGGGCCGCCCGCTGGATGAAGTGTGCCGCGAAATCCTGGCCCCCTGGCTCTTCCCCTACACCCAGCAGCCGCCCAGCGAAGTGCGCACCCTCACCCACAGCATGGCAGAGGGCTACGCGGCCGCTATTTATACCTACAAGTGGTCTGAAATGCTCGCGGCGGATGCCATGGCCCGCTTCTCGCAAGAGGGCGTGCTCAACCCCGCCACCGGTGCCCACTATCGCCGCTGTATCCTCGACCGCGGCAGCAGCGTGCCGGCTATGCAGCAGATACGCGATTTCCTTGGCCGCGAGCCCAGCCCCGAGCCGCTCATCCGGCGCTATATGCAAGCGGAGTGAGGTGGAGCCTTTTGCCTCAACAAAAACCGGGGGCGTTGGCCCCCGGTCTGCATGAAAAATGATTTATCCCCGGATGTGGGGGTGATGCTTTACCAGACTTTCCATTGCTGGAAAAGGTCCTCTTCTTTTTCCTTTTTCTCTTCTTTTTCCTTTTCCTTGGTGGATGTCCCCATGGCTGTGTCCTTTTGCTCGCCGGTCAACTTGCCGAACAGGCGGTCAAAGATGCCGCGCTTTTCTGCTTCACTGAAGTCAGCTTTCCAGATGAGGCTCTTTTCCAGGAAAGGGGGGCCTTCCTTACAATCGTTGATGGTGTAATCCTTGCCGTTGGCGGTGAGTGCCTCGCGAATTTTGTCAGGATTGGGGCTGGCATCGCTCGTGCGGAAGAGGTGGAAGGTGGGCGACATGTTGGGCGGGATGATGCCAAAGGGCGGGTTGGTCGGGTCCTCCAGCTCCTGCACCAGCAGACAGAAGCCGAATTCATTGCCGGGTACCTCCGATACCAGAATCTCGATGGGGTATTTCTTCCCTTTTTCCACCGTGAAGGGAATGCCGCTGGGGATACCGCCCAGGTTGCGGTTCCAGTGCGGTGTTTCGGCATACTGGTAAATGGCGCGCCCCACTGTCTTGGTGGTGATTTCCTGTTGGTCGGGGCTGTCGTGTTCTACCGTGGGCTGGGTGATTTTGTATTGATAGGAGCGGTGGGTACCCTGGTCGAAATAGCGGTGAGTGGGCACGCTCCAGCCGCTTTCCAGCACCAGCTTGTTGTTGAAACGTACCAGCAGCGTATCATCCCCCATGCCTACAAAGCGGAAGGAACCGCTCTTGGGCGCGGTGACAACACCGCGGTACACCACCACCCAGGCTGTCGGGTTTACCCTGGACTCCCCGCGGATGAGATTCTCGTTGCACTGAAAGGCCTCCGGGCCGTAGGAGGCTTTGCAGCGTGGCAGATAGAAATACGGGGCATACAACTTCACCTTGGGGGAGTAGTAGGCCTTGAAAATCTCTTGGTCCCACTCTTTGTTGTTGAACTTGTGGATGAGATCCACCACACCCTGTCGGTGCATGGGCCTGGCTTTGCCATCAATGGGGTGTTTCAAATCATAGAAACGGCCCACCAGAGCAGAGTCCTCGCTCACCGCCAGCCCGAAGGCATCTTCCAGCTGCAAGTTGTCTGCCAGTTCGTTCCATTCGCGCTGGGCTGCATCCCAGGCTTTTTGGCTGAGTGTTTTGGTTTCCTCCCACAATTCGCCCCAGTCGGCCTGAGCCGGGCTGGCCAGTCCGGTGCAAAGAGTTGCCAGTGCTATGGTTATGAACTTCATCTTCATGTGCTTAGTTTAGCGGAGCCGCCTTGCGCTGGCAAGTACAAAATGCCGCTCGCCGTGCCGAATAGCTTGCAAGTCGGATAAAACAGGCCCCTGCTTCTTCCGGGGAAGAGCAGGGGCGGCTGCGAACGCAGTCAATGCGTTGTTGGGGTGGGGCGGGGGAGTCCCGCCTCCCGGGCATCAGAAGAAGAAGTGTGCCTGCACACCCGTGGCGCTCACGGTGCTGACATCGCGATAAGCCGGGTTGAAATACACCTGGTAGTACGGCGCGAAGGAGAAGTTGTCATTAATCTTCACGCGGTAGGTGAACTCCAGCACCTTTTCAAACTCATTCACCAGGTGCTTGGTGTCGGTATCAGCACCCTTGTAGATGCCGAAGCCCACGCCCAGGTAATCCTGCGGGCGGGAGGGAACAACGCGCAGCGTAGCACCCACCATGGCTTCCTTGCGGCAGCGCTGGTATTCGCTGCTGGCCCAGGCCAGGCGGCCATACACCTTGGCAAAATCGTTCACCTGGTATTCCACACCCGTCATGAGACCAACGGAGTTGCGTTCCTTTTCGCGGCCATCAGCCGTGGCGGCATCCTCGCTGGTGAAGAAGGGAGCAACACGCCAGATGCCCTTGTCGGCGGCAAACTCATGGCCCCATTCGCCCACCACAGCGTAGCCGATGGTGTTGTCAAAATTGAAGGGGTTCTGGCCGGCCGGCACGCCGGTGCCCACCAGAGCCACGGTGGCAAAGTTATCTTCGTTCACATCTACTTGCACCACTGCACCCGGGGCTTGCCACACCAGCGGCAGCACGGGGGATTTCTCGAATGCATCATTGGCAAAGCGCGCGTGGCTGATGCGGTCGAAATACTGGCTCATCCAGATGATACCGCCGTTGAAGCATACGCGCTTCTGGTAGAAATACTGCTTGAGCGTCAGGTTCAGGACGTAGAAGTCTGCCGGACCGAACAAGTCTGTGTTGTGCCAGGTGGCAGAGCCGAAGCCACCATCAAAGAAGCGCTGGCGGTTGGCCGTGTCATCATCAAGCCCCCAGGAGCCCATCATGTCTACTCGCAGCCAGGTGCCGCCGTTGATGTCATTTTTAATCAGGCGCTGGTCCACATGGGCCCACAGCATGCCCACAGCATTGTCGGAGTTGTAGCCGGGTGCCTGGTTGTCAATCGCCCAGAGACCCACACCAAGTTCGACACCAAAGGCGGTGCCGGTGGCATTGTACAAGGCCTTCTTGTAGGCGGGGTCATTCTCGCCGGGAAGCATCAGGCCCCCATCGTAGAAACGGTGGTAGTTCTGGGCTGCGCTGTCAGCAGCCACGGCGGTGCTGCCAAAACCGATGGCAGCCATCAACGAAACGATAAGAGATTTAACATTCATATAATTAGAGAGAGAACGCTGTGCAACAGTCTATCACATTTTGGACCACATGGCAAGGCTATACGAACAAGCAGCTCCGGGAGAGGGGAGTCTCACCCCGGTAGTTGCCTGTTGAAAAGGGGCGCTGCAAAGACCGAGCTATCCCTGTGCAGAGTCGGCAATGACTGACGTTTGTTGCATCAAAATCAGCGGGGTTCCGTGTGCTTGTCTTTGCGCAGGTGTTGCAGAAGGGTTTGCTCCAGATGCTTGGCAATGTCTCTGGATGTTTTTGCCGTAATGTGGTTGCTGTCGAAGAAAATGATTTCGTCTTTGTAAATAGCGTAATAGCTATGGTCTCTAAGCAATGCCGGCGTCGGGTCGATGAGGTGGCACAAGCCTTCCTGCTCGAAACTTTGTACAATGTCAATCATTGAGCCCCAGCGCTTTTGGTGGGCCTCTTGTGTGCATGAGTATTCGTCTCTCAGAATATCTTCTGCCCAACGATGCCGCTGGAGATGCCGGGATATCTTGTACATGTTATTTTCCTTGAAGCGGGGAAGGGGTGCAAAAACAATGACGTTTCGGTGAAGCTCCTTGAGCTTTTGGAGGAACGGGCGTATGCTCTTGATGTTTTCATCTGCATGGATGCCGATATAGGTTCCATCCCAGTCTTCTTCCAAATACATGTCTGCCCAGGCGTAGGAAAAGGCAATGATGACTGTTTCCAGTTCGGGGTGCTCTGCCAACCAGGAGAAAAACGCTTGGTATTTATCTTTATCCAAACAAAATCCCGGGTCGCTGTGGATGTATCGGCGATTGGTGAAAGGCAGCATCAGGGCATTGAGCGCTACCCCATTGAGATTGTGTTTTTGGCAAAGCTCATGCAGCCCGATGACGTAGGCGTGAGCATGGCTGTCGCCGATGAGCACGAAATCAGCCTGATGACTGTTGCCTAATTGTGTGAAAGGCGTTTTCTTTTGGTGCACAGCGTCATTGGAGACGGTTTCGTGGGAGCGCCAGGCTGCTCTGTATGGTATGTTTTCCTGGTCAAAGCCGGCGCGTAATTCAGCGTTGTCACTCAGGATGAATACAGCCGGTTGAGCATCTGTATGCGGAAAAGGATTCCTCTTTTTGCTGACCACGCCAATCAGGCAGATGAGAAGCGGCAGGAGGGGAACATAGCGGTAAAAGCAGGCGGCTTTCCCTTTGTAGCTCTCAACGTATTTGTGAAAGACCCATGCCAGCAGAAAAATCAGGACAATCAGGATGAGGCTGATGATGAGATTGGGCGCCTGTATGAAAAGTAATCGGTAAAAGGCAACCACCGGCATGTGGATGAGGAAGATGGAAAAGGAAAACTTCCCGAGCCATTGCAGGCAGCGGCTGTTGAGCGCCTTTTCCATGAGGGTTCCCGGTGTGTAGAAGATGAGTATCGCGGAACCAATCGTGACCAAGATGTTATCGTACGATTTTAAGGTGAGGAAAAGCGGGGCGATAATCATGCCCACCCCCAACAGGACAAGTGCGTTTCGTGAGCGCGAAGATGATGTTTTTGGTAAAAAGATAATACCACACCCCGCAATGGTTATCCACAAGCGGGGGAAGGTGGCATAATACGAGGTAAGGCAGGTAATGATTTTGGAGGGGACGTGGATGGCGTTTGCCATGGAAATCAGCGCTGTGCTTTTGGCGCAGATGAATGATAGCACAGCAACAAAGGTGACCAGGGCCATGTATGTTCGTTGGGAAACTTTGGTGCTGATGAGATAGAAGATATAGGCAATGACAAAAAATTGAATGGCAAACGATGTATACCAAGTGTGCAGGAACGGATTCAGTGCTGCGTTGCTTGCAAAATAATCTGATGTGGTGATGGCAAGCTCATAATTAGAAACCGATAGCAGGGCGGTTAAGCCTGTGCGGTAGGTGGTAAAGTTTTGCTCCGCATCCAGGAACATAAAGCAGGCTGTCACCGTAAATAAGATGACAAAGCTGAGGGGAAGCAGGATGCGTTTGGCCTTCTTAGTGATGAATCGAAAGAATGAGGCAGGCGCATTCCCTTGCAGCCCGGTCACGAACAGATACCCCATGATGACCATGAATATCTCAACCCCCAAATATCCCTTCTTGAGTGGTTCCAGACAATCAAAAGACGAGTTGTTGATTGAAAAATGAAACAGTACCACAAGCAAAATGGCAATGCCGCGCATGCCATTGAGGTGTTTCATGTAAGTTGGTTTGTTGATGTCGCTCATGGGGCGGAAAAAGGTGTGCGCTGTTGACTCGTGCTGAAAAATCATGCTCGTTTCATGATGCGAACGCCATCACCGTGTCCGATGATGGCGTTGCAGCATTTTACCAGCATTCCAAATCGTCGGCTATGTCGGGCATTTTGTCCTTGGTGAAGACAGGCTCGGCAATGCCTTGGCGCTTTTGCTCGCGGTAGTCCTCCAGCAGACGGAAGGCATATTTGCCCAGCAGCACAATGGCGATGAGATTGCAGATGGTCATGAGCCCCATGAAGAGGTCGGCCAGGTTCCAGACCAGTTGAAGGCTGGCAACAGAGCCGAAGAATACCATGGCGGCCACGATGATGCGGTACGCGGCGAGTACCCAGGTCTTTTTGGAAAGATACTGCACGTTGGCCTCACCATAATAATAATTGCCCAGCACGCTGCTGTATGCAAAGAAGAAGATGGCGATGGCCACGGCAATGTTGCCCCAAGGGCCAATCTGCTGGCTGAGCGCCATCTGCGTGAGCTTGATGCCGTTGGCCTCGGCCCCTGTGGGGGCACCACCCACCAGGATGATGAACGCGGTGCAGGAGCAGATGATGAGCGTATCGCTGAACACGCTGATGGCCTGCACCTTGCCCTGGTTCACCGGGTGGGAGACATCGGCCGTGGCGGCCACATTGGGGGCAGAGCCCATGCCGGCCTCATTGCTGTACAACCCGCGGCGGATGCCCTGCTGAATCGCGGCACCCAAGCCACCGGCAAGCCCCTGTTCCCAGCCGAAAGCGTGGGAGATGATGAGGTTGAACACCTCGGGGATGGCGGTGATGTTCATGGCGATGACCACGAGGGCAAGGGCAATGTACCCCAGTGCCATGATAGGCACGATGATGCTGCTCACGCGCGCGATGCTCTGAATGCCACCAAAGATGATGACCAGCGTGATGAGGGTGAGCGCAGTGCCCATGTATGAGGGCGGGATGGCAAAGGCCTCCTCAAATGCCTGGCAGATGGTGTTGCTCTGCACAGAGTTGAATGCAAAACCAAACGTGAAGATGAGCAGTACGGAGAAAATGGCACCCATCCACGGCTTCTTGAGCCCCTTGCTCATGTAGTAGGCAGGCCCGCCAATGAACGAGGACTTACCCTTGATTTTGTACAGCTGCGCCAGCGTGGATTCCACAAAAGCACTGCTGGCGCCCAGCAGCGCAATGAGCCACATCCAGAACACAGCACCCGGCCCGCCCAGCACAATGGCCACCGCCACACCTGCCAGATTGCCCGTGCCCACGCGGCTGGCAATCGAAATGGCAAAAGCTTGGAATGAGGAAATACGCACCAAACCCTCCTCCTTTGCACGGCAAGCGCGATTGCGGAACATAACGGGCAGGTGGAGCAGCATGCGAATCTGTACAAACTTGCAGCGAATGGTGAACCACAATGCGCACCCAATCAGCATGGCCACCAGCAGGTAGGTCCACAAGATGTCGTTTGTCCAGTCAATGATATTATTCAGTAATTCCATGGTAGTCAGTCAGAAAGCCGCGCGCAGTATAGCAGAATTTTCCCGAGAATCAAGCTAATTGTTGCCCCAACAATGGCGATTTTTGAGTTACGAGTTACGAATTGCGAAGTACGAATTTGAAGTATCCCGCGGCTACGCCGCGGCAAGCGTTGAGCCCCGCTTGCGGGGCGGTAGATGGTAGCCCCGGGTGCAGCCACGCAGTGGCGGAACCCGAGGTTGGGTGCAAAAATGATGAGGAGTCCGGGCAGCATCGCGACTGCGATGCTGTAGAGGACGGCAGATTGAATGGCGATGGGCGCTAGCCCAGATCCGATTAGCGTGGATTTATCATATTGGTGATGAATGAACAAAAACGAAAAACACGCTTATTCCACGTTCCTCGCTTCCGTTCCCGGGAGATTGTGCTTGCTCTCTTGTTGAAATATGGTATGGTGAGGATAAGATGAAGCGAAAAGTTGTGCCTCAGAAACTTGTGCGTCAGCTCCCGCCTGCCGTGGGAGAGGCCTACCGCCTGTGGGCGGACTATATGTATGAGCAGGTCCCGTTCAACATGCCCGAGAGCGACATCCACTCCACCGCGCATAGCGAGCGTGTCTTGCTCTATGCACTGCTGCTGGGGGATAAGTTGCTGCCGGGTGATGCCGCCGCGCTCGAGGTGTTGGGGCATGCCGCCATTTTCCATGATACGCGCCGGGAGAATGAGTGGACAGACCGCGGCCACGGCGCCCGCGCCGCAGATTTTTATGAGGCCTTCTGCCGCGAGCATGCGGAGCTCACCTTCCACCCGGAGTCTGCTTGCCTGATGCGCTACCACGACCGCCGCGATGAACGCGGCACGGAGGCCATCGCCGCCCTTTTCGAGAACCAGGCAGAGCGCGTGCAGCTGCTCTATCACATCTTCAAGGATGCAGATGGTCTCGACCGCTACCGCCTGGGGCCCCGTGGTCTGAACCGCGAATACCTGCGAACGGATGAATCCCTGGACCTGATGGGATTTGCCCGCGGCTTGGTCGCCATGACCCGCCTTCCCGCCAAAGGCCACCTCTGATACCACCCCCGGCAAAAGATACGCGCTCCATGAGACCCACGTCTTCGTTCCACGGAATCCTTGCCACTGCGGCCCTCTGCCTTGCGGCGGTGGGACTCAGCTCGTGCCGCTTGGCTTTGCATACGCTGCCGGATTATGTGGGGAAACAAGAATTCGGGATTCACGATGTTGATGAGCCGGGATATGAGGTGTACCGCTGCGAGGATGTACTCTATGTGAAGCTGCCCGGGTACTATGCGCGCCCCCGTGTGGCGGTGTTCGAAGCATACGATCTGAAAGACGGAGACTGGGGAAATGTATTTAGCGGGAGCTGTTCGCCTCGCTCTCACTTATCAGAGACCACTCTGTATCTGCCTTTGGATAAGAACCTGGTAAGTATGTGGAATGAACGGAATGCGAAAAAGCCTTTGCGCTTTGTGCGTTATCAAACCGGCGTGCTCACAGAGGAACAGATGCAGGAAAAACAGGGTAAGCTCATTGCCCATGGTAGCATTTACGGCGGGCTGCGTACGGAAATTTGCAGTGCTTTAACCCAGAAGAGCTATGCTCACTATGCCTTGAAACCCATTGCTGTTCCGCTTGAGTTAGTCGATGCTGTTTCAACCATTCCCCTGAGTGCTGCATTAGTTGCAGCACAACTTGTTGTGGGAGTGCCGTTTGCATTTGTATATGATATGGGGCGTCAAATAAAGAGGCAGGTTTCGCCGAAAGTTGAACCGCCGAATAAGCCTTCCGAGGAGGAGTAAGCAACTACAGGAAGATAGCATCAAGGCCATGAAAAACAAAAAGTTATTGATATCTTGCACTCTGGCATCAGTAATGGTAATGCTGCTGGTCTACGTTCTTTTCACGATACACTTCCATTACATAGCTAAGCCCACACTTTTATCTTATATAC
>JAZRRO010000005.1:0-10292 GCA_045650805.1 Akkermansia sp.
ACCGCAAGCTGGTGGGCACCTACGCTTTCCGCCGTGTGGAAAGAGCTAATACCGGTAGTGACATGCTGGTGTATTTCTTCAAGCTGCCGCAGGAGGACCACGAAACAGCACATTCCATGATGGGCAGCAACGCCCGCGCCAAGCTCTTTTACGAGGCGGGTGAGGGTGTGCAGCGTGTGCGCAAGGCCAGCCTGGCGGCACACCCCGAAGCCGCCCGCTGCGAAAATTGGGAGGAACTGGTGGCTGTGGCGTACCCCGGGTATCACGTTGTGATTATTGCCGAGCGCGATATTATCATCTGCCCTGATGCAGCTCCCGCTGCCCCCTGAGCCATGAACCTCATCTGCGAGAATATCACCTTTGGCTACACCCGCCGGGAACCGGTCATCGACCATTTCTCGCACACGTTTCGCCCCGGTATCACCATCCTGAAGGGATATTCCGGCTCCGGCAAAACCACCCTGCTCAAGCTGCTGGCGGGGTATCTGAAAGTGCAGAGCGGCCGCATCATTACTCCCACGGGTGCGCGCGTGACCTCCCGCCGCTATCATCGGCGTGATGTGGCCTACATGTTCCAAGGCATCAACCTGCTGCCGCTCATGAGCGTAGAGCGCAATCTGCGCCTGGCGGCGGAGATGGCTGTGCTGCCCACCAAGCAGTGGAAGCCCCGTTTCCAAAGCCTGCTCACGGATTTGGGCTTGCAGGAACTGCGCCACCGCCGCGCCGATAAGCTTTCCGGTGGTCAGGCTCAGCGCGCAGCTCTGGCGCGCACCCTCATGAAGGATGCCCCCACCATCCTGCTGGATGAACCGACCTCCGGTCTGGATGATACCAACACCAATATCATCAAACAGCTGATTCTCAAGGATGCCGCCAAGCGCATCTGCATCATCAGCACCCACGATAGCCGCCTCCTCGAACTGGCCGATGCAATCATTGATTTTGACAAGCCTGTATCTTGCTAAAGATACCATCCACCGCTGGTTTTCGCGCGTGTCCAGCCCGCTGGCCCGCGTGCTCGTGGTGTATTTCCTTGGCTTGTGTGCCCTTTGCTCCCTGGGTAGCTATGCCCTGGCCACCAAAATCGTGAAGGATAAAATCATCTCCCGCGGTGGTGATTTGGTCATGGTGACCATGAGCCCTGGTCAGGAATCCGACAAGGTGGGTTTGCCCACCACGGCAGAACTTGATGAGCTGTTGGATGTGGAGGCCTACGCGCTTTCTTCTCTGGGCTCTGCCCGCACTGCTGCCGGCAACCACATCAACGTGTATACCTTCGATTTCAGCCAGATGAACCGCTTTTTGCCCCTCATGGCGCCCGGCGGTGGCCCCACTCTGCTGCAAGCGCCGGGTGGCAAGCTTCCCCCCGGCCCGGCGGACATCACCTTCAAGGGCGAGGAGCAGACCGTCTTTGTACGCATCCTGCCGGAGGACCACTTGCTCCTGCGCATGATGAATGGCAAGGGCATCCTCGTCCAGCCGGATTCCCTGCCGGATAAAGTCAAACTCCCTTCTCTGGTACAGCTCATTGCGCGCATTCGCCACCTGGACAATACGGAATCCATCCTCAAGGTGGAGCGCTACTTCCGCGATTATATGCGCCTGGAACAGGCCAACGGCGCTGTTGTGACCGCCTCCCGCCTGCTTCAGGAGCTGGAAACGGTCCTTTCCAAGCAAACCATGTGCCGCCTGGCTTTTTGTCTGGGTATCAGCTGCATTGTCGGCATTCTGCTCACCGCTTTGGCCGGTATGGAATACCGCCAGAATGAGTACATTTACACCCTCATGAAAAGTTTCGGCATCCACCCCATCATGTTGGTGGGTGCGTTCATCGTGGAGAATTTCATCATTGTGGGGGCCTCTTTTGCGGGGGCTGTTGCCACCTTTATGTATTTCCAGAAAATCATTGTTACCCAGTTGCTTAAATTAGGAAACTACAGCCTGGAACTGGCGGAAATCATGCCGGAAATCCAGCTCATCAGCCTCACACTGGCCATCTGTATCTTCATCTCCTCTCTCCCCATCATCATTGCTGCCAACCGCGATATCGGACGCGTGCTTAAATAAAATTTGCGCTCTGTGTCATAGTGGACACATTTTCTTCTTGATTCTCTGTTTCTATGTGGTAGAAATGACAAGTCATCTCCCTTTCTCGTGAGATTTTAACCTTAAACCTATCATATAAAAATGGATATTCAAGTTGCTGTCCTTTGCGACTACGCCGCCGACTATCAGGGCAAGCTCTGCGTGCAGGGTGCCTTCGATACTTTGTTTGCCCGCCAGTTCCCTGTCATTCACCCCGCTTGCGCTCTTGCTCTGCGCACCTGCATCGTTCCTGAAGACGCCGGTGACCACAAGCTCGGTATCTCCATCATCGATGAAGATGGTACTCCCATCGACAAGGAACGCATGCCCATCGTTGGTGACCTCAAGGTCGCTCTTCCCGAAGGTGCTTCCTTCCTTACCCGCAACCTCATCATGAACTTCCAGGGCCTCAAGTTCGAAAAGGCCGGCGTTTACACCGTGGAAGTGACCCTCGACGGCGAAACCATCTCCAAGACTCCCATCCGTCTTGTCATGGTGCAGGCCGAGGCTTAAGTTGCCCCCTCATCTTAAAAAAATACCTCTGCAACCCATTGGTTGCGGGGGTATTTTTTATACCTCTGATTCCCTGCCCCGTGTGCGGGGCAAATTACCGTTGATTACCTTCCCTGGCTAGCTCTGTTTACAGTCAAAAAGGTAAGGCCATGTATTCCTTGGCAGGTGGTGAAGCCCGAATGGAAGATTGACGGCGCGCGCGCAAACGGCTATACTGTGCGCATGCCCATTTCTGCAGCATTATTTGACAGAGCCAGTCGGGTGATACCGGGTGGCGTGAATTCGCCGGTACGAGCTTTTCGCCGCCTGGGGCGTGCACCGTTCTTTGTGGCTTCTGCTGCAGGGGCTCACTTGCGGGATGAAGATGGGCGCGATTATATCGACTACGTGGGCACATGGGGCCCGGCTATTCTGGGGCATGCGCCGGAGTGTGTGATTCGTGCGGTGCAGGAGGCTGTGCCGGCAGGTCTGGGCTATGGCACACCCACACGCGTGGAGGTGGATATGGCCGAGACGGTATGCCGCTGGGTGCCCTCCATTGAAAAAGTGCGCATGACCAACAGCGGCACGGAGGCCACCATGAGCGCCGTGCGCTTGGCTCGTGGCTACACAGGCCGCAAGTATATTGTGAAGTTTGCAGGCTGTTACCACGGGCATGTGGACAGCTTGCTGGTGGCAGCAGGCAGCGGTGCGCTCACCCATGGCGAGCCGGACAGCGCCGGCATCCCCCGCGAGTTTGCAGAGCTGACCCTGGTGCTGCCCTACAACAATGAGGCCGCCGTGCGCGAAGCGTTTGCGCGCTACCCGGGGCAGATTGCTGCAGTGATAGTGGAGCCATATCCCGGCAACGCCGGTTTTTACCTGCCCAAGCCGGGGTATCTCGAGTTCCTGCGCGACATCACCGCAGCAGATGGAGCGCTGTTGATTTTTGATGAAGTGATGACCGGCTTCCGCATCTCCCCCGCGGGTGTGCAGGGCAAGCACAACATCACCCCCGACCTCACCACCCTGGGCAAAATCATCGGCGGTGGCTTGCCTGTGGGTGCCTTTGGTGGCCGCCGCGAGATTATGGACTGCGTCTCCCCGCTGGGTGCGGTGTACCAGGCAGGCACGTTGAGTGGCAACCCCATCGCCATGGCGGCAGGGTTGGCACAGCTGCGCGAACTGGAGCGCACGGATGCCTACACCAAGCTGGAGGCTCTGGGCGCGCGCCTGGAGGAGGGCATGCGCCGCCTGCTGTGCGACAAGAAGCTACCGCTCACCTTCAAGCGCAGCGGTTCCATGTTCTGCCTTTTCTTCACGCAGCAGGATGTGGTGGATCTGGACACCGCCACCACGGCTGATTTTGATATGTGGCGTGGCTACTTCCTCTCCATGCTGGAGCAGGGGGTGTACACCGCTCCCTCTCCCTACGAGACGGGCTTCATCTCCACCGCCCACACGGAGGCGGATATTGATGCCACCATCGCAGCCGCCTCCCGTGCGCTGGATGCCATCCGCTGATGCACCATGACGCAATCGAGCTGCAAAGGTGAGTGTACACGGTGCCGTGGCTGTGCGCTGCGGCAGGCCTGCTGCCGGGCCTGTGTACCGCCGCCGGCAGCGCAGGAGAGCAGGGCTTTTGATGCGCTCATCTATGCGTTCTACACCCTGTTGGCCTTTTGTGTGATTCGCTATGGCATCACCCCGGTGAGTGTCAGCATGCACCTGCGGCCGGATTATGATGCCAACATCTATCACCTCATAGGCAGCGCGTGGATGGAGGGCATGCTGCCCTACGTGACGCTGTCGGACCTGAAAGGCCCGCTCATCTTTCTGGAATACGGTCTGGGTAGCCTGCTCATGCCCGATTCCTTCCTGGGTGTGAGCATCATCAACGCTCTGGTGGTGGGGCTGGGCTTTTTGTATGCCTGGAAGTGTGCGGCCTTGTTTGTGGGCCGCTATGCGGGGCTTGCTGCCAGTGGCGTGTTGTTTGTGTACACGCTGTATTTCAGTGCGCACCCCTCTGTCAACGTGCTGACGCTGCAATACATCAGCCTGTACTATGTGTTGCGTGCTATGCTGCAGGGCAAGAGCTGCTCGGGGTGGCCCTCCTACGCCGCCGGCGCTTTTGTGGGGCTGGTGCTGCTGCTCAAGTTCAATCTGGCCGCATTCTGGCTGCCTGTGGGGTTCTATATGCTCTTTGGCGAGCGTGGCTGGTGCAAGCGGTTGCTGCAAATGGTAGCGGGCTTGCTGGCCGTGTTGCTGCCCTCCGTGGTGTACATGAGCTGCGTGGGCATGCTGGGGGCTTTCTGGGAGGAATGTGTGCTGACCTCGGTAATCTATGGCAGCGTGGGCTGGGCCGAATCCGCCCTGGTGCAGCGCGGGTGGGAGCTGCTGTCTCAGGTGATGCCGGATCATCTCTACATCCATGCCCCGCTGTGGCTGACTGCTGCTCTGGGCTCGCTGCTGGCCTTCCCCTGGTTGTTGCTGCCGCTGGTGGTGCGTCTCCCGCGCCCCGGTGTGTACTATAGCGTGCTGGGCAGCACATGGCTGCTGTGCCTCGTTGCCAATTTTGGCGGGGAACACCATTTCCTGCACTATTTTTTCAGCTTCATGCCCTTTGTGATGCTCAGTCTGGTGGTTTGGCTGCGCCTGCTGATGCGCATCCCCTGCCTGCCGCGTTTCAAGCGCTTGCTTGTTGCATCGCTGGTGGCTTTGCCGCTGCCGGTGGCTCTCGTAGCCGCGGCTGTCCCTCATTATGTAGATGCCTGTCGCCCGCAGCTGGGCATCAGCCAAAGCCGCCAGGCTACGGCGGCGTTGGTCGAGCATCTGCGCGGCCATTCCTTTGTCTGCACAGATCATTACCACACCATGCTGCTCTATCGTCTGGCAGGTCAGGTGCCCCCTATCCGCCACCTGGTGCCGCAAATGACCCCCCAGGGCTACTCCCGCTATGAGCGAGAGATGCTGGAGCTCCTGCGCACCAACCCGCCGCGCTTTGTGGTCTCCACCCCTTTCAACATGGAGGAAACTGAGCGCCTGCTGCGCAAAGCGGGTGTTCACTACCGCTGGGTTGAGCTTGCGCCCCCCACCTACCCGGAGTATCCCCCCAAGCCCAAGTACCCCCCCTTCTGTCTCCTTGAGCTGGTGAAGCACTGAGGACGGGAGATGGATAAGCAACGTGACGAAAACGGATGCGATGGCTCCGGCCCGGCGCTTTGGTTTTTAAGGTATTTTACTGTGCAGCTTTGAGCTGGCGGGCTTTGAGCAGGGTGGGGGCGAGCTTGGCACGCAGCCCGGAGATGAGCTCGATATCCTTTTCAGCGGCGGCGATGGAGCGTCCCGTTTGCTCGGCATCTTCGTAGCTCTTGAGCTCGTGCAGCAGGCATTGTTCCAGCGCCTGCACGCGGCGGGAGACAAACATATCCAGCGCTTCACCCACGCGGCGGCTCCACTGCTCCAGGCGGTTGGCGATGGCCTCGCGGCCGGCGCGGCGCCACTCGGGGGCGGTCTTGTTGTAGCTGCAAGAGCGGTTGATCATGCCCATGAAGGAGGTTTCCTTGAGCTCGCCGAGGGGGATGGGGGTGCAATCCAGCTGCACGTGTTCCCAGGCATTGATGATGGCCTTGGTGTAGTCCTTCTCAATGTCGGCAGCATTGCGGCGGCCCAGAATCTGCGCGCAGGCCTCAATCTTTTCTTTTTCCAGTTCGGTGAGTTCGCAGATTTTGGAGGGTGCGAGCACGTGGGTTTCCTGCTCGGCGGCCAAATCGCCCAGGTCGTTTTCGACCTTGACGCGGATGCGGTTGAGCTCCTGGGCCTGCATATCGTTGGCCATCCAATCGGCGGGGAAGTAGCCATCCACCGCGAGGTCGAGGATGGCATCCAGGCGGGTATAGAGGTTCTGGCGAGCCTGGTCGGCCAGGTATTTGCGGCGGATGCGGCCATCCTTCAGGTTGTTGCTTTCAATCGCTTCTCGCACGCGAGCAGAATCCAGCAGCTTGTGAATATCTGCCTGGATGCGGTGCACCGTGGAGATGTGGTCCTGGCTGCTCTTGGTGAAATCCTTGAAGCGGGTGTCCAGGCTCTCCAGCGTCTTGAGCAAGTAGTCTGCGGAGTTGCGGCGCAGGGTCACTTCCGGGTTGCGCAAATCTGCCAGGATTTCATCTTCCAGCAGCGGGAGGTTGGATTTGCTGCCCGGGGTGTTGGTGGGCAGGGGGCTTTCCGCGCTGCGGAAGGCGTTGTCTTGCTGCCACCAGGCCAGGCCGGCGTTGACCCAGCTGCCGGGGATGACCTTGCGGATGAAATCGCTGAGCTGTTTCTGGGTATTGAGCTGCTGGCGTTCCTGCTGCTCCTCCTGCTCGGCGGGGGAGAGCCAGAACTGGGCTTCGATGCGGTTTTGCACCACGCGGATGGGGCGCTGCGAGCGCTCCATGGCGGCGCGCAGGTAGTCGCGCGTGTCCGGCGTGAGCGCGGCAAATGAACTTTGCACCAGCAGGAAATAGTCCGCATTCTCGTTCATCCAATCATGCAGCTTTTCATCATGCCAGTTGGAGGTGAGACCATCCATACCCGGCATGTCCACAATGCCGATGCCGGCACCCAGCAGGCGGGCTTCCGGTTCCACCAGGAAAATGGCAGCGCAGCTGGCAGAGGTATGCCCCATGGCCCAGGCATCCAGATTGGCCTGGGAGAGGTTGCGGCGCTCGATGGAGACTTTCTGGTCAAACTCCGGGGGGGCAACGTGGCGCAGGTGGTCGATGACCAGCTCAAAGAGCTCTTGCTCGCTGAGGGTATCTGCTGCCAAGGGGGAGAAGAGTTCCATGCGCTCGGTGCCGTCATCGCTGGCCAGAATGACCATGGGCAGGCGCGTGGTTTCTATGCCCAGCTTGGTGGCGCACAGGTTGCGGCGCGACAGGCAGTTCGTGAGGGTGGATTTGCCGCTCTTCACGGAGCCAATGGTGGCCATGAGCAACAGCTTGGAATCAAAACGCGCCAGACTGCGGCGTATCTCTTTTGCCCCGCGCGTGATGAGCGTGCGCAGCTCGGGAGAGGCCTGCGGCATGAAATCTAGCTTTTCAGCGTAGTCCGAAGATTCTTTGCAGATGATGTCCAAAGGAGTTTCCATGGTTCTTACATTATAAAGAGTTGGTGCCGCCGGGGCAAGAGAAAAAACAAAGGGGGTGGCCTATTTTGCAGGCTTGGTGGTGGCACCCGGCTTGTCATCCAGCGCGCCGATGCTCACGCGCACGCGGAAGGGCACTTGCTCAATGCGGCAGATGGGGCGCGGGGTGATGGCCAGCTTCAGCTCCTGGTTGTCGGCATACATGATGTAGGTCACGCGCGCAGAGTCGGGGGTGGTGCCGGCTTTGTCTTTGTCGAACACCTTGGCACGGGCGTGGATGGGGGCGCCTTCCGGTGTGCACAGCTGAAAGAGTTTGATGCTGTTCGGGTGGTCATACACGATGTCGAATGCCACCTGCAAGGCATGTTTGGCTTCTGCCGAGGGAGTACGCGGTTCGACGCGAAGCACGTGGCCATCTACCTCCAGCTCGGCTTTGGTGGTGGGAGAGAAGGGGACGATGAGGGGCTTTTCCTGCTTGCGGATGGTGGGGACGGGCAGGTGGGTATCAAAAGAGATGCTGCTGCCCTGGGGGGCGGCAAAAAAATCATACACAGCGGTGCGGCAATCATCATTCCCATCGTAGCAATCCTCCCACTCGCGCAGCGTGCCCAGCAGCAGGTTGCCCCGGCCATCTACGCATTGCAGCGGCATCAGGTTGGCATCTCCCTGTTCTTCGGAGACGATGCTGATGCCGGCCTCCGGTACCAGGTGGATGCGCACCGTGCAGGGCGCTTGGCCCTCCTGCGGGGCAAAGTTGCATTCGATGCTGTCCATCTCTGCCGTCAGGAGCGGTTTGGTCGCCGGCTCCGCAGCCCAGGCGCTGCCCAGCAGCAGCAGCGGGAGTATCAGGGAATAGGTCTTCATTATTCTTTCGTGGTTTTGGGCACCACACCGCCCAAATTCAGTTTCAGGTCGACGGGTACATCCACCTTGTGCTTATTCTTGCAAATGACAATCTCCACCATCTCTTCCGGGCGCGTATCCCACAGGCTGACGTACAGGCGCGTTTTGCCATCCTTGCCGCGCTCGGTGAGGGTATCCAGCTCTTGGTGATGGTCGGCAGATTCAGCAATATCGGCTCCTTCCCAGATGCGGCAGATGCGCATCACCGTCACGGTGGAGGGGTAGGTGAGCGTCACTTCTGCCGTATGCAGGCGCCCGCGTTCGATGTTGTTTTTGGCCTTGTTGGCAGCTGCGG
This sequence comes from Akkermansia sp., assembly GCA_045650805.1. Lineage (GTDB taxonomy): Bacteria > Verrucomicrobiota > Verrucomicrobiia > Verrucomicrobiales > Akkermansiaceae > Akkermansia. The sequence goes on from JAZRRO010000005.1 coordinate 8,901, forward strand.
GGGTGGCGCTGAAGGTGATGCCATCCAGGGTGAATTGAGATTTCTCTGTCAGGGAGAGCTTGTGGCGGGGCAGGGTCTTGATGTCGCTGCCCAGTATCAGCTTGACCTGGCCTTGCAGGCGCAGCCAATCACCCTTGGGGTGCGGCACAACAGCCAGCTCTGCCTGCGCGCCGCCGGGTGTGCTGTGGCTGCGCACCAACGATGAGCTGCGGCACTCCAGGCTCTTGCCCGTGGCATCCACCCCTTTGATGCTGCCCTGCAGCTCCGGTTGCTCGCGCACCACATACCCTGCCGGCGGGGTGAAGCCCAGGGTGAGCGTCATGCGCGAGGTGCCTTCGATGGTGGGGATGCGGTAGCTGCGGCGAAAATTCAGAACGCTTGTTTCCACCTTGGCTTCCTGGGCAGAACACAGCGCAGCACAGGCTGCCAGTATGATGAATATGCGCTTCATGAAGAGAGAACCGGTCATTGACGGCCACTCGTTATAGTGTATTTTCCCCGTGGGAGCAAGTAAAAGGGGCGACAGCACGCAATATGACACGCCCTGTACGCGTGAAAAATGGATTTTATAGCAAAATATAAGGAAATATAAGCAAAATACGCTATATAGCCTTATATTTTACTATAGTTCCTCATGTGGGCTTGGTGCATCCATGGGAAAGTGGGCATGAGACTATAACTCGCGTGGAGCTCTCCTTGCAATTCCGGCAGAGTGTGCTATAATGCTCACACCCCATACCCAAACAGCCCCTTGATTACCATGGCCGACCGCATTCCCGTACGCAATCCGAATGAAATCAGCAAGCTGCGCAAAGCTGGCGAGGTTTCTGCCCGCATCCTCATGGATTTGATGCCCATCGTCAAGCCCGGCATCACCACCAAAGAGATTGATAACTACGCGGCAGAGCTTTTTCGCCGTGAGAAGTGCGGCAATGCCTTCCTGGGCTATGCGGGGTATCCCGGCCAGCTGTGCATCTCGGTGAATGAAGAAGTGGTGCATGGTATTGGTGGGCCGCGCGTGATTCAGGATGGCGATATTGTGAGCCTGGATGTAGGCGCTATCGTGGATGGCTGGTATGGCGACAACGCCATGACGATTGCCGTGGGCAACGTGAGCGAGGAAGCCCGCCGCCTGCTCGCCGTGACGGAAGAATCCCTCTTCCGCGCGGTGGAAGCCGCCAAGCAAGGTGCCCCGCTGGCAGATGTGTGTGGTGCGGTGGAAGATTGCGTCAAGCCGTATGGCTACGGCATCGTGCGCGATTTTGTGGGCCACGGTGTGGGCCGCCACCTGCACGAGGAACCGCAGATTCCCAACTACCGCCCCAAGTACCCCACCCCCCGCCTCAAGCGCGGCATGATTCTGGCCATCGAGCCGATGATTACGATGGGGAC
>JAZRRO010000006.1:0-6999 GCA_045650805.1 Akkermansia sp.
ACATGGCGGGCGCCAAACTCCCCCCGGCCGATGGCGCACCGGTGCTGGTCTACCCCATGTTCCTGCTCAGCGGGGACTCCAGCGGCGAGAAACTGGAGCAAGCCCTGCACGAGGCCTACGCCCGCCAAGGTGCCGCCGAGCCCAACTTCTTTTACCAGCCGGTGCTGGGTGCCTCCCCCTGGCTGGCCCGCGCCGCCGCACAGATGATTCGAGAGCACCTGGCAGCTCACCCCGAGGCCGGGGTGCTGGTGGTGGCGCATGGCTCTCACATGCCCGAACCGCCGCCCGAGCCGGCACTCTTCTGCCGCCGCCTGCGCAGCATGCTGCCCGGCACCGAGGTAGCGCTGGGCTACTTCAGCCAGGCACCCGAGGCCGGGGAAGTGCTGCGCGCCATGACCTCGCAACACATCCTGCTTCTCCCCTTCCTGTTGACAGAGGGCATCCACACCACACGCGATTTGCCCACCAACGAGGACGCCGCAGCCTGCGGCAAAACACTCACCCGCCTGCCCGTGGCAGCCAACATGCTCTGATGCCTCCCATGAAATTAGCTCTCAAAGTCACCCCCGGTGCCAAGAAAAACGAAATACTGGGTTGGGAAGATGATTACCCGCAAGTGGGGCGCGTGCTCAAAATCAAAACCTCTGCCCCGCCTATCGATGGCAAGGCCAACAAGGAAATTGCCACCTTCCTGGCCAAAACGCTGGGGCTCTCCAAAAGCGAGGTCGAAATCACCCACGGCAGCTCAGGCCGCATCAAGCTCATCAGCTTGCCCGACCATACAGACCTGACCCCGCTGGGCTGAGCAAACACATTGTCCCCCGTAAAAACGACAACGGAAAATTTGTCGAGGAAATGCACAATGTACAATGTAAAATGCACAATGTACAATGAGAAATTCCCCGCGGCCTTGCCGCGGCTAGCTTAGAGCCTACGCAGTGGGCGGCAGATGATAGCCCAGAGTGAAGTCACGCAGTGACGGAACTCTGGGTTAGGAGCATCTATGAAATCAGAACCCCGGAGCGCAGCGTAGTGGGTGGCAGAATGTCCGTGGTGGCACCATGACATGATATACAACATACGGCTTCAATGCCGCACACGCCAGCCGGCCCTGGGCTAGCGCCCATCGCCTTACAATCCGCCGTCCTCTACAGCATCGCAGTCACGATGCTGCTTCCGGCTTCGCCCCGTCGGGGTTCCTCATCATTGTGCATTTTACATTGTACATTGTGCATTTCCTCGACAAATTTTCGTTTATCTGACAGATTATGAGTTTCCAGAGAGACGAAAAGGGCAAATTAGCTTGTCATCCCCCGCCAAGTGTGCTAGAAAAGGAATGGTTATGAAAAAACTTCTTTCCATCATCACACTGTTGGGTGCCCTCTCCGGGGCTGCCTCTGCCGCGCCGTACATCCTGCCCTCGCCGCAGCCGGGTGCTCTCACCCCCTACGACATGCAGCCTGTTTACGCCGTGGAGGGTCTGTACTCCGTTTCCGATGACAACGGAGCCCCCGATACCTGGGGTGTGCGTGGCAGCTTCAACCTGTACAGCAACGCATACAGCACCGTGCGTCACCAGTTCAACCTCAACATCGGTTATGAAACCGGCGAAGAAACGGTGGATTATACCAAGGCTGACATGTCCAAGATTCCTCTGACAGCCGGGTATGATATGAACATTGCGCTGACGGACAGCGTCATGGTCTATGTAGGCGGCAAGGCCGGTTATGCCTTCGGCGATGTCGACATCACCGACACGCTGGATCACTACACCTACAGCGAATCCACCGGTGGCTTCACCTTCTCCGTAGGTGGCGGCCTGAAAATTCAGTGCTCTGATGCGGTCTATGTGAAAGCAGGCTACGAGTACGCCCGCACCTACTATGGTGATTGCAACATTGGCGGCTCTTCCACGAACATCATTCTCAGCCAGCATGTCTTCTCCGTGGGCATCGGCTGCCAGTTCTGATTTCTCAAGAGTCAACACCCATTTAACAGCACACCCCGGTTGCTTCGGCAACCAGGGTGTTTTTTTTGCATGTGAATATCAGCGGTTTTTTACAGGCATTTGGCCTTCAGCTCCTCCGCGAGGATAGCTGTGGCCCGCTCCAGCAACTGCACCACCGCATCGAACCCGGCAGGGCCGCCGTAGTAGGGGTCCGGCACCTCACGTTCGCGCTCACCGGCGGCAAACCATTCGCTCATGGGGCGCACCTTGGCCGCCTGCTCTGCCCCGGATGCCAACGCCAGAATATCCCGGCGGTTGGATTCATCTTGGGGGATAATCAAATCAAAGCGCTCAAAATCGCTGCGGCAGAACGTGCGGGCGCGATGGCCGCCCCAGGCATAACCGGCGCGCTCCAAGGCTGCCAGCATGCGGTGATCCGGCTTTTCGCCGGTATGATACGAAGCGGTGCCGCAGGAATCAGCTTTCACCAGACCTTTCAAGCCTGCGCGCTCAATGGCAGCATTGAATACAATTTCAGCGGCGGGGCTGCGGCAAATGTTGCCAAGACATACAAATAATACGCGGTAACTCATCTTAACAGGGGTGCGGGGGGGGTGAATCTTAAACGCCTTTCTTCGTATCCCAGAGCACCAGGTGCATGCGCTCTCCCAGGCGCACGCGGTGCTTCAGGCACATCTCTGCCACGGCAGGGCGAGCTGCCTCCAACGCGGCGCGGCTGGTGGCACAGGGCATGAGCACGATGCGCTCCTGCGGCAGATTCAGGGCCGCAATGGCGGGCCAATCCTGCTCACCGGTGACAACAAATTTGAACCAGGCATGGGGCAGCGCCGCAAACGCGCCCAGAGCCTCCGGGCAAAGCGCAGCAGCGGCCTCATTGCCGGCATGTGCCAGCTTGGGGGATACATTCCACTGCCCCACACGCGCCAGCAAGGCCGGCGAGGGAGCCAGGGTGCCATTGGTCTCCACCTCGATGAACATATCCTGCGGCAACAGCGCCAGCATGTGCTCCAGCGCAGCCTGCTGCATCAGCGGCTCACCACCGGTGATGACCAGGGCGCGGCAATCATGCGCCATGATGCGGGGTACCACTTCTTCTGCCGGCATGCTCAGGCCTTTTTTCCACGAATACTTCGTATCACACCAGCTGCAATGCAAATTGCAACCGGCCAGGCGCAAAAACACCGTGGGGGTTCCCATGCGGGTCCCCTCACCTTGCAGTGAATAAAAAATTTCCGGTTCGTTGTGTAATGAAGCTATCTGCATCATGATACCTGCTTGCATGTTCTTTATCAAATTCCGCTCCCCGGTGCAAGGTCTATTTGTTCCCACACCATCAGCAGCGCCCGCCTATGGCACAAAAAACGGCTGCCCTGTGGCAGCCGTTGAAATGTTGCTGTATCCCGTACGGGCGGGGGCTTTACTCCCACTCGATGGATGCCGGGGGCTTGGTGCTCACGTCGAAGAGCACGCGGTTGATGCCCTTCACCTCGTTGAGGATGCGGTTGGAAGCCTCGCGAAGCAAATCGTAGGGCAGCTGCACCCAGTCGGCAGTCATGGCGTCCTCAGACACGATGGCGCGCAGGTTGGTGGCAAACTCGTAGGAGCGTTCATCGCCCTTCACACCCACCGTCTTCACGGGGATGAGACCGGCGTAGGCCTGCCAGCACTTGTCGTACCAATCCCACTTGCGGAGGGTACCGATGAAGATGGCATCGCACTCGCGGATGATGTCCAGGCGGTCCTTGGTCACCTCGCCGGGGCAGCGCACAGCCAGACCGGGGCCGGGGAAGGGATGACGCCACAGGATATCGTGGGAAATGCCCATGGAGGCACCCAGTTCGCGCACTTCATCCTTGAAGAGGAAGGCAAGCGGCTCAATCACCTTGCCCTCTTCCTGCATCTTGAGCACGCGCTCCACGCGGTTGTGGTGCGTCTTGATGACAGAAGCCTTGCTCTTGGCGTTGGAGGCGCTTTCAATCACGTCCGGGTAGAGGGTACCCTGGGCCAGCATCTCAGCATCACCCACAGCATCCCAGAACACATCAATGAACAGGTTGCCGATAATGCGGCGCTTCTTCTCAGGAGCCGTTTCACCGGCCAGAGCATCCAGGAAACGCTGGGAAGCATCCACCGTCTCAATCTTCACGCCCATGCGCTCAAAGTTGGCCTGCACTTCCTTGGCCTCGTCCTTGCGCAGCAGACCATTGTCCACGAAGATGCAGCGCACATTCACACCGGCCTCATGCAGCAGCACGGCCAGCACGGTGCTGTCCACACCGCCGGACACGCCGCACACCACCTGCTTGTCGCCCACCTTGGCGCGGATGTCTTCAATCAGCTCGCGCTTGAAGTCGCCGATGTCGAACTTGGCCAGGTCCTTGGCGTAGGAGAGGAAATTCTTGAGGATGGTGCGGCCCTCGTGAGAGTGCGTCACCTCCGGGTGGAACTGAATGCCAAACATCTGCTCACCCCACTGCAGGGACACGGGCACGCCATCGCTGTTGCGGGCAATCACCTTGCAGTTGTCGGCCAAGTGGTCCACGGTGTCGGAGTGGCTCATCCACACCTGAGAGGAGGGGGACATATCAGCATACAGGCCTTCCAGCTTCTCGGGCACCAGGGCGGCGGGGCCGTACTCGCGCTTGTTGCTGGGGCGCACCGTGCCACCCGACTACACATTGAGCAACTGCATGCCGTAGCATACGCCCAACACAGGCACACCAAAGGAGGTAAGCCATTCAAAATCAATATCAGGAGCATCAGGCTCGGAGGTGCTGCGGGGACCACCGGAAAGAATGATGGCACCGGGATGGCTGATTTCATGCAAGTCTTCCAGAGCGTACAACTTGGCCAGGAAACCCAGCTCACGCACGCGGCGCACAATCAACTGCGTGTACTGTGAGCCGTAATCAATTACTGCTACAATGTGTTCGGGTGTCATAACGTCAGCCCTCATCCTAGCATATTTCCCCCGAAAATCAAGCCATTTATCAGGCGGAAATCCCATAAAAAATCACCGGCTGCACCGCGTAAAATCACATGCGCTCCGCGGTAAAAAAGGCAGCATAACGCCTATTCCATGGGGATTTCCCCGCTTTTGGACTTTACACAGGCAGCGCGCGGGAGTATAGTGCCCGTACCGATATGCACGCTCCCAGTTTGATTCAATCATTGCGTTCGTACAACAGAAAAACCTTTTTTGCCGATTTGACGGCCGGGTTGACTGTAGGTGTAGTAGCCCTTCCCCTGGCCATGGCCTTTGCCATCGCATGCGGCATCAAAGACATCACCCCCGCTACCGGTCTCATCACCGCCGTGGTGGCCGGTTTCATGATTTCGCTGCTGGGCGGCAGCAAGTTCCAGATTGGCGGTCCCACGGGTGCCTTCGTGGTGCTGATTGCCAGTGTGGCCGGTGCATTCGGCATGTCGGGGCTCATTCTTTGCACCCTGCTGGCGGGCATTTTCCTGATATTATTCGGCGTCTTCCGCATGGGGGCGCTCATCAAGTTCATCCCCTACCCCGTCACCACCGGCTTTACCTCCGGTATTGCCGTCACCATCTTCTGCACGCAGATTAAAGACCTGCTGGGGCTGCAAATCGAGGGCTCCGTGCCGGCAGAGTTCATCGCCAAATGGGCCTGCTACATCGAACACATAGGCACGGTGAATTTCTGGGCCCTGGGTATCTCCTTGCTGACGATTGCCGTCATCCTCATCACCAAGCGCCTGCTGCCCAAGGCTCCCTTCATGCTGGTGGGCATGCTGGTCAGCACCGTGGTGTGCCTGGTATTCAAGCTGCCGGTGGAAACCATCGGTTCCCGCTTTGGCGAGCTGCCCCAGGGGCTTCCCATGCCGGAGTTCCCCTCCATCGATATGGGCCAGCTGCCCAGCCTCATCAAACCCGCCTTTGTGATTGCCCTGCTGGCCGCCATTGAATCCCTGCTCAGCGCCAGCGTGGCAGACGGCATGACCGGCTCCCGCCACCACCCCAACACCGAGTTGATTGGCCAGGGCGTGGGCAACATCGCCGCAGCCCTCTTCGGCGGCATCCCCGCCACAGGCGCCATCGCCCGCACCGCCACCAACATCCGCGCCGGTGCCAAGACCCCCGTCTCCGGTCTCATTCACGCCATCACCCTGCTGCTCATCCTGATGCTGGCCGGGCAATATGCTGCAGTAGTGCCCCTGCCTGCGCTGGCCGGCATTCTGGTGCTTGTCTGTTGGAACATGGCAGAGGTCAGCACCTTCACTCACCTGCTCACCGGCCCTCGCCAGGATGCCGCCGTGCTCATCATCACCTTCATCCTCACCGTGCTGATTGACCTCGTCGTGGCTGTGGAAGTGGGTGTGGTGCTGGCAGCCCTGCTCTTCATCGGTCGCATGGCCAAAATCAGCAACGTGGAGGCCATCTCTCACGAAATTGAAGGCGAGGATCCCGAGGAACTTCCCGCCCGCTCCCGCTACCTGCGCCATGTGCCGGATAACGTGGAAATCTTTGACGTGCAGGGGCCCTTCTTCTTCGGCGCGGTGGAGAAATTCAAGGACAACGTCTTCCGCACCATGGAAGACAACATCGAGTACGTGCTCCTGCGCATGCGCTTGGTGCCCGCACTGGATGCCTCCGGTCTGCACGTGCTGGAAGACTTCCTGGCCTATTGCCACCGCCACAACATCACCCTCTTGCTCTGCGGTGTGCAGTCCCAGCCGTTCAAGGTGATTCGCCGCGACTCCCCCTTCATGAAAGAACTTCATGAAGAAAATATCTGCGAGAACATCGATGCCGCCCTCGCTCGCATCGAACAACTCGAGCAAGAAAAGAAAAACGCTGCACCCACCCCCGTGGAAAGTTGAAGGTTGGGTTCCTCTCAAAACTCGCAATCCGTCAGACAAATGGCGATTTGTCGAACTGTTGCGGGCGCAAGCCCGCCTCTATTTGAGCCCCTTCTAGGGGCGGCAGAAGGTAGCCCAGGGTGAAGTCACGTAATGACGGAACCCTGGGTTGTAATGCCAACAAATCGGAACCCCGGAGC
>JAZRRO010000007.1:0-7313 GCA_045650805.1 Akkermansia sp.
TTTTCGACCCCTGGACGAATGCGGGTGTACCCTCAGTCGGCTTATCAAGAGCAGCTAACTTCGATAAGCCTCTCCGCCAGCTCGGATTTTACTCCGAACAAGCCCATATTACCACAAAAAATTAACCGAGTACGAATTTGAGGTTCTCTGCGGCTATGCCACAGCAAACTTTGAGCCCCGCTTGCGGGGCGACAGAAGCTAGCCGCGGCAAAGCCGCGGGGAACTTTCCAAATGTGCAATTCCTGTCTCGGCGTAGGCGTAGCCGAAGACGGATGCAATTCTAAAATTTGCAATCCCCCTCAGGCTTGCACGGTGATGCGGGGGGTGAGGATGCAGCGCTTGTATGCGCCGGGTTGCACATGCGTACGCGGCCAGACGATGCAGTCATCCAGCTCGCAGCCGGAGGGAATGACCGCATCCTGCCCGATGACGCAATCCTCGCCCACAAAAGCATCCGGTGCGATGGTGGCATCGCGGTGGATGCGCTGGGAGGAGGGCAGCTCCAGCACGGTATTCAGATAATCTGCGGGGGTGCCGATTTCGTGCCAGTTGGCCCAGTCAAACACCATACCGCCCATCTTGCCCTGCTCTATCAGCTCTTTCCAAATGGGGAAGATGGAGAACTTTTCTTCTGCGGGGAACATGTCTGCCACGCAGGGCTCCATGATGTAGGTGCCGGCAAACTGATGTGTGCCGGGGTTCACCCCCAACGCATGGCGCATATCGGTGATGCGGCCTGTCTCCTCATCAAAACCCACATTGCGCTTGCCATCCACACTACGCAAAGCCATGGTAATCAAGTTGCCGCTGCGGCGGTGCTCCGCCAGCAGATCTTCCAGCGGAATATCCGTCAGAATATCCCCATTGTGCACAATCACGGGGCCATCCTTCCACAAGGGCATGATTTTTTTGACGCCGCCGCCGGAATCCAGCGGTTCATCCTCGTGGCTGAAGGTGACCGGGCAGCCCTTGTACTCCGGATCCGGGCACGGGAACGCCTTGTCCCACATCATATCCAGGTAGGAGGTATTGATGATGAATTCGCTTGCTCCGGCGCGCATGAAGTGGTCCATCATGTGCTGGATGAGCGGCTTCTGAAACACCGGCATCAGCGGTTTGGGCAAAATATGAGTCAGGGGGGCCAATCGTGTGCCCAATCCGGCGCCAAGGATGAAAACCTGCATGGTAAGGTCAGATAAATGGTAACAATGTTGACATTAAGCAGCAGGAGCAGGTGCTGCCTGGGCTTTCTTGCGGCGAATCTTGCGCACAATGACTGCCGCCACGGCTATGAGCCCCAACAAGCCCAGCAAAGCCAGCACCGGGGCCACCACCGCCAGCAGCGACCCCACCGTAGCCATGATATTTTCAGCCGTGGATACCACGGGATTTGCCACGCCACCCGTTGTCACAGAGCTGCCACCGCGCAGTGCCGTGGTACCGGCCTGCACCGCACCGGCGGCACCGGCACCGCCCACAATACCCACACCCCATTGCATGTAGCCGGGCAAATCAGGCAGCATCCCGCTCATGATGATGGTACCGGCCACCAGGGCCAGTGGCCCGGTGATGGTGTCCAACGCATTATCCACCCAGGGGATGTAATAGCCCAGCAACTCGGCCAACGTGGCGCAGCCCAGGCACCACAAGGCAATGTCCGAGCCAATCCACTCCAGGCTCTCGTTCACATGCACACCACCCAGGCGCACAGCAAAGGCCACCACCAGCAGCGGCACAAACACACGGAACCCGCAGGACGCGGCCAATGCCACCCCCATGCACACAGCCAATCCAATTTGTATAATATCCATATCTTCCTCCTGACCAAATCTTACCACAAATGTGGCAGATTGCAATACACAGCGCACCATCCCATGATGAAATTTGCCACGGCATGCATCACAAATGCGGGTGTAAGCCTGCGGGTGAGCACCACCAGGGCGTAGGCCAGCGAGCCATACACCCACGCGCCGGCATAATCCACCGGGTTGTGCACCAGCATGAATGCCGCCGTCGTCACCACATAAGCCAGCCAGCTGTGTGTGCCCAGCGGCACCGTTTGCGGGAAATCGCGGTTCACGCACCAGCGCATCAGGAACCCGCGCCAGAACAACTCCTCCACCAGCGGCACAATCAGCACCGCGCGGGCAAAGCGAAAACCATATTGCAGCGCCGTGGCCGCCGTTCCCTGCCCCAGCACCTCCTCGGGGGCAAAGCCGCCCTCTGCCGGAATCCACCCGGCCACATAGGGCACCAACCAGGCGGCAATCCCCACCACGCCAAACAGGGCGCCCAGCGCACTGGCTCGCCAGCTCCAATCCCGGGGAATCCCACGCCGCACATACCACAAATAAGCCCCGCACACCAGCACCTGCAGCGGGTAAATGAGCAGCATCGGCTCCTGCTGCCACCAGGCAGCATCCGGGTGCTCCCATTGCAGGCTTCCCTCCGCCACAAACAGCAGCAAATTCATCCCCAGGAAAAGCACAAACGGGTACACGCAGTTGCGGTACAACAGCGTGTCACCCGTCATCATGCTTTTCTCTGCCGGGGGCATGGAAAAACGTCAACTTCAGGCGCGCAGCGACTCACAGAAGCGAGCCATCTTATCGCATGCCTGCTCCAGCAAGGCAAAGCTGGTGGCATAGCAGCAGCGCAGGTAGCCCTCGCCACAGGCGCCGAATGCCGTCCCCGGCACCGCAGCCACCTTTTCTTCCTGGAGCAAGCGCAGCGCAAACTCCTTGGAGGAAATACCAAAGCGCTTGATGCTGGGGAAGGTGTAGAACGCACCGCCGGGCAAGTGGCAATCCATCCCCATGTCGTTGAAGCGGCCCACAATGTAATCGCGGCGCATGTGGTAGCTGTCGCGCATCTCGCGCATGGCCGGCGTGCCATTCTGCAGTGCCTCGATACCGGCCTCCTGAGAGGTGATGGTGGGGCAAATCATGGTGTAGGAGTGCACCTTCATCATCTGCTCAATCAGCTCCTTCGGGCCACAGGCGTAGCCCAGGCGCAGGCCCGTCATGGCAAAAGCCTTGGAGAAGCCGTGCAGCAGCAGCGTGCGCTCTTTCATGCCGGGCAGCGCTGCGATGGAGGTGTGCTCCTCCGCATCATAGCGCAGCTCGCTGTAAATCTCATCCGTCAGCACAAAAAGATCGTGCTTCACGCAAATCTCGGCAATTTCCTCCAGCGTCTTGCGCGGGGCAATGGACCCCGTCGGGTTCGTGGGGAAGTTGAGCATCAGCACCTTGGTCTTGGGCGTGATGGCAGCTTCCAGCTTGGCCGGATTCAGCGCAAACAAATCATCAATGCTCGTCTCCACCGCCTTGGGTGTGCCGTAGGCCATCATCACCGTGGGGGCATAGCTCACATAGCAGGGCTCGTGGTACAGCACCTCATCCCCGGGGTTGAGCAAGCAACGCAGCGCCAGGTCAATAGCCTCGCTCACACCCACCGTGGGCAGCACCTCGCACAGCGGGTCATACTCCACATGGAAGAAATCAGCCACATACTTGCTGATAGCGCGGCGCAAGCTCTCCAAACCGTAATTGCTGGTGTAGGTGGTGTGCCCCTTTTCCAGAGAAGAAATGGCGGCCTCACGGATATTCCAGGGCGTCACAAAGTCCGGTTCGCCTACGCCCAGGGAGATAATATCCTTGCTGCCTGTTGCCAGGTCAAAAAACTCGCGGATACCCGAACGGGGCATATCCTGCACCTGCTTCGAAAGCATTTTGTTCCAGTCCATAGCGCAAAAAATCAGGGAATAACGTGAAGTCGTTCGTGGGAAGGCTCCTGCACAAACAAAAGCCCGTTGTTCTTATATGTTTTCAGGCGGAAGTGGGTCGAGGTCGAGAGCACACCATCCATGCTGGAAAGCTTCTCGCTCACAAATCGGGCCACGCCCATCAAATCCTTCGCCTCCACCAGTAGCAACAAATCAAAACCACCGGAAATCAAATAGCAGCTCTTCACCTCATCATAGCGGGAAATGCGCGTGGCCAAGCGGTCAAAACCACCACCGCGCTCGGGTGAGCAGCGCACCTCGATAAAGGCCGATACACCCCTATCATCCTCATTCACAATCGTCTGATAGCCAATAATGCGTCCTTCCTCTTCCAGGGCGGCACGCTGAGCAGCAACTTCCGAAACGCTCACGCCAAGGCGGTCGGCTATCTGCTGGTCGCTCAGGCGGGCATCCGTTTCCAATAACTTCAGAAGGACATCCGGTGACATAGTGGAGCTTATATTAGCATGTACCCTCACCATGTCAAGCAGAAACCCCGCATGCTATTGACGCCATTTCCACGAAACACTCGGCGCACAACGCGCGCGGTACTTCAAATTCGTACTTCGTCCTTCGTAACTCGTAATTCAACAAATTTGGCTCGCCCTGCGAGCAAAGCGAGCCAAACTTTTCAATTTGAAATGTGCAATTCTAAATTTGCAATTTCATCACTTCCCCTTCGTCTTAGGTTTGCTCGGGGGTAGCGGGGGCATCCGACTGCTCGGCAGGTTGTTCCGCTTGTTCTGCAGCGGCGGCGGCAGCTTTGGCAGCTTGTTCTGCGGCCTCCCTGGCCGCTTTTTCAGCGGCGGCCTTTTCGGCATCAATCTTCTCCCAATCCACAATGCCCTCAAAAGCCTTGGGGAAGAATGCGCGGGCAGGTTCTTCTGCGGCAGCAATGCCGGCGCGGGAGGGTTCCTTGCCCGGCACACCATCAAAATTGACACCGCGGCGGAAAATCTCTTTATCCACGCCAAAGACCATATAGCGGTGCACCTCGTACTCCGCTTCCTTGCACTCCACCTTGGCCTCCAGCACTGTGAACGCCGCGCTGTAGCCCGCCCGCTTCAGCTCAGCCTGCATCGCGGGGGTGTGATAGCCACCGGGGTAGCAATAGGTGGAGCAGCGGCCATACAGCTTGCGCAGCTTCTCGCCGGAATCGGTGATTTCGCGCACCACCTGGGCTTCGTAAGCTGCGGGATTCGGCATCAGCTTTTTCCAATCGCTGGGGTACAAGTGGTTGCTGGAATGGCTGCCGATGGTGGCACCCTTGGCCATCATCTCGCGAATCATCTCATGCGTCATGGAAGCCCCCCGCACATTGATGTAGCGGGTGTACAAGAACAAGGTAAAGGGGTACCCATACGCCTGCAACACGGGGAAGGCATCCGTATACACGCTCTTCCATCCATCATCGATGGTAATCAACACGCAGCGGGCCGGCAAGCGGCGCGTGCCCTGCCGCCACTCCAGAAAATCCTGCATGGAGATGACGCTCAGCCCCGCATCGCGGATATACTGCATCTGCTGGCAGAACTCGGCCGTGCGCATCAGCATCTCGGTGGGGCGCTTGCTGTTGCTGAAATTATGGTAGCCCAGCACCGCCACGCGGGTCTCCTCGCGCGGTACCAGCGGCTTATCAAAAGAAGAAGTCACCCAGTCGCCATCCGGTGTGCGGCGTCCCAGGCGGGCATACGTGGGCTCTACGGATGGGTACTGGTACTGGCTATCCGGCGCTTCCTGCTCTGCGGGCAGGGCGTACTCCGGCACCACAGGAGCCGGCAGCGTGGCCACGGGTGCAGCCTCTGCTGCCCCCTGCTCTGCCGCGGCGCTGTACAGCGGCTGCGGAATCGGCCCGCCCTCGCGGTCGGCCGTCGGCACATAAATCTCCCCCCGGGCCATCAGAGAAAGCCCCAGCGCCAGCCATACTGTTCCCCACTTCATCATCAGCGTCCGGGCACCATTTCAAATGTAAATCCCTTCAGGTATTCCGTCTCGGGGATATTGAGCAACACGGGGTGGTCCACACTCTGCCCATGTGCAGCCACCTGGCGCAGCGTGCTGTGGCCATCCACCGCAGCCTCCGCAATCGTCTGGCGGAACAAGCTGGCGCTCACATGGTGCGAGCAGCAGAAGGTGGACAACAAGCCGCCCACCGGCAGCATCTGCATCGCGCGCAGGTGAATCTCCTTGTAACCGCGCATGGCGCCGTTCAAGCTCTTCTTGTTGCGGGTGAAACTGGGCGGATCCAGGATGATGAGGTCCCACTTCGGGTCGGCCCCCTGGCGCACAGCATCGCTCTCGCGCTTCAGGAAGTCGAACGCATTCTCCGCAATCGCCTCCACCTCCACGCCATTCAGCTCGGCATTGCGGCGTACGGATGCAATCGCGTCCTCAGAAATATCCACCGCCGTCACACTGGCAGCCCCGGCCTTGGCACAGGCCAGCGCAAAGCCGCCCTGGTTGCAGAAGCAATCCAACACGCGGCGCCCGCGAGCCAGACGCGCCACATCGCGGTAATTCTGCAGCTGGTCCAGGTACAAGCCCGTCTTCTGCCCTGTGGACAAATCCACCATGAACTTGATGCCACGGCCCGTGGCCTCGAACGGCGCCGGCATCTCGCCATAGGCCACATACGTCTCCGGCTCAATGCCCTCTGCCAGCAACATCGGCGAATCATTGCGCACAATAATGCAGGCCGGCTGCAACAAATCCCCCAGAATATCGCGTATCAATCCCAGGCGCTGATACATCGCCAGCGTCAGCGTCTGCACCACCAGCACATCCGCATAGCGGTCCACAATCAGGCCGGGCAGACCGTCGCTCTCGCTCCACACCAGGCGCACCAGGTTCTCACCCGGCAGCCAACGCTCGCGCAGCATCGCCGCCTGAGAAATGCGGCGTGCAAAAAAATCGCGGTCCAAATCCTGCTTGCGGCGGGAGAAACGGCGCGCCACAATCTGCGAATGCGGATTATACATCGCCGAGCCCAAGTAATGGTCCCGCTGATCCTTCAGCAACACCACATCACCCGGTGAGGGATTGCCAAATACCGTCCTCACTTCTGTGCCATAGACCCAGTCGTGACCATGAAAAATTCGTGCCTTCGGTGCAATGATGAGACCTGCCATAACTCGCCTACCATACCCCAAGACAAGCTCGTAGTCAATGCTAAATTCCCCACACTCTCACCACACCGTTGGGCGCATCCAAAAAATGGCCTCTGCCGTCAGCCAGAAATTACCTCTGATTGTCGATTGCCCGGAGCTTCGGAGGGCAATCGACACGGCGTAGCTCAAAATTGTCTAATTTTGAGCGAAGACGGGCTCCCCCTTGCCCCCGCCCCGCCGCAAGGCACACTCGGGCGCGGAACGTCAAATGCGTCCTTCGTAACTCCTACTTCAAAAAAATTGGCTCGCCCTGCGAGCAGAGCGAGCCAAATGGTTCAATGCTTGTCACGCTGAAGCTTCAGCGTAAGCAGATGCAATTTCATCACTTGCCGCGCCGTCTTCACCACGAGCGCCAGCGAGTT
>JAZRRO010000008.1:0-8404 GCA_045650805.1 Akkermansia sp.
ATAAGCGCAATCGCTACAGGATCAGCAAAATCCATGTCGAACATCTCTCAAGAAAGGCTTCTTAAACTTCATATCATATGTCCTCCTGTTGAACAGCAAAACGCTTTCGCCTTCTTCGTCCAACGCATCGACAAATTACGCAAACTGGGAGAGGAAAGGCGAAAAATGGGAGATAAAAGGAGAAATTGGGTTTCAAAGCATTGACGCGCGGTGGGAAACATGGTAGAAGAAAGAGGAGGAATAACACAAGATGAGGGAGGAACCGAGCAACTTTGATTTTTTGCGAAGCGAGCCGCGCTATGAATCATTTGCGAGGATAGCGCGGAAGGCGGAAGCGTTGTTGCTTGTGGATGCGAATGCGGCTATCATCAATTGCCGCCTGGCATTGGAATGTGCGGTGAAGTGGATATACTCCGTGGATACATCGCTGACGCCTCCGTGGGATGATCGTTTGGTGAGCTTGATCAGCACGGCAGAGTTTCGCCGTTTTGTGGGGGAGAATCTGAGCAAGCGGATAGGCTACATACGCCAGATGGGGAATGAGGCGGCGCATACGGGGAAGGAGATGCCGGAGTCCGTGGGCGTGATGTGCCTGCGGAATCTGCATATATTCCTGGCCTGCGTGGGGCAGAGTTATTCGCAGCATTGCAAGGCCGAGCCCTTTGACGTGAACGTGGCCAAGCGCGAGCGCGGCAGTGCACCGATCGCAGAGGAACCCGAGGCGACAGAGGTGCGGCTGGCTGAGTTGCTGAAGCAGAATGCGGCGATGCAGGCAGAGTTGATGGCGCTGCGAGCGCAGCAGCCGAAGCCGGATGATGTGGCACCGCGGGAGCCGAGCGAGTTCGAGACACGCAAGCTATACATTGATGCGATGTTGATGGATGCCGGCTGGGAGGAGAACCGCGACTGGTACAACGAAGTGGAGCTGCAAGGTATGCCGAACAAGGCGGGTGTGGGCTACGCGGATTATGTGTTGTACAATGATGCGGGGCAGGCGCTGGCTGTCATTGAGGCGAAGAAGACATGTGTGGGTGTGGAGAAGGGGCGCCAGCAGGCGAAGCTGTACGCGGATTTGCTGGAGAAAAAGCAGGGTTTCCGCCCGGTGGTGTTCCTGACAAATGGTTTTGAGACACACATAGAGGATAATCAGCATCCGGAGCGCCGCGTGGCCGGCATCTATTCCAAGCGGGATTTGGAGAAGTGGTTCAACATCCGGCGGATGCGCTGTGGGCTTGGGCATGTGGTGGTAGACCGCCGGATAGCAGGCCGATACTATCAGGAGGCAGCCATCAAGGCTGTATGTGAGAGTTTTGACCGCGAAAACAGACGCAAAGCCTTGCTGGTGATGGCCACGGGCTCCGGCAAGACGCGCACGGTGATTGCGCTGTGCAAGATACTGATGGAGCAGGGCTGGGTGAAGAATATCCTCTTCCTGGCCGACCGGACGGCGCTGGTGGAGCAGGCAAAGCGCGCGTTCACGAACCTGATGCCGGAGTTGTCCCTGACCAATTTGTGTGAGGATAAGGAGAATACGAAGGCTCGCTGTGTGTTCTCCACCTACAACACAATGATGAATTGCATTGATGTGGTGCGGGATGAAGACGGCAAGGTGTTCACCTGTGGTCATTTTGACTTGGTGATATGCGACGAGGCTCACCGCAGCATCTACAACAAGTACAAGGCGATTTTCTCGTATTTTGATGCACCGCTGGTGGGGTTGACGGCTACACCCAAGGATCAGATTGATAAGAATACGTACGAGATTTTTGAGTTGCAAGACCGCATCCCGACCTATGGCTATGATTTGGCGCAGGCTGTGAAGGATGGGTATCTGGTCGATTTTGTGACCATTGAGACGACGCTGAAGTTCATGCAGGAGGGTATAACCTACGATGAGCTGAGCGAGCGAGAACGCGAGCAGTACGAGTCTACCTTTGCGGATGAGGAGGGAAATCTTCCGGAGAGTATTGAGGCTACGGCCCTGAATAGATGGGTGTTCAACGAGGATACGATTCGGCAGGTGTTGCACATGCTGATGCAGAAGGGGCTGCGGGTGGATTATGGCAACAAGCTGGGCAAGACCATCATCTTTGCCCGCAACCACGCGCATGCCGAGAAGATTCTGGAGGTGTTTGGCAAGGAATACCCGAATTTGCATGGACACGCCAAGGTGATTGATAATTACATCAACTACGCGCAGAGCGCGATTGATGAGTTCTCTGATGCGGCTAAATTGCCGCAGATTGCTATCACCGTGGATATGCTGGATACGGGGATTGACGTGCCGGAGGTGTTGAACCTGGTATTCTTCAAGAAGGTGCGCAGCCTGGCCAAGTTCTGGCAGATGGTGGGGCGTGGCACGCGCTTGTGCCCGGGGCTGCTGGATGGCGAGGATAAGAAGGAGTTCTATATCTTTGATTTCTGTGGCAATTTTGAGTTCTTCCGCGTGAACCGGGAGAAGGCCGTGGGCAATGTGTTGCCGATACAGGGGGTGCTTTTCGGGCTGAAAGCGGATATTGCCGCCAAATTGCAGCAGATGGAGTACCAGACACCGGAATTGCGCGCTTGGCGCGAGCGCTTGGTGCAGGAGATGGTGAGCAAGATGCGGGAGCTGAACCGGGAGAACTTTGCCGTGCGCCTGAAGCTGGAGCTGGTGGAGAAATATTCACACGAGCGGGCCTACATTGCGCTGGATCCCGAAGCGGATGTGAACCAGGAGTTGAAGGTCGAACTGGCGGAGCTGGTACAGCCCGAAGATGATGAAGCCTGCGCGTTGGGCTTTGACAGGCTGATGTACGGGGTGGAGTTGGCGTACATGGTTGGGAAGACGCAGCGAGTGCGCCGCGGTACCAGGGAGCTGCTCCAAACGGTGCGCGATATTGCTGCGGTTGCGAACATTCCGGAGGTATATGCCCGGAAAGACTTGCTGGAAAAGATTTTGCACACGAATTACCTGGAAGATGCCGGAATCAATGAGTTCGAGCATATCCGCGAATCACTGCGCAGTCTGACAAAATATATCATCCGCCGCCCGGGTAAGCGCTATGATATCGATATGGAGGACGAGATTATCTTCTTGCAAGAGGGTGGGAGCGATTTGCAGGATAATACGTTGCAGGAGTATCGAGAAAAGGCAGAGACGTATCTGCGCCGGCATCAAGACGAAGGGGTAGTGGGCAAATTGCGCCGCAATATCCCGCTTTCTATCGATGATGTAGCGGAGCTGGAACGCATACTCTGGACAGAAATCGGCACGCGAGAGGCATACGATAAGGATTTCAAGGATAAGCCGCTTGGGGAGTTTGTGCGCGAAATTGTAGGGCTGGATATGGCCGCCGCCAAGGAGGCCTTTGCGCAGTTCCTGGATGCCACGCAGATGGATAGCCACCAGATTTATTTTGTGAACCAGGTGGTGGAATACATCGTGCAGAATGGCATGCTGAAAGATTTTTCCGTGTTGCAACAGGCTCCGTTTGACAACCAGGGGAGCATTGTGGATTTATTCCCGGATATGAGTGTCTGGCTGTCCATTCGCAAGACGATTGAGCAAATTACGGCCAACGCGGGGGTGGCATGAGGCCCTGGCCCGGGGCCTGTTGGGTCATGCGTGCATTTTGGGCTTGCAATTTAGGGCAGAAAGGTGTACTTTGCGTTACCGCCTTGGGCGGGGAATAAACGATTCACCTTATTATGGAAACGACCAGAATACAGCGCGCCCTGTTGTCCGTATCGGACAAGACCGGGCTTGATCGCTTCGCCAAGGGCTTGGTAGCCCAGAATGTACAGCTTATTTCGACCGGTGGTACCTGCAAGTACTTGCAGGAGCTTGGTTTGCCCGTGATTGAGATTTCTGACTACACGGGAGCCCCCGAACTTTTTGATGGCCGCGTGAAGACCCTGCACCCCAAGGTGCATGGTGGTTTGCTGCAGCGCCGCGACCTGGAGGAACACCAGCAGCAGGCTGCTGACAACAACATCCCCACCATTGATTTGGTGTGCGTGAATCTGTACCCCTTCGAGGAAACGGTGGCCAAGGAAGGCGTGACGCTGGCTGAGGCTATTGAGAAGATTGACATCGGTGGCCCCTCCATGCTGCGCTCCGCTGCCAAGAATTATGCTTCTGTGACGGTGGTGTCCGACCCCGCCGACTATGACACCGTGCTGGCTGAGATGGAGTCTCACCAGGGCAACACGACGCTGAAGACCCGCGAGCAGTTGGCTGTGAAGGTGTTCATGCGCACTTCTTCTTACGATACGGCTATCACGAACTACCTGGGCCACCGCGCCGAGGGTAGCACGGGCAACAATTTCTCCCTGAATCTGCCGTTCTGCCAGACGCTCCGCTATGGTGACAACCCCCACCAGCCCAGCGTGCTGTACGGTAACTTCGAGTCCATCTTCACCCAGTTGCAGGGTAAGGAACTTTCCTACACCAACATCCTGGACCTGGATGCCGCTGCTTCTCTCATCATGAACTTCCGCCGCCCGACGGTGGGTATCCTGAAGCACACCAACCCCTGTGGTGTGGGCCAGGATGATGAAGACCTGGTGGAAGCCTGGAAGCGCGCTTACCAGACGGATACGCAGGCTCCCTTCGGTGGTGTGATTGTGATGAACCGCCCGATGACGGAAGCTTTGGCCCGCATCGTGGGCGCTATCTTCACGGACGTGATTATTGCTCCTGACTTTGAGCCCGAGGCCCGCGCCATCCTGCAGAAGAAGAAGAACTGCCGCATCATGCGCATCGATATGGATGCCTGGCGCGAGTTCTGCAAGCTGCCGATGATGCGCACAGCCCCCGGTGGTGTGATGACCATGAAGCGCGATGACGAGGCGCTGGGCCTGGACAATCTGGAGGCCAAGGTGGTGACCAACCGCGTGCCCACGGCTGAAGAGCTGGAGGCCATGCGCTTTGCCTGGCGCGTGTGCAAGCAGGTGCACTCCAATGCTATCGTGTTCACCGATAAGGATGGCACGCTCGGCATCGGTGCAGGGCAGATGAGCCGCGTGGACTCTGCCAAGATTGCTGTGTGGAAGGCCGGTCAGGCCGGTCTGAGCCTGAAGGGCAGCGTGATTGCTTCCGACGGTCTCTTCCCCTTCGCAGACGGTTTGCAGACGGCTATCGACGCCGGCGCTACGGCTTGCATTCAGCCCGGTGGCTCCATCCGCGACCAGGAGGTGATTGACGCTGCCAATGCAGCCGGCATCGCCATGGTGTTCACGGGTGCCCGCCACTTCCTGCATTAATCTGCACGAGATATCTCTTGGACAGCTCCCGGCGGCTCATACAGCCGGCCGGGAGTTTTCCTTTTTCCCCAACAAAATACCCGATTTCACTTCTTTTCATTATGCATCTTGGTGTTAATATCGACCATGTGGCCACGCTGCGTCAGGCTCGCTACGCAGGTATGCTGGATTCCCACAACACGGAGCCCTCTGTGTTGGATGCCGCTAAGGCTGCTTTACTGGGCGGGGCTGATTCCATCACCCTGCACGTGCGCGAGGACCGCCGCCACATGCAGGATGAGGATGCTTTTGCCGTGCGCCGCGAAATCCCCCTGCCGCTGAATCTGGAGATGGGTGCTACGCCCGCCATGCTGGAGGTTGCGCTGCGCCTGCGCCCGGATTTTGTGTGCCTGGTGCCGGAACGCCGCCAGGAGGTCACGACAGAAGGCGGGCTTGATGTAGTCTCCCGCATGGAAGAGCTGCGCCCGCTCGTGAAGGCCCTGCTGGATAACGGCAGCAAGGTGAGCATGTTCATCGACCCGGATTTGGCCCAGGTGGAGGCCAGCGCCGCCATTGGTGCGCCCATGATTGAGCTGCATACCGGTCGCTTTGCCAACACGCTGGGGGCAGAGCGCCAGGCTGAGACGCAGCGCCTCATCGAGGCTGCCAAGGTTGGCTGCGCCGCCGGGTTGGAAATCCATGCCGGCCATGGTATTCAGGTGGCTAATTTGGCCGATTTGGCTGCGGTGCCGCATCTTACGGAGCTCAACATCGGCCACACGCTTATTGCTCGCTCCATTTTTGTGGGCTTGCAGCAGGCCGTGCGTGAGATGAAAGAGGCCATTGCTGCGCAGCAGTGGTTGGCTTGATGTGAGCTGAATTTTCTGATTTTTGGGCGCATTTTCGCTAGATAAGAGCGGAAATGCGCACTTTTTTCTTTTGTTGGAAGAAAAAATACCACAAAATCCGGGATTTAACACTTTTCCGCTTGAAATAAGGCTGCAAACTGCTATCATAAAGGCCTATGAACAAGACACAACTTGTTGACTGCATTCAGACCAAGCTTGGTGAAGGTGCCACCAAGAAGCAGGCAGAGGAAGCTCTCAAGGCTGTCCTCGATGCCATCAGCGAATCTGTCCAGACGGAAAAGGTTCAGCTGGTAGGTTTCGGTACTTTTGAGATGAAGACCCGTGCTGCCCGCACTGGCCGCAATCCTCAGACCGGCAAGGAAATGAAGATTGCTGCTTCCTCCACTCTTGCTTTCAAGCCCTCTTCCGTATTCAAGAAGGAAGTGAAGACTTGCAAGACCAAGAAGTGCTGCAAGAAGAAGTAAGTCTCTCCTGCGTCTCAGACACATTTACACGGGCCGCTCCCTTCACCCTGCGTGAGGAGCGGCTTCTTTCTTTTTTGCTTTTCTTGATGCTGCGCCTAAGTTGCACAGTATCAGAAGAAAAGGTGTTATGCTTAAAATGCCTGATTGTTGGGGATGAAAAGCTTCTTTTGCCCTTTACTTTTAGAGCTTGGTGTGGTAAAATTTCTGCGCTATGGATTTAGAGCAACGCGAAATCAGCGCCGAGACCATTACTCCGCCCTTTGTGGAGTATTTTGGTCAGAAACCCACAGTAGTGGCGGCCTCCCCCGGCCGTGTTAATCTCATTGGTGAGCACACGGATTATAACAATGGCTTTGTGCTGCCGATGGCACTCAACAACATCAACGTGGTGGCCGTGGCCCCCTCTCCCACGGGCAAGCACCGTTGGGTGGGTTCCCTGGGCGATTCCATCATCGAGGTGGACCCCGCCGATGCCACAAAGCCCGGTGATCCCTTCTGGAGCAACTATGTGCGCGGCGTGATTTGCATGCTGGAACGCCGTGGCATCAAGGTGCCCGCAGTGGATATGCTCATTGATTCCAACGTGCCCCGCGGTGGTGGTCTTTCCTCCAGCGCTGCTTTTGAGGTATCTGTTTGCACGGCTTTGGCTGCTCTTTGCGGGGCAGATGTGACGCCGACGGAGCGAGCCCTCATCGGCCAGGCCACTGAGCACGAGTTTGTGAACGTGCCCTGCGGCATCATGGACCAGTTCATCTCTGCCAACGGCAAGAAGGACCACGCCCTGATGCTGGACTGCAAGGACCTCTCCTACAACCTTATCCCCATGGTGGATCCTAACGTGAGCGTGCTTGTGATTGACTCTGCTGTGAAGCATTCTCTGGCTGATGGTGGCTATGCCGCCCGCCGCAAGAACTGCGAGGATGCCTGCGCTATCCTGGGCGTGCCCTCTCTGCGCGAGGCTACGCTGGAGATGCTGGAAGCCAAGAAAGCCGAGCTGGGCGACCTTTGCTTCCGCCGCGCTCGCCACGTGGTGGGCGAGAACCTGCGCGTAGCAGCCTTTGCTGAGGCTGTGCAGAAGGGTGATTGGGAAGCCGCCGGCGTGGCCATGCGCGGTTCTCATGCCTCCCTGAAGGATGATTTTGAAGTATCTTGCGCCGAGGTGGACACCCTGGTGAGCCTCAGCGACACGATTCCCAGTGCTGCTTCCGTGTACGGTGCCCGCATGACGGGTGGCGGTTTCGGTGGTTGCATCGTGGCTCTGGTGAAGAGCGAAGACGTGGAGAAGGTGGCCGCAGAAATGTTGGATGCCTATCGCGAAGCTCTTGGTATCGAGACGACCTACCTCGTCACGCGCCCCGGTGAGGGTGCCCGCGTGCTGGCTCAGGCATAATCCCTTTTTTCTGAACTACTATGAAAAAACTCGCAACATTGCTGAGTGTCCTGGCACTCACCGCTTATGGAGCAGCTGCCCAGGACGCAGCTGAAGTGTCCGCAGCTCCCGATGCGCTTCCGCTTTGGGAAATGATTGTCTTCTGCCTTGTGGTGGTGGGCGTCATTGCTTTGGGTATCTGGAAAGCCGGTGATTCCGGTGAATCCGGCACGGACGAAAAGAAAGAGAAGGGCGCAGCCGACTACTTCTTGGCCGGCCGTGGCCTGAGCTGGTGGCTGGTGGGCTTCTCCCTGCTGGCAGCCAACATCTCTACTGAGCAGTTCGTGGGTATGAGCGGCCAGTCTGCCGACTGGCTGGGTCTTGCCATTGCCGGTTACGAATGGCTTGCCGCCATCGTGCTGGTGATTGTGGCCTTCACCTTCCTTCCCATGCTGCTCAAGCGCGGCGTGTTCACG
>JAZRRO010000009.1:0-3574 GCA_045650805.1 Akkermansia sp.
TACCGTGTCTCTGCTCCGGTTTCCTCAGAAACCATCTTCGCACAAGCCACGGCACGCGTCACGACCTTTTCCTTCCCTCTCTTTTGCCTCTCCAGCACCCCTCCCGGAAGGTTGTGTCCGGTGTCAGCCGCATCTCTGCGCTGACGTGGTGCTACGGAAAGTCCGTTTGATTGAAAATTGCCTTGCCCGGCCGGTCTTGCGAGTGAATCGCTTTTTCCTTTCGAGCCGCCCCGTGACGGGGTGCGGGGCAAAGTATACATGAACTCCCACGAAACGTCAAGCTCATTTTTTGAAATTTTTGAAGATTTTTTGAACTTTTTCTCTAACATGTTGATTTTTCAATCCCCAAAAATTCATCTTCCACCCGGTGCACCACATGCGATGAGTGAAAAACTCTACTTCTACGCAAAATAAATGGGCGGAATCCCCTGCTCTACGCAAGGAATCCCGCCCAAAGGTTAATATACGCGCATCAGAAGCCATCTTTCCTGCGGAGCATCAGCTTTGTGTATCTGGGCTCGTTGACCGCGCGGACGCAGACGAGCCAGTCGCGGGGGATGGAATGGGGGCCATAGATGGCGGCCAGTAGCGGGCCGGCGATGGCGGCGTTGGTATCGGTATCGCCGCCGGAGGAGACGATATCCATCAGAGCGGAGCGGAAATCGCGCGCGTGGAGGAGCTGGTAGAAGGCATTTTGCAGGGCAATGAGCACCCAGCCGATGTGTGGGCCATCGTAATCCGGGCGTTCGGTGGCGGCGCGGCGCAGGGTATCGACCACGGGTGCGGCTATCCCCTGCTCTGTGGCCCACTGCAGAGTGGCGGCATACACACCCTGCGGGGTGGAGCCCTCCTTCATGGCGAGGAGCAAGGCATAGATGTACACCTCGTTGCTTGCGGCGCAATGAGGGTGAGGATGCGTGAGGGCAGCATCCTCCCGCGCGGCGGTGCGCCAGTCGAAATCCGGGTGCTGCGCAGCCCACAGGGCGAGGGGCATCACGCGCATGAGGGTGCCGTTGCCTTGGGATTCGAGCAGAGGGGTGCCCATGAGCGCCATTTTGGTGGCGTGGCCTACGTCGGGCGGGTCGGATGCGAACCACTCCTGATAGCGCGCCATGGCTGCAGAGGGGTCCCATCCGGCGGCATCCAACAGGGATTGGTGGAGGCACCAGGCCATCTGCGTATCATCCGTCACTTCGCCCGCTTGGCGATCCCGGCAGGTGACGAAGCCCTGCACCATCTTATCCAGCCCATCCGGGAAGCGGCGAAGGACATCGTGTTTGTAGTTGAACTCTGCGGGGGCCCCCAGCGCATCGCCTACCATCAATCCGCTCCACATGGTGCGGGCCGTCATCTCAAGGTCTTTGTAAGGTATCTTCATCATGAGTAACATCAAGGGTGCATCCAAATAAGCACACTCTATATATAGGAGAGTATTTTACTCAATTTTGAAACGCATTTTCACAAACAACTGCATCTGAACACATTACACACCCTTTTATTTTTGCACATTTGTCTAATTCCACTCCAGCATGATGGCTGAGCCGGGGGGAATAGATATGGCCAAGCCTTGTGTTTGCAGCATGGTTGAGTCTATCTGCATCTCGGGAGCAGTGGCATCGAGCAAGGGGCGGAAGGTGTACGAGCCGGGCTTTTTACCGGCCCATTCGATGGCGTTGGCGGGGATGTGCACGTGTGTGTGCATGGGCTCATGCGGGGAGAAATTGCAGACCACCAGCACCGTGCTTTTAGCCTTGCGGTAGTGGCGCAGGAAGGCGTACATGTAATGACCGGAGACGGTTTCCCCGCCCAAGCGGCCAAAGCCGGGAGTCTGCTGATTGGCCCAGTTGAGTCCGTAGAAACTACCCTTCGACAAGGCGGGGAGCTGCAGGAGCGGGAGGAGACGCGCCGCAAAATCGCGCAGCTCCGCCAATCGGGCTGGCAGGTTGGCGGCATCGCAGCGGCCATGGTTGTACCATTGCTGGAGGCGCGGCAGGCAGGTGTAGTCGAAAATGCTGGTGCGGCCGTTGTCGCCACCATAGCCGGTGGGGCCATCGGCACGCTCGGCGACCTCCTGCCCGTTGTAGAAGAGCACCGGGGCCGAGGTAGCGGCATATTGAGCCACCATGGCGGCGCGGGCCACCAGCTCGCCCACGCCCCCCCAGTACGCAGGGGCGGCCATGCGGGGTTCATCATGATTTTCCAGATAACGCACGCCCCCCGCATACATGGTGGGGGATACGTTGTTGGTGGCATCCAAATCATTGGCCCAGGCGCCCTCCTCATACACACGGCGAAGAGCCTGGTAGGACACGGCATCGTACACGCCGTTGAACCCGGCGGCCAACAGAGCCTCGTGCACATCCCCGGGGGTGAGCTTCATGTGGTCGTTGTAGCCCTCGGCCATGAAGAAGGCGGCTGCGTCGCGCAGGCGGGCGTTGGTGATGAGCCAGCGCCAGAAAGCCACCGGCACCATGTGTGCCATATCGCAGCGGAAACCGCCCACACCCATTTTTTGCCAGAAAGCCACAATGGCATCCATGGTGCGCCATGTGCGCGGCACGGCATCCACAGGAGTCAGGGCACCCGGCAGAGCAGCCGCAGCATGCGGCCCCTGGCGGTAATCGCAGCCGTAGTTCAACTTCACCGTTTCGTACCAATCGCAGGCATCGGGGCTCCAGGTGGCGGCATTGTTGCCGGTGACGCGGCCACGGCCTTTTTCCGGGGCGAAGTTCCCCTCCGGCAGGTGCATGTCCCAATCGCTGTTGCAGGGGTCCAGGTAATAAAAAGCGTTGTCGCGCGCGTAGAACTCGCCCGGGTCATCCTGCGCGCCGAAATCATACGCCGCGCCCCCGCGCGAAGCATAGCAACGCGAGACGTGGTTGGGGATAAAATCCATCACCGGAACCATGCCCCAGCGGCGCACGCGTGCCAACAGGGCTTGGAACTCAGCCATGCGCTCCGCCGAATTCTCCGCCAAATCCGGGTCCACATCCACATAATCCGTCACCGCGTAGGGGCTCCCCGCTATGCCCTTCACCACGCAAGCGGGATCTGCCGGCAAGCCGGGGTGCGCCGTCTGCGTGGCATGGCGCAGCACGCCGGTGAGCCACAGGTGCGTCACCCCCATGCGGGCGAGACTTTCCAGAGCGGCATCCGTCACTCCATTGAATGTACCGCAGCCATTTTGTTCGCGCGAGCCCCAGGCTACGCCCTGCTCTGCGGTGTTGGAAAAATGGCGGACAAAGAGTTGGTAAATGACGGGTCTCATACAGTCGCACATGCTACCACAAGCGCCGTATCATCGACAAGAAAATAACACGCGACACTTTGCTAAAAGATAAATTTTTCCAAAATATAGGGCACGACTGCTGATTTATGCTTGACAAGCGGAGCCGCTGCATGTAATATGCCCGCGCTGCATCACGCAGTACAACAGTGCGCGAATAGCTCAGTTGGTAGAGCAGTAGACTTTTAATCTATTGGTCTCGGGTTCGAGTCCCGATTCGCGTATCTAACGACTCCCCAGTGGGGATTGAAAAAGAGAGAGTTACGACTAAAAATCGCAACTCTCTCT
>JAZRRO010000010.1:0-2265 GCA_045650805.1 Akkermansia sp.
GTTGACCAGCTGGTAATCCACCGTGGTGTCGGCATCGCTGTCCACGGCCACGTGGGCGTTCTCCACCTTCTTCAGGTTACCCGTGGCCAGCTCATAAGCGTTCACCGTCGTGGTCTCCACTTGGCCTCCGTTGCTGATGGAGGTGGCTCCATAGCTGATACCGGCCCCCTGCTTCAACTGCACCGTGGCGTTTTCCGTCGCGCTCATGGATTCCGTCACCGCCAGCTGCGTCTGCTGGTTGAGCAGCAATGTGGCGTCATTCTGCAAATCAAGGCCTTGCAGCGTCAGCGATGTGCTACCCTCCGTGCGACCCAGCGTCACCATGCCACCGCGCACCTCAAGCGTCTCGGCAATCAGTTCGCCAATGGCCGAGCCATCACCCAGGGAAATCGCATCCTTGTAGCTGTTGGAGCTCTGAGAATTGGTCACCATCACCTTATCCGCTACCAGCGCGTTGAATACCGCTGCGTTGCGCATGCGATTGTGCACCACCACCTCACCGGCTGTCACATTGCCGCCAGAGGTCACAGCCGCGGCCACATTGAGCTTGTTCTTGCCAATGTCCAGCGTGCCGTGGTTCACCAGAGAGCCCAGTGTCACGTTGCTGTCAATGCTCACCTCGCCACCGGCTGTAATATTCAGTTCACCTGTCGTACCACTCAGTTTGCCAATCTGCCCCAGGGTCAGCACCATGCTGCCCTGCAGGTTGATTTCCTTATCGGCGGCAATCACCTCGTAGGCTTCCAGCGTAGCATCCTCTGTAATCTGCAGGCTGCCATCCACCACATCGACGACGTCCACAATCATGCAGCCATTGCTCAGTACCGTCGTGGCGTTGGCTGCTCCGGGGGCAATGTACAAGGCCTCGGCCTCCATATCAGAGCCTCCCAAGTCTACCGTTTCCACACCATTCACGGCATCATAACCGGATACCAGGTACTCACCCCAGCTTTCCTTGCCGACCCAGGCATTCTGGTACCACACGCGCATGCCCCAGTTTGCATAGTCCATGCTCACCTGCACATCCGTGCCGCTCACCGAGATGTCGTAGCGATACACCGCGGCATCCAGACTCGTCATTCCCTCACCCAACCAGGCATTGAAATCGCTGTCTATGGTGTTCTCAGCGCGGGCTATCGTCACACTCTCTCCATGCCCCAGATTCAGCGCATTCAGGTCTTCAATCTCCAGATGGAAGATAGTGTCCCCTGCCCCGAACTGCCCCACCATCAACGCAGAGCTGTTGGCGGAAATGGTATCCATGGTAATCTCCCCGGCGCAGAGCGTACCACCCACCGTCAGGCTGCCGCCATTCTGCACCAGCAAGCCGGCCACAGTCATGTCACCACTCACCTCTGCCCCAGAAGCTATCGTGATGTTGCTGTTCTCTGCCGTCAGCGCTCCGGCGTTCACCGTGCCAAGGAAGCTCACCTCTGCGCCGGAGGCACTCAATTCGCCACCCACCGTCAGGCTGCCGCCATTCTGCACCTGCAAGCCGGCCACAGTCATATCACCACTCACCTCTGCCCCAGAAGCTATCGTGATGTTGCTGTTCTCTGCCGTCAGCGCTCCGGTATTGACCATGCCGGAGAAGCTCACATCGCTGCCATTGGTCACGCTGATGCTATCCGTCACCACAGCACCATTCACGCTCATGTCGCCATCAGCCTGCAAAATCAGATTCAGCGTACTGCTCTTGGACACATCGCAAATATCAGCGTTGATTTCCGTGGCGCTGCCGCCAAAGACCAGGTTGAAGGTTCTGCCGGCGTTCATTTCAAACGCCCCCGTCCAACCTGCCACATTGCCCGTGAACTTGAACCCGGTGTACACTCCGCTGAGCGTTTTATCAAACACCATCTTACCATCCCCGCTCACGGTGCCGCTGAATGTGGTCATCACATAATCGCTCGCCGCATTCGAATAACCATTCGACACGCGGAACGCCGCCTGCTCCGCACCATTGGCATCGTAGCTGCGGGTCAGCAGCAGATTGGCAGCCACCGTTTTGCCATTCACCCCGGTGTAGCCCATCACGTTCTCCAACTCAATGGTGCTGCCCGTCTGCCCAATCGTGTTCATAATCAGGTTGGTATCTGTGGTGATATTGGCCAGCTTCACCGAGCCCGTCCACTCCTTGCCCAATGCAAAAGCAGAAAAATCAACACCGCCGTCCAAACAGAGCTTTCCTCCCCCTTGCAGGGTCAGCTTGTCATCTGAGCCCACCTTCTCTACCAAACTGCCTTTTTTCAAGGTCAGGCTATC
>JAZRRO010000011.1:0-3181 GCA_045650805.1 Akkermansia sp.
CCTCGCCCCCCCCCCCCCGCCCCACCGTCTGCCGCCCCCACAAGGGGGCCCAAAGCTACCCGCGCCTGCGGCGCGGGGAACTTTCCAAATGTGAAATTTGAAATTACCCAATTTGAAATCCGTTGTCGCGCATCCTGCGCGACAAATTCCTATTTATCGAGATGAGGGGGACTTCTTCGAACATGTCATTGATGTTTCTATTGCTTACAAAATCCTTGGGACACATGTGACACAGTCCCGGTGTGTCGAACATTCTTCTTGCTTTCGCTTAGTGAATTCGCTAGAATGCCCGCGTGAGTTATCAGGTTTTTGCCAGAAAGTACAGACCCCGCACATTCAAGGATGTGCTGGGTCAGGATCATGTGGTGCGCACGCTTTGCAATGCTATTGAGCAGAAACGCCTTGCGCATGCTTACCT
Source organism: Akkermansia sp. (assembly GCA_045650805.1). Taxonomy (GTDB): domain Bacteria; phylum Verrucomicrobiota; class Verrucomicrobiia; order Verrucomicrobiales; family Akkermansiaceae; genus Akkermansia. The sequence goes on from JAZRRO010000011.1 coordinate 419, forward strand.
TTTTGTGGGTCCGCGCGGTACCGGCAAAACCTCCACCGCCCGTATCTTTGCCAAAGCGCTCAACTGCACCGGGGGCCCCAGCGTGGATTTTGACCCGGATGAGGATGTGTGCCGCGAAATTGCCGAGGGCCGCAGCCTGGATGTGCTGGAGATTGACGGCGCCTCCAACCGCGGTATCGACAACATTCGCGACCTGCGCGACAACGTGCAATTTGCCCCCACCCGCGGGCAATACCGCATCATCTACATTGACGAAGTGCACATGCTCACCAAGGAGTCTTTCAACGCCTTGCTCAAGACCTTGGAAGAGCCGCCGGCGCACGTCATGTTCATCTTTGCCACGACAGAACCGCACAAGATTCTGCCCACCATTCTTTCCCGCTGCCAGCGTTTTGATTTGCGCCCCATCCCGGCGGATATCATTGCGCGCCATCTGGTGAACATCGCCGCCAACGAAGGTGTGACCCTGAGCGAGGCTGCGGCCTTTGCCATTGCCCGCGTGGCCGATGGCGGCATGCGCGATGCACAGTCCATGCTCGACCAGCTGGTGTCCTTCTGCGGCAACAGCATCACCGAGCAGAATGTGAATGACATTTTCGGCGTGACCAGCCGCGATACCGTGGCCCGCGCTCTGGCTTACATGTTGGACCGCCAGCTGCCCAGCCTGCTGCATCTGGTACACGAGCTGGCCGAAGCCGGCCGCGACATGGGCCAGCTGCTTTCCGAGCTCATGGGTGCCGTGCGCGAGCTGCTCGTCAGCAAAGTAGCGCCCGATGAAGCCACCAACAGCTTGCCTGCCGAGTGGCGAGAGACCCTCAGCACCCTCCTGGCCCGCACGCCTACGGATAAAATCATCCGCCTGATGGAGGTGCTCTCCACCGCAGAGGAACACATGCGCTGGAGCACCAACAAGCGCCTGCACCTGGAAATGGGACTTATTCAGGCCGTGCATTCCCTGGCCGAAGCCAACGTGAGCGATATCATCCGCGCGCTGGCCGGTGCCCCCCTGCCGGAAACACCCATTGCCACGGCACCGCTGCCCGCTGTCAGTATGCCGGGCACTCCCGCGGCTGCTACCCCGACCCCCGCTCCCATGCCGGTGTCTGCTCCTGTTCCCGCCCCTGCGCCGGAGCCGGAACCCCAGCCCGAACCTGAGCCGGACCCCATCATCGCGGCCGAGGCCAGCACGCTGGAGCCCATCGATGACCAGCCCCCCTTGTTTGGCGACATGCCTGCCCCCGACATGCCGGCAGAACCCACCGAGCGCAACCTCACCCCCGAGGATTGGGACAGCATCCTGGAAAGCGTGCGCAGCAAAGCCCCGCTCAAGGCAGCCATGATTGGCAACACCCTCTTCGTCAGCGACGATGACGGCATGGTTATCATCGCGCACCACCCGGAAGACATCAACACCCGTGATGCCCTGCTCAGCGAGGCTATCATGGACCTGGTGCGCGAGGCAGCACAAGCCCTCTGTGCCCGCCGCATCAACCTGCGCCTCGTCACCGATGGCAGCGTGCCCCCGCCCGTGGAGGAGGAAATGCCGCCGCCCCCGCCCCTGCCGGTCCCGGCACCCAAGCCTGTGAAGAAGGCGCCCGCTCCTGCCCCGGTAGAGGAAAAACCCGCGGCTCCGGCTTCCCTGCGCCCCACGGAAGAAGAATTTTACAACGACCCGCTCATTGAGCTTGCCCTCAAGGAGTTCCACGCAACCCTCATCAAAAATTAAACATCACTTCCCAGCATGAATATCCAGAAACTCATGAAGCAGGCCCAGGCCATGCAGGCCAACATGGCTCAGGCTCAGGCTAAATTGGCAGAAAAGCAGTTTGTGGCCGAGGCCGCAGGCGGCAAAATCAAGGTGACTGCCACCGGCAACGGCATGATCAGCGCCATCAGCATTGATCCCGCCGTGATTGACCCCGATGATGCCGAATTCCTCCAGTCTCTGCTGCTCAAGGCTGTGCAGGATGCCCTGACAGGCGCCCAGAAGATGGCCGAGAGCGAAATGCGCAAGGTCACAGGTGGCCTGGGCTTCCCCATGTAAGCAGATGTTGCTTTCATCCTCTATGCACCTGCGTTTTCCGGTCTTGTTGTTGTCTGCTTTGCTCTGCGCCCCGGTGGTGGCAGAGCAGGTGAGCCTTGGCATCCAGCCGGCCAAGATTGTGCCGGAGCAAGTGGCGGTGCTCACCCTCTCCGAACGCGGGCCTGTCACCGATTTTGTTGACCCCGGCACCCGTCTGGAGCAAGGTACCGTGATTGCCAGGGCCAATAAGGCCAAACTGGCTCAGGAACAGGATGATATGGAGCTGCAACTGGCCCGCGAGCGCATCAATAAAAAAGATGAGCTCCGCAAGCTGGAGGCCGAAAAACGCCGCATCCAATTCTACCTCAACCTCACCGAGGCTGAGCGTAAATACGCCGGTGATTTGGTGTCGCCCACCGACCCCGCACCCACCCATGAATCCCTGAAGGACATTGACGAACGCATGGATTTGCTGCGGCGCGAGCTCAGCACCGTCGAGCGTCGCAAACGCGCCGATTGGGAAGCCAAGGTGGAAAACAACACCCTCAAAATGCCCTTTACCGGCCGTTTGCAGTACAACGTCAACCTGCCGCAAGACAAGACCAAACCCTTTGAAAACACGGGTATGGTGCAGGCATTTGCCACGGCTTGTGATGATTCGGCCTACTATATCACCATAGCCCTGGGGCGCGGTGAATTGACCCAGCTGCCGCCGGAAAACTTCCAGGCCGAGGTGAGCT
>JAZRRO010000012.1:0-50205 GCA_045650805.1 Akkermansia sp.
GAACGTCGATGGTAGTCGGACGACAGGTCCCGCGAGAGTAGATAGCCGCCAGGGTTAATAAAGCCCGCAGAACGAAAGTTCTGCGGGCTTTTCCGTTTGCCGCGCGAAGCGCAGCAAACCGTTCCCGGCGCGAAGCGCCCGTTCCCGAGGGCGATAGCCCTCCATTCCCGTGCGAAGCACCATTACCTAATCCCTCGCAGCTCCTACGCCTCGGCAGGATGGATACTTCCAACTTTCAACTTGCAACTTCCAACTTTCCCTTGTCTTCGCAGTCGCTCGCTTGCTTCAGGCTTCGGCAGCTACGCGGTCTACGCCCAGACAGGTCGCCGAGGCCTACGCGCCTGCCAGAGCAGCCCTCGGGGCTAGATTGTCGCCTGGATTTAGGAATCCCGCAAACGAACGCTTTGCTCGCTCTTAGAGGAAATGTCACTCCAGTTCTCTATCATTCCACATCCCGTTTGCCCTCTTTCACAAAAAAGCCTGCACCGATATTTTAAATCGGTGCAGGTGTATGGTTGCTCTGTGGTAAAAACGTTTACTTAGCTCCAGCTTCTTCGAGCAGTTTTATAATTTCGGTATGCCCTTTTTCCGTTGCCCTTTGTAGCGGCGTTGTCTCACCCGCGTTGACATCAATGTTCGGGTTCGCGAGCAGAAGTTTTACGAGTTCAATATTACCTTCCGATGCCGCGTTGTAAAGAGGCGAGTATCCCCAAGTCGGAGCTTTGTTCACATCTACTCTCGGGTCAGCAACCAGGAGCTTAACGCATTCAATATGGTCCAATGCTCTGTAGAGTGGTGTAACTTGTCTGTGGAGTGGTGTAAGTTGTTTTCCTGACGTAATGTTGGGATCGATTCCGGGTACTGTAAGGAGGAGTTTAATGCATTCCGGCTTATTCTTTTCTGCAGCCATATGAAGCGCTGTATAGCTTTCTACATCTTCGACAATATTAGCATTTATACCGGGGGCCTTTACTAAGATGCGGAGGCATTCTATACGGTCTGTTACGACAGCCCAATGGAGAGGTGTCATGCCTCGGGCGTCTGTCTTGTTGACATCTTTCTTGGCTTGTATTAATGCTTTCAGCTCAGCAATATCATCTTTTAATACCGCAAGAGAGACAGGATTCCAGGCAGAATCATCGAATCCTGGTGCGTTTATCAGAAGTTTGACGATTTCGGGAGTTCCATGGAATACCGCAGATGTTAACGGATTGGAGCCCTCCATGTCAGTAGTATTGACATTAATGCCGGGCATTTTGAGTAGGAGTTTGACTATTTCTTCGTGCTCTTCCGAGGCGTAGTTCAGCGCAGTTGCGTTATTATCCAGGTCTGCTTCATTGACATTAATGCCGGGAGCATTGAGAAGGAGTTTTACACATTCTAATTGCCCTCTTCTGGCAGCACTCGCGAGGGGAGCCATCTTATTGACATCTATTCCGGGTTGTTTGAGTAAGAGTTTTACGATTTCCGTATGCCCGAAGTATGCCGCGTCGCCGAGTGGTGTGCTGTTGCTTTGCTCAGCCCTGTTTATATCAACACCTTTCTGTTGCAGTAGAAGTCCAACAATTTCCACGTGGCCATTGGATGCAGCCCTTCTGAGAGGCTCGTCTTTATTAACATCGATTCCCGGAGCTGCTATACAAACTTTTACGTACTTGGGCTTGTTTGCTGTTATGGCCAGGTTCAAAGCTTCTTGTGCGCTGGCTCCGCATATCAAGTGGGCAACTACCGCTTTGTCGTTGTCACTTTTTATTGCCGTTTCAAGGTCAGGGTTGCCCTGTTCTTCGAGAAGTGCTTTTGCTTTTTGCTTTTGTTCATCCGTTGCGTTGAATATCTTCTTAGCCAAAGCTTCTGTTTTGTTTTCTTTTTTAGCTTTGCCTTTAGTTGTTTTTCCTTTTTTGCCCTGTTTTTTCTTTTTGGTGGCAGGACTGACGGCTGCCCCGATTTCCGGAAGCGGAACAGAGAGGGCGGCTGCGGGGGAGACGGATAGCAAAATACCTGCGGCTGAGAGGAGGGTGATGATGCGGCTGTATTTCATATGGCGGAGTGCTAATATGAGTGTTGCTATATCCTACCAAATGGGGGGGATGCAAGCTTTTTCTTTTGTGTGGTGGGAAAAAATGAATTTGATGGCAACATCATGTTGCTGTGAGACAATGGAAGAGAGATGAGAACGATGCGAGCTTTCTTTCCTTGAACATTAAAAAATCCTGCGCCGATGGAGTATCGGCGCAGGAAAAGTGGGGGGTGGCGGCTGTTTATTTAGCCCCGGCGGCTTCGAGCAGTTTTATAATTTCGGTATGCCCTTTTTCCGTCGCGAGTTGTAGTGGCGTGTCATCATACACGTCCATGGCCGGGTTATTTCGGTTAACATCTATGTTCGGGTTCGCGAGCAGAAGTTTTACGCGTTCAATATCACCGCGCTCTGCTGCCGTGCCGAGAGGCGGGTATCCCCAAGTCGTAGCTTTGTTCACATCTACTCTCGGGTCAGAAACCAGAAGTTTAAAGCATTCAATACTCTTGAATGCGCAGTGGAGTGGTGTTGATGCGTGTTTTCCTACCGTAATGTTGGGATTGATTCCCGGGATGGTGAGGAGGAGTTTGATGCATTCCGGCTTATTATTTTCTGCTGCCGTGTGGAGAGGCGCATTTCCCGCCACACCGGTTGGCCTTACGTAGATATCTCCGTCCCATACTGAGGCTATATTGGCATCTATGTCAGGTACTTTTACCAAGATTCGGAGACATTCTATACGGTCTGTTAAAACTGCCCAGTGGAGGGGAGTCATGCCGAGGGCGTCAGCTTTGTTGACGTCTTTCTTAGCTTGTATCAATGATTTTAGCTGAGCAATATCATCTTGTAATACCGCAAGTGATATAGGATTCCAGGCAGAAGCGTCAAATCCCGGTGTGTTGATCAGAAGCTTGACCATTTCAGGCGTACCATGGAGTACGGCATTGCTTAAAGGTGTGTTGCCTAATGAGTCCGCCGTATTGACATTAATGCCGGGCATTTTGAGTAGGAGTTTGGCCATTTCTTCGTGCCCATCAGCGGTCGCGTAGCACAGTGCCGTTGAGCTGTAAGATATGTCCACTGCATTGACATTAATGCCGGGGGCTTTGAGAAGGAGTTTTACACATTCTAAATGACCGTTTCTGGCAGCATCCGCGAGGGGAGTATCCTCGTTGACATCTATTCCGGGCTGTTTGAGTAAGAGTTTTACAATTTCCGTATGCCCTTGAGATGCCGCGCCGCTGAGCCCGAGGTTTACATCAACGCCTTTCTGTTGCAGTAGAAGTCGGACAATTTCTACATGACCACAACGTGCTGCGGCTCGGAGAGACGCGCCTCTATTGACGTCTATACCGGGTGCTTGGAGCAGGAGCTTGATGATTTCTTCTTGTTTAAATTGTACCGCGAAACTAAGTGGAGTGAACGAGGAGCAACATGACGAGTTTCCTTCTTTGTATGAGTAGCTTTCCTCTTTGTTGACATCAATCCCGGGAGCAGCGATACAAATTTTTACGTACTTGGGCTTGTTTGCTGTTATGGCCAGGTTCAAAGCTTCTTGTGCGCTGGCTCCGCATATCAAGTGGGCAACTACTGCTTTGTCGTTGTCTTTTTCTATAGCAGTTTTAAGGTCAGGATGGCTTTGTTCTTCGAGAAGTGCTTTTGCTTTTTGCTTTTGTTCATCCGTTGCGTTGAATATCTTCTTAGCCAAAGCTTCTGTTTTGTTTTCTTTTTTAGCTTTGCCTTTAGTTGTTTTCCCTTTTTTGCCCTGTTTTTTCTTTTTGGTGGCAGGACTGACGGCTGCCCCGGTTTCCGGAAGCGGAACAGAGAGGGCGGCTGCGGGGGTGACGGGTAGCAAAATACCTGCGGCTGAGAGGATGGTGATGATGCGGCTGTATTTCATATGGCGAAGTGCTAATATGAGTGTTACTATATCCTACCAAATAGGGGGGGTATGCAAGCTTTTTCTTTTGTATGGTGAGAAAAAATGAATTTTATTGCAATATCATGCTGCTGTGAGATAATGGGGGGGATATGAAAGAAGCCGGAAGCGACGTCTTTCCGTTGCTCGTGCTGTCATGCGCGCCTATCCCGAGAACGAAGATTTACTTTTTTGATAACATGATGAATATACATACGATGACCAAAATTGCTGGGGCCACGCTTGTGGCATGTGCTGGTTTGCTGGTGAGCAGCTGCTCCTCTGATTCTGCAGCTGCACCCGCTTCTGTGCCGATGGTAGTGGGTGGTGCCTTGGCTCCGCTGAGTATGGCCGGTAAGACGCTGGTGCTGGACCACAGCCAGGCTCAGGTTGCACAGATCGGCGCAAGCGAGACCGTTGGAGATGTTTTCTCTCCGGCATGGCAAAGTAGTGCCAAATGGATGACAACGCAGGAGTATCCCTATAATCAGTGGAAGACGTCGATTCCTTTTACCGCTGATGTGACTACAACGCCTTTGAATGAGGGCGGGAAAGGGACACATACCTATCAAAAGACATCGGACACGGAAGCTCAGGTAACCGGGAGGAATGATTATAGCGAAGATGAATACTACGTGTGCGAGATGAAACTGAAGTTCATCTCCCCCACGGAGGCTGTGGCTCAGTATTATTCCTATGGGGTAGATGATATGTCTTATGTTTTCCGCAATGTGCGTGTGACTATCAAGTGAGGAACCGCAACACAAAGACATGGAGCAGCCACGCAAAGTAATAGAGGTTGTTGCTGCCTTGATATTCGATGCAGAGGGGCGGGTGCTGGCTACCCAGTGCCCACCCCACAAGCATGGTGGCGGCTGGGAGTTCCCCGGGGGCAAAATGGAGCCCGGGGAAAGCCCGGCCGCCGCTATTGAGCGCGAGATTGCAGAGGAACTGGGGGTGCGTATCAAGGCAGGGCAGGTACTGCATGTTGTAGAGTGGGATTACCCCGCCTTTCACCTGCGGATGCATTGCCTGATTTGTACTTGGGAATCCGGGGTGCTGCAATTGCGAGAGCATACGGACACGCGCTGGTTGTCTGTGGATGCATTGCATAGTCTGGATTGGCTGCCGGCAGATGTGGATGTACTTGCACCGCTGGAGGTGTATATGCAGAAGCGCGCATGAAGAAAGCAAGATATAGTTGGTGGGTGCGTCGTTCTCAGGATATCCTGGCTTGGGCAGCGGTGCTGTGTGTGCCGATGGCGGTGATAACCATGGGGTGTGGCTATGAGGTGTTGGGGAATATCTTTTTTCTGGGGTGTGGCGTGTGTTTGTTGCTGATGGTGCTGAATTACGCATGCAATAGAAAGATGTGGCGCTACATGGATAAAATCAGAACGAAGCCTGTCACCCAGGATTCAGAGCCAGCCAAGGTTGCTTTGGACCAAATGCATGGGCTTTCTTCAAAAGACCATTACGCCCACTTGCCCGAACACATCCGCCGCAAAAGCTTGTTTGGCGGGAAATAGCGCTAAATGCCCCCAAAAAAGCAAAAAAAATGCAGAAAAATGCACTTTTCTAGCATATTTTGCTTGCCAAGGGGCAAAAAATATGGTTAACTTTGCCCGCACACTGTGGGCTTCGGCCTGAGTGAAGCAAAAAAGCCTCCTTAGCTCAGTTGGTAGAGCAGCTGACTCTTAATCAGTTTGTCCGCGGTTCGAGCCCGCGAGGGGGTACTGAAAAAGCAGTGCTGAACGCACTGCTTTTTTTTGTGTCCGGATGGAGGGGGGATAAACAAAAAATCCTGCTTGAAAAAGCAGGATTTTGCGCTAGCCCCGGCGGGAATCGAACCCACATCAAAGGTACCGGAAACCTTCGTCCTATCCATTGAACGACGGGGCCAAAAGGTGAGGGAATGCTAGCACGCAGGGCAGGGGATTGTCAAGAGCAGAAAGCGTTGCAAACACACATTCTGCTTGTCATGGCAGGGCAGATGGAGTAGTATGAACCAAGACGCGATTGAATAAGATTATGGATTTCAGAACATACCTGCGACAGCACCCGGACAAGAATGGATATTTTGGTCGATTTGGTGGTGCTTATGTATCCAAGGAATTGGAACCGGCTTTCAAGGAAATAACGGAAGCTTACAACAGCATCTGCCACTCCGCACAGTTCATCAGCGAGCTGCGCCGCATCCGCAAGCAGTTCCAGGGCCGCCCCACGCCGGTATATCATTGTGAGCGCTTGTCTCGCCTGAATGGCGGCGCCCAGATTTACCTGAAGCGCGAAGATTTGAACCACACCGGGGCACACAAGCTCAATCACTGCATGGGCGAGGGCTTGCTGGCCAAGTTCATGGGCAAGAAGAAGATTATTGCTGAGACCGGTGCCGGTCAGCATGGTGTGGCTCTGGCCACGGCTGCTGCATACTTTGGCTTGGAGTGTGAGATTCACATGGGTGAGGTAGACATCGCCAAGCAGGCACCCAACGTGACCCGCATGAAGATGCTGGGTGCTAATGTGGTGTGCGTGAAGCACGGCTTGCGCACGCTCAAGGAGGCTGTGGACTCTGCGTTTGAGGCCTACCAGCGCGACTATAAGACGGCTATCTACTGCATCGGCTCTGTGCTGGGGCCGCATCCGTTCCCCATGATGGTGCGTGATTTCCAACTTGTGGTGGGTGAAGAAGCACGCGACCAGTTCATCGAGATGACGGGCATCCTGCCGGACATCGTGTGTGCTTGCGTGGGTGGTGGCTCCAACTCCATGGGCATGTTCCCCGCATTCTTGAATGACCCGGTGGATATCTATGGTGTGGAACCCCTGGGCCGCGGCTCCAATCTGGGTGATCATGCTGCCACCATGGCTTATGGCACCGAGGGTATCATGCATGGGTTCAACAGCATTATGCTCAAGGATGAAAACGGTGAGCCCGCCCCGGTTTATTCCGTATCCAGCGGCCTGGACTATCCCTCCGTGGGCCCGGAGCACGCCTACCTGCGCGATATTGGCAGGGTGAAGTACGAAGGCGTGACGGACGAAGAAGCAATAGATGCTTTCTTCAAGCTTTCTCGCTATGAAGGTATTGTCCCTGCATTGGAGAGTGCCCACGCCGTCGCCTTTGCCATGCGCAAGGCTCGTGAGATGGGGACGGGTGCTATTCTGGCCAACTGCTCCGGTCGCGGTGACAAGGATGTGGACTTTGTGGCAGCCAACTACGGCTTTGGCGAGGACCACAAGTTCTGATCAATCACGTTTATTCTTTCTTATTGCTCATGAAAAAAGCACTCACAATGGTGGCATTGGCCTGGGCTGCGGCATGTGCACCGGCTCTTGCGGATGAAAAATCCATGCAGGAGGCTTTGGCACGTTGGGAACAGCGCATGGCGGAGTACGATGCCGCGCTGAGTGTAGCGCAGACCGATGAGCAAAAAGCGGCCATCGCTCGCCCCGATGGTGCGGATGTGGCCGAGGCGCTCTGGAAGAGCATCAGCACCAAGACCGGTGAGCGTGATGAGCTGGTGGAGCCCACCAATGAGGAACGTATGCGCGGAGCCAAGGCCGAGATGCGCAAGGTGTCGACCTACGCATTCGAAGAAACCTGGGCAGCCCCGGCGGTGTTCTGGTTCATCAACCGCCCGCAGCAGCTTGCCCGCTTGTATGCCAACAAGCCGCGCCAGCTCTCTTTCTTTGCAGATGCGCTCATCAAATCCATCGATAAGCGCCACTACAACAGCCCGGCTATTGCAGAGTCTTGCGCCAAGCTGGCAGAAAGTCCCAGCGTGCGCGTGTACAAAATTCTGGAGAAGGTATACACCCGCAACCAGGATGCCACCGCCCGCGGATGTGCGGCGCTGGCGATGAGCCTGATGCTGACCAACCCCACCATTTCTGCGGCCGAGGGCAGCGAGACGGTGGCCCGCGGCAAGCGCGTTTATTTCCTCAAGCAGGCGCTCAATCTCACCCCGGAGAATACGGCATTCGGCAACTCTACCGTCACGGAAGTGGCAACAGAGCTGGCATATGTGATGCGCAATCTCTCCGTGGGGAGCGTGCCGCCGCAGATTCGTGTGCGCGATATGGCGGGCAAGGAGCATACGCTGCCCGTGCCCGGCAAACCGATGTTGCTGTTCTTCTGGTCTGTGGATGAAGAGGTGGGAAGCCGCATGGTGGCCAAGGGTGATTCTCTCAAAAAGCAGTACCCCGGTTTGGAGTTCTGCCCCATCACAGTGCATCAGGATACAGAGAGCTGGAGCGCCCGCTTGCAGGAACTGGGCGTGGCCCACAGCTATATGGACAAGGCGGACAACGGGGGTGGCTTGGCCTATCGTGTGCGCCAGTTGCCCACGGCTGTGCTGCTCAATGAGCGCTGCCAGATTCTTTACATCGGTTATCCGGATATGAAGCTGCAAACGGCTCTTACCTCCCATTTCCAGAGCAAGGCAGCCCCTGGCGGTGCTCGCGTGCGCATCGGCGGTGCTCCTGAGCAAGAGGAAGAGGCCCCCATCATTCAGCCTGGCTCCCAGCCCAAGCCGGTGCAGCCCGGCAGCGAGCAATCCAGCGATGAGGCACCTACGCTGCGCGAGATGCCCAAGTTTTGATGAATCCTGACTTATGGATGCCGACACCAAGAAATCCATCGCGGCGTTGTCTTCAGTGATATGGAGTGCGCTGCTCACGGCAATGAAGTTTGTGGTGGGCTTGCTGACGGGGTCTCTTGGCCTTATGTCGGAAGCGCTGCACAGCGCCTTGGATTTGGTGGCAGCAGGTGGCACGCTGTACGCAGTGAAAGTGGCGGCTCGCCCGGCAGATGCGGAGCATCCCTATGGCCATGGCAAGGTGGAGAATCTCATGGCTCTGGCTGAGACGGTGCTTTTGCTGCTCACGGCTTTGTGGGTGGTGTATGAAGCCGCATGCCGTTTGCTGAGCGATGACCCGGCCGCGCTGCATGTAGAGACCTCCATCTGGGCGTTCCTGGTGGTCATTATTTCGCTGGTGGTGGATATCAACCGCTCGGCGATGTTGCATCGCGTGGCGCGCGAAACACGCAGCGCAGCCCTGGAGGCGGATGCTGCTCACTTTGCCTCTGATATCTGGAGCAGCGCAGCTGTGTTGCTGGGTATCACGGGTGCGGCTTTTGCCGGCATGGTGGAGCAGGATGGCTGGTTGCATTGGCTCTTGGTGCGCGCGGACGTGCTGGCCTCCCTCGTGGTGGCGGTGCTTATTCTCAAGATTTGCCACAATCTGGGCACAAAAACCATCAATAACCTGATGGATAAGGCCGATACGGAGACGGAAGCCACCATACGCGCGGCGATGAGCAAACGCATGCCGGCCTATCCCGTGGCCAGCCTGCGTGTGCGCGAGGCCGGCGCCAGTTCTTATGTGGATATGGTGGTGTGTGTGCCCCGCGCCATGCACATGGATACAGCCCATGAAATTGCCGATGCCATTGAGCAGCTGGTGGCAGAGATTCACCCCGGTGCGGAAACAATGGTGCACATGCACCCGGTGGAAATTGATGTATCCACCCCGGAAATGGCGGTGCGCCAGGTGGCGCTCACCCACCGCTTCGGTGTGCATGGCCTTTCTATCCTGCGGACGGAGCAGGGGCCGGTCATCTTTGCAGATTTGGAATTGCCGGCCGATGCTATTCTGAGCGATTGGAAGGTAGCAGTGCGCGCATTTCGCTCCGAAGTGAAGCGCCGATTGCAAGCACGCCGCGTGGTGGTGCATGTGGAGCCCGCTTTGCGCGAGGTGCCGCATTGTGAGCCGATGCCTGCGGATGCCGCCGCATGGGAAGAGCTGGTGCAGCAGACCATGGTGCTCATGGGGGCGCCGCTGCCTGTCAGCGTGGCACTTTATGAAGATGGCGATCAGCGCTTGTGTGTAGTATCTATCCCTATGGAGGAAGAACTGAGCGTGCGCCAGAGCCATACCCGCTTATCCCGACTCAACAAAGAATTGGCTACTCGTTTGCCCGGCGCGGCCAAAGTGATTGTCACCTATTCGGGGAAATGAAGCGCAGGTAACGATTCCGGCACCTGATTGCGCTTTTTATGCGTGCCATGTAAGAGAATTCGCTTGCCAATATCTGGGCTGGGGAGTACACTACCCCGCATGAAAGCGCTCGTTAAGACAAAGGCAGACAAGGGACTGGAATTGATGGATGTGCCCATGCCTGAAGTGGGACCCAATGATGTACTGATTAAGATTTATAAGACGGCCATTTGCGGCACGGATTTGCACATTTGGAATTGGGATGCCTGGGCGCAGCAGACGATTCCCGTTGGTATGCACGTGGGGCATGAGTTCTGCGGTGTGATTGAATCCGTGGGTTCTGCTGTGACGCAGTACAAGCCGGGTGATGTGGTCTCCGGCGAGGGGCACATTGTGTGCGGTCACTGCCACAACTGCCGCAAGGGCCTTTTCCACCTCTGCCCCAACACGATGGGGGTGGGTGTGAACCGTCCCGGTTGCTTTGCTGAATATCTTTCTATCCCCCAGAACAATGTGATTCGCATCCACAAGGATATGCCCATGGAGATTGCCTCCATTCTGGATCCCTTGGGTAATGCCACCCACACGGCGCTTTCTTGGGATTTGGTGGGTGAAGACGTACTGATTACCGGTGCCGGGTTGATTGGCTCCATGGCCGCAGCCGTGTGCAAGAAGGCCGGTGCCAAGAGCGTGACCATTACCGACGTGAGCGATTACAAGCTGAATCTGGCCAAGATTATGGGCGCCGACCGCACGGTGAACGTGCTCAGCGGTGACAGCATTGATGCTGCCCGAGCTGAGCTGGGCATCGATGAAGGTTACGGCGTATGCCTTGAAATGAGCGGCGCTCCCGCTTGCCTCAAGGACATCATCAACCACTCTTCCTACGGCGCCAACATTTCTTTGCTGGGTATTCAGCCCGGTGGCTCCGGTATTGATTGGAATACCTTCGTGTGGAAGGGCCTCAAGATGAAGGGTATCTATGGCCGTGAGATGTTCGGTACCTGGCAGAAGATGGATGCCATGCTGCGCTCCGGGCTGGATGTTTCCCCCATCATCACGCACCGCATGCACTACACAGATTTCCGCGAGGGCTTCGAGGTGATGAGCTCCGGCAAGTCCGGTAAGGTGGTGCTGACCTGGGCTGAATAAAGCCGATATTTGCTCGCCATGATTATCGATACACATTGCCACTTGGTGTCTTCCAAGTATGGCGATATGGAGGAGTTGCGCCACAATTCGGTGGCGCTTGGGGTGGGGCATTGTATTTCCCAGGGGACTGGCCCGCACGATTGGGCGGGCAACTTGGAGATTGCTGCCCGTTGGCCCGAATTTGTGAGCAGCTGCCTGGCTGTGCACCCCTCTGATTGTACCGAGGTGAGCGATGAAGATTTTGAACGCATGGCCGATATGTGCCGCCAGCACCCGCAAGCGGCTATTGGCGAGACCGGGCTGGACTATTTCTGGGATCCGCCCGAAGGATGGGATGTGAAAGATTATTACGCCCGCCAGCGCGTGCTGTTGGAAAAGCACTTTGCCCTTGCGGAGGAACTGGGGCTCAATATCTCCCTGCATACCCGAGATAAGGCGAATGCGGGCAGCGCATGTTTTGATGATGCGTTTGCCATCGCCCGCAATTTCCCGAAGGTGCGCCCCGTTTTTCATTGTTTCATCGGCACGCAGCAGCAGGCCGAAGCTATTTTTGCTGAATTGGATGGTTTGGTGTCTTTCACCGGCATCCTCACGTTCAAAAAGACGGAGCAGCAGCAAGCTGTGGCCGCCTGGTGCCCCGCCGACCGCTTCATGGTGGAGACGGATGCTCCCTATCTTTCCCCCGAGCCCTATCGCGGTATGGTCAATATCCCCGGCCGCACCCGCTACGTGGTGGAGAAAATTGCACAATTGCGCGGTGTGACGCCCGAGGAAGTGGCCGCTTGCACCACCGCCAATGCCAAGCGATTCTTCCGCTTGCCTCTTTGAGTTGATTGCCCCCGCCGCACAAGGTGGATGAGGGGGGGGGGAAGTGTGTAGGCATGCAGCACGCTCATTTCTTTTCAGAAGAAAAGAAAAACGACCGGAAATCTGATGATTTCCGGTCATTTTACTTACACCTACTCTATGAAAACAGTTTCCTGTTTCAGACCGGCTCTCACCCCGGTCTTTGCTAAGAATACGGTGCCCGATTTAAGAATCTTTCACTTATTTCACATTTTTTTTAATTTTTTTCATCATCTACCTTTTCGAAGCGGATAGGCGGCATATCGGAGAGGGGGGCAGGGGTGGAGTTGAACTCTTCGCCGAAGATGCGGCTGAACTTCTCGCTGTTGATGAAATCAATAAGCTCCTGGTGGCGGAAGCAGTCATGCTCCTGCAGGTGTATCAGGGTGGGAACGATGCGGCGGGCAATCTTGCGGGCGGTGGGGGCGGCCTCGCCCCAATTATCCGGCCAAGCGGCATGGGAATCCGTTTGCAAGGCTTGCAACTTGTCGGCTGTTTTCAGGAGTTTGGGTGTATAAATGCGGGCTAATAGCGTGGAATTGATGGCAGCCATGTTGTAGAGCATGCGCATCAGTTCCTGTTCACAGTCCGAGCCACAGAACATGCTGGGCAGCTGGGCAGCAGCAGCATGTTCAACAAAGACATGGGGCGTGTTCCCGGCTGTATGCAGGGCTGTATAGGGACGAATCAGGTCGGCAGAGCCGCCGATGAGCTCCAGCTTGATTTCCTGAATGGCGAATGCATGCAGCGGTTTTTGGAAGAATGAGCGGTAGATCCACACCTCGCACACTAGGTTGATGGTGCGTATCATGCGCACAGAGCCATCGGGATAGCGCTGCTTGAACGGGTCTCCGTATTCAGCAAGATAGCTGGCGCGAACCTGATGCGTTTTTTCTTTGGCTCGCAGCATGGGGGGATTGGAGCGCAGGATGCATTGCCCGTTTTCAATGTGGCAGCTTACCTTCCATTCTGCGGGGTGGATGAGAGAAAAGACCTCGGCCGCATCGTTGCCGAGAAGCAGCGTATCATTGGGAGAGTTGGTCAAATCCCAGGTGTAATCCACATGCAGCAGTCCGTTTTGTTCCTGCTCATCGTGGAGCGGGAGCACCCAATGTTTTTGTTCGGAGATATCCGTCATGGTATCCTCGGAGAAAACCGGGCGCAAAGACAGCCCCAATGCCCCCAGCACCACCAGCAGAATGAAAATGAGTGTCGGTACCAGAATCCGCTTCTTCATGCCACGCATTCTAAACTCTCCAACACGCTAAATCAAGGCTTGAGTTTTGGAATGACGAGTATATAATGCCCGAAACATCAGCTTATGAGCATTTCTCCTTACATCAACCACAATGTGCAGGAATTGGTGGCTTACCAGCCCGGCAAACCCATTAGCGAAACAGCTCGTGAGCTCGGGCTGGAGCCGGAGCAGATTGTGAAACTGGCCTCCAACGAGAATTCGATGGGGCCATCCCCCCTGGCCATACAAGCGATGCAGGAGACCGCTGCCGGTATGCATATTTACCCGGATGGCGCATCATACGAGCTGCGCCAGAAGATTGCAGCTAAGCATGGTGTGGCATTTGCGCAGACCGCTGTGGGCAACGGCAGCAGTGAGCTGATAGAGCTGCTGTGCCATGCCTGTTTGCGCCCGGGGGTGGAGCTGGTGGCTGCTCAGTATAGCTTTGCTATGTATCGCCTGTGCTGCAAATTGTTCAATGCCACTTATGTGGAGGTGCCCAACAAGGACGATTGGAGCCATGATTTGCAGGCCATGTTGCAGGCCATTACCCCGCAGACGCGGCTGGTTTTCATCACCAATCCCACGAATCCGTTGGGTACAATGGTGGGCCAGGCTGAGATGGATGCCTTCATGGCTGCTGTGCCTGAACACGTGATTGTGGCGTTCGATGAGGCCTACATCGAGTTTGCCGGTGAGCAGGTGGATTGCCTGAAGTATGTGAAGGAAGGGCGCAATGTGGTCCTTCTGCGCACCTTCTCCAAGGCTTATGGCCTGGCTGGCGCCCGCGTGGGCTACGCCGTGACAACACCGGAAATAGCTGATTTGTTGAACAAGGCTCGCTCTCCCTTCAATGTGAACCTGATGGCTCAGGTGGCGGCTTGTGCTGCGCTGGATGATGCAGCTCATCTTGCACAATCGGTGCAGCTGGTGCAGGAGGGCCGTGCGCAATACTATGCCGCGTTTGAGAAGTGGGGCGTAGCGTATGTGCCCAGTCATGGCAACTTCATTCTGGTGAATGTGGGGGATGGCAAAGCTGTGTACGATGCCATGCTGGCACGCGGCGTGATTTTGCGTCCCATGGGGGGCTATGGCTTGCCTGAGTACGTGCGCATCACCATTGGTAATCAGGAGGAAAACACACGTTGTCTGACGGTGCTGCAGGAGGTGCTGGGAAAATGAGCGCTACGTGCATGCCGGCGGGAGACCCCTTGACCGGGGAGTTGCTCAAAGCGGTGTCGCGTTCGTTTTTTCTGACGATACGCTGGTTGCCGCGTGCCATGCAGGATGGCGTGGCGCTGGGCTACCTGTTGGCGCGTGCTACGGACAGCGTGGCAGATACCTCTTCTGCAGATTCAGAGAAGCGCGAGGCGGTCTTGCTGCGTATGGGACAGGCCGTGGCGGGGACGCTGGATGACATGGAGCTTAAAGAGCTGCTCTATGATTTGTCCGTCCCGCTGGCCAGCGCACAGTCGAACCCCGCCGAGCGTACGCTTCTGGGGCGCTTTGGAGAGTGCCTACGCATCTTGCAGGCTATGCCGGAGGGGCAGCAGGCGCTCATCCGCGAAGTGCTGGCCACAATTGTGGATGGGCAGCTGTGGGATTTGCGCTTCTTCCGCGAGCAATCCAGCGTGACGGATGATGACCAAACGCGTACGTACACCTACCAGGTGGCGGGATGCGTGGGGCAGTTTTGGACATCTCTGGGCATCGAGACGATGGGCGAGGCCTTTTGCGATACATCCCGCCAACAAGTGATGACGGAGGCCGGCATCCGCTATGGCCGCGGCTTGCAGCTGGTCAATATCCTGAGAGACAGGGCAGAAGATGCAGCCCGTGGCCGCAGTTACCTGTGCAGCCCGGCAGAGCTGTGGCTCCACCGTGCCGAGCGCTACCTGCACGATGGCGTGGATTACAGCACCCGCCTACGCAGTTTCCGCTTGCGTTTTGCCAGCATGCTGCCCGCGCTTATCGGGCTGCGCACGCTGGAGCTGATGCGCCGTACAAAAGACGAGCGGCGGGTGAAAGTCCCCCGCCGCACGGTATACGCTTGTATGTTGAGAGCTGTTTGGCTCAGTATCCGCTCGCGAGCTTTTTGAGCTTCTTGGTGAGGGTAATTTTGGCGGCCGAGGAAACGCGGTCCGTGAACAGGAAACCATCCAGGTGGTCGCACTCGTGTTGCAGGCAGCGAGCCAGCAAACCATCGCAATCAATTTCCAACACACTGCCGTCCAGCTGGGGCAGGGTGGCGCGCACATGGTCCAGGCGGGATACGTTGGCGCGGATGTTGCGCACGCTCAGACACCCTTCTGTGCAGAGGTTCTGCTTGCCGTAGGGCTCAAGGGTGGGGTTGATAAAAACGAGCGGCATGATGTCTCGAACCGGGCGCAGCTCACCATTGACAGTGGCCATGGCGGGCTCGGTTCCGTCTTCTTCATCCTCGGGGATATCGATGACCACCAAGCGGATGTTGCGATCTACCTGCGGCGCTGCCAGGCCAATGCCATTGGCTTCGTACATTGTCTCAAGCATGTTTGCCACCAATTCGCGCAGCTCATCGTCCACCGTTTCGACGGGAACGCTGTTGGCGCGCAGGACCGGACTGCCATATTGTGTGATGGGAAGAATCATGTGCACTTATTCTGCGTTTTTCCGGCGCAGTTGTCAAGCGGGAATGCACGAAAAAACCTGCTGTGTATCAAACAGCAGGTTTTTTTGCCTTACTCCTCAGAAATCGGTGTGTGAGAGTTACACCGACAGCGGAGTGAGTCGTATGTTGGGAAATTGTCTTCTGCCCCGTAGAATCAGGCTTAGCGCCAGTTCATGCGGGCATAGTCATACTTGCTCTGGAATCCGAGTTCTTCGGGGAATTCAGAGAAACCGGACCAAGTATTGTATTCAATCTGGCCACTACGGCCGCAGCTGCCCTGGTAGGGAGGACGATAGGTGCACTTGTAGGTGGGAGCCCAGAAAGTGACCAATTCGTAGAAGCCGTAGCCCATGCGGGTGAAGGTACGAGTGAAGCCCTCGACGATACCGACGGAGAAACCGGCGTTGTTGCCTTCGGTTTCGTTCCAGCGAATCATGGTAATGGGGAGTTCTTCGATACCGAAAAGAATATTGCCAACGGCGCGACCCAGCTTACGAGTTGCAGTGTATTCGGAAGCAGGAGGAGCCTGGATGTCGGCGTACACTGTGCCAAGCATCCCGAGAAGAAGTGTAGAAAGGAGTAAGCGCTTCATGACGCAATCAGAAATATCACATTATACTACCGCATGCAAGCACAAAAGATACTTTTTCTGTGGAAAAATTCATTTTTTTATGCAAGAGAATCGGGTAGGGGGGTGTTGATTTCCTCATCCGTGAGATAGCAGCCCGGATCGGAGCCGTACCAATGCCCGTTGGCAAAGGCAGCGCGGGTGCGGAAACCACCACCGCAGAGGTGGAAATGTTTGCAGGTAGCGCACCGACCGGAGAGCTTTTTCTGGCGTTCGGCGGGGTCATCGCTGCCGCGCAGTTCGGCCAGTTGGGCGGCGGAGGGGGCATGGGCAGCTTCCCAGACGGTGGAGAAGGCTTCCGACTTGACATTGCCGAGGGTGACACCCTGCCAGAACTGGTCGGGGTGGATATTGCCCTGAGTATCGATATTGGCAATACCGCGGCCGGAGCTGTTGGCGCCGCCGCCATTCCATTGCAGCAGGCGGAGTGTCTGGGCAGCCAGGGGACTTCCCTCTCTGAGCTGGCGCAGCAACAGGTAAATGCCATCTGCCGGCTGGGTCACGGTAAGCAGCTCTCGCGTTTGCCCGCTCTTGTGCCAGGCTTCTGCGCGGGCGATGAGCATATCCATGGCGGCGCGGGCTTCCTCCGGCTTCAGACTGGCTACATCCACACCACGCCCGGTGGGCACCAGGTGGTAGAAGCACACGCGCTGGATGTTTTGCTCTTCGATAAAGTTCAGGATTTGCTCCATGCTCTGCACGTTGTTGCGCGTCAGGGTAAGGCGCAGGCCGGTTTTCTGGCCGGCTTCTTCGCAGAGACGGAACCCGCGGATAGCGCCCTCGAATGCGCCCTTCACGCCGCGGAACTTATCGTGAATCTCGCCGATGCCATCGAGCGAAATGCCGACATAGGCCACGCCCAATTCCTTGAACATGCGGGCGTAATCCGGGGTGATGCGGGTGCCGTTGGTGGAGATGGTGACCTTGAGCCCACGCTCTGTCGCGCGCTTCAGGATATCGGGCAGGCGGGGGTGGAGCAGGGGCTCGCCGCCGGAAAGCAGCAGAGCGCTGGCGCCGTATTCCGCCAGGTCATCAATCACTGCGCAGCATTGCTCCCAGCTCAACTCACCCGGGTATTTTTCTGCATGAGAATCTGCGTAGCAATGGATGCAGCGCAGGTTGCACGTGCGGGTGATATTCCATACCACGATGGGTTTGCGGGCGCGGGAAGAGGCGGGGATGTAGGCGGCCGTGCTGGCTTGTGCGCTGTGCATGCCGCCGTGGCGCAAGCCATAGCGCAAGTGGTCTGCCGGTTGTTCTGCTCCGGTCCAGAGTCGGGTGATGTTAATCATGGTTGTGGGGTGCTGCGCAGAGCAGCCGGTATATAGTTGCAAAGAGGTTCAGCGGCCATCATATCGCCCAAGCTGCCATAGGCGCGGGCTCGGGAGCCACCGCACACGCGGCGGTACTCGCATTTGCCGCATTTGCCGCCCAGCGCATCATCGTTGCGCAGCTCGGTGAAGAGCGGGTGGTGGCGGTACAAATCTGCCAGATTGTCTGTGCGCACATTGCCTGCGGTGAGGGGCAGGAATCCGCTTGGCTGCACCTCGCCCACGTGCGAGATGAAGAGCACGCCTTTCCCATCTCGTGTGGGAATGAGGTGGCGGGGTGCTTGCCCTCCGTTTTTGGCTGCCTGCATGAGCACGCGGCGGTAGTGGTGGCCCTCCGTTGTTTTGATGGCAAAGGGTAATTCGCTGCGCAGACTCTCCAAGCGCTGCCATACCAGCTCCAACTCATCGGCTGTGGGCAAATCTGCTGCGCTGGCGCGCCCGGTGGGCACCAGTACGAATACGCTCCACACATCGGGGGCAAGTTCGCGCATCAGTTCAATGAAAGCATCCAGCTCCGGCAAGGTGCTGTGGGAAAGTGTGGTGTTGATTTGCAGCTGGATACCTGCTTCCTTGGCGGCTTTGGCGGCTTGCAGAGTGCGCTCAAAAGTGTGGGAGACGCCACGGAAACGGTCATGTGTTTCCCGTGTGGCGCCATCCAGACTCAGGCTCATGCTCACAACACCGGCTTCTTTGAGTTGCGCAAAATCAGCCTGCAACAAGCGCGGCGTGGCGGCGGGGCTCAGTGCTACGCGCAGACCTTTGCTGCTGGCGTGGCGAATCAGCTCAAAAATATCGGCGCGCATCATCGGGTCGCCGCCGGTGAGCACCAGCATCGGCGGTGCCATCTCGGCAATGGTATCGATGAGCTGCATTGCTTCCTCGTGCGTCAGCTCCTCCGGGTGGGCATGCGGCTGGGCAATGGCGCGGCAGTGCCGACAGGCCAGCACACAGGCTCGCGTCACCTCCCAGAATAAAATGAAGGGGCGTTCAGAGAAATCTACCTGCGGGAATGTTGGATGAGCTGCCACGGTGAGCTCATTCTACACATTCGCTCCCCCCATAGCAAGCCCCCATTCTGACTGCTGAGGTCAAAATTTACCTACGCGACGCGCGTGCGAGAGAAATTGCAGCCTCTTTGTTGCTCTGCCCTTGACTTATGGCAGTGCAGCGCGCTATATTAGCGCAGCAGACTGACCATGAACATACTCATTACAGGAGGCGCCGGATTTATCGGGTCGCATGTGGTGCGGCGTTTTGTGCGCTGCTATCCGCAGTATCGCATCATCAATGTGGATGTGTTGACCTATGCCGGCAACCTGGAGAATCTGCGGGAGGTGGAGACGCTGCCGAATTATCACTTCATCAAAGGCGATATCTGCGATTTTGAGGCCATGTGCCGACTGATGGCGGAATACAGCATTGATGCGGTGATTCACCTGGCCGCAGAAAGCCATGTGGATCGCTCCATCAAAGACCCCTTTACCTTTGCTCGCACCAATGTGATGGGCACACTCTCTCTGCTGGAAGCTGCGCGCCGTCAATGGGCAGGAAATTGGGCAGGTAAGCGCTTTTACCACATCTCGACGGATGAGGTGTATGGCTCTCTGGAGGTGGATAGCTCTGCCACCGTGGCACCTTATGGTCAGGCATTGTTTTGCGAGGATACCCCCTACATGCCCCACAGCCCGTACAGCGCGTCCAAGGCATCAAGCGATCATTTTGTGCGTTCGTACCACGATACGTACGGCATGCCGACACTGGTGACCAATTGTTCCAACAACTACGGGCCGTATCAGTTCCCGGAGAAGTTGATTCCGCTCTGTATCAACAATATCCGCCACGGGAAACCCTTGCCTGTGTATGGCAAGGGGGAGAATGTGCGCGATTGGCTGCATGTGGAAGACCACGCATGCGCGATTGATACGATTTTTCACCGCGGAACGGTGGGCGAGACCTACAACATCGGCGCGGATAATGAGTGGAAGAACATTGACATTGTGCGCCTGTTGATACGCACCACAGACCGCTTGCTGGGCCGCGAACCCGGGGCGAGCGATGGGCTTATCACCTATGTGACCGACCGCGCGGGGCATGATTTGCGCTACGCGATAGATTCTGCGAAACTGCGCCGTGAATTGGGGTGGACCCCACAGTACACCTTTGAAGAAGGTATAGAAATGACCGTTCGCTGGTATTTGGAGAACCAGGCTTGGCTGGATGGAGTGACCTCCGGCGAGTACATGTCATACTATGATGACATGTACGGGAAACGCTGAGATGGCGGCGGGATTTACTCCGGCATCACACAGCACCAGGTGTGGGCTTGTGTGGGAGCCAGCAGCGCGGCGATAAATTGCTGCATGGCTTGCGGGGTGATGGCATCGAGCTGGGCGGGCAACTGGTCGGCGTAGTCCCAGCCCAGCCCCAGCAGGGTGTCTACCGCCATGCCGGAGCAGAGCTTGCGGCAGGATTGGCGGGCGAGCAAGCGCGCTGCGAGCACGGTGGATCGGGCACGGTTGAGCGCATCTTCCGGCATGCCGTGGGTAGCCAGTTGCTCCAGCGTGTGTTGCAGGGCGGTGCGGGCTTCATCAAGACGCTCGGGTGCGGTGCCCAGGTAGAAATACATGCAACCGGCATCGATGCCCAGCATGGAGGCCGATGAGGCATAGTAGGCCAGACCGCGTTTTTCACGAATTTCGGAGAAGATGGGGCCAGCCATGTCATGACACCATTCATCGAAGAGGAGTTGCTTGGACAAATCCGGGGAAGAGACAGTGCAACCCGGCACCGCAAGGGCGAGCACGGCTTGCTCCTTGTCGCAGGAGAAGCGGCAATCTGCCGCCTTCTGGGGCGGGGTGGGGGTGCCGCACAGGGGCATACCGGCAGGGAGGGCCGCAAAGAGTGTTTCCACCTGTTGGCGGATGGAGGCGGGGTTCATATCGCCCACGATGGCCAATACGGCATTTTGCCCGCAGGCGATGCGCTTGTGGTGCGCAAGCAGCTGGTCGCGCGTGAGCTTACGGATGCTCTCAGCTGTACCATCAGGGTGGGTGCCGTAGGATACATCGCCGAAGCAGAGGGTGCGCAACTTGCGGAATGCGAGGGCTGCCGGGTCTTCCATCTGCTCCAGAATATCAGCGATGATGGCTTCTTTTTCTGTATTGATGGCTTCCTGCGGCAGGATGGGGTGCAGGAGGACATCTGCCAGCAGCTCCAGCATGGTGTTGGTGTCCTCGCTCAGGGCTCGTGCTTGCAGGCAGAGTGTGTTGTTGCCAGCCTCGGTGGAGAGGGATCCACCCAGATTTTCCAGGGCATCGGCCACTTGGGCGGCGCTGCGGGTGGTGGTGCCCTTGAGCAGGCATTCTGCCAGCAGGGTGTTGATGCCGGCCGTCTCGGCGGTGGTGGCAGGGCACCCAGCGCCCAGTGCGAGCGTGGCATACACCTGCGGTACGCGGGCATCGACGCGGGTGACCAGTTTCAGGCCATTGGGCAGGGTGTAGACCTCTGCGGGGGGCAGGGTGCCGGCTTGCTTTTCATCCGCATCGGCAGGATTGCTGCCGGTGGGGTCCACACTCACCTCGGTCAGGCGTTCGGGGGTGAGGTAGGTGCGAGCCACGCGGGCCAGGTCTTCATCCGTCACGCGGTTGAGCGCCTGAGCCCATTCATGCATGCTTTCGGGGTTGCGCGAGAGGTGCCAGGAAGCGCCCATGGCGGCGGCAATGCCTTGCACGGTGGAGAGCTGGCGCAGGTGCTTGGCTTTGAGCTGGCGGCACACGCGCTGGCGACCATCGGTAAAGTCGCTGCCGGGCAGGGCTTGCACATACTCCAGAATCATATCGCGGAGCGTATCGCGCAAGTCGCGCTCCACATCAGCCTCGATGAGGAAGGCGCCCTCGCCTTCTCCGGCGCGGGCAGGGAGTATCATGGTTGATACATCGTGCGCAAGTGCTTGCTCATCATGGAAAAGGGTGTAGAGCCATGCGGCACGCCCTTCGCCCAGAATGGAGCTGAGCAACGTGAGTGCAGCGGCATCCGGGTGCCCGGCATGGGGGATGCGCCAGGCGAGCATGAGGGTGCTGGTGGGCTGGGCAAATTCGCGGCGGTGGGTGCGGGTGCCCCACTGGCGGGGTTCGCTCACTTTGGAGACCGGGGGCAGGGGAGCGGCGGCGATGTCGGCCGTTTCTGCTTCCACCGCGGCGATGATTTGCTCGGGCTCCACATCGCCCGCAATGCACAGGAACATGTTGCCCGGCACATAGCGGCTGCGGTGGTAGGCCAGCATGTCGGCGTGGGTCAGTGCATCAAAAAGATGACGGTGACCGATGACGGGCAAACGGCGCGGGTGCAACGTGAAGAGTGTTTCCATCAGCGCGCGGTAGGAGGCATCCTGCGGGTCATCGCGGTACATGGCCATCTCGCGGCGGATGACTTCGCGCTCGCGCTCGAACTCGTCCTCCGGGAATGTCGGGTGAAAGGTAAGCTGCAACAAGATGTGCAGGAAGGATTTCCAATGTGCAGAAGGTCCGTCGATATGGTAGACGGTGCGGTCGGTGCTGGTATAGGCATTCCATTGGCCTCCCAGGCGGGAGACTTCTTCATTGAGACCGGCTGCATCGTATGCACCTGCCCCCTTGAATACCATGTGCTCCAGCATGTGAGATATGCCGCTGCCTGCATGCTCCCCCTCGCAGGCAGAGCCGGTGCCTACCCACACCTGAAAAGAGGCGACTGGGTGCGCCGGTTCGCGGGCAATCAGCAGGGTCAGTCCATTGGGGCATGTATGCAGCGTGTGTTTCATGCTGCCAGTATGGCACAGCCCGCGCTCAAGCGCAAGCGCCCAGCATGCCAGCCCGGCGGCCTTGTGGCAATATGACACGAGAAAGCTGCTTGACCCCTCCGGTACCATCCGCTATACTGCACCCATGGCCATTGAGAGTTTTGACGGGATGCTTCCGCAGACAGAGGACGCTGCATTCATTGCGGCGAGCGCCGATATCATCGGGCAGGTAAAGGTGGCAGAGGATGCCTCCGTGTGGTACAACACAACCATCCGCGGTGATGTGGCTGCCATCAGCATTGGCCGCGGCAGCAATGTGCAGGATAATTGCTGCATGCATGTGGATTACGAGTTGGGGTGCCACCTGGGTGAGTACGTGACGGTGGGCCACAGCGTGACCTTGCATGCCTGCACGGTGGAGGATAAGTGTCTCATCGGCATGGGCGCCATCGTGTTGGATGGTGCCGTGGTGGGAGAAGGCTCCATCGTGGGCGCCCACGCTCTGGTGACCAAAAATACCATCATCCCGCCCCACAGTCTGGTGCTGGGTTCTCCCGCAAAGATTGTCAAGCAACTGTCCCCCGAAACGGCCGAGGATAACTATCGCCACGCGCTTGGTTATGTGGAGCTCGCTCGCCGATTTGCTGCCCGCTGATTCGCTTTTGGTGAGCCCCGGCTCAAGTAAGTCAGACAAAATGACCAATGATGCAAAAATTGAGCGGGTCTGTGCTTGACAATAAATGGGGCGGGCGTATAATTTCGCCGCATGAATTCTGAATCAATCAAGAGCACTCCGCTGTGCGACAAGCACGTGGAGCTCGGCGCCAAGATGGTACCCTTTGCCGGGTGGAACATGCCTGTGCAGTACACAGGTATCATTGATGAACACAACACCGTGCGCACCGCTTGCGGCGTGTTCGATATCTCTCACATGGGTCAGTTCCTTGTGAATGGTCCCGGCACGACGGAGTGGCTTAACTCCATGTTCACCAACAATCTTAACAAGTTGGTGGACGGTATGGGGCAGTACTCCATCATGCTCAACGAAAAGGGTGGCGTGATTGATGACCTGATTATCTACCGTTTGGCCGAAGATGATTACTTTGTGGTGGTGAACGCCTCCATGATTGATGAAGACTATGCCTGGCTGACCGCTCATAAGCCCGAGGGTATCACCCTGGTGAACAAGAGCGATGCCTACGTGGGCCTGGCCATTCAGGGGCCGACCTGCGAGGAAGTGTTTGCCGCCATGTGCCCCGGCGTGGAACTGCCTGTTCGCAATGGCATCCTGATGTTTGCTGCTGACGGCGATGACCTGGTGGTGTGCCGCACGGGTTACACCGGGGAGAACGGCTTCGAGTTCTTCTGCCCTGCTGCTCAGGGTGTGAAGTGGCTGGAGAAGGCCATTGCCTGCGGTGCCAAGCCCTGTGGTCTGGGCGCCCGCGACAGCCTGCGCCTTGAGATGTGCTACTCCCTCAACGGCTCTGACCTTTCCCCCGAAAAGACCCCGCTGGAAGCAGGCCTCTCCTGGTGCTGCGATTTGACCAAAGATTTCATCGGCGTAGACGTGCTGCGTGAGCAGAAGGCCAACGGCCGCCCCACCGCTCTTGTGGCTATCGAGTACAAGGGTAAGGGTGCTCCCCCCCGCCACGGCTACGAAGTTCAGCTGCCGGACGGCACGCCCCTGGGCGAGCTTTGCAGCGGCGTTCTCTCCCCCTCTCTCGGCAAGGGTATCGCCATGGCCTATGTGCCGGCTGCTCTGGGCAAGATTGGCACGGATGTGAACGTGATTGTCCGCGGTAAGGCTGTGCCTGCCACCATCATCAAGAAACCCTTCCTCAAGAAGTAACCCCCTAACACATAAGACACAATGAGCACAATCCCTGCTGATTACAAGTATTCCTCCGAGCACGAATGGGTAAGCCCCGCCGTTGATGGCGTGGTGACGCTCGGTATCTCCGACTTCGCCCAGTCCGAATTGGGTGACGTTGTATACGTGGACCTCCCCGAGGTTGGCAACACCTGCGCTGCCGGCGACAGCATCGCCGCTGTGGAGTCCGTGAAGGCTGCTTCTGAGGTGTACACCCCCGTTTCCGGTGAAATCGTGGAAGTGAACGAAGCTCTGGACGCTGAACCCGGCACGGTGAACTCCGATGCTTGTGGCGAAGGCTGGATCTGCAAGATCAAGCTGAGCGATCCCAGTGAGCTCGACGGCCTCATGGATGCCGCTGCTTACGAGGAATTCTGCAAATAAATCTGATACAATAGTCGAGGTGTGGAGTCGTATTGGCTTCACACCTCGTCGCCTTTTTCTTTCTTGTTATGATTACGACTCAAACATCTTTTGTACCGCGTCACATTGGCCCCAATGAAGCCGAGGTAGCCGCCATGCTCAAGGAGATTGGCTTTGATTCTCTGGATGCCATGACGGATGCTATCGTGCCGGCTGATATTCGCCTGACCGCTCCGCTTGATTTGCCGGCCCCCATGGCAGAACAGGAAGCGCTGGCTGCTCTGCAGCAGGTGCTTGCCGCCAACAATCCCGCTCACAGCGTGATTGGCCAGGGCTACTACGGCACCTTCATGCCCGCTGTGATTCAGCGCAATGTGTACGAGAACCCCAGCTGGTACACCGCTTACACGCCCTACCAGCCTGAAATCGCTCAGGGCCGTCTGGAGATGCTCATGAACTTCCAGACCATGATTTCCTCCCTCACCGGTCTGCCTGTGGCCAATGCTTCCATGCTGGATGAAGGCACAGCTGCTGCTGAGGCTGTGAATCTGTGCATCAGCTCCAAGGCTCGCAGCAACACCTTCTTTGTGGCCGATACCTGCTTCCCGCAGACGATTGACGTCATCAAGACCCGTTGCGAGACCACGGGCGTGAACCTCATCGTGGGTGATTGGAAGAGCTTTGACCCCGCCTCTGTGCCCGGTTTGGCCGGTGTGCTTGTGCAGTACCCCGACAATGTGGGTTCTGTGGAAGATTACACTGAGTTCTTTGCTGCTTGCCACGCGGCCAAGGTGCTTTGCTGCGTAGCAGCCGACCTGCTGGCCCTGACCGTGCTGCGCGAACCCGGTACCTTCGGTGCAGATGTGTGCGTGGGCACCACCCAGCGTTTTGGTATCCCCATGGGCTACGGTGGTCCTGCTGCCGCCTACATGGCTTGCACCGATGCTCTCAAGCGTAAGCTCCCGGGCCGTTTCATCGGTCTCTCCGTGGATAAGGCCGGTAAGCCCGCCTATCGCCTGGCTCTGCAGACCCGCGAGCAGCACATTCGCCGCGAAAAGGCTACCTCCAACATTTGCACCTCTCAGGTGCTGACGGCGCTTCTGGCTACCTTCTACGCCATGTACCAAGGCCCGCAGGGCCTGAAGGATACCGCCACGACCATTCACCGTTTGGCTGCCGGGTTTGCCGCCGCTGTGCAGGCCGCCGGTTACACGCTGGTGACGGCCAATTACTTCGATACCGTGGCTGTGCAGGCTACCGGCAAGGCTGCTGATTTGGTGGCCGCTGCGCTGACCGCCGGCTACAACATCCGCCGCGTGAGCGATGATGTGGTATCTGTCTCCTTCGACGAAACGACAACGGATGCCGATGTGGCTGCTTTGGCTGCTGTATTTGGCGCTTCCGGTGTGGAGATTCCCGCTGCTCCCGTGTGGGCAGAGTGCTGCACGCGTACCAGCTCCTTCTGCGAGCAGAAGTGCTTCAACTCCTTCCACTCCGAGACGGAAATGATGCGCTACATCCACTCTCTGGAATGCAAGGACCTGGCCCTCAACGAGGCTATGATTCCGCTGGGCTCCTGCACCATGAAGGCCAACTGCGCTGCCATCATGATGCCCATCACCTGGAAGGCTGTGACGGAGCTTCATCCCTTTGCTCCTGCCGATCAGAGCCAGGGTATGCGCACCATGCTCAAGCAGCTGGAACAGTGGCTGGCCGTGGTGACCGGTTTCGATGCCTGCTCTCTGCAGCCCAATTCCGGTGCTGCCGGTGAATACGCCGGTTTGCTTACCATCCACCGCTACCAAGTGGCTCAGGGCGAAGGCCACCGCAATGTGTGCCTTATCCCCAACTCCGCACACGGCACCAACCCCGCTTCTTCCGCTATGGCCGGGTTCAAGGTGGTGCCCGTGAAGTGCGATGAGGCCGGCAACATCGACCCCGCCGACCTCAAGGCTCAGGCTGAAGCTCACCGCGACAATCTGGCTGCCCTCATGGTCACTTACCCCTCCACCCACGGCGTGTATGAATCCACCATCGCTGAAATCTGCCGCATCGTTCATGAAAACGGCGGTCAGGTGTACATGGACGGTGCCAACATGAACGCTCAGTGTGGTCTGACCAACCCCGGTACCATCGGTGCCGACGTGTGCCACCTCAACCTGCACAAGACCTTCGCCATGCCCCACGGCGGCGGTGGTCCCGGTGTGGGCCCCATCTGCTGCGCCAAGCACCTTACCCCCTATCTGCCCGGTCACGTGGTGGAAGGCGGCGGCCGCACGGCCGGTGCTGTGTCCTCCGCAGAGTTCGGTTCGGCTTCTCTCAACCCCATCACCTGGATGTATCTGGCCATGATGGGCTACGAAGGTCTCAAGCGCGCTTCTCAGATGGCCATCCTCAATGCCAACTACGTTGCCCGCCGCCTGGCTCCCTACTTCCCCACGTTGTACTCGGGTGCCAACGGCTTGGTGGCTCACGAGTGCATTCTGGACACCACCATCATGCTGGGCAAGAGCCACCTCTCCGTGGACGATATGGCCAAGCGCCTGATGGACTACGGCTTCCACGCTCCCACCATGAGCTTCCCCGTGCACGATACGCTCATGGTTGAGCCCACGGAGTCTGAGAGCAAGTATGAGCTGGATCGTTTCATCGATGCCATGATTGGCATTCACGCTGAAATGAGCGCCGTGGCCGATGGCACCGTGCCCGCTGATGACAACGTGATGGTGAACGCCCCGCACACGGCCCAGGCTGTGACAGCTGATGAATGGAACCACGCCTACAGCCGCAGCGCCGCCGCTTACCCGGTGCCCGGCCTGCGTCTGCACAAGTTCTGGCCCAGCTGCTCCCGCGTGGACAACACCTACGGCGACCGCAACTTCTGCTGCACCTGCGATACGCTGGTGGCTGCAGAGGAAGCCAATGCCTGATAGGTTCTGCCTTTCGCTTAGTACCCTCCTTTACTTTTCTGTAGAGGAGGGTACTTTTTTTGAAAGGGCAGATAGATGAAAAAGGATAAAAAACTGGACATTTCATGCAGTAGATGGTACGTTTTTGTTATGAGCAATGCAGGAACAACAAAAAGAGAACCCTTCATTGATTTATCTCGATTTGTAGCGATTTTTATCATTATTGTGGGACATGCCAATGAATTGAATCGCATTCCCAATTTGGCATCGCCTCTGCTTAATATCATTGCAGGAATGCTAAGATACAGTATAATCGTTTTTTTCTTTTTTGTGTTAGCCGGGTATTTTGCCAAACCATGCGAGACGCATTTCAATATAAGGAGAACGGTTGACATTTTTGTTCCCTTTGTCTTGTATTGCGTGATAGGGTGTGTCATTTCAGAAGGCCTTAAGTGGTATTATGAAATCCCTTCGCATAGTTTGGATTGGTCTGTCCTTCTAACGTCCATGGGGTCTATTTTCTCGGTTGATACCCCGGGAAATCCCTTCTTGTGGTTTTTAAAGTGTTAATGGTGTGGGTGTTCATCTCTCCCATTCTGTTGCGCATGAGGTGGGAGACGTTGCTGGGAGTGGGGATATTGCTGTATTCAGGTAGTGTGTATTTAGAGGGGAAAAACGCTCTTCCCTTTTTTATTCAGAGCAAGGCGCTTTATTCTGGTCTGTTTTTTGTGGTGGGAATTTTCCTGAGAAAGTTTTTAACCCTGGAACAGCTTTCCCGGTGTTTGGATCGCATCTATATGCCTGTTTTTCTTTTATTGACGACTCTGTCGGTATTACACATCTTGAAAGTGATACCGCATGGTTGGGCATGCATCCCTTTTATTGGTACGAGCTTGATGTGTTTGTATACCTTTTGTCTTGCAAAATTTGCGTTGAAGGTAGCACCTCGCATGAGTACGTTTGTCTCGCAGTTTGGTAAGTGTACGTTTTTTGTGTACGCCATACATTATTCTCTTTTGGATATATGCTGGACGTACTTTACCCACCACTCAATCCATAAACATGTGTATGGATTGCTGCCATTTTTCTTTATGGTAGTATCTATTGCTTTGTTTTATGTTATCAGACGTTTCATGCCAAGATGGTCACCATACTTGCTGTTGCTGCCCATTCCTGCGAAACGGGATAATAAAAACTGTTAATCAAACAAATTGCAAAGCCTTTGGTTAGCGCGTACGATGCAGTTCGGGATGAACCCGATTAACATAAGATGAAAAACTGCATTTATAGTTTTGTCAGTGGCGTATTTGTCGCCTTCCTGATTCATAGAATGGCTCATTGCCCGCACATGCGCGAGCTGATGTGCCGGGGCCGCCGCTGTGGCAAAGTGGTGGAGGATGCCGTCATGGATTCGCTCCATAAGCTGCGGGATGAAGCCCTCTGTAAAGATGGCTCCTGCTGCCATAGCCAGGCCAAGGATACGCCTCCACAGGCTTAATCAGAGTCTGTCATAGAGATGTCGCTCAGGGTGCGCTTGTTCTGTTGGGGAACGAGTGCACCCTTTTTGTGCAGTGCATGGCGTTGTCTGTTGTTTTGCGAATCTTGTTCAGCATGTCTTGCATGATATGAACCATCTCAGGATGTTGCGGTGCTATATTATGCTGCTCCTGAATGTCGTTTTCCAAATAGTACAACTGAGCCTGTTTTCCGGGCACATACTTGTGTGCCCCCCAACGCAAGGCTAAGCGGTTCCCATGTGCTTGTTCCACCAAGTAGACGCGCCCTTCCTTATCCTGTCCCAGCAGGGCGGGTAGCTGGTTGGTGCTGTCGGGGAAAGCCTCCTGGGGTATGGTTGCTCCCACCAGCGTGCCCAGCGTGCGTGCCAAGTCCACCTGCCCCAGCAGAGCATCGCTGGTGCCGGGGCGAATGCCTGCCGGCCAGTGGGCTATGAAGGGCACGCGGGTGCCGCCCTCCTTGATACCATACTTGCCACCACTGCAGGGGGCTGCGGGGGTGTGTCCCTTGCAGGCTACATCTGCGCCGTCCAGATATCCATCGGAGATGACGGGGCCGTTGTCGCTGGTGAAGATGATGAGGGCATCATCCCCATAGCCTGCTTCTTGCAAGGCTCGGTAGATGGAGCCCAAGTTGTCATCCATCTGCACGGTGGCATCTCCGCGGATACCCAGCTGGCTCTTGCCGCGGTAGCGGGGGTGCGGGTCGCGGGGCACATGGATGTCATTGCTGCAAAAATAAATGAAAATAGGTTTGCCGGCGCTCTCGCGGATGAAACGCACGGCTTCCGCGGTGATGGTATCTGCCAGTTCCTGGTCTTTCCAGAGGGCTTTTTTGCCGCCGGTCATGTGGCCGATGCGGGAAATACCATCGATGATGGTCTTATCGTGCTGTTTGTCGGCAGAGCGCCCCCAGGGCTTGAGCAGCTCCGGGTGTTCATACCCCAGCAACTCGCCTTCATAACGGAAGCCGGGTTCATAGTTCACGCGGATGGGATCGGCGGGGTCCAGCCCCACCACCTTGCCATCCCGCAGGTAGACGCAAGGCACGCGGTCGCCCGTGGCGGCCATGATGAAGGAGTAATCAAATCCCACCTCGCGAGGCCCGGGAGAGATAGGCTTATTCCAGTCGATAGGTGCCTTGCCGCGGCCAAGGCCCAGGTGCCATTTGCCGAAAGCTGCGGTGCGGTAGCCTGCTTGTTGCATCATGGCGGGCAGGGTGTGCCCCTCCTCTTTGGTGGGCAAAATCAACTTGGCATCGCCGGGCAAAATCCCGGTTCCTTTCTGGCGCCAGGCGTATTTCCCTGTGAGCAGGGAGAATCGCGAGGGCGTGCACACGGAGGTGGTGCTGTGGGCATCGGTAAACAAGAGCCCTTCATCTGCCAGTTTGTTCAGGTTGGGGCAGGGGGCCTTGTCGCAGCCGTAGGCAGATGTATCGTGCAAGCCTACGTCATCCGATAAGAAGATGACAATAGCGCGGGGCTTGGCCGCTTGTGCCAGGGCTACCCCGGCGGCTACCAACATCATGAGTGTACAAAAGCATTTCATCATCTTGGTGGATATTCTACCAAAAAGGGGGAGATGTGCCAGCTTTTTTTAGCGAAAACCCCGCAGCAGGAGTGGCATTCCTCCTGCTGCGGGGGAGAATGAGTAGGGAAAGGCCACAATAAACCCTTCAGACTCATTCTTTGTGTCGCTGCATTTCAGCAGGTCCCCATGTCTCCGAACACAAAGCCGGAGGTCTGAGTTGATGGGCATTCTCTAACTCAGACGTGCAAATTGCAGGTGCATCCAGTCATAATCGCGTTCCCTGCCCAGAGAGACTGCTCCGTGGTTTTCCCAAATCTCCCACCAGGCGCGGCAATCGCGGTGGGAGAGACTGGCACGGGGTGCCTTGACCTTGTATCCATTGGTCGCGGGGGCAAAATCCAGCGCGATACCCCAGGCATGCATCGAAAGTGAGCTGCCGCCTGTGCTGGCGCGGTAGTTGTAGGAGCCGCCGTACACATCCAGCCCCAGACGGTGGATTTCGTCCTGCCCGTAGTGCTCCAGCACCTCGCGCAGGGCGGCCTGCACGTGGGGTGCTACCAGTTCGTGTACGCGGATGCTGCGCACGGGCTTGCCATCGTAGAGCAGGGGGTAGGGAGGCACAATGGAGGTGAGCACACCTTCGTTGCCGGGGCGCCCGAAGCAGCTGGTGCCTTTGCGCACTTCTGCCTGGGTGGGCCACTGCGGTTTGCGCGCAGGGGTGATGCCCAATTCGCGGTTCAGCGCCTGGATGGTCTGCGGGCCGATGATGCCATCTGCCGCCACGCCGAGTTTTTTCTGGATGGTGATGATATCGTTTTTCATGGTGTATAGGAGGCTGTCAGCTTCTCTATACGCCGATTGGTGGGATATTGCAACGATGTGACAGGGTGTCGCATGTGCTGCACCCTCAGTTTGTTGTGGGTATAAAAAAGCACCCGGTGGCCAGTTGGCTACCGGGTGCGGAAAGTGGCTGCGTGGTCGAATTACTTCTTCGTCACGTTGCGCATGTTGGCTTGGCGTTGCTGCTCAGCCAGAGCAGCCTGCTGGGCTTCTACCATGCGTTCCAGGAAACCTTTCTTGCCGGATTTCTTCTTGGCGGGAGCCTTGGGCTCCGGCACAGGCATGCGGCGGATGATGATGGTCTGGATGATGGAGATGATGTTGGTGGTGGTCCAGTACAGAGCCAGTGCGCTGGGGTAGGTGTAGCAGAACAGGAAGAACACGACGGGCATGAACTTCATGATGCGCTGCTGCATCGGGTCTCCGGCCTGCGGGGTCATGTGCATCTGCACAATCATGGATACAGCCATCACAATCGGCAGAATGTTGATGGGCAAATCCCAGCCAAGCAGGGAAATTGTGCACACCGTATCCATCTGCGAAAGGTCGGTCACCCAGCCCAGGAAGGGAGCCCCGCGGAACTCTGCGGCGGTCTGCAACACATAGAAGAAGGCGAAGAAAATGGGAATCTGCAGGAACATGGGCAAGCAACCACCCATGGGGGAGATGCCGCGGTCGCGGTAGAGCTTCATCATTTCCATGCTCACCTTCTGCTGGTCATCCGGGTATTTTTCCTTGAGCTTCTGCATCTCGGGCTGCAGGCTGCTCATGGCCTTCATGCTGCGGTAGCTCTTGAGGTAGAGCGGCCAGATGAGGAGACGCACCACGATGGTCATGGCCACGATAGCCCAGCCCCAGTTGCCGAACCAGCCATGGAAGACGTTGATGAGCCAGTTCATGGGGTAGCTGATGAGGTAGAGCCAGCCGTAGTCCATGATGCGGTCAATCATGCGGAAGTCGGCCGTCATGTCGCTGAGCATGAGGTTCAGCTTCGGACCGGTGAAGATTTCGTAGGAAAGGCTCTTCTGACCGCCCTGCATATCAGCGGTGCGGGGGGAGAGGGTGAAATCAGGAATGCCCATGCCGAGCTCCACGCCTTCCGCCTGTTCGCCGGAAACGGGCAGGGTGTATTTGACGGGGGCTGCGTAGAATGCGTTGTTGCCGGAGCCCTCCGTGGGCTGCATCACGGTGGAGTAGTACTGGTTCATCGTGCCACCCCAGGTCAGGTTGTCACAACCGGTGGTGTAGATGCGTTCCTTGTCGGAACCGAAGATGAGGGGGCGGAAGGAGCTGGGCGTTTCCTTTTCAAAGTCGCCGTCTTCCAAGCGCACATAATACGTGTAGTAGTTGCCTTCTTCCTTGGAAATCTGGCTCATGCCACCGGCAAAGATACCCCAGTTGTTGGCGGCCAGGGTGTGGTCTGCCGTGTTCTGAATGTCTACCTTGAGCTTGAGCACGTATGCGTTGCCGGCCACGAGTGTTTCCTCGCCATCGCGGGTCACCTTCAGCGGCTTCAGGGAGTAAATCTTGCGCACGATGAGGTCGCCCACACGTGCCACGAGCGTGACCTGCGTGTCATTGGTCTGCTCCGGTACGATTTGATAGACGGACTGATCGTATGCAGGGGCCTGTGTGTCGCTCAGGCCGAACATGAGGGTACCGATACCCTGGGCTGCGCTGCCGTTGATGCTGACATCCTGCGAAAGCTCGGGGCGCGTGCTGTTGATGGCCTTGCCCAGCATGTCTACGCAGCGTACGCTACCGCCCACATCCTGGAAGTTGTAGCGGGCTACGGGAGCGCCGGCTTCATCTCGGGAGGTGAGGGTGGCAATAATCTGCGGCTGGCGTGTTGCAGCAACGGGGGCTGCCGGCTGGCTTGCAGGGCTGGTAGCCGCTGTGGCGGGAGAAGCCGCCGGTGCTACCTGGGCTGCAGGCTGTGCCGGGGGCGTGTTGGCCTGCTGCTCACTGTTGTACCAGAAATTGAGCCCGAGCAGACCCACACAGAGAGTTACGACGAACCATGTGGTTTTATCCATAATGTGTGTCAGGTGTTTGGGGGTTAAGATGTACGATTATTTGGTGCGGCGCGGGGGCACGGGATCGTGTCCGCATCCACCCCAGGGATTGCAGCGCAAAATGCGCCAGATGCCCATCGCTGCCCCTTTCACAGCACCGTGCGTTTGCACGGCCTCAATGAAGTAGGTGGAGCATGAGGGCGTAAATCTGCAGCCCGCCATCGGCCCTGCTATGGCATGCAGCGGGGCACTCACAAAGCGCTTGTAAAATAGCACGGGAGCGATGACCAGGCGTTTTATCATGAGTTCATTTTTCGGAGTTGCCGGCGCAGCAAATGCAGAAAATCAGACTCCAGGGCCCTGTAGTCTGCTTTGGCGGCGGAGGCTCGCACTACGAGAACAACGAACAGCCCGCCGGACAGGGGCTCCGCGTGTTCTCGCAGGATTTCGCGTACTTGGCGGCGCAATTTATTGCGCACCACGGCATGCCCAATGCGCTTGGTGGTGATGATACCAAAGCGAGAATGAGCATGCGCACCATCGAGCGATGGTGCTGTGTTCAGAACAAGGAAACGCCCTGCGGTCGATGTGCCTTCGGCTCGCACCATTGCGAACTCGCTGGCTCGCTTCATGGTATGGCGCCGTGTCAGCAGCATCTTACACAGGGCGTTATATTATCCTGCGTGGGTATCCCCGCTATTCGGTGCCAGTTGCCTGTCTCCCGCAGCAGGGATGTACCCCACCCCAGACGGTTTATACACCGTGCTGGATGATGTGACGCTTGTATTGAATTTCTGTACCCTTGGGCAGCAGGCGCTTACGCCCCTTGGCGCGGCGGCGTGCGAGGATGGCGCGGCCATTCTTGGAGGCCATGCGTGCGCGGAAACCGAACTGGCGCTTGCGGCAGCGCTTGGAAGGCTGGTATGTTCTCTTGCTCATAGTCAGTATTTCTTTTCGTTTAGAAGTCTTTCTGCAGACCCGCTTGCGCGGTCGGGGTGGCTATGATACTCTAAAATTGGCGTATGTCAAGCACCGTTCTGCATTTTTTTCAAGTTTATGGTAAAAATGCGCTTGATATCAGGCATCTGCCACCATGAATTTCAGCTCAGCCTCGCAGGTGACTTCACCATTGACGGTGCAGCGGCCACTGCATACGCCGATGGCTCCGCGCATCTTGGTGAGCTCTGCTTCGATGATGAGCACATCACCCGGTACAACCGGCTTGCGCCACTTGACCTTGTCGCAGCTCATGAAGTAGCCAATCTTGCCTTGGTTTTCCGGGAGACGCAGCATGAGGATGGAGCCCACCTGAGCCATGGCTTCCAGCTGCAGTACACCGGGCATTACCGGCTTGCCGGGGAAGTGACCCTGGAAGAATTGCTCGTTCATGGTCAGATTCTTCTGGCCTACGCACTTGGTCTCGCCTTCGAAGCCGAGCACGCGATCCACCATCAGGAAGGGATAGCGGTGCGGCAGAAGCTTGATGACTTCTTCGGTATTCAATACCGTTTCGCCGGAGGGGAAGATGAAGGGCTTGGGGCGCAAGGCTTCCATGCTCTCATAGCTCTTCTGCATCTTGGCTGCCATCTGGGTGTTGATGCCGTGGCCGGGCATGATGGCAATCACGTGGCCAATGATGCGGTGGCCGTTGAGAATGAGGTCGCCAATGAGGTCCATGGCCTTGTGGCGGGCGCATTCATTGTGGTGGCGCAGACCACCGGCGCAGAGGTACTGGTCGCCCTTGATGACGATGGCATTATCCAACGTGCCACCCTGGATGAGACCTTTTTCCAACAGGGGTTGGATGTCTTCGTAGAAGCAGAAGGTGCGGGAGTTGGAAAGTTCTTTCTCGTAGGTCTCCGGGTTGATGACGGATGTGAAGAACTGTGTCACTCGGCCCTCGGGCCCCACAGCAGTCAGGGAGATGCGGAACTCCTTGTCCGGCATGATGATGATGCGGGAGCCGTTCTTGTTCTCTACCTGCATGGGCTCGCGGATTTCCCACACGTGGCAGGGGGCATCCTGTTCCTCGATGCCGGCGTTTTTGATGAGCTCTACATAGGGAGCAGCGGAACCATCGCCAATGGGCGGTTCGTTGGAATCCATTTCGATGATGGCGTTGTCCACACCCATACCCGTCAGGGCAGAGAGGATGTGCTCCACGGTGTGTACCTTGACGGAGCCCACAGCCAGCGTTGTGGCGCGCTCTACCGTCTGCACCAGGGCAGCGGAGGCATCAATGAAGGGCTTGTCCGGCAGGTCGATGCGGCGGAACTTCAGCCCCGTGTTCACTTCGGCCGGTTTGATGGTGAGGTTCACCGGTTTGCCCGTGTGAAGAGACGTGCCCTGAATAGAAGCACACTTCTTGAGTGTTTTTTGCATGCGAATAGCCATATCGTGCTGCCATTCTACACGTGATTGCTGCGTTTGTGAAGCCAAAAATGCTGATTTTACTTGAATTTACAAGGAAATTTCACCATTTAGCTCTAGTTGACTCTTAATTTGGCAAGGCAGAGCTCCTCATCGCACCATTTCTATCTCTCTGCAAAGGATTAAGCTTGCAATCGGAGGGGGAAAGGCGTATCATCTCTGACCCCTCCCGCGCCGGGGCCGTTATTATGACCTATACCATTTGTGCAGCTTTAGTTATTTTCCTCGTTACCTATGCGCTGATTGTGTCGGAGAAAGTGAACCGAACGGTTATCGCTCTCTTCGGTGCAATGATGATGGTGCTGACCGGGGTAATCACTCAGGAACAGGCGATTGCGCACATTGATTTCAACACTTTGGCGCTGCTCATCGGCATGATGATTCAGGTGTTGATTCTGAGCAAGACCGGCCTTTTCAAGTTCCTTTCTGTGTGGGCGGCGCAGAAGACGCAGGGCAATCCCATCGCGCTTCTCATCAGCTTGTCTGTGATTGTGGCTATGTGTTCGGCTTTGCTGGATAACGTGACGACGGTGTTGCTGACGGTTCCCGTTACCTTTGCGTTGACGAAGGATCTGCGCATTTCTCCCATGCCCTTTGTGATGGCGCAGATTTTTGCGTCCAATATCGGCGGTACGGCAACCATGATTGGTGACCCGCCCAACATCATGATTGCCAGCGCAGTGAAAGAGCTGGATTTCATGTCTTTCGTGCGCGTGCTGGCCCTGCCTTGTGTGGTGATTTTTGTGCTGACGATGGCTCTCATCATCCTCATTTACCGCAAGGAACTCAGCAAGAGTGGCACGCGCCGCCAGCGTATCATGAACATCAAGACGCAGGGGCTCATCCGCAGCAAGGCTATGTTGCAGCGCTCGCTCTTCACGCTGGGTGTGACGGTGATTTTGTTCTGCAGTCACGGCCAAATCCCCGGCTGGACGCTGGAATCCGGCACCATTGCGGTGACAGGGGCTTCTTTGCTCATGCTGATGACGATGCCCGGGCGTGAGCGTGTGCTGGAGCGTGTGTTCTCTCAGGTGGAATGGATTACCATTTTCTTCTTCATCGGGCTCTTTGTGCTGGTGGGTGGTCTGGAGGTGAATGGCATCATCAACTGGCTTGCTGCGCAGGCGATGGAGCTGACCGGCGGTAATCCCACAGCTACCACGATGACCGTGCTGGGGATGAGCGCCATCATGTCTTCCTTTGTGGATAATATCCCCTTTGTGGCGACCATGATTCCCCTTATCAAAGATATGGGGGCCATGGGCTATGGTGATTTGGAGCCGCTTTGGTGGGCCCTCTCGCTCGGCGCTTGTCTGGGTGGCAATGGTACGGTGGTGGGCGCGAGCGCCAATGTGGTCGCTTTGGCTATGGCTCGTAAGCATAATCTGGTGGTGACGTTCTTCGGCTTTATGAAGGTGGCCTACCCGCTGATGTTGCTGTCCATTGCCATTGCGGCGGTTTACTTGTGGCTGCGTTTTCTGTGATGCGTTGAACTCTGGGATTCATCAGCTATGAATATCGCAGAAATAGCGGCTGTGGGGGGCATTCTGGCAGTGGATGCCACGGTGTATTCCTTTTCGTATGGCTTGATTCTGCGAGAGCGTCGCCTTCTTTCATCTCTTTGGCTGGCGCTCACAGTAGGCGGCTACCAGGCGCTCATGCCGCTGCTGGGGTATTTGGGTGGCACGCGTGTGCGCGATGTAGTCGATGCGTGGGATCACTGGATTGTGCTGGCGGTGTTTTGCTTGCTGGGCGGGAGCATTATTTACAAGACGTGGCGCTCCGGCGGCGAGGATGAAGACGAGGTGCCCGCACAGCCTTTGGCTTTTGTGGCGCTCATGATTGTGGGTATTGCCACCAGTATTGATGCCCTGGCTGTGGGTGTTTGTATGGCGCTTGGTGATATCGGCGGCAAAAATCTCAGCTTCATGAGTCTTTTGTTGGCCGTGGCCATCATTGGCGTGATTACATTTGTGGCATCTGCCGGGGCGTTTCATTCGGCCCGTTTGTTGCACCGCTTGCCTACCCAATGGCTGGAAACCGCTGCCGGGCTTCTTCTGATAGCCCTTGGTATCCACAATGTCCTCCGCGAGCTTTGTTGTGCTTGCTGATTCATCTCATCAAAAGAATCAGGCTGCGAGGGTGAACCTCGCAGCCCGGAAAATCATAGGGAAGGGCAGCCTTGTGTCTTATTTGCCAAAGTAGCGCTTGAGCAGGCCATCGAAACCGCGACCGTGGCGAGCTTCGTCCTTGCACATTTCGTGCACGGTGTCATGGATGGCATCGTAGCCCAGTTCCTTCGCGCGGCGGGCGATGGCAAGCTTGCCTTCACAGGCGCCATACTCGGCATCGGCGCGCATCTGCAGGTTCTTCTCCGTGTTGTCGGTGAGCACTTCGCCCAACAGTTCGGCAAACTTGGCGGCGTGTTCTGCTTCTTCAAAGGCGTAGCGCTTGAAGGCATCTGCCACTTCGGGGTAGCCATCGCGCTCGGCCTGGCGGCTCATGGCCAGATACATGCCCACTTCGCAGCATTCACCGGTGAAATTCTCGCGCAGACCCTGCACCACCCATTCGTCAAGTCCCTGGGCTACACCAATGCGGTGCTCATCGGCATACACTTTCTTGGTCTCATCCATTTCCTTGAAGGTCTTGGCCTTGCAGACCGGGC
This sequence comes from Akkermansia sp., assembly GCA_045650805.1. Lineage (GTDB taxonomy): Bacteria > Verrucomicrobiota > Verrucomicrobiia > Verrucomicrobiales > Akkermansiaceae > Akkermansia. The sequence goes on from JAZRRO010000012.1 coordinate 38,696, forward strand.
ACACGGCCGGGGTCTCTTCACCTTCTACGACGGCGCCACATACTGTGCAGATGTACTTCTTCATGTTTCTGTTTCCTTTCTTGTTTGGATTGATTGTGCTGTGTGTTGTGTGTGATTTTTTACTCCGTTTCCGGAGGACAAGCGCAGTATAATTAGAATTATTCTAAAAGTCAAGAAGATTTTTTAGAAAAAATCTAAAAAAGTTTCATTTCTTAGGAAAAGTTAAAAATGGGGCAGGGGCTGTAAACCGCGTAATCATAAGATGTGGCATAGGAGAGGGATTGACGGTACCATTTCTTGTGGTACGATGAGCGCATGCGATGCATACAGTGCGGATTCATGGAAGACAAGGTCATCGACTCTCGAATGTCGAAGGACGGGACGTGCATACGACGCCGGCGAGAATGCCTGCGCTGCAGCTACCGTTACACGACCTATGAGCAGATTGAACGCACGGAATTGCGCGTCCTGAAGCGCGGCAATGTACACGAGGCGCTGAACCGCGAGAAGATTCTGCGTGGCATGATTAAAGCCTGCGAGAAACGCCCCGTGAGCATGGACCAGCTGGATGTGGCGGCAGATGAGATTGTATCCGAACTGCACCGCGACCACCAGCGCGAGATTCCCTCCTCCGTCATCGGCATGAAGGTGATTGAGAAACTGCAGAGCATCGACCCCGTGGCCTACATTCGCTACGTGTCTGTGTATCGTCAGTTCCAGAACGTGGAAGAGTTCATTGAGCTCGTTCGCAAGATGGAGCGCAAGAGCATGAACGATCCCTTGCAACGTAAACTTTCCATCTGATCATGATTGCGATTAAAACTCATCGCCCTCTGCTGCAAACAGGGCATTGCGTGATCTCCGATTATGACTGGAGGTGGATAGAGCAAATGCTGCAGGATGCGGCGCACCAAGCCGGCACCAAGTTGCCCTGCAGTGCAGAGATTGCGCAGGGGATTTACCTGTACCTGGAGCAAGAGTGCCCGTTGCGCACCATGCCGTTGGAGTACTTGTTTGAGCGCATGCGCCGCTTGCTCAATGAAATTGGGCTCCCCCTGGTGGCGGCTCATTTGCACAAGCAGACACCGCCTGTCGATATCCAGCTGGATACCCTGGCCGGTGAATCCCCGCTGCCTCTCTTCTTTTACACAGCTCTGCGCCAGCGTATGGATTCCCTGCGCAACATGGGGCTCACTACCTATCATTTCTCCGGCAAGAAACGCTGCAGCCTCACCTTGGGGCACCGCCGCCGCTCGTGTCCCGCCCAGCAGCGTGCGCTGGAGGAACTGGACGCTTTCCTCACGGCGCAAGGTTGACGTTGGGCGATTGCTCGCTTACCAGCCCATGCATGTAGCGAGAAAAGTAAGAAAAACGCTGATTTTGCGCCGAATCGCCTTGACGTGATGCACAAAATCAGCTATTTTGCTTATGTAGTAGGTTAATAAAAAACGATACAACTACCCACCCTCATTATTTCTATATTTATGACAACAGTAGCAGATAACACAGCAACATCGGCCTGCGCTCAGCCCGAGTGGCAGGGGTTCACCCCCGGCGCATGGACAGATGAAATCAACGTGCGTGATTTCATCCAGAAGAACTACGCCCCCTACGAGGGCGAAGGTGATTTCCTGGCCGGGGCCACCACCCGCACCACAGAGCTGTGGGACGAGGTGCTCGTGCTCATGAAGAAAGAGATTGAAGCCGGCGGTTTGCTGGATGCTGATACAGAGGTGGTTTCCACTATCGTATCCCACGCTCCCGGCTACATCGACCAGGAGAAGGAGCAGATTGTCGGCTTGCAGACGGATGCCCCGCTGAAGCGCGCGCTCATGCCCTTCGGTGGCCTTCGCATGGCTCAGAAGGCTCTGGAATCTTACGGCAAGCAGATGTGCCCCCACACGGCTGAATTCTTCGGCCGCATCCGCAAGACACACAATGAAGGTGTGTTCGATGCCTACACCAGCGATATCCGCGCCGCTCGCTCCGCCGGTATCATCACCGGTCTGCCCGATGCTTATGGCCGCGGCCGTATCATCGGCGACTATCGCCGCGTGGCTCTGTATGGTACGGACAAGCTCATCGCTGCCCGTCGCAAGGATTTGAAGGACCGCGAAGCCGGTGAAATGACCGAGGCTACCATCCGCCTGCGCGAAGAAATGAACGAACAGATTCGCGCTCTGGATGAGCTGGCTGCCATGGGTAAGAGCTACGGCTGCGATCTGAGCCGCCCCGCCGCCAACTCCCGCGAGGCCGTGCAGTGGACCTACCTCGGCTACCTGGCCGCAGTGAAGGAACAGAACGGCGCCGCCATGTCCCTGGGCCGTGTATCCACCTTCCTTGATATCTACTTTGAACGCGATCTGGCTGCCGGCACCATCACGGAATCCGAAATCCAGGAACTGATGGACCACTTCGTGATGAAGCTTCGCATGGTGCGCTTCATCCGCACGCCCGAGTACAACAGCCTCTTCTCCGGCGACCCCACCTGGGTGACCGAATCCATCGGCGGTATGGGCGAAGATGGCCGTACGCTGGTGACTCGCAGCTCCTTCCGTATGCTGCAGACTCTGTACAACCTGGGGCCGGCACCCGAGCCGAACCTGACGGTGCTGTGGTCTACCGCTCTGCCGGAAGGCTTCAAGAAGTTCTGCGCCAAGGTGTCCATCGAGACCTCCTCCGTGCAGTATGAGAACGATGACCTGATGCGCCCGTACTGGGGTGATGACTACGGCATTGCCTGCTGTGTATCCGCCATGCGCATTGGCAAGCAGATGCAGTTCTTCGGCGCCCGCGCCAACCTGGCCAAGTGCCTTCTCTACGCTCTCAACGGTGGCGTGGATGAAATCAAGGGCAAGCAGGTGACGCCCGCTGCACCCCGCTACGAGGGTGAGTACCTGGAGTACGATAAGGTGATGGAGCTCTTCAACAACATGCAGGATTGGCTCGCCAAGACCTATGTGGATGCCCTCAACATCATCCACTACATGCACGACAAGTACTGCTACGAGCGCATCGAGATGGCTCTGCACGATCCGGAAATCCTGCGCACGATGGCTTGCGGTATCGCCGGCCTCTCCGTGGCTGCCGACTCCCTGTCTGCCATCAAGTACGCCAAGGTGAAGGCTATCCGCAACGAGGAAGGCCTCATCGTGGACTTCGAGACCGAGGGCGAGTTCCCCTGCTATGGCAACAATGATCCCCGCGTGGACGACATCGCCTGCGACCTTGTCACGAACTTCATGAACAAGATTCGCAAGCTGCACACCTATCGCGATTCTCTGCCCACGCAGTCCGTGCTCACCATCACCTCCAACGTGGTGTACGGTAAGAAGACGGGTAACACCCCCGATGGCCGCCGCGCCGGTGAGCCTTTCGCTCCGGGTGCCAACCCCATGCACGGCCGCGATAAGAATGGCTCCGTGGCTTCCATGCTCTCCGTGGCCAAGCTCAACTACGATGACAGCCAGGACGGCATCTCCTACACCTTCTCCATCGTGCCCGGCGCCCTGGGCAAGGAAGAAGATGAACGCCGCACCAAGCTTGTGAGCCTGCTGGATGCTTACTTCGCCGCCACCGGTCACCACATCAATGTGAACGTGCTGGAGCGCGAAACGCTTCTGGATGCCATGGAGCACCCGGAACTCTATCCCCAGCTGACCATCCGCGTGTCCGGTTATGCTGTGAACTTCATCAAGCTGACTCCTGAGCAGCAGCGTGAAGTCATCAGCCGTACCTTCCATACGCGCTAAAGCTGATTAAAAGCTATTAAAGCACAACCTGCAATCGACGAGTTGTTGATTGCAGGTTGTTTTTTATGCCATTGGGTGTTTGTGGCCTCATTTGCATTATTTTACTCTTTTTCGACTGCTTCGCATTGATAATAGTTCTAAGTTGTGGTAGCATTCGGGCAGAAACATAAGCATGTCATGACACTTGCACCTATTACCGGACTTGTTCATTCTGTTGAATCCTGCGGCACAGTAGATGGCCCTGGCATCCGTTTTGTTGTTTTTCTTTCCGGGTGCAGCCTGCGTTGCCGCTATTGTCACAACCCGGATACATCCTACTGCCGCCGGGGTACCACTCGCAGCGCTGCGGACATGCTGGAGGAAATCAGCCGCTACGCGACTTTCGTGAAAAATGCGGGCGGAGGCGTCACCATCTCCGGCGGTGATCCTTTGTTCCAACCTGATTTTGCGCGCGCCTTGCTGCGTGGGTGCAAGGAAATGGGGCTACACACCTGTTTGGATACCTCCGGCCACCTCGGTTGCAATGCAGATGATGCCATGCTGGCAGACACCGATTTGGTGTTGCTGGATATCAAAGCCTGGGAGCCTGATACTTACCGTGGCCTGACCTCGCAGCCTTTGCAGCCTACGCTGGATTTTGCTGCGCGTCTCGCCGCCATGGATAAGCCCATCTGGCTGCGCTATGTGCTTGTGCCCGATGTCAATGATGCTCCGGAAGCCATTGCCCCGCTGGCAGACTACGCCGCTTCTCTGGGCAATGTGGAGCGTGTGGATGTGCTGCCTTTGCACCACATGGGGCGCTTCAAGTGGGCTGAACTGGGCTTGGAGTACACATTGGCTGATACAGAACCGCCCACGGCCGAGCAAACCGCCGCTGCCAAGGATATCTTCCGTTCTCGCGGTTTAGTGACTTATTGAATTCGTTTGCTAAACTTCATTGTTTTTTGTTTATGAATCAACTTATTTCGCGTTCTCGAGCCTCTGCTATGGGGTTAAGCATGATTAGTGTAATCATGTTCCACCAATTCTTTGTTTCCGGTTGTGTTGCCCGCGTTTTCAATACGTGTGGTCATTTAGGGGTTGATGCATTTCTTTTTGTGTCGGGCTTTGGTATATATTACTCACTGGCCCAAAGCTGTAAGCAAAAAACAACAATAATCGACTTTTATAGACGCCGCCTTCTTAGAATTTTTCCCACAACGATATTGGGAGGCGTGGCCTTTTTGTATTTTTGGATGACCAGCAATGGATGGCTGTATTATCCCTATAGCCCTAATTTTGTTTCTGCTTTTTTTGGCTTAGATGTGTGGTATATCAGGGTAATTGTGATTTATTATCTCATTTCTCCTTTGCTGTTTCAGGCGATTCAAAGAACCAAATCTTGTATTCTTATATGGTTTGGCATGTTGTTGGTGACACCTGTATTGGCCGAGATAGGGGATTGCTGCGTTCATATGCTGTTTGATAAAACTGTTTATATGAGGCAAACGGTAGTGTGGACGATAGAGCGATTTCCTGCCTTTTTCTTTGGTATGCTGCTTGCCCATAGCAACATGGACGTGAAGGAGTATTTCAATTGGAAGGTGCTTCTTTTATGTTTGTTGTGTGTGTGCATGGTTGTCGTTTCTATTGTAGGTGGGGTGCGGGGCATAAGAGAGAAATACGAGTGGGGTCAATACTTTTCCATGTATGCTAGCAGTTTTGTGATAGTTGTGCCCCTTTTGCCTGTGGCTGTTGTGTTGGCCGGTTATTTGACCAGCTTCAATAGTATAGTGCGCCAAATTGTAGAGTGGATAGGGCGCTACTCATTAGAGTTATTTTTAGCGCATTCGGCTATTTTCCCCTATTGTTTGCATGAATTTGGCAAGGGATGGGGCGTCTTTATTCCGGCCTTGCTTGCTTCGGTTGTAGCGGCTGTAATTCTTAAGAAAGCAGCTGCTGCAGTTGTGAAATTGTTTGCAAAAAGCGCAGCATAAGCGCGCCTACAAAAAAAGCCCGCTTGAGTGGAAGCGGGCTTTGCAAAAGGGGGATTGGGCAACAATCAGTTCAAGCGGAACGTGATGCGAGCCTTGCTCATATCGTAGGGAGAAACCTCGATTTTCACGCGGTCGCCCACGACAAGGCGGATGAAGCGCTTGCGCATCTTGCCGGAGATGTGTGCCAGGAACTCATGGCCGTTGGCTACCTTGACACGGAACATGGTGCCGGCCAGAACGGCAGAAACAACACCTTCCATCTCGATTTCGCCCTCGCCGTCATCCGAAGAGGTGACCTTGGCCTTGACCGGTGCGGGAGAAGAGGGGCGGGCGCCACCACGCTGGTTGTTGTTGCGGGGGCCGTTGTTGCGCTGCTGCGGCTTGGGGCCGCGTCCATTGGGGGGATTTGCCATTATAGATAGAATATGGTTAGAGCCGTGCGCTCGTTTGCGCGCAGGCGGGGGTAGTTTACTGCTCAAAAGCGTACTTTGCAAGAGCTTTTTTCAAAAAAAAACACTAAAAACGCAAAATGCGGTTGACAAAAGGGCAGAATAAGGGTAGATTATCCGCCCCGAACTATAGGGGTTCGACGGCGAAAGCCTAAACAGGAATAAACGAAAACAACATGAAAACCTTCTCTGCCAAAGCTCAGGACATCGAGCGCAAGTGGTATGTGATCGACGCTGCCGACAAGGTGCTCGGTCAGGTCGCAGTTGAAGCAGCTAACCTGCTTCGCGGTAAGAATAAGACGATCTTCACCCCCCACGTGGACTGCGGTGACTACGTGATCGTTGTGAACGCCGACAAGGTTGTGCTCACCGGTAACAAGGAGCGCGCCAAGATTTACACCCGTTACACCGGTTATGTTGGTAACCAGGTGGTGACGACTCCCTCCAAGCTTCGTAAGTCTCATCCCGAGAAGATTCTGGAGCTCGCTATCCTTGGTATGGTTCCCCACACCCGTCAGGGTCGTGCTCAGGGTACCCGCCTGAAGGTGTACGCTGGTGCTGAGCATCCTCACGCTGCTCAGACTCCCGTAGCTGTTGAAATTGCCTAAATCTAATTTTTAATCACCATCATGTCTACCACCCCTTACAATGCTACAGGCCGCCGCAAGGAGGCTATCGCACATGCTTGGCTGACCCCCGCTGAGGAAGGCAAGTCCGGCAAGATCACCATCAACCGTCGTAGCTTCGAGGAATACCTTCCCACCGACGCTCTGCAGAACGTTGTGCTGCAGCCCTTCTATGCCACCAACACCATGAAGAAGTACGATGTTCGCATCGCTACCAATGGTGGCGGTCTGCACGGTCAGACTGGTGCCATGAGCCTGGCTATCGCTCGCGCCCTGGTGATGCTCAACGAGGAATTCCGTCCCATGCTCCGCGAGCAGGGTCTGCTTACTCGTGACTCCCGCATGAAGGAGCGCAAGAAGGCTGGTCGTCCCGGCGCACGCAAGCGCTTCCAGTTCAGCAAGCGCTAATCGCTGCTCCGTCTGTTCGGACCTCTATTTTTCATGGGCCATGCATCTTATCAAAGGTGCATGGCCTGTTCTCTCTCATCCTCGGCCGCAGTTGCCGCCAATCATCCCGTCTGCTTCATTATGCCGTTACCTGATATGAGCCACTTCCCGCTGTACCTTGCTCCCATGGCAGGGGTGACAGACCCCATCTTCCGCACGCTGTGCAAAGAGTGCGGGGCTGATGTGATGGTGACGGAGTTTGTCTCCTCCGAAGGGGTGTTGCAGGCATGGGAGCGCAACCGGCGCTATGTGGAGTTCGAGGAGGCGCACCGCCCGCTGGGGGTGCAGATTTTTGGCTCGGTGCCGGCGCACATGGCCGCAGCCGCCCGCATCATTGTGGATGCGATGAAGCCGGATTTTCTGGACATCAATGCCGGGTGTCCCGTGCCCAAGGTTGTGGGGCGAAATGGCGGCTCTTCTTTGCTGAAAGATTTGCCTTTGCTGCAGGAGATAGCCCGCTCTGTGGTGCAGGAATTGGGGGCTGATTGCCCCGTCACCACCAAGATTCGCATTGGCTGGGATGCCAACAACATCGTGGCAGTGGAGGCCTGCCAGCGCTTGCAGGATGCCGGTGTGCAGGCTCTGGCTGTGCATGGGCGCACGCGCTCGCAGCAATATGGCGGTGTGGCAGATTGGGGCGTCATCGATGCCTGTGCCCGCGCGGTGCAGATTCCCGTCATCGGCAATGGGGATATTGCCAGCCCGGCGGATGTGAAGCGCGCCCGCGAGGAAACGGCTGTGGCCGGTGTGATGATTGGCCGCGCCGCCATGAATGCCCCGTGGATTTTCCGCCAGGCCAAGCACTATTTGCAGACGGGTGAGCTCCAGCCGCCACCCAGCCCCGCAGAGCGCATCGCGTTCATGCTTCGCCACACCCGCATGGCGCTGGATAGCCAACACTACGGTGGCGAGCTCACCACCATGCGCGCCATGCGTGCCCGCTTGCTGGCCTATGCCAAGGGGATTCCCGGCAGCAAGCCCCTGCGCCCGCAGCTTTCGCGTGTAGAAAGCTACGCTGCGCTGGAGGAGATGCTGGCACCCCTCATGTAAGCTTGGTAGGTGCCTAGCGGAGCGTTTCGCTGCTCACCACCGCCGGCACAGCTTTTCCCTCCATCACAATGCTCAGTTTTGTGCCCGGCTTGGTGAGGTGCAGAGCCAGGTAGGCAAACCCTATTCCCAGGCCCGTGGCGGGCGAGGTACAGCCGCTGGTGATGAATCCTACGCAGTTGCCTTGTTCGTCTTGCACGGTTTGCCCATGGCGGGGTGGGGGCGAAGCTGCGGTGCATTCCAGCGGGGTGAGTTTTTTGTGCAGTGCCGGGCGTATGCGGCGGTGCAGGGCGGGGGCCCCCACGAAGCGTTTTTTCGCATCGCAGAGGTGGGTGAGGTGGGCTTGTTCGGGGGTGGTTTTGCTGTTCATATCCCGGCCGGGGGAGGCGATGTGGCGTTCCTGTCTCAGGCATTCGCGCGTGGCCATGCCGCAGGGGCGAGCCCCGGCGCGCACAAAGGACTCGAACCAGAAAATACCGCGGATGGCCGGGCACCACAGTTCAAAGCCCTCATCTCCTTCCAGGCCGCTGGCGGTCAGCAGCAGCTCCTCGCCTTCCACATGAGGGTGTTGCAGCTGCATGGGCCCTGGCATTTGCACATCCGGCAACACGCGGTGAAACACCTCACGGCTCTGTGGGCCGTAAACGGCCATGCCGCTCCAGCGCTCTGTCTCATTTTGCAGGAATACATCCTTATCCGGCAGGTGGGCGGAGAGCCAGTGTTCATCTTCGGTTGCCAGGGCGGCGCTGCCCCAGAGCCGGTAGCACTCTTCCGATTCGCGAAAGAGCGTCAGGCGGTCGATGATGCCGCCATGGTCTCCGAGCATGAGCGTGTGCTGTCCTTCGCCATCCCCACAGGTGGCAATCTTGTTGCTCAGCATGCTCTCCAGCCAGGACAACGCACCGTAGCCCAGCACGCAGAACTTGCCCAGGTGTGAAATGTCGAAAATGCCGCAAGTCGCGCGGGTGGCCTGGTGCTCTTGCAGGATGTCCGTGTAGGTTGTTGGCATGTGCCAGCCTTCCTCCATGCCAATGTGGGCTCCTTGCCGGCGGTGATAGGGATTAATGGGTGATTCTTTCATATTGCACCCATTCTCAGTCAAACAAATGCTCAATGCAAGTTTGTTTGGCTATCAATTAAGGTGAATACGCATGGGGAACAACACAAAGCTTCGCCGGTATGGGCGCCGACGAAGCTTTCAAAAGATAGTGTGATGGAGGCTTCTTTTATTGCAGCATCAGGAAGATGCCGAACGGAGATTGTTCTGTCGGTAAGTGGATGAGCACCTGGTCTTTGAGGGCATCCATCCCCAGGACAGGGGGTGCGCTGTTATCCCCGAAGATGGGGCTGATTTGCTTCAGCACCACACCCTCGGCCACCTCAATGTCGGCGGGGTTGCCCTCCTGCACGGTGACACGGGCGGTCTCATTCACATCGCCCACCTGGGCGGTTACTTCGCCCTTGGCACCGGGAGCCCATTGCTCAGGAGCTACGCGGGTGATGCTGCTGCCGGTATCCAACAGCAGGGGCAGGTCCTTGCCTGCGCATTTGGCTTGGATGAAGAGACGCCCGAAGGGATCCTGCGCGCCGCGCAGCTGGGCAATTTTGCCCTGGCTGGGCAGGCCCCAGTAATACTCATTCTTGCGTAAATCAAATGTGAAGGGAACAGAGCCCAGCACATCCATGCCCAGAATGCCATCCAACGGCTCGGCCAGAGAGCCGCGCACCGCAGATAAATCCAGCACCATGAAGGCGTGCTCAGGCGCGGTGGCGGGACCGGCAACGAGCGAGGAAATCAGGATTTCAGGTCTCTGGTTGGCATTGCCGTTGAACTTCATCTTGCTGGTATCCAGCCAGCGGCCCTCGGTCACTGTAGCGGCGCTTTCCTTGTGCAGCACGGTGTGGGTGGCTCCGCTATCCAGCATCATGCGCATGGGCTTGCCGCCGATGAGGCAGGTTACCAGCACCTGGCCACAGCGGGCATCTCGGTTCATGGTCATCACATCCACCGGCGCTGCCTGCGGAGTGGTGGCGGGGGCGGGTTGTGTTTCAGCTGCGGCAAGGCTGCCCAGCATTAGCAAAGCGGTAAGAATTGTGCGTTTCATGGTGTCGAAAAAGTGAAGAGAGGGTGATTATTGATAAGTTTTGCAGCGGTTGAGCCAACCGGGAAGCCAGCGTTGCTCGCCGCGGGCGGCGGGGGCATTGGCAACGCGGCGGCGCATCACGGCGCTGGCTGCGCGGGAGAACTCGGCCGTGGCGGCGCGCCCCTGCGGGTTGCCGCGCATTTCCTCCAGCACTTGCAGCAAGCCCCAGCCGTAGCCATTGTAGCGCTCGGTGCTCTTGGTGCCTTCTCCCTTGAAGTTCACGTAATCCACCAGGCAATACATGCCCTGTGTGGTGCGTGCCAATGCCTGGTAGTGTGCGCGCACGGCGGCAGGGTTGCTGCTCTGCTTCATCATCTTGGGCAGGGCTGCGCGCGAACGCAGAATGATGAACTGTGTTTGCAGCTCCACATGCGCAGCCAGCCATTGACGCATGCGGTTGGCCAGCCCACTGCGGTCGGCCTCAAAGGCGGCCTTGGTGGGCCAGGGGGCTGCACCATTGAAATACGCCGGTACCTGCACCCCGCGCGAGCGGGCATAGGCTACAAAACGCGGCAAACTCTCATCAAAGGGGCCTTGCACCCCGGCTGGGTACCAGATAAAATGCCCAATGCCCAGCGAGGGGAAGTTTTCCCCTGCATTCCAGCTCACCAACCCTTGTACGCTCCCGGCACACTCATTGGCCCAGATGCGTTTGCCAAGGCCTTCCACATCAATGCCGCGGAATATATCCGTCAGGCGTGTCTGAGCCTTTCTCTGTGGCTGCTGCGGCGTGTCTGCACACCCCGTCAGTATCAGCGCCGGTAGCAACAGAAATAACCATCTCATGCCCCGCATTTTACACAATTCTGCCCCGCTATGTAAAGCAAAATGCCGCCCGCACGCGCAAAAGCTGCCTTCCGGATGCGTATATCGGGCACCCCTTACAACTCGTAAGCCGTCAGATAAATGGCGATTTGGCGAACTGTTGCGGGCGCAAGCCCGCCTCTATTTGAGCCCCTTCTAGGGGCGGCAGAAGGTAGCCCAGGGTGAAGTCACGTAATGACGGAACCCTGGGTTGTAATGCCAACAAATCGGAACCCCGGAGCGAAGCGGAGTGGGTGGCAGAATG
>JAZRRO010000013.1:0-3377 GCA_045650805.1 Akkermansia sp.
GCCCCCGCCCCTGCCCCCCAGGCCTAACCCCCCTTTCATTTAATTGAAACAAAAGCCCCCTTGCTGGTAAACAGCAAGATTGCTTTTTTTGTATCAAATGGGAGCGCAGCACACTACGCAGGCAAAAGCCTTATGCCTCCGGAGAGCGAGCAAGCGCTGAGGCTTCCTTTTCCCTCGCGCTTTCCTGCCGTTTTTTAGCGAGGGACACAGCCACAACGAGTCGGCGACGTTGGCGATACAACCGGCAGGCAAGCCAGGCAAAGAACACGCCCAGCAACAGCAACGTCACCCCGCCGCCCATCAGGCTACCGCCTTGTCCAAAAGCCACACCCACGGCAGATAAGAAAGCCAACGCGCAACCGGACACAATGAAATAGGGGCTCTGGTACGCCGCACCATAGCGCACCAAACACAGGGCATATACAAACAGCAGCAACACACCGGGCACCATCGGCAACATTCGGTTGGCCCACAGCCCAATCGGCAACACCGCGTACATCGCCAGCAATACCGTCAGGAAACTCCATGACAGCACGGGCTTCCCCCTGCGGGCTGCCAGCATGCGATGCACCGCACAAAACACCACCACCGGAGCCAACCAAAGAAGCGCCACATACCCCCATTGCGACCATCCGCCAGCGGGAACCTCCGGCAAATACAAAATCACCCCTTGCAGGCTGAGTAAATACAAGCTGAACATCAGCGGCCCCAGGAAAGCATACGGAGCATACACCACATGGCGGGTCAAGCCACACATAAAACCACCCAAGCCCCACAGGCAGAGCACGGCCACCACACCGGCCCACAAAAGCACGCCGGGCACATGTTCACCCGCCGAGGTCATACCATACCACACCACCGCCAGCTCGGCCACCGTGCTCACCGCCAGCATCACCACCGATGTCCGATTCGGGAAAAACACGGCAACAAGCAACGCTCCCACCCCAAACAACACGCCCGGCAACCAGGGCGGAGTCTCCGGTACCAGGCACTGCCACACCAGCAGAGCCACCAACCATGTGATACACGCAAAAGCGCCCACCACTTCACCGGAACGCACGCCCTGCCCCGCGGCAATGCCATATCCACTCCACAGCAACACCACAGGCACAAGCAAAGCCGCCACCCGCACCCCCACATGCAATGCATCCCACCATTGCAGCAGCAACACCCCCGTGCCTGACAGCAGGAGCATCAGCGCCAGCCCCCCCATGGCCCACACCAGCGCGCGGGGGATGGATGCCACCTCCACCGCATCCTCTGTCTTGTGGGGGGCTGTACAAGTATTGGCGGATTGCGGTGCTGGGGTGGCTTCACTCATAAGGATTCAGATTCTTAACGGCGACGCTTCGTTGACTTGGCTTTCGCCTTTTTCTTGGCGGGCTTGCTCTTTTTGGAAGCAGAGGCCTTGCCTTTCGACTTCGTAGCTTTCCCCTTACGCGAGGTTGCTTTTGCACGGCCGCGAGAAGAAGCCTTGCCACGCCCCTTCGCCGCGGTCTTACCACGACGAGCCGTCGATTTCTTGGGCTTAGACTCAGCTTGGCGGGGGACATATTTAGGCACGGGCGTACGAGCCGTGCGCGTTGCGGCCATGAAAGCCTCTCGCTGGTCTCGCAAAGAGTAATTGGAGCCATGCTGCGAGCGGAAATAGCCGCGATACGCCGGATCCACCTGGTTGATATTCACCACGGCATCCGGGTACGAGCGCCATGCAGCACTGGCATCGTTCTGAGAGCATGCCATCATCAGCAGCCCCAGCACCAACACAAACAAACATTGCAACTTCCCGACCATCTTCAACATATCAGGGGCAAACTGCCTTCAAAATATTCAGGGGAAGGTTAATCAGGTAATTCAAAATACCGCCAATCATGCCACAGGAAGTCAGGCATACGGCACAACCCGCCAACACCACAATCCTGAAACAAGCTTTTGCCATTGTCTTCATCATCTTTCGTTTTTTGTCCTTTCAGTTCATCAGCGAGCAGCGCCGGGGGTCACACCCTTGGCCGGCCACACCATACTATCCGGGTCATAGGGGGGCAGTACGCGCATATCATCATCCTTGAATTGGATTTGATTCTCATACATATCCTCCGCATTGGGCTCGATGAAACTTGTACGGAAAAGCTGGTAGAGCGGCTTGCCATCCTTATCCTTGATGCCGCCTTCTTCGTTCACATTCTCAATCAGCAAGCAGAAACCAAAGTTACCACCGCCGATTTCTGAAACAAGCACCTCCATATCATACCACTGGCCACTTTCCACGCTGAACGTCTCGCCGCGGCGGAAACCACCAAACAACCCATTCCAATATTCGCAACCGGAATACGTCACCAACCCTTCACGGTCGGCAGCCTTCATTTCCTCGTTGTTGCCTTCATCAAAGAAATAGGCATTCCAGCCCTCGGCACCGGCCGTCAGCTTGTGCATACCGCAAGCCAACACGTTGCGATTGTTGAAGCGCACGCCCATCACCGAGTCACCTGCACCCAGGAAGCGGAACGTGCCACTCACCGGAGCCTTCACCTTGGCGCGATAAATAGCTACCCAGCGGCTGGCTTTCAGACCCATCTTCTTCTTGGGATCGTATGCTCGAGCTGCCTCCTGGTCATAGCAGTTGGGCATATAGAAACAGGTAGCGTACAGCTTCGTCTTCGATTCCATGAACGGCGAGAACAGCCCCGTATTCCACCCACCATTGTAGAACTGACTCGTGAGCGCCAACACATCGCGCACCGCCGTAGCGGCCGCAAAGCGCGACTCCGCCCCCTGATAGGTCTTCTTCAAATCCCAGAAACGCCCCACAAAAGCGGATTCTTCCTTCTTGGAGCCACCCATGCCGGCGCCACCGCCGCCACCGCCGCCCATGCCTTCACCCAGGCCGGCGCTGCTGCCAAACGCATCCCCCATGGGATCCATGGCCATGCTGTCCAAAGACATATCAACCTCCATGGGCAACACACTCATGGCATCCACGGCGTTAGATACAATCACATTCACAGGCGGAGCCACCGGCGGTGTACCACCGGAAATGTCCTTGACCTTCTGCACATCAGGGGAAGAGTCCTCCTCCGGCTGATAGACCAAGAACTCAGCCTGCGGCGGCTCGGGGATGAAAATCTTTGCTATGAAAAGCATTACAAACAGCAACACCACGATGACAGATGTTGCGATGATGGCGCCTCTTCTCTCGCGCTTGCGGATGGCCTCCAACCGTTCGCGAGTCACATCCGACATTTTTATCTTCACTGCCATATACCTGTAAATCTATACGAAATTCGCCACGCTCACCTCACAGGTGAGCTTTCCTGATACTCCGTTCATTATATGGCACCCCTGCCCCATGTCAAGCAAGTAACACGCCCCGCCAAAAA
>JAZRRO010000014.1:0-98577 GCA_045650805.1 Akkermansia sp.
AGTGGCATTCTCCATAGCAAAGCTTGAGCCGGTGTTCACCGTACCATCGGACTGAAGACAGGCATTGCTCACACTCAAAGTCCTTGCTTTGAAAGATTCCTGAATCGTCAACGTGCCCCCCTGTACGTCCACATCGCCATTGAAAAGGCTCATATCCCCCAAGAACTCCTGCTCACCACTGCCTTTCTTTACCAGATTCAAAGAGTCATAAACCGTTCCGGAAAAGCGATGATCATCATCCGCTTTCAGCGTAAGCGTATGCTCCTCTTTGTTAATAAATGAGGAGAATGGCTCACTATGCGTCAACGTTATACTTGCTTTTAAGCCACCACTATACAAATAAACACGGGTGACAGGATTGTCCGTTGAATCCAAACCACCCAACGTCACCTCACCATCAATACCCAAGGCTGTGATAAAACAGGAGTTGGCTACCGGATTTGAGCAGGGAGTCAACGTCTTCAGATAGACAGAACCCTCCATCTGCATACTCTCCAGCTCCAAAACCGTTGCTTGATCATACGTATATCCCTGTGTCCAGGATATACTATTGTGCAGGAGCGTGATTTGACCACTAAATCCCATTTCTCCCAGTGAAGCCACGCGATACAGATGCGGTCCAATATAAGACTCGCCTTGTATGGTCAGATTCCCTGTGCCGGAAAGGGCTCCAATCCTCGTATATGTAGAAAAGAATGAATACACACTAGCTTGAGCAACTTTATCAACAAGTTTACCTCCGTTTGCAGAAACAGTCACTTGATCAATGTTGCGTTGGGCGTCCTGGACGAAATTGTTATTTGCAACTTTAAACGAGCCTCCATCCAAGGCCAATGTATCCAAAGACAATGCGTTATGGTCACCATACAACAACAACTCCCCACTTACCAATGCTGTTGAACATACGTTGCCGGCAAGATAAGTATATTCATCACCACATCTGACATTTCCCTGAACATTCAAATTCAGGGTTGAAGCAAAAGTTGGCTTAGAGTCTTTAACGTCCAGCTCCATCACAACACCGGGCGCCACGGTAATCCACCCGGTTCCGGTGGCAGCAGAAGAGAATACACCATCTCTCAACAGCCTCAGCTCACCATCTCCCATAATGGTATACGAACCATGGGGGCTTCCTTCTGCAGTCAAAGAGACACTCACATCCGTTGTGAATGAGGACGAACCAATGGTAACATTAGAAAAGGGGAGAATTCCGTTACCAAACGTGTATGTCACCAGATCTCTTTCTCCTCCGTTCAGTAACACCAAAGAACCTCGAGCAGTTACATCGCCGGAAATGCGCAGGTCTCCTGTATTGCGGAATTGCGCTTCAGCACCCTCAGCCACCTGCAAGGCACCCAAACTTGCCACATCATCGAAGATGACACAACCTGAGGCCACGTTCACCGTGGTTTTCAATGATGCAGTCAATCGAGAAATTTCACTGGTGCCACCACTATTCAATATCAGCTTAGAGGAACCACTCAGCTCTATCTGATTGCCAGCCAATGTTGCCAAGCGAGATTCAACAATGGCCTTACCACTCAATGAAATACAATCTGCAACATGCAAACTTCCGGACGTTGTGCCGTCTTGCCACACATAGGAACCGGAGGATACGCTGATGGAAGACAAGGAGACCTGGCCATTCACCGATACATCGCCGGGGGTAAGACCATCAAAAATCAACGCTGCATTTGACAACGATGAATCGATGGCAGAGAAATCACTTCCATGCGTTTTTTGGGTAACCGGAGTGTATGTAAGATAAAGCGTATTATTCGCATAGCTCAATGTGCCATATGCGGTGCTGAACAAGCTTGACCAATTGCTCAGTCCATCTTCAAAAACAATGAGGGTGTAGCGTGTACCTGCCACCGCTGTTCCCGTATAGTTAATCGTAATGGGGGCCTCTGCAAGCATGCTGCCACTGAAAGACAGCAATGCACCCGCATTTGAATAATGGAATACTACACCTTCCCCACTATACAACGTATCAGCAGACAGCGTTGAAGACGCAGCAAGCTCCATCGAGCAGTATGAACCCAGCGTCAGTGAATCAAAATAAGCGGATGCATCATTCAATTTCAACGTGGCACCGGATTCAAATACTGCGGTCTTGTAGGACATGCTGCTGCCACTCTCCAGCGACAGCGTGTAGTGAGTCACGTGCGCAGACGAACCGGTCAACGAGACGTTGCTGAAGGACGCATCCCCTGTTCCGTTTGCCACGATAGTATCAGCAAGAATGGAAGTTGATGAGGTCGCGCCTGTAAAGGAATACTGCAGCGAAGAGTTGGCCAGATGCATCTCTTCCGTCTTCACCGTGCCCTGTACCTTCACGGTTCCGTTTGTTGCATAGTCATCAAAACGCACCTTGCGTCCGGTTTCCGCATATACAGGGAAATACTCGTCCATGACCTTGACAACCCAGCTACTGGTGCTATCCGGCAACTCTTCTATTGAGGAGGAAGACGGCGCACTCCATACTTTGGAATATCTTTTTTGTCCATTCCACACAAGGGCATTATCGGCATCTGCATAGCTATCGTACATTTGCAGCAGGATGTCTGGTGTGTTGATACTTGAAATACTGCTGACCTGCCATGTCAGCCCCGAATACTTCCACAGTTTGGAGCAAGCCTTATCCTCATACAAATGATACGCCCCGTCTGTGTACTTGACATAAAGCGTAATCAGCTCAAATGACTGGTCATCAGAATTGGTCACCTGCACCGATTCGATCATACCGGAATCCGACACGGTGAAGCCATAGCACGTCAGCGCATGCCCGTATCCGCCGTGTTCAATGCTCAAATCAACCAACTGCCCCTTGCGAATCAACTGGTACGAACCATCTTTCTGCTTCTCCATCCCCATGTGAGAAGCCAGTTCATCCGCAAAACTTGAGGGGTGTATATCCTCTGCATATGAATACACAGTTGCAGACTCCTCCCCGAAATACTCGGCAAAGAAACCGCCCTTCCCCTTGTATTTGAGAGAAGACGCATAGGGATAATTGTAATATGAATCATCCCCGGCAAGGTACCAATTGGCGGCCATAAACAAGTTGCCGCCATCATTGGTCCAATTATCGTAAAAATACATACCGACTTTCAGGGACTGCGTGCCGCCTAAATCATCCGCATAATCCTTGTTGTAGGTGTACCCATAAACTATATTATTGGCAAACACGCCATAATAGCTTTGCCAATACTGCAGCACGTTGGACGCTACGTTGTACCAGCAGGTGTTGGCATCGTTGGTCAGCGCTGAAAATGAAGAGGTTGAAAACCCGCTCCCCGTATCGATACGACTTGCCAAATCTCCTAAAAAGGCAAAGCTTCCCGTGGACTCATACAGGGAACGGGCCCCCATAAACGGCGTATAATTGAGCCAGGACCAATAATACCCCTTACCGGTATCATAAAAACGTTCTGATGCTGTGAGGTTTTGAGCATTAACCCCCTCGGCCATATAGCTCTCTCCACCCCACGCCGTGCTGCTGGTTGAAAAACATACACACGATGCCATGCATGCCAGCAACGCTTTACGAAGAATCAGATTGAGACGCAGTTTCATAAGAAAAAAACTTTGTTACGCGGATAGTATACCCGACCTGACCTGTGGTGACAAGCGAAAAAGAGAAAACCCGCAGAGCTGCACGGGGCAACTCTGCGGGTTCTTGAAAATATGTGTATCAGAAAGATTTACACAGCAGCCTTGATGATAGCGGCGAAGGAAGCGGCCTTGAGGGCAGCGCCACCCACGAGAGCGCCATCGATGTCGGGCTGGCTCATGAGCTCAGCGGCATTGTCGGGCTTCACAGAACCACCGTACTGCAGGCGCACCTTGTCGGCAGCGTCCTGGCCGAAGGTGTCGGCCACCACGCCACGGATGAAAGCGTGAGCAGCCTGAGCGTCGGCGGCAGAAGCGGTCTTACCGGTGCCGATAGCCCACACAGGTTCGTAAGCAATCACAAGGCCGGCCACTTCTTCAGCGGTGAGGCCTTCGAGACCTTCCACAACCTGGCTCTTAAGCACAGCTTCCAGCTGGCCACCTTCGCGCTGCTCGAGCGTTTCGCCGATGCAGTAGATGGGGATGATACCGGCAGCAAGAGCCTTCTTGATCTTCTTGTTGATGTAAGCGTTGGTTTCGCCGTGGTACTGGCGGGGTGCGCTGTGTCCAAGCACCAAGTACTTGCAGCCCAGCTCAATGAGCATAGCGGTGGAGATTTCACCGGTGAAAGCGCCATTGTCGCGGTCGCTCACGTCCTGAGCGCCTACGCCAACGCAGGTGCAGCCGTTGAGGACTTCCATAACGGCGGGAATGGTGATGAAGGGAGGCACGATGACCTTATCGACAGCCTTGCATTCGCAGGTGATTTCATTCTTGAATGCAGCGAGGAACTCCTTGGCCTCAGCGGGGCCGATGTTCATCTTCCAGTTTGCAGCAATGATGGGTGTGCGAGACATAGTGTTAAAATGTGTCTTGTTGTGACGCGCATTAGCCTACCTGCCAGAGGCCACAAAGTCAAGACATTTCAAATTGGGTAATTGCAAATTTGAAATTTGGAGAGTTCTCCGTGGCGCAGCTGCGGCTAGCTTTGAGCCCGCAAACAGATTGACAAATTGCTATTACACTGACACCTTGACAAAAACACGGGGCGAGGGCTTTACGCCCCTGCCCCGTGCGGAAATGTTTTATATGGGAGAAATTATGCCTTGGCGAACGTGTCGCAGCAGGGGCATTCACCCAGCGTCCAGGTAGCCTTGCCGGATTCAGCAATGTGCACCAGAGCGTGGTAGGTATCTTCCACATCAGCACCCACAGAAGCAGCCACATCAGCAGCCGTAGCGGGGGTGGAGGTGAGAGCGGCCTCGCAGGTGGCGAGCAGCTTCAGGAAGACATTGGCGGCCAGCTTACCGGCCTGCACACCGGGCTGGTGGTAGGCGTTGATGTGAATCAGGCTGGCGTAGAAGCTCACAGCACGCTCAAAGAGAGCGATAAGCATGCCGAGCGTGTAAGCATTCACCGTGGGGATAGAGATGGTGATGCTCTGGCGGCCGCTTTCAGAAAGAGCCTTGCGGGTGCCGCGCAGGAAGCCCTGCAGATAATCGCCTGCGGTGAAGGCATCCTCCACCTTGACGGTATCAGTGGGAGCCTGGCGCACCTCGATGAAGGTGACGAAGAAGTTATTGAGGCCATCGCGCAGCTGCTGCACGTAGGCGTGCTGGTCGGTGGAGCCCTTGTTACCGTACACAGAAATACCCTGGTTCACGGTCTTACCGTCCAGATCCAGCTCCTTGCCGAGGGATTCCATGATGAGCTGCTGCAGGTACTTGGAGAAGAGCACCAGGCTATCCTTGTAAGGCAGCACCACCATATCCTTGGAGCCCTTGCCATTGCCGGCAGCGTACCAGGCCAGAGCCAGCTTCATGGAAGCATTGTTGGAGGTATCAGCCACGCGGGTGTGGGCATCCATATCGGCAGCGCCCTTCAGCATGGCATCCACGTCCACCCCCTGCAGAGCTGCGGGCACCAGGCCCACCACGGAGGTTTCGGAGGTACGGCCACCCACCCAGTCTTCCATGGGGAAACGCTTAATCCAACCCTCTGCCACAGCCACCTTGTCCAGCGTAGAGTCCACACCGGTCACGGCAACAGCCTGCTTGGCAAAGGAAAGGCCCTTGCCGGCGAAGTATGCCTGAGCGCACACCATGCCGTTGCGGGTTTCGGGAGTACCACCGGACTTGGAGATGACCACGGCCAGCGTTTCGCTCAGCGGCAGGGTATCCAGCACCTTGTACATGCCATCGGGGTCGGTATTGTCGAGGAAAGCCATCTGCAAGCCATCAGCAGGCAGAGCGTCAGCCACCAACTCGGGGCCCAGAGCAGAACCACCAATGCCAATCACAAGGCAGGTGGTGAACTTCTTGCCGTTGGGAGCCAGAATCTTACCGCCCAGCACATCGGCGGCGAAAGCCTTCAAATCAGCCAGGGGCTCGTCAATCTTGGCGCGCAGCTCGGCTGTGGGAGCAATAGCGCTGTTGCGCAGCCAATAGTGGCCCACCATGCGGTTTTCATCGGGGTTGGCAATGGCGCCACCTTCCAGCGCAGCAATATCGGCATAAGCGCGGGTGATGAGGGGCTCCATCTCAGAAAGGAACTCGGGAGTCAGGGGAAGCTTGGAGAAATCCAGAGAAATCCCCATTTCGGGGTAACGAAGAAGCTGCTGAACATACTGTTTCATAACGGCGAGGATTATACGCCCACTTGCCCTGCTTAGCAAGCGCGAATTGTGACCGCGTGGCCGGAATGGCTCAACAGAGTCGCTTTCGCTTAAAATCGCTGCGGCTGTGCAGGATGTAGAACAACACACCGCCCAAATTCACCAGACTCGCTGCCCAGAAAGCCGCATGAAAGCCGGCCATATCCACCACAGCTCCGCCGCAAAGGGTGCCGATACCTACGCCGAATTCCCAGGAAATCAGCAGAGTGGAGTTGGCCGTGCCGCGTTGCTGTTTATGCACAATGTTCATGAACATGGTCTGCAACGCCGGGAACATGTGCCCATTGCCCAGTCCCATGAAAAAAGCCGACGTATAAAAGGCCCACACATGCGGCACAGCAGCAAACAAGGTGTAGCCGGTCAGCCCCAGCAGCACGCCTACCGTGCCATTGCGAATAATGCGGCCCCGTCGCAAGCTGCGGCTTCCCACCAAGCGAGAAAGGATAAGCCCCACCGCAAACAGGAAAAAGAACCCACCCGTGCCACCGGTAATGCCCAGCGACTCTTTGCCATACAGCGCGATATAAGTGGAGACCACACCATACGAAAAAGCGCTACAGATGACAACAAGGCCGTAGCTCCAGCCTTTCCAGAGCAAGATATTGTCCAGACGCAACGGCTTGCGCTCGCAAGCACGCTCTCGGGGGAAACGAATGGATATCGTGAGCACCAGCCCCACCGCTGCCACCAACACACTCCCCCACATCAGCACCCGAAAATCGCAAAAATAGCCATACAGCGCCAGCCCCACCGCCGGAGCAATCGCCATAGCCAGGTTGTTGCTCAAACCATAGTAGCCTATGCCCTCTGCCCGGCGGCTGAAGGGCAGAAAATCCACCGCCACGGTACTGTTAGACACCGTTGTCAGCCCAAACGGCGCGCCATGCAACGTGCGCACCAGTCCAATCATAAGCAAGCTCCCTGCCAGTGGGTATCCCAGAAAACACAGAGCAAACAACACATAGCTGCCTACCATGATTAAGCGCCGAGGGAAAGAATCCACAATATACCCGCTGAACAAGCGTATCACAATGGCCGTGACGCTGTACCCGACCATCACCAGGCCTATCGTCTCTGCGTTGGCATGAAACGCATCGCTCAAATACAGAGGAAATGCCGGCTGCATGAGCATGAAGGAAAAGAATATCAGGAAGTTTCCCACCCACGTCTTCGTGTACCCGGCATTCCACAAGCGCGACTGTGTTTCCTTGCTCATTGCAACCTCCTTTCCCGCGCATCATACACCCTGCCCCCGCTTCCTGCAAGCGGAAAGCCTGTGTTATTTTTCTGTTTCAGATTTTTTGGAGAGTGGAAAGACAACGAAAGCCGCTTCCGAGGGTAAACTCAGAAGCGGCTTTGAGGTCAAATGGGTGAAGTGTATCAAGCGCCACCGGCGTTGGCAAGGGCGGCCTGATCGGGGGGCAGGAAGTTCTTGAATCGAGCCTTGTCGATGGCCTTCATGTACGCTTCCTGCGGAGAGACGAGGCCCTGCTGAAGCTTCTGCCAGATGGCATCGTCCATGAACTGCATGCCCATACCCTTGCCACCGATGATGACGTCGGCCAGCTTCTGGGTAGCGCCTTCGCGGATGATGGAAGCAACAGCGGGCGTAGCAAAGAGGATTTCGTTCACAGCCACACGACCGGGTTTATCGCAGCGCTTCATGAGCAACTGAGCCACCACACCACGCAAGGAACCGGCGAGCATGGTGCGGGCCTGAGCCTGCTGCTCTGCGGGGAACACGTCGATGATACGGTCGACGGTCTTGCGGGCGTTGTTGGTGTGCAAGGTACCGAAGACGAGCAAACCGGTCTCGGCTGCGGTGAGCGCCAGAGAGATGGTTTCCAGGTCTCGCATTTCGCCCACGAGCACGATATCGGTATCTTCACGGAGAGAGGCGCGGAGACCATCAGCGAACGTGGGGCAATTGGAGGGAACCTCTCGCTGGGTGATGATGCTCTTCTTGGAGGGGTGCACGAATTCGATAGGTTCTTCCACCGTGATGATATGGCGGGAGAAGTTGGTATTGATGTAGTCGATGAGTGCAGCAAGCGTGGTGGACTTACCGGAACCGGTGGGGCCGGTCACCAACACAAGGCCGGAGCGCATTTCGCCAAAGCGCTTAATCTGCTCGGGCACATTGAGCTGCTCCATCGTGAGAATCTTGGTGGGAATGAGACGGAACACGCAGCAATAGCCACGCTGCTGCTTCATGTAGTTGCAGCGGAAACGAGAAGATGCGTCCATTTCATAGGCAAAGTCCGCATCGCCACCTTCCACAAACTCCTTCCAGAGCTTGGGCGGGCAGATGGGCTCCATGAGCTCCACCATATCCTCGCGGGTCAGGATAATATCCTCGATGGGCTCAATATCGCCGTGAACGCGCATCTTGGGGGGCATACCTTCCGACAAGTGCAAGTCGGAGCCGCCGTTCTCCACCAAAGCGCGGAAATATCTGTCAATTCGGTTTTCCATTGTGTCAAAAATTCGTTAAAGGTTGTTGAATCAGGCTTGGGCGGGAGCGGGCTCGGGGTGATCAGCCAGGAACTTCTCCATCATCATCTTATCCGTAGCGCGGGTGTTGCATTCCTCTGCGCTGATGACACCATTCAGGTAGAGTTCCTGGAGGGAGTCATCCATGAGGCGCATACCCTGGGCCTTGCCGGTCTGAATGAGGCCGGGAATCATGAAGGTCTTACCTTCACGAATGCAGTTGGCCACAGCAGCGGTGTTCACGAGCATTTCCAGCGCCATCACGCGGCCGGTGCCGTCCTTCTTGGGCACGAGCTGCTGAGAAAGCACGCCACGCAGGGATTCAGACACCATGATGCGGATGTGTTCGCGTTCTTCCACGGGGAAAGCATCGAGAATACGGTCAATCGTACGGGCGGCAGAGCCGGTGTGCAGGGTACCCAGCACCAAGTGGCCGGTTTCGGCAGCGGTGAGAGCCAGCGAAATCGTCTCCAGGTTGCGCATTTCACCCACCATGATGACGTCCGGGTCTTCACGCAGGGCGGCACGGAGAGCGCGACCGAACGATTCGGTGTGCTTGTGCACCTCGCGCTGGTTAATCTGGCAACCCTTGGTTTCAAAAATGGCTTCGATGGGGTCTTCCATCGTGATGATGTGGTCGCGGCGGTCTTCGTTGATGAAGTCAATGATAGAGGCCAGCGTGGTGGACTTACCGGAGCCCACGGAACCCGTCACCAGAATCAAGCCGTTGGTGAAGCGGGTGAGCGGCACCACGTATTCTTCCGGCAGGTTAATATCCTTCATGCTCAGGATGCGGCTGTTGATGATACGGAAGCACAAATCATAGCCAAGGCGCTGGGAAACAACAGAGGAACGATAGCGGCCCAGGTCATTCTGATACGCGAAGTCAACGTCGCCTTTCTCGCGCAGGCGTTCCCATTCCTTTTCGTTGAGGAAGGAATCGGCCAGAGCCTCTGTATCATACTTGGTCAGCACAGGAGCACCCTCCCAGATGGGGAGCAGCGAACCATATCGACGCCAGGAGGGAGGACAGGCGGACGGCAGGTGCACGTCGGAGCAGCCGCAATCAATACCCTGCTTCAGGAACGGAGCCACATGCAGCCACATGAGAATCAGCAGATAGCCGCTCTCCTGCTTGTAGATGTAGGCATGGTACTTGCCCACGGGAGAGGTGGCGATGAAATCCACCACGCCCTGCTCTTCGAGCGTTGCGCGCTGTTCATCGGTGGTGCAGCTGCGCACCAGGGCCTCGGTATCTTCTGCGCTCAGGATGCCTGCAGTCTCAGACACCGGCGTATAGGCAGCAGCCTGCATCCAGTACGGAGGCAGCCCCACACCCAGGTACATGGCCGGGCTGTAGATGCTTGCGCCCAGTTCCAGATACTGGTTCACATTGTCGTAAATATAGTTAGAATCGCTCATGAGTATTTCCACGGCAATGTACCATGTTCACCCCTGCTCTGGCGAGCTTAAAATACAGATTTAAGCGAGAAATGGTATATTTCCTGCTTTCCTGTTCATTTTCTTGACCGAAACGCAGAGACTGTGTAGAATAAACGCGCATGAAGAACCCCATCGTCCGCAAAGTAGACCATATCTCCGTGGCGCATTTTTATGAGCATCATCGGCGCACGCTGGAGTTGCAGCTGATGAACAGCCCGCTGGGGATGTCGCGCAAGATTACCCAGCCCGCATTGAACCGCCCGGGTATGGCGCTGACGGGGTACTTCGGGTATTTTGCCCACGAGCGTATTCAGGTCTTCGGTGCAGCAGAAATGGCTTATTTGAGCACGCTGCAGGGGCCGGAACGCGAGGAGCGTTTGCAGACGCTGATGAACCGCGAGATACCGTGTATGGTATTTGCGCACGGTGTAGATGTGCCGGAGGATATTATCCGCATTGCAGATGCACATTCCGTAGCGGTTTTCTGTTCCACCCTGCCCACGATGAAGCTGGTGAACCGCGCCACGCTGATTCTCGAGCATGAGTTTGCCGACAGCACCACGCTGCACGCCTGCATGGTGGACGTACACGGCGTGGGCGTACTTATCACGGGCAAAGGCGGCATCGGCAAGAGTGAAATCTCGCTGGGTCTGGTGGAGCGTGGCTCCTCCCTGGTGGCCGATGATATGGTGCGAATCCGCAATATCAGCGGCGAATTGATTGCTACTTCGCCCTCGCTGAGCCGCGGCTTCATTGAAATTCGCGGTATCGGCATCATCAATGTCACCAACCTTTTCGGGCTCAAAGCATACCGCAGGCAGAAGAAAATCAGCCTCATCATCAACCTGACCAGTGGCGAAATGACCGAAATGGAGCGATTGGGGCTGGAACGCAAGACTACAACCATCCTGGGTGTGGAGGTAGAGCGCCTGAGCCTGCCTGTGGCGCCCGGTCGCGACATGACGCGTCTTGTGGAAGTGGCGGCTCTGGGCCAGTATCTGCGCGAAAGCGGCTATGACATGGCCGGTGAGTTCAACAAGCGACTGCACCAGGAAATCAAGAACCGCACTCCCCGACAAACAACTGACTCTTAACAAGCATGACAGCACTCAACGATATTGTAACCTTACTGGATAGCACCCTGCGCATTGGCGAGATTCGCGATGCTTCGGTGGCGGTGAACGGCTTGCAGGTGGAAAACAACGGGCAAGTGACCAAAGTGGCACTTGCGGTGGATGGATCGCAGAAGAGTATTGATGATGCTATTGCCGCCGGGGCTGATTTGCTGGTACTGCACCACGGTATCTACTGGTGCGGTCTGCGCCCGATGACAGGGTGGTTCAAGAAAAAGATTGAGAGTTGTTTGCAGCACAATCTGGCCATCTACAGCGCGCATCTGCCGCTGGATTTGCACCCGGAACTGGGCAACAACGCCGGGCTGGCCAATGCGCTGGGCTTGCAGGATTGCAGCCCGGAGGTGGATTACCACGGCACGATGATTGGCGTGAGCGGCTTCTTCCCCGGCACCGTGGGCGAACTGCGCGAGGCATACGCCCGTGTGTGCCAAAGCGAAGTGACCGGCATGGTGCATGATGCCACAGCTCCCGCCGGGCGCGTAGCCATCTGCTCCGGTGGCGCCGGTGAAGAAATCTACCAGATGCAGGCCAAGGGCTATGGCACCTACCTGACAGGTGAGGAAAATCACTGGGTGCGCAATGCCGCGGAGGATATGGGCATCAACATTCTTTTTGCCGGGCACTACGCCACGGAAACCTTTGGCGTGAAAGCGCTGGGTGAGCTGCTGTCCAAGGAGTTCGGCTTGCCTGTCGTGTTCATTGATAACCCCACCGGCATGTAAGCATGCTTATCATCGCAGAAGACAGCATTGGTGCCCGTCTCGACCAATTTCTGGCCGGGCAGTTGCCGGATTTGTCCCGCGCGCGTATTCAGGCGCTCATCAAAGCGGGTGATATTCTGGTGAATGGCAAAGCAACCAAGGCGAAAACGCCTATTGAGTTCGGCATGCGCATCGAGGTCAACATCCCCGAGCCTGAGCCGGCCGAAGCCCAACCGCAGGATATCCCCATCTCTGTGTTGTATGAAGATAAGGATGTTATCGTCATTGACAAGGAGAGCGGCATGGTGGTACACCCCGCCGCAGGCAACCCCGATGGCACGCTGGTGAATGCAGTGTTGTTCCATTGCGGGGATTTATCGGGCATCGGCGGCGTGGAGCGCCCCGGCATTGTCCACCGATTGGACAAAGACACCAGCGGATGCATTGTGGTGGCCAAGAATGATGTCGCGCACTTATCCCTCACCACACAATTTGCCAACCGAGACACGGCAAAAATCTACCTGGCCGCTGTGCAGGGATGCCCCAAAGAGCCGGAGGGAACAGTCTTTACCAACATTGGCCGCCACCCGGTCAACCGCCTGAAAATGGCTGTGGTGAACCCAGGCTCCGGCAAACCGGCTATTACTGATTACAAGGTGCTGCACTATGATGCAGCGACCGACTCCTCGCTGGTGATGTGTACGCTGCATACGGGCCGCACGCACCAAATCCGCGTGCACATGCTGCATCTGGGGCATCCGCTCATCGGCGATCCGATTTATGCGCACCCGCAGCGTCAGAAAGCTCGCCCGGGCAGATTGATGCTGCATGCATGGAGATTGGCTTTCAATCACCCGGCAGATGGCCGACGTGTGGCAATCCAATCAGCCATACCGGCAGAATACACGCCCTGGCTCATCAGCACAGAGTTGCCGGAGTGGGATGAAACGCCTACTGTGCAGGCTTAAGCCTCAGTTTCTTCATCCAGACGCAGCTTCTTGCGCGGGGTAATCCCCATATCCAGCAGCTTCTGCACCTGCCCGGCAAAGTGTCCGCGGCCCTTGCAGAACTGCCCCAGCGCCGTATCATAGCTCTGCTGGGCATTGCTGAGCGCCTTGCCCACGTTCTCAAAGCTGTCCTGCACAGAAACAAGCTTCTCATACAGCATGGTGGCGCGGGAGAAGATGGCTTCCACGTTGCGGCTCTGGCGCTCTTTCTGCCACAGGTTGTAGGCAAGCTGCAAGGCCATGAGCAGATTGGTGGGGCTGATGAGAATAATCTTGCGGCGATATGCATCGGTCGGCAGCGAGGGAGCGGCCTGCAATGCTGCCATGTAGGAAGCTTCATTCGGCATGAACATCAACACATAGCTGATGGTATCCTCCACCACTGCGGCGTAATCCTTGGCGGCCAATTCATCGATATGCTTGCGCACCGAGGCCACGTGGGCGTTCAGGTAAGTATAGCGCTCCTCCTCATTAGTGGCAGCCATGTATTGCGCATAAGCGGTGAGCGACACCTTGGAGTCCACCACAATACAGCGATTATCCGGGAAGCGGATAACCACGTCGGGGCGTACATTGGCCCCCTCCTCTGTCTTGAAGTTGGACTGCACGTAGTATTCCTCGCCCTTGCGCAGGCCGGAATCTTCCAGCATGCGCTCCAGCACCATTTCACCCCAATCACCCTGTTTTTTACTATCCCCCTTGAGCGCAAGCGCCAGATTTTCAGCATCTTTGCTCAGGTTCTCGGTCTTCTCCATCATATGCTTGATGGCCGATTCCAGCGAGGCTTTGTTTTCCGCGGAGGCTACGTTGGTATCATGCACAGCTTTACCCAGATTGGTCAACTGCTCACGCAGGGGCTTGAGCAAGCCATCCATGTTCTCCTTGTTGGTATCCTTGAGTTTGTTGGCATTCTGCTCCAGAATCTCACCTGCAAGGGTGCGGAACTGAGCAAAGTGCTTCTCCTGCATGTCCTTGATGCGAGCAGTTTCCGTGGCGCGGTATTGCTGCTCACTTTGGAGCGCTGTTTTAAAATGCGCCGTTTCTGCGCGAGAGGTGCTCAACTCGCCATTGAGCGATTGCAGTTCATTGCGCAGCTCATGCAGCGATTTTTCGAGGGACTCGCGCTGCTGTTTCTCACTCTCAAGCGATGTTTTGTACTGCACGGCAGCGGCCCGGGCAGAGTTTAGCTCCGCGCTCTGTGCATCATAGCGCGATTTCATCTCCTGCAAGCCCGATGCGTACTCATCGCGGCGAGCCGTTTCTGTTTCCAAGGCAGTTTTGAGTCTCTCCGTTTCCGTCTGGAGCTCAGCCATCGGCTTGGCTGTGCGGTAAGCTGCAACAAAATAGCCAATGACGCCACCCAGAACAAATAACAACACAACACCTGCAATGCAGGACGCATACAAAGCTTCAACACTCATTTCCATAAATCAATTCTCCGTTTCAGGCATGGGGCCGCTGTATGGCAGCATCTTGTCGCTGCAAATATCCAGACGGCTATCGTAGTGAGGGGTGGAAATGCCGAACAAACCAAGCATGGAATGGAAAATATGCTCATGCGCAACGGTTTGGTGGCTATTCGCCCGAAGTTGCTGCACAGCGGCAGCGAAATGCGGATGTTTAGCCTCGAACTCGGGAGAGCTGATTACAAACATACCAACGCGGCACCCCGTGGTGCTGTGATAATTGTACTTGCTCTCGCCCAGGGCGGCTCGGCCCCAGATGCCATCGTGCCCCAGGTATTCGCCATGATCGCTGATGTACACGTACACAAAGGGGCGACCATGTAGCGACAGAACAACGCGGCGGATAAACTCATCCGTATAATGCACCGTGTTATCGTAAGCGTTGTTCACCTCCTGCGCATGAGCCGCCGGGTTCTGGAAATCAGTGGCAGACGGCAGGAAAGGTGCGTTTTTCTTATCGTAGTGGTGGAAAGGAGTGTGGCTACCTTCGTTGTTGATGAAAAGCACCAGGTTCTCGCTGCGGTTGGCATCCACCACCCCAGCAATTTGAGGCAGAGATGTCCAGGGGCTGCCGGGGGCATTGAAACGGTCTTCCGAACATTTGGTCAGCACGCGCACCACGCGGTCATATTTCAGCTTCTGCCCGCAGCGCTGGCCAAAGAACGAATACACCTTGAAGCCGTGGGCATTAAACAGCTCCAGCACGGAGCCCGTGGTGGGCTGCATTTCCGGCTGCTTGTTCCAGATATCGCGGCGGGCGTTGGTCAGAATGGCAATTTGAGCCTGGCATGTATCGCAAGCGGAGGAAATGCAATTCGGGAAATTAATCAGGTTGGGCTGCTGGCGCAACCAAGGCGTGGTATCCTTCTCGTAGCCATTGAGGCTCATGCGGTCGGCGCGCACACTTTCGCCAATATGCAGCACCAGCACCACCCCTTCCTTGCCCTTGAGCGTGGAGATGGAAGAAGACTCCTGCGTAGGCAGCGGCAAATTCTCTGCCTGTTCGATGGTGGCCTGATTGTGCAACAAGGCCTCGGAGCAGGCCATGAAAAGGTCATAGCCCTCTCGCGCCGGCCAGAAGTACTCCGGTTTTTGTTTATGGGGCGGCAAAACGATTCCACACAAGACACCCAACAAAGAAAAGAGCAACCCGGCATTGAGCAATGACCACTTGCTGTTGGCGCAGCGCAGCACGCGCACCATCAGGTAAAAGAAAATGACAGCCCCGATGAAAGCCAGAATGGCCATCGACATGTTGAACGGCGTCAGGTACGTCAGGTACTCATCAGCCGAGGCCTCCATCGTTTCCGCCAGCACCAGAGAATTGAGCCGCGTGCCGTAGTGCGAGAAGCTCACTTGCTGAGCCACTTGAAGAAAAAGGAATGGCGCCCACAGCAGCAGGCTTCCCCAGCGGAACAACACCCACAGCAAACAGGTGCAGCCCATCATCAGGAAAATGGATGTGGGCAACTGCCACGGTGCTACAAAAGCATACAAATTGCAGGCACAATCGCTGGCGGCAGCCAATACCAGCAACAGCCACAACACCCAGGCCTGCGGCAAATAATCTTTCTGCCGCTTCTTGCTCACCAGCAATGATACGATGAGCAAGAGCAGCAGCGCCGTGGGCACCGGCCAATCAAACACAAAGTCTGTTTCCCACGCAGTCAGCGATTTCCACACCGATACCAGTGGCAACACCAGCACGATGATGAAAAAGAAAAGGCGACTGCGCAAGAACGAGAGCATGGAGAGAATGGGCTAGGTGCCGGCGGCTCGCTCATCAGGCGGGGGGCTTTAGTGCCCACCGCACTTGCATTCGTGGCCTTCACCATGACCACCGCATTTACACTCGTGGCCTTCTTCCTTGCAGCTGCCATCGCAGTTCTCGCAGTTGCCATTGCCCTTGCAGCCACCGCCGCAGGAGCAGGAGCTCACTTCCTGAGTCATGGACTCGGCCACTTCTTCATCAGTGGGGGCTGCGCCGCGCTCGATAGCCAGGCAGAGGTACTGATTCACCGTGGCGAGCATGTCATCCAGCAGCTGGCGGGATTCCAGGAAACCATGGCAAAGAGGATTCTCCACCACATCCTGACGCAGAGCATCGAACTTGGCAATTTCCTCTTCTGAGGGAGGCATGCCGGCCATGTGCTTGTTGCGCAGCTCTTCGCCGTATTCATTCACCTTGCGGAAGAGGTCGGTAGCTTCTGCATTCTGATAAAAAAGACCGATTTTTGCCTTAGCAGCAACGACCTTCTGAGATTCAGCAAAAGCAGCTGCCAATTCGGTGGTCAGCTTAACCAATTCGGGGGTGAGGGAAGTGTTTGACATAACGCGGGCAATCTAGCACATTCTTCTCTTTGATGCAACAGCAGAATTTGTCAGTTTACAGGGTGTTTGCAAGCAAAAAAGGCGTGACATCTGCGCCCCTTGTTGGTAGAATAACCCGCGAGATTATGAAATACCAGGGACTTTACACAGCTATTGTCACGCCGTTCAAGAACGATAAGGTGGATTTTGATGCATTCCAGACACTGATTGAAGCTCAGATTGCCGGTGGTGTCGATGGCATCGTACCCGTGGGCACAACGGGTGAATCTCCCACGCTTACCCATGAGGAGCACATGGAGGTTATCCGCCGCGCTGCTGAATTTGCTGCAGGCCGCTGCCAGGTGATTGCCGGCACGGGCTCCAATGCCACATACGAGGCTGTGGAAATGACCAAGGAAGCTGCTGATATGGGTGTGGATGGCACGCTGCAAGTATGCCCCTACTACAACAAGCCCAGTCAGGAAGGTGTGTACCGCCACTTCAAGGCTATTGCCGACAGCACCTCCCTGCCCATCATGCTGTACAGCATCCCCGGCCGCAGCGGTATTGAAATCGCCGTGGATACCGTGGTGCGCCTGGCTCAGGATTGCCCCACCATCACCGCTATCAAGGAAGCCGGTGGCAGCGTGGAGCGTGTCAACCAGCTTGTAGCCGCCCTGCCCGCCGACTTTGCTGTACTGAGCGGTGATGATGGTCTGACTGTGCCTTTCATTTCATGTGGTGCACGCGGTCTGGTATCCGTCACCTCCAACGTGGCTCCGGCAGAAATGAAGGCTTTGGTGGATGCCGCCATGTCCGGTGATGGCGCCAAGGCTCTGGAATTGCAGAAGAAGTACTACCCGCTGATGAAGGGTCTCATGTCTCTGGATACGAATCCCGTCCCCATCAAGGCTGCTCTTGCCCTGCGCGGCGATATCAGCTGGGAAGTGCGACTGCCGCTGGTAGAACTGGCTGTTGAAAAGCGTGGTCAGCTTACAGAGCTGCTCAAGTCCTTCAATCTCATCTGATTTTATCACCATGAAAATCCTTGTTACGGGTATTTCCGGGCGCATGGGCCAGGCTGTGAAGCAGGCTGTGGAACTGAATCCTGAGACGGAGCTGGGCTCTACCCACGATGTGGGCCAGGATGTGGTGACCGCCATGCAGCAGGCCGATTGCGCCATCGACTTCTCTTTCCATGGGTTCACCCCTGAATTGCTGGATACGGCTGTGGCTCAGGGTAAGCCGCTGGTGATTGGAACCACCGGCCACACCGATGAAGAACGCGCAGCCATCAAGGCCGCTGCCACGCGTATCCCGATTGTGTTTGCCTCCAACTACTCGGTGGGCGTGAACACGCTGTTCTGGCTGACGCGCAAGGCTACCCAGATTTTGAAGGACTACGATATTGAAATCGTGGAAATGCACCACCACCACAAGCTCGATGCCCCTAGTGGCACCGCCCGCACGTTGGCTGAGGTGGTGTGCGAAGAAACCGGCATGGATTATGACAAGGACGTGATGCATGGGCGCGAAGGCTTGGTCGGCGCTCGCCCGCAGCGCCAGATTGGCATGCACTCCATGCGCGGTGGCGATGTTGTGGGTGACCACACCGTCATCTATGCTACAGATGGCGAACGCGTGGAGCTGACGCACAAGGCCTCCAGCCGCATGACCTTTGCAGGTGGAGCTGTGCGCGCTGCCCTTTGGCTGGCTGACAAGCCTGCCGGTCTTTACAACATGCAAGACGTGCTCGGCTTTGCAGACTGATTCACAGCAATGTGCTGAGAGCGCACTGGTGCGTGTCGGCTTTTCATTGGGGGCTAACCTGGGAGACAGGCTTGCCACATTGGAGCGCGTGTGTGATTACCTGAGCGAGCTTTTCGGTGCGCTCCGGCTCTCACAAGTATACGAGACCGCACCGGTGGGTTGCCCGGAAGGCTCGCCCGCTTATCTGAATGCATGCGTGGAAGTATCCACAAACATGGCTCCGGAAGCCATCCTGCGCTGCTGCATGGAGATAGAAAAGGATTTGGGCCGAACCCGCAGTGGCGAATACGGCGAGCCCCGCACCTGTGATATTGATATTCTGTATTACGGGGAAACCACCTGCAACACGCCGGAGCTGACGCTTCCGCACCCACGCGCTCATGTGCGTGAGTTTGTGCTGCGCCCCCTTTGCGATATTGATCCTCTGCTGGTATTGCCGGGGCAGCAGCTTCCAGTCAAAGATTTGCTCAGCCAATTACCTGCTGATGGAGGTGTAACCCTCTATCCGCTCTGATTTCCTCAGCATGAACGAGAAGATAGCCAAAATCGTCGCCAAGAAGGGCGTGATGCCCGTTTCCGAGCTGACCGCCTATGACTACCCCACCGCCCGTCTGTTGGACGAATCGGGGGTGGATATGATTCTCGTGGGAGACTCTCTTGGCATGGTCATGCTGGGATATCCCGATACCACACATGTGACACTGGAGCACATGCTGCACCATGGCGCTGCCGTGGTACGCGCTGCGAAGAATGCTGTTGTTGTGCTGGATATGCCCATCCACACTTATGATACGCCCGAACAGGCGCTTGCAACGGCTCAGGCGCTCATGGCTATCGGGGCCGATGCTGTGAAGCTGGAAGGCGGCGTTGACAAGGAGGAACACATCCGCACGATTGTTCAGGCCGGCATCCCCGTGCAGGCACACATCGGACTCTTGCCCCAGAAGGTGAAAGAAGAAGGCGGATTCCGCATGAAAGGCAAGACGGATGAGGAAGCCGCCGCTATCATGCGCGATATGGAAGCCGTGGTACGCGCCGGTGCATTCTCTGTGGTGATAGAGTGCACCAAGCACAGCGTGGCAGCAGAAATCACCAAGGCCTGTCCCATTGTCACAATTGGCATAGGTGCCGGGCGTGGCACGTGTGATGGCGAGGTTGCCGTGATTCACGACCTCGTGGGGGCTTTCCCGTGGTTTGTGCCGGGGTTTGCTCGTCCGAAAGCTGATGTAGCATCAGCCATACGTCAGGCTGTAGCAACTTGGCAGCAAGAAATTGAGCGGCCTCAATAAAAGCGGCGCTCTTTATTGCTGAATCTTATAGGAGCCATCCGACTGCTTAACAAAAGTCTCAACATCTTTGCTGGCATCCCAGCGGATAGTGAGTGAGTCATTTGTGCGTTTCATGACGTAGCCGGAGAAGGAATGGGACCGAGAACAGGCTCTGCATACGTTGTTTTCAGAAAAGAGGAATGTCTTAACGCCATCATCCCACTCGAGATTGGCGACAAATCCATCTTTCCCGGCAGCGGGAACACGCCGATACATATCCCACGTTGAATCGTACTTGTAGGTTAGGGTCTCGCCACCATGCCACTTCAGCACAAGTTCACCATCTTTGTACTTGGAAATATCAGCACTCCTGCACTGCCCGTTAGATTCCATCACCCACGCTTTATTATCCGAGCCGGGGCCATAAATCGTGATGGCGTCCACCCATGTTCTATCATGAATGGTCAGGATCTCACACTTTTTACCATTACCCAACGTGACTTTCACCGGAACGTATGACCCATCAACGCGTTTTCGGTACTCCATTTTTTTGCCGGTACCCTCGCTCGTTTCGATGCGCGTTCCATCGTGCAATGTAAGGCCACGAGGATTTTCGACAAAGGTGGCGGGCCATTTCAAAACCATCTTCTCATCATCAAAATGCAACACTTCTGCTGAGAAAGAACCGTACTTAGGGGATATGCGCAATGTTTTTTTATCCTCACTCAGCGTTGCGCGGGCATGGGTAAAGGCATCGGCATAATATATTGATGTCGTTTTCGTTTGCCCACCTTTCAACAAACGAAAAATGCCATCATTGCCCCGTTGGAAGGTTTCCGTTGTGCGATAAACTCTCCATCGCAGGGTGAAGCTGTCTTTATCCATTTCCAAGACGTCGGCCCATGAGCCGGAGGCGGGAAGAAAGTGATGAATTGCCGAATGGTCGCGGATGGAGATGTACCCTTTCCACCGCCCCGGGGCCTCACACATGCGGATGCAGCTTTTCCCATCGGCAGAATCCTCGCACACATACAAGTTCTTGCCATCGTTGAGATAGGTAGCCGTTTCGCCGGAAGGAAAACGAATGCGCAAACGCTTTTCGTTATGTTCCAATACCTGTATGTCCCTCTGCACCCCGGAAAGCATGTATCCTGCGGCTTTTCCATTCTCTCCCACCACGAGTACACCTCGGGAGCTATAGCCTATGTATGAATAAATCTTCGATGTCTTTGGAAAAGCATCGGAAATGTAACACCCACAGGCTAAAAGACGGAATTCTTCAGTTGCCTTGGTGTCCCTCCATTTTAATTGAAATTTATCATCCAAGACCGTCACAACATCCGCAATGCGTGTTGTGTTGTTCATCTTCAACTGAACGGTCTTGCCGGAGTTTTCCAACACCATATTGCGTTGGTGCAAAAGCGCAGTCGGTGTGACAAGCCACTTGGAACCAGTTAATTTGTCGGACGCCTGCATCTCCGATGTTTCGATATACACGCCGGTACCGTCATTATCAAAACGCTCTACGCGGCCATCTCCATATCGAATTTCCAGTTGCTCCTGGGACTCGTTCTGGATAAACACATGCATCGCATGATAGGCATAATTACGCACAATCGTCCGTTCCGCAGACACACACAATGACGCGGGGACTCCATCTGCATACACGATGTGATATAAGCGCGCATTTTTTGCATTCTCACGGAGATACAATCCCTTGTCGGATTTGACATAATAAGAATTCTCCGTTGAGTTCGGCCAACGCACCACCAATGCGTTTTCCGTTCGATGCAAAATTTCTGCCGTGGAGTACTTTTTGCTGGTCTGGGGATGGACGAGCATTCTGTCATCCAGGTAACACGGGCCACGCCAATCAACATCGGCCAGATCCACCCACACACCGGTCTCTTCATTGCCGGCGAGAACGCAATAAGTGTGCTGCCCCACGCGAATGTAATTTTCAACGCGAGAGGGAGCATTGCTGCGCGGACGCTCCATCACCAGGCCATAATCACTGCACGCCACGATTTTGCCGGTAAAATCAGGGCCTGTCACGTCTTTTCCCTTCTGAACGGACATGCGAGCCATCCCATGGCGCGTTGCGAGGATGATAAAGTTCTGAGAAGAATCAAGAGATTGTTCCGGGGAAAGAGCCACAAGCCACTTGCGGATGAAAGCCGCAAACGGGGCAGTACTGTCAGGTGTATGGCGGTGCGGATTCAAGGCTGCGGCCTCGTCCACCTTGGATTGCACGAGCTTATAGAAAGTTTTCAGCTCTGCTTCCAGCTGCGGATTGTGCAAATCTGCCACAAGCGCCAAACGCTCATCTATACTCAACCCTTCCTTGTAGCGATTCGGGAACTTGCGGTGTAACATTTCGTCAACAACTTGACTGAACTTACACATTTCCCGAACAACCTCAACCTTTTGAGCCAGGTAAGGTTCTTTGTCCTTCTGCTTATCAAATGTATCACACAAGTTACGGAGTGATGCATAATCAAGTCGTCGCAAATCTTTTTCGAGCTCTTGCTTCCACGTATTGCGGAGCAAGGAAGAAGCCCCATCCCACGATTTGATAAGTGGGGCTATTTGCTGGTAGGGAGCAGGAGCGCGTTCAAAATCTTCCACCGCGCGTTCTTGCTGCACTAAAACGCCGGTTTTATCAAAATTGATGGAGCAATGCTGCACACGAGCCAAACGCAACATGGCGCGCAACACTGGATGCGTGACTGTCTTCTCAAACGCATCGATATTTTGTTCCTTCCCGGCTCGTTTTACTAAACGTATCTGCCTCAGTATATCACCACCAATGACATCATCGGATACCTTGCGCTCCAACGCTTCTTCCAGCAACGCATCTGCTGCATTTGCCGTGGTGGCATCGCCGCTGAAATGGGCCAGATAATAAGCCACAACGGCACCCCATGCCTCCATGGCCGGTTCTTCTGCCTCGCGCGCCAGTTGCATGTATGCCGAAATACTCTCGGCAATGTTGCCTTGCTTCAATGATTTTTCTGCCGCCTTGAGCATATCCTCCGATTCTCCGCCCAATGCCGAGGCTTCGGAATAACTGACGGCTTCATAAACCGGCTCTGGTGTAGCAAGAATATACGAAAGCCACGCCACCAAGACACCAAACAGCACCACAACGAAGGCGGCAAGACCCCTTCGCAAGCGTTTTTTACGTTGCTCTTCAGGGGTGCGCGATGACTCGTACAATTTTTGCGCGGCGCGGACTTCGTCCAATTCCTGCAATAGGTCTGCGTACCCGGATGGTCGGGCGTTAATATCATACGCCGTCATGTGGCTGATGAAATCCGCATAGGATTCATCAATACCGAGGTCTTTGCAACGTGGTCTCTGGAGAGTGCGTTTGCATTCCAGCAGCTCTTCAGATGTCTGAGGAACAGAGGCGAATGTTTCACACCCACTCAACAGGTAACGCAGCGTCATGCCGAGCGCGTAGATGTCCG
The DNA here is from genome assembly GCA_045650805.1 of Akkermansia sp. GTDB lineage: Bacteria > Verrucomicrobiota > Verrucomicrobiia > Verrucomicrobiales > Akkermansiaceae > Akkermansia. The sequence goes on from JAZRRO010000014.1 coordinate 23,357, forward strand.
TTCGCACGTCTTCTGCCTCTCGCAGCAAGGTCTCGGGCGGCACATAGAAGGGCGTTGCCCAAATCGTTTCCTCTGTATCGCTATCGGACTTGCCCAGAGACAAGCCGAAATCCAACACCTTGGCTCGTCCGGTACGGGTCACCAGAATGTTACCCGGTTTGATGTCGCGGTGCAGCAAACCTGCCTTATTGGCAGCATTCAAACCATTGGCCACCTGGCGTATGATGGACAAGGCACGGAGCGGAGCCATCGGCTGGTATGGGGATACCATCAACTCCAGGTTCTGCCCTTCCACCAACTCCATGGCAATATAAAATTGCCCCTTGGCCTGGCCGGCAGAATACACAGAAACCACGTTGGGGTGGCGCACCTTAGCCATGAGCGAGCACTCTTTTTCAAAGCGTGCAACGCGTTCCGGATTATTGCGGTAGTTATCCCGCAGCACCTTGATGGCCAGTGTGCGATTGAGCACCAAATCTCTGGCCTGAAGCACAATACTCATGCCGCCTACGCCCAGCACCCTCTCCAAACGGAAATTGAGCAACACCGTATGCACGGTGTTGACCATACCACAACTCGGGCACATGATTTCGGCCATGAACCCTTGTTCTGATATATCCACAGGCGTTTGGCACTGTGGACATTTCCATATATCATTCTCACTCATGTGAGGGGCGTTGTGCGGCGTCCTGAGTAAAAATAAAAAAGGAGGGCGGGGGAACAATAAAATCTATTCCCCGGCCCTCCGATATTTAAAGATTAGCCCAGCTTGGGCAGAGAAGCGGCGGCCACAGCCTGGCCGTGACGCTTGGTCTTTTCATCGGGCACGCAAAGCGTGATGTTGAGCTGCGGGAACTCAGCCTTGAGCACTTCGTTAGCCTTGTCGATGATAATCTGACCACCTTCACCCGTGGCTACGCGGCCCAGGAACAGGAGGTTGCGTACGGCATAGAAATCAGCAAAGTAGGCGATGGTGTAGCCGAACTCCACACCGATGGTCTCGTAAATCTTGCGAGCGCGGTCATCGCCCTCAAGCATAGCGGCCTGCACCTTCTTGAGCTGCTCGGGATAGGGCATATCGCCGAAATCAAAGCCTGCGCGGGGAGCCAGACGAGCCACAGCCTGCTGGGAGAAGTACATAGCACCCACACCCTTGTCGCGGGACCATTCGTCCACACCACCATCTTCCTGGTAGTCCACGGGCACGAAGGCCAGCTCGTTGAGCCAGGGCATGATGTGACCCTCGGGGTCCACATAACCGGCAGCCAGAGAAGTACCCATGGCGATACCAAGCACGGCATCATCATTCATACCCATAGCACCGGCAAGAGCGGTCACTTCACCGTCGTTCACCACTTCGAAGGGAACTTCCTTGCCCATGCGTTCGCTCCAGCGATCCTTGAGCGTGTAGAACATGCGGCGAATCACATTTTGGAAATCCTCGGGGGAGATGCCACGGAAGAGGGAACCTACGCGGGGCTCACTGTTCACATACACACCGGCAGCAGAACCACCGATAGCGTCCACCTGAGGCAGGTGCTTGGCAGCGCGCAGCAGGGAGTCATCCACACCTTCGAGCTGGTAGTTGGGGTCCTTCTGGTGGTAGGGATCCCACACCACTTCTTCGGAGTACACAACCTCGCCATTCACCACGGCGGCGCACTTGCGGTCGGAACCACCCAGGTCGAAACCGATGCGGTAGCCATCCAGGTTGCGGCCAAGAGCCACGGAAGTGGAGTTTTCAGCGGGAAGCTCGCAAGCGCAAGCCACCTTCTTCACCTCGATGGGCTGGTCATAAATCTTCTTGCCGATGAAATCCCAGTCGAATTCACGAGCACCGCCGGCGCAGTAGGTAGCGGCCAGCATGTCGGCAATCTGGTCATCACCTGCCACGAGAATGGTGCAGCCACCCTTCATCCAAAGCAGGAACTTAACGATACGCTCGATGTACTGATTGTTCAGAGCGATGTTTTCACCTTCCTGGGGCAGAATCTTGCCACTCCAGCGGAAGCAGGTGCCATCCAGACGAGTCAGAGCCAAATCCACAGTGTGAGAACCGGGAGTAGCTGCAACTTTTTCTTCAAATGCTTTATTCCAGAGCACCGGCGCAACGAAGGCCGGGTCCAGCACGGGCGTGAATTTCGGTTGAATATTCATAACGTTACGGGCAGATTATATACTACCCCCTACCCGTTTGACAAGTCAAAAGCACCCGACTTTGTACAACTACCACCGTTTTTGATAAAAAAACAACCGAGTCGGGAGCAGAACCCGACTCGGCTGAACAAATGTTACTGCGATTCTTTAGTAGCTGCGAGCCCACAGCACGCGGCGCGTCGTGGGGCGACCGGTCAGGATGCAGGGAGCTTCCGGGCCGGAACCCATTTCACCGTGCGGGATGCAGCGGATGGAAATGCGCAGGCTCTTGGCCAGTTCTTCTTCCTCGTCGGGAGTGCCATCCCAAGGGCAAAGCAGCCAGTCAGCATCACCTTCGCCGGAGAAGTTTGCCTTGAGTTCATCCAGCGTGGCGCAGGGGCGGATGTGGCTGTCGCGGAAGTCCAGCTGGCGCTGCAAAAGCGCATTCTGAATATCTTCCAAAAGCTGCACGGCGCCATCCACAAAGGCAGTTTCATCCATGAAGCTCTTTTCATTGCTGGCCTGATCGCGGCGGCAGACGCATACAGAGCCCTTTTCCAGGTCGCGGGGACCAATTTCCACTCGCACGGGCACACCCTTCTTGACCCACTCCCACTTCTTGGTACCGCCGTTGAGGTCGCGGGTATCAACCTGCACACGAATCGGCATACCATGGAAGCTCATGGCAGAAAGCTCATCAGCCAAGGCCTGGCAATGATCCAGGATAGCCTGCTTGGTGTCGGGCTTGGGTGTCACAGGGATGATGACAATCTGGCGCGGAGCCACGCGGGGCGGGCATACCAAACCATCGTCATCAGAGTGAGCCATAATCAGCGTACCGATCATGCGGGTAGACACACCCCAAGAGGTTGTCCAGGCAAATTGGCGCTCGTTGGTGCGGCCAGCAAAGGAGATGTTCTGAGCCTTGGCGAAGTTCTGCCCCAGGAAGTGAGAGGTACCGGCCTGAATTGCCTTACGGTCCTGCACCATGGCTTCCACCGTGAAGGTGCGAACAGCGCCGGGGAAGCGTTCGTGCTCAGTCTTTTCACCGGGAATGGAGGGCACAGCCAGCACGTCGCGCTGGAAGTCCTCATACACCTTGTGCATGATAGCGGTCTCTTCCTCAGCTTCCTCGCGCGTCTCGTGGGCGGTGTGGCCTTCCTGCCACAGGAACTCAGCCGTGCGCAGGAAAATACGCGGGCGCATCTCCCAGCGCATCACGTTGCACCACTGGTTCACCTTGATGGGCAAATCGCGATAAGACTCCAGCCAACGGGAGAATGCAGCGCCGATTACGGTTTCAGAAGTGGGGCGAATCACATACTTATCCGTCAGCTCACCGGCAGGAATCATGCGTGTTTTGCCGGTTTCCGGATCCTTCACAGCCTCCAGGCGGTGGTGCGTCACCACGGCACATTCCGTAGCGAAGCCCTCTGCATGTTCAGCTTCTTTTTCGAGATAAGAAACAGGGATAAGCAAGGGGAAATAGGCGTTGGTGTGCCCGGTACGCTTGAATTCAGCATCCATTTGTTGCTGAATCAGCTCCCAAATGGCATAGCCCCATGGTTTGATGACCATGCAACCACGTACTTCGGAATTCTCTGCCAAGTCGGCAGCCTTAATGACTTGCTGGTACCACTCGGGGAAATCTTCTGCACGAGTGGGCGAGATTGCGTTCTGTTGAGCCATAGCGAAATAGTATGTTTTTGGTGAAAAAAGTCAATCTTTTAATGCGATGTATACCACAAACAGCGGTAATTGAAGTAGGCCAGAAAGGCCAGAAAGAATATCATGAGCCAAACCCCCAGAGCCGCGCAGAGCAGCATACAGAAAAGCGCCGCGGACAGGCTGATGATATGCATGCGACGGGGCGACACCATGAGTCCATGCATAATCTGCCCACCATCCAGCGGGAAAATAGGCAGCAGATTCAATACCGCCCACCAAGTACCCACCTGCACCGTATAGGCCAGAAATAAAACAACAGCCGAAGAGCACCCACCATAAGCATCTGGTGCAAACCGACCAAAAACAGCGTTGGCGGCAAATCTCAAGCCGGCCTGCCAATCCCCGCACAGCCAGCACAGCAGCAGCGCTGCTATCACGGCTTCCATCAGCGTAAAAAGAGGCCCGGCAGCTGTCATAATCAGCCCCTGCCCCCGGGTCAACACGCCATCAGGATTGCAGCAATCCCCGCCCAACCACGACACTACCACCTTAGGCGAGCCGCCACCCAAACAACGCCCCACCAGAGCATGCCCCATCTCGTGCGATAGCAGACTAAAGAACCCCACTACCACAAACATGGAGACACTCAGCCACATCGGTGCTGCATCTACCGCCAAAAAGCTTCCCAACACAGCCAGCATCAGCAACACGGCCGGCTGCACGTTCACGGAGACTCCGAATAATGAGAAGCGTATCATTGGCGGATATTCTAAGCCCCGCCGCCTTTCTATGGCAAGCCCCCATCGCATCATCCGCCCCAACATGTCAGAAAAACACGTACCTCCCACATCCTCACACATACCTACATCCGCTAACTTGAGCGTTGGATTCACTCCACTTCATTCCATCAAACGAGGAGCTGATGTTTTGCAGAAAAGGCTGGACAAAGAGCAGAGCATTGATTAGAATGCCCTCGCCTTAGTAATATTCCGGCTCCGGGTTTACCCCGTGACCCTTAATTGGGACATTACGGAATATCACTAAGGCCTTTTTGTTTTAAGTGAGCTGGCGTTGCTTTGGGATATGCGTTGTAATCTTTCCTTTATGTTTTCCATCTAAATCTACAACAGCACACCTTACTTTTCGTTAAATGCTTTGTAAAAATTGATGCGACTTATGCATTTCTCTCTAAACTTTACTCTTGAGTTTAAGCGATTTTTGCAGAAAAGGCTGGACAAAGAACAAAATGTTGTTTAGAATTGCCCGCGAAGCCAGCACAGTCGGGCAGTTCCCAAAAAGGGCTTACGTGACATTGTCACCTCTTACCGACAACGCTGGCTTTTTCTGTTTCTCTCAAGAACTTGTTTTTGCCAATATCATGAAAAGAAACGACCTTTCCGCTTTCTTCATCTATCACCATTTTGTTATAATATGTTTTTTTGTTTGTTCTTTTTTGTGTTAGAAGATTGAATGCAGCCTGGTTTGTCTTTATACTGATTGCACGCTATTTCATGTACTGCATCTTCACTGTCTGTTTTACCTGCTGAAGCCTCCACTTCCTCCTCCGAATCTCCCCGCAGCCCGGCCTCCACATTCTCAGCGAAAGCATCGGCCAGTGCTTGTGTATTCGGGTGCCACTCCAGCATTTGCTCACGCAGCTCTGCCAGCGTAGCACCCGCCTTGCGTGCCTCAATTAGTTTTTTGATAGGCTCAAGCCATGCGGGCAGAGCACGCGTCATCCCATCCACCTTGCGGGTGCGGGCACGGGCCGCAAGTGCCACCGCATCGCACTCACATCTCCATCGAACTGCGCAAACAGCCCCTTATACAAATCTTCCATCGTTTCCATACCATGCCATTATAAACGCCTCGGGCCCGATGAAAGCTTGCAAAAAGGGGATAAAAAAGCCTCTCACGCGAGGGGCAATAAAAAAGTCTAGACATACACACAACAGTAAATTAAACTAAACAAGCTATGAGCAAAGAAGAATTGTTGCAGGAATTCAAGAAAGAAGTGGAGCGCATTTCAAAAACTGATGATGCTTTTGAAGCATGGAATTATATCGTCGAGTTCTCTGTTGAACATGGATTGAGCAGCGATGATATCATTAAGTACGTGCCGAAAGATAGTCCTGCTTGGAATGTAAAGCCTGCGTTTGAAGCTGCTATTGATACACCTCCTGGACATAAAGTACGATAAAACAGCAAAAAAAGAGCGACGAAAAGCCGCTCTTTTTTTTGATTTATTTATTGAAAAACAAATTCATGCTTTCCATAAAGGCTTCGCACCAATAATATCTGCCATATTTTTTGTCATTCCAATATGCTTTGAATTGAGCTTTTGAACCCATTAATTTTTCCAAATGAGTAGTGGCAAATTCCACTCCATTATAATCATCTTGATGCTTTCTTAATGGCCCAAACCTATCGCCTGTCACTCGGCGCTCTCTTCTTCCTTTATATATTTGTCCAGCATAATCATTGCCTTTGTCATTTGCTGTCATGAAATGGTCTTGAAATCAATAACTACCGCGATTAAGTTTTGACGGGACACTTGTCTTGATTCGGCTCCTAAAATAATCGCTCAATTTGTTGTATGTTTCATCAGAAGCGCTATCGTGTAGATGATGAATAAACTCATGCGCAATGGCTTTACCTTTCACACCTTGAGTGTAATAAATTTTGCCGTTCATATATTCGCCATTCCATTGATTATTAGCACGAACCAGAGATATATTGCAACGTGTCAAGCTTTTTGCAATTTCTGGGTTCATCATGCATAACACAGTTTCGTATGTTTTAATAATTTTTGAACTTTCGGCATGCGTCCAAGGATGGTCGGTAAATGAACAAATCCTTTTTGCGTGCTTCTTGTTCTCGGGGTATCTATTCTTTAATTGTTGCATGAAGAATCCAATCTGCTCTTCTGATGCGGCTTCTGTCATTGACAATCCACAAGCATCAATGAATTCTGAAGGTGATTTTGAAGCCTTAATTCTTTCAGCTCGGCTTGCAGCATCTTCTTTTGCTTTATTTTCAGCAGCTTGGCGCTCTTTTTCTTGCTTCTCTCTTTCGATGCGTTCAGCTTCTTCTTGTTCTTTCTTGCGCTGTTCTTCCGCATCGATTTTCTTGACAGGTTTGTCTTTTGTTGATTGCAGGTCGTTATGAGGTGAAGCCCAACCCTCGCCGTACTGATTGCAGCCATACGGATTTGCTGCTTCCACCTCCTCCGTGTCCCCCCGCAGCCCGGCCTCCACATTCTCAGCGAAAGCATCGGCCAGAGCCTGCGTGTTCGGGTGCCACTCCAGCATCTGCTCGCGCAGCTCTGCCAGCGTTAGCACCCGCCTTGCGTGCCTCAATTAGTTTTTTTGCCATGCGGGCAGCGCACGCGTCAGCCCATCCACCTTGCGGGTACTGGCACGGGCAGCAAGCGCTACCTCGTCGCACACACATCGACATCGACCAGAGAAAAAGCCCGCACCGGTTTCGGTGCGGGGTAGAGAAAAAAAATCAAGATGAGCAAAGATTCAGCAACCAAAGGCATACTTATTGCCATTGGCTCGGTCTAATTCTACAGAAAGCATCGTTAAAAACGATGGGCAAACCGCAATCATCGTCTCCGAACAGGGGTATTCGTACGGGAACGCTTCACTTCCTGCACCAATGGCAAGCTGCACTTCTTCCATGGTGATTTCTTTTGCCACCAATTTTTCAAGCAGAGCCTCAAAAGCAGCATCTTCATCAGCTCCGAATCCTTTCACCAAATCAACAATTTCCTGAGTAGTCATAAGTTCTTATGTACAGACTGGAAAAGCATTGTCAAGGCACAAATTGTTACACCTTCGATAAAAAGTAAAAACAAGAACGAATCATTGTGTGAACGAATCTCTTGCAACGGCAAAGAACAGCAAGCACGATTCAGCAAATTCGGGGCAAAGAAATTCTGATGTTATCCACATTTCCTGCTTGACAGGTGCGGATTGGGGGTGCTATTTTGTGGACTGCGTACGATGAAATCTTTTGTTCACAAATGTGCCGCAATGGCAATGATGATGGGTGGAGTGGCAACCGCCTCGGAGCACGGACACAGCGGGTTGTCGATAGATGCCCCCGTATTGTGGGAGATTCCGCTGTGGTCAGATTTTTCCATACCGGTGAGCAACTCCCTGCTCATGTTTGCATTGGCGGTGATTGTCATCACCATCATCCTGCGACTGGCCACACGCAAGATGGAACGCATCCCCAGCGGTCTGCAAAACTTTGTGGAGTGGGTCTTTGAATTGCTCTACAACTTTGTGGAAGGGCTCACCGGCAAGTACCTTGCCCGCAAGTATTTCTGGTATTTTGCTTCCGTATTCCTGCTGATTCTGGTGAGCAACTACATGGGCCTCATCCCCGGTGTGGGCGAAATCACCTACGAGGGCAAACCGATTTTCCGCGGTGCCAATGCGGACTTGAACACCACGATTTTCCTGGGCTTCTTCTATGCTATCCTCTGGTTCATCTGGGTTATGCGTGAGCAAGGTCCCTGGCACTTCATCACCCATACATTCGGCCCCAAAGGTGGCCTGACCGGCTTCCTTAAATACGCCTTGTTGCCCATTTTCTTCTTTGTGGGTCTCATTGAACTTCTTTCCATCTGCGTGCGCCCCGTGGCACTGGCAGCACGTCTTTTCGGCAACATCTACGCCGGTGAAGCCATTCTGGAGCAGATGGGTGCCTATGGTTGGCTGGCCATGTTCCCCTTCATGGCTCTGGAAATCATCGTAGGCTTCGTACAATCTCTTGTGTTCCTCATGCTGACAGCTATCTTCCTCAAGACCCAGGTGGGTGGTGAAGAAGACGAGGCTGAGGCACACTAACCCCCTTCTCTGTGGCTGATCATGAAGCAAAACGTGAAGCCGCAGCGATGCACATACAACAATAAACAACTAACACACTACACATTATGATCGACATGCTCGCAGACGCCGCCGCTATGGGTGCTATCGCCAAGTCCGGTCTGGCCGTTCTCGGTGCCGGTATCGGCATCGGCATCATTGGTATGAAAGCCGCTGAATCCATCGGCCGCAATCCTGCCTCCTTCGGTAAGGTTCTTACCATTTCCATCCTTCTCGCAGCTCTTGTGGAAGGTGTGGCATTCGTTGCCATCTTCATGGGCTAATCCCCCTTTTCCCGGGCATCGAAAGGTGCCCGGGAACGCTCCTTTTCCTCACAAAAAACGCATCAGTCCACCTATCAACACTATGTTTTCCCCCATCATAGCAGCCGACCTACAGGAATTGGTCAGCAAGTTCGGTCTGCATACAGACGTTTTCATTGCGCACCTCATCGCATTCCTGGTATTGGTGTCCATCATCTCCATTTTCGGTATCAAGCCCATCATGAAGCAGCTGGAGGAACGCCGCCAGCGCATTGAAGAGGGCGAAGCCATGCATGCCCGCAGCCAGAAAGAACTGGCCGAGGTGAAGGAAACCAGCGAACGCATCATTGACGAGGCCCGCGAGACCGGCAAACAGGAAATCGACCACGCCAAGCAAACAGCTTCCCGCTTGCAGGCTGAATTGGCCGACAAAGCCTCTGCAGAAGCCCGCACCATTATTGAGAATGCCCGCCAGCAGGCAGAAATGGACACCGCCAAGCAGAAAGCCGCCCTCAAAGATGAGTTTGCAGCGCTGGTCGCCCAGGCAACAGCTCAAGTAACCGGCAAGGTGCTTACCGAGGCAGATCACCGCACCATCAACGCCGAGGCCATCCGTTCTCTCTGATTCTTTTTTCGACCAAACGCTCATGAAAATCACAAAGGAAGTACAAGCACAGGCACGCCGACTGATGCGTTTATGTGTAGATGCAGAAGGCATCTTACAAGAAGACAAGGTACGCCTGATTGCCGACACCATCGCTGAGCGCAAGCCCCGCAACTATGCACCCCTGCTCTCCGCCTTTGTGGAGCTGGTGCGTTTGGTACAAGCAAAAAACACGGCCACCATCACCAGCGCCATTCCGCTGACAGATGAGGAACAGGCCGAAATACGCAGCCGACTGGATGCCCGACACAAGGGGCTCAATTATGAATGGCTCGTAGATGCTTCTCTGATTGCCGGCATCACCGTCAAAGTTGGTGACAATATCACGGATGCTTCCGTACGCACCCGTATTGAACGTCTTTCCCACATCTGATTTTTTCCAATCCATTTTAAACCACTGATAAAGTATGAGCAACATCGTACAAGAACTTGAAGCGCAGATTCGCAATATCACCACCGCTGCCACCCAGGATAACGTAGGCATCATCAAATCCATTGGTGATGGTGTCGCCCGTATCGAGGGCCTGAGCAACGCCATGCTCAGCGAAATGATTGAATTCCCCGGCGGCGTGATGGGGCTGGCCATGAACCTGGAAGAAAACGAGGTTGGTGCCGTGTTGATTGGCAGCGGCGCTCACCTGAAAGAAGGCGACACCTGCAAGACAACGGGCAAGCTTCTGCAGGTGCCCGTAGGTGAGGCGCTTCTTGGCCGCGTGGTGGATACTCTTGGTAACCCCTTGGACGGCAAGGGCCCCATTCAGGCTGCTGCCTACTATCCTGTGGAAAAGATTGCATCGGGCATTATTTCCCGCCAGGGCGTGAACCAGCCGGTGCAGACCGGCATTCTCCCCATCGACGCGATGATTCCCATCGGCCGTGGCCAGCGCGAGCTTATCATCGGTGACCGCTCCACCGGCAAGACCGCCATTGCCACCGATACGATTATCTCCCAGGCTCGCCAAAACAAGATGGCAGAAGAAGGCAAGCTGCCCGGCCATCGCCCGCTTTACAGCATCTACGTTGCCATCGGCCAGAAGCGCGCTACTGTTTCCCGCCTGGTTGCCAAGCTGGAAGAAACAGGTGCTATGCCCTACAGCATTGTGGTGGTAGCCTCTGCCAGCGACAGCGCCGCCATGCAGTATCTCGCCCCCTATGCCGGTTGCGCCATGGGCGAATACTTCATGGACCAGGGTAAGGATGCCCTCATCGTGTATGATGACCTCTCCAAGCACGCTGTGGCCTATCGCCAGGTATCCCTGATTCTGCGCCGCCCCTCCGGCCGCGAAGCCTACCCCGGTGACGTGTTCTACCTGCACAGCCGCTTGCTGGAACGCGCAGCCCGCATCAACACGGAAGGTGGCCGTAAGGGTGGTTCGCTCACGGCTCTGCCCATCATTGAAACGCAGGCCGGTGACGTGTCCGCCTACATTCCGACCAACGTGATTTCCATCACCGACGGTCAGATTTTCCTTGATACGGACCTGTTCTACCAGGGCGTGCGTCCCGCCATCAACGTGGGTATCTCTGTGAGCCGCGTGGGTTCCAGCGCCCAGACCAAGATTGTGAAGAAACTGGCCGGCTCCGTGAAGCTGGACCTGGCCCAGTTCGAAGAATTGCAGGCTTTCGCCCAGTTCGGTTCCGACCTGGATGCCGCCACCCGCGCCAAGCTGGAACGCGGCCGCCGCATTGTGGAACTCTTCAAGCAGGGCCAGTATGAGCCCAAGAGCCTTTCCCTGGAAGTGGTAGACCTCTACGCCATCCAGAAGGGTTTCCTTGATGACGTGCCCGTGGAAAAGATTCAGGAGGTACGCAAGGCTCTGGAAGAAGATGCCACCACCAATAAGCCCGAGATGCTGGCTGCCATCGATGCAGAAAAGGCACTCACACCGGCTATTGATGAGCAACTCAACCAATTCATGACCGACTTCAAATCCCGCCTCAAGAAGTAAACCATGGCAAATCTGAGAGACATCAAGCGCCGCATCAAGTCGGTACGCAACACATCGCAGATTACCAAGGCGATGCAGATGGTTGCGTCTGCCAAGATGCGCCGCGCCCAGGAGCTTGCGTTGAAAGGGCGTAGCTACATCAGCGCCCTGGCCAACGTCTTCAAGCACCTGCAAGACACCATCACCGAGGGTGCGGCCTCTCTCATGGAGCGACGCACCACGGGCAAAACGCTGGTCATTGTCATCAACACAGATCGAGGTCTCTGCGGCGGGTTGAATGCCAACCTGCTCAAGGAAGTCATTGCCAGCTGCCCTGCTGATGCTGATTATGTGACGATTGGCGCCAAGCTCAATCCGCAGCTCGCTCGCTGTGGCCGCAATCTCATCGCCTCCTTCTCGCTGGGAGATTCCTTTGGCGAAGCTGACTTGAAGCCCGTGTTTGATTTCATCCGCAAAGGCTTTACGGATGGTACCTACAACAGCGTCAAAGTGGCCTATCAGAAGTTCATCAACGTCATGGTGCAGCGCCCTGTTCTGACGGAGGTGCTTCCCATTACGCGAGAAGAACTGCTGGCCGTGGCTGAGCAAGATGACGTTGCCGATACGGAGAACACCAATTTCTTGCTTGAGCCCGGTCCCAAGGCGCTTCTCAACGCCCTGCTGCCGCTGTATTTCAGCAACCTCATCACGCAGATGGTGCTGGAGGGCAAAGCCTCCGAGCAATCGGCACGTATGGTGGCCATGAAATCCGCAACAGAAAACGCCAAGTCGCTCATCGGCGAACTTACGCTGGAGTACAACAAGGCCCGCCAGACGCAAATCACCAACGAACTTCTTGAAATTACCACCGCCACCAAGGCGATGGAATAATACAACTCATCTTTCACTCTTATCCCTTCCTTTCCTAACATGAATACAGGCAAAATCGTACAGATTATCGGCGCTGTGGTAGACGTCGATTTCTCCCAGACTCAGATGCCCGCCATCTACAACGCTCTCACCGTTGAATACGAGGTCAATGGCCAACCGACCAAGCTCGTGCTCGAAGTAGAGCAACACCTGCCCGATGGCTGGGCCCGCACCGTGGCCATGAGCTCCACCGATGGTCTGAAGCGTGGCATGACCGTGATTGACACAGGCGCCCCCATCTCCGTGCCCGTGGGGCCGAAGGTGCTGGGCCGTATTTTCAACGTGCTGGGTGAAACCGTGGACGAAAAAGGCCAGTTGACCGACACGAAGCGCTATCCCATTCACCGCGAGGCACCTTCCCTGGAAGACCAGGCAACCTCTTCCGAGGTACTGGAATCCGGCATTAAGGTGATTGACCTCATCTGCCCCTTCCTGAAGGGTGGTAAGGCCGGTTCATTCGGTGGTGCAGGTGTGGGCAAGACCGTGCTCATCATGGAACTCATCAACAACATCGCCAAGGCTCACTCCGGTCTGTCCGTGTTTGCCGGTGTGGGTGAGCGTACCCGTGAGGGCAATGACTTCTACATGGAAATGAGCGAATCCGGCGTTATTGACCAGGAACACCCTGAAAACTCCAAGGTGGCTCTGGTGTATGGCCAGATGAACGAGCCCCCGGGAGCCCGTCTGCGCGTGGCTCTGTCCGCCCTCTCCATGTCCGAATACTTCCGCGATGAAGAAAACCGCGACGTGCTGCTCTTTGTGGACAACATCTTCCGTTTCTCCCAGGCAGGTTCCGAGGTATCCGCTCTGCTTGGCCGTACGCCCTCCGCTGTGGGTTACCAGCCCAACCTTGCCGAGGAAATGGCAGGTCTGCAGGAGCGTATTACCTCCACCAAGAAGGGCTCCATCACCTCCATGCAGGCTGTGTATGTGCCCGCTGACGACTTGACGGACCCTGCCCCCGCCACAACATTCTCTCACCTGGACTCCACCGTGGTGCTGGAACGCGCACTCGCTGCCCCGGGTATCTACCCCGCAGTGGACCCGCTGGCCTCTACCTCCAAGGCTCTTGCCCCTGAATTGGTGGGTGAAGAACACTACCGCGTGGCTCGCGGCGTGCAGCAGACGCTGCAGCGCTACAAGGACTTGCAGGATATGATTGCCATTCTGGGTATGGATGAACTTTCCGAAGCCGACAAGCTCACCGTGAGCCGCGCTCGTAAGATTCAGCGTTTCCTGTCCCAGCCCTTCAGCGTGGCAGAAGTCTTCACCGGCATCCAGGGTCAGTATGTGCCTGTGGCTGAAACGGTGCGTGGCTTCGGCGAGATTCTGGACGGCAAGTGGGACTCCGTACCGGAAGGCAACTTCTACATGAAGGGCGGCATCGACACCGTCGAAAAATCCTGATCATTCATCATCATGGCCCTTCATTTCAAAATCATCACACCTCTTCGCACCGCTCTCCAGGCAGATGTGACCAGCATTCATCTGCTTGGAACAGAGGGCGAGATGGAGATTCTGCCCGGGCACACAGATATCATCGCTTCTGTTGGCAATGGTGAGCTGACATGTCGCACGGCCGAAGGCAAAAGCATCAGCCTCTTCATTGGTGGAGGTTTCCTTCAGGTAGAAGGAGAACAAGCCATGCTGGTGACAGATACGGCCCTGGAAGACGCAGAAATCGATACAACCAGCATCGAAGCTGCCATCGAAAAGGCTCAGGAGGCCCTCAGGAACCGTGCTTCCGTTCTTTCCCGCGAAGAACAGACCTACTTGGAAGCCGTCATTGCCAAGCAACTTGCCATTCTGGATTACAACAAGGTGCGCCGCAGACGCTGACACAGCAACCCGCTTCATCTTTTATTGCAAAACAGGCACGCCCCGCATCGGAGCGTGCCTGTTTTGTGTAAAATCAACACGGAGGATGTTTATTCTTGAGGCTCTTCCTCATCTTCCCCGGGTTCCAATTCATCCTGGCCGGGGGGCGGCGTGAGCATTTCCTCTTCCACGCCAAAAGTCTTCTTCAAGACAGCATTGCCATAAAAGTCTTCCTCCATCAGGCGAGAGACCTGCAATTCCAAATCATTAAACAAATCGGTCAAGCCGGCAGCCACTTCCTCCTCATCCACGCCCTCGAACTGGGCGTAATCCACAGCATACAGGCGGTTAATCAGGCTTTCTACCTTACCGGCCGTCTCATTGGCTGTGGCTTCATCTCTGACAGAGGCCAAGAGAGAGACCAAATCACTCAGTTGTTCCGTCATCACCTTCAGCACATCCTCACTCGTCAGTTCTTGCACGGGAGATGCACCTTCAGCCTCCTGAACGACGGGGGCGACATCTTGCGCACACAGAAGAGATGCGGCAGAGAGAACAGTCAACACAGGCAAAGCAAGTTTCATAGCAGCAAAGCGTAGTTTCTTTTCTCTTCTAACACAGCTCCATTGATACTGCAAGCAGAAAGAGCAGGACTCTTGCATTTACAAATAAATATCTTCATTATTTTTCGCCGCGTTGTTTATTTCTGACATACTTTACGCTTGAAGAATGGCACCGCGAACGCTAAGATAGCAGCGGAGCTATGTACCAAAACACCATATACAACCAGCCGCCACCCAAAACCTGGCCCACCCGAGTGGCCGGGGCTGGTGTTATTGTGGTCAGCATTCTTTTACTATTAGCTCTTTACACATACAACATCAATGAAATGGGGTGGACGCTGCTCAACCCCGACGGAGCAGCGGAAGCAGCCAAAGTCCCCTGCACCAACGCGCTGGGCATTCTCGGGTTGTATTTAGCCGGCATCATGTATGCCTTGTTGGGAGCCGCCGCAGTTTATCTTCTTTTGTTGTTGCCCATCATGGGCGTTGCCATGATGATGTATCCTCTGCAAAGACGTGTGAAGCAGTGGATTGCGCTCGTGGTGATGGTCATCAGCGCCTGTGCCGTATTGTCCATTCAGCCGTGGATTCTGCTGGAATGGGCAGACAAGCTGTGCATCAGCGGTGGTCCCGGTGGCAAATTGGGCTATCTTGACGGCACCTGCGTGGTGGAAGAACTGGCGGGCAAATACTACGGCATTACCTTGCTGTTGCTGATTCATGCCCTGGCCATCATCTACTTTGCCCGCCTGACACCGCAGGACGTATGCAAAGCCACGCAAAAAGACCTCCGCACGCTGTATGCCAACTGGAAAGAGCGTAAGCGTCTGCGCAAGGAAGCATTGGATGCAGCCGATCGAGAGTGGCAACAAAAAGGCCAGGCTCTTGCTCAACTCGGCACGCCGGAACAAGAAACACCGCGCACGCAGCGCACCCTCCCGTTGGAAATGGAAGAGCCTGCTCCCATGCCCAGCCGCCAACAGCCGGTCATGCCCCAACCCCAGCAGCAGCCTGTCCAGCAGCAGCCGGCCGCACAGCAGCAACCTTTGCCGCCTCCCACTCGCCGCAGAGTTGTGGAGGAACCCATGCGCACGCCCTTGCCCCCTCGGCAAGCACCGCCTGCCCAGCCGCAGCCAATGCCCCAAGCACCTCGTGAAGAGGAACAGGAATTGCCGCGTCCCTTTGCTGAACAATTGGAAGCAGCACGCCAGAATGACCGCAACCGCGTTTCGACCCAGCTTCCGCCGTCCTCTCGCAACCGCAATCTCCCCACCATCTCGGCCAAACGCGATAATCTGCTGGATTTGATGCGCCCCATTGAAGACGCCATCGAACACAACAGTTCTTTGCCTGTGGAGGGACCCAGCCGCGCGCAAATGCCGCACAATGAACGCTTGATGCAGGAAATTGAGCGCAACGTGCGCCAGAAGACTCCGGCTGCGCCGGCCCGCAGAGCACCTGAACCTGCACCGGCAGAGCAACCCAAACCTGCCAGCCGCCGAGAAACGCCCCCGGCCCGCACCGAAGCAAAGCCCGGCAGCAAGGGCGCAGCACCTGCATTGGCTCAGGAAGACCGCCGTGAGCAGTATGATGACTACCCCCTGCCCCCGTATGATTTGCTGGCATACCGTCCCGAACCGCCCGAAGTGGGCGTAGCGGCGCAGGAGGAAATGTACGATATGCAGCAGCGTATCGTTGAAACGCTGGAAAACTTTAAAATCACCGTAGAACCCGGCGATATCACGCGCGGCCCCAGTATCACGCGCTACGAGTTCTACCCGCCCCGCGGTCTCAGCGTCAAGCGCATTGAAAACCTGCAAAAGGATTTGATGCTCGCCACGGAATCCAAATCCGTCAACATTCTTGCACCGATTCCGGGCAAGAAAACGGTGGGTGTGGAGCTGGAGAACGCCACCAAATCCCCGGTATATCTGCGAGAGTTGCTGCAATCTGACGCATTCCACAATCCCAAGCTGCGTATTCCCGTAGCGCTGGGCAAGGACGTATACGGCAACGCGGTCATCGGCGACCTGGCAGCCATGCCTCACACCTTGGTAGCAGGCACCACGGGTTCCGGTAAGTCGGTGTGTATCAACAGCATGATTCTTTCCATGCTCTACAAGTTCCGTCCGGATGAACTGCGTCTCATTCTGGTGGACCCCAAAGTGGTAGAAATGCAGCCCTACAAGAAGCTGCCACATCTGGCCTGTCCCGTTGTGACAAATCCGGCACGCGTCATCGGCGCGTTGCGCTGGGCAGTCAATGAAATGGAACACCGATACAAGCTTTTCAGCAAGATTGGCGTACGTAATTTCGAAGACTTCAACAACCGTCCGCCGGATATGGTGGCAGAACCTGAAGAGGAGGATTATGATGATCCGCCCATTGATTATGCTGCCATTGAAGCCCTTGCCAGCGAAATTGAGCGCCAGGCCGAGGAGGAAATCCCGCTTGGCGAGGAAGAGCAGGATGAATTCGACTTCGAAGAGGAGGAACGCATCCCCAGCAAGCTGCCGTACATCGTCATCTTCATTGATGAGTTGGCTGACTTGATGATGGTGGTGAAAGAAGACCTGGAAAATTACATTGCCCGCCTGACGCAGAAAGCCCGAGCCGCCGGTATTCACTTGGTTGTGGCAACCCAGACTCCGCGAGCCAACGTGGTAACGGGTATGATTAAGGCCAACATTCCCAGCCGAATCGCCCTGAAGGTATCCAGCCCGCTGGATAGCCGCATCATCCTCGACATGACAGGTGCCGAAAACCTGTTGGGCAAGGGTGACTTCCTCTTCCTGCCCCCCGCCGGCATCACCAAACTCACACGCGCCCAAGGTGCTTTCGTATCTGATGCAGAAATTGCTTCCATCATCAAGTTCTGTGCCAGCCATGCCAAGCAAAACTTCGAACAAGGCGTCACGGCAGAAATGAACAACTGCGACAGCGGCGGAGCTGCCGGTGGCGGTGGTGACAACGGCGGTCGCATTGGCGGCAAGGGGGTCAGCGATGAAGATGCCGAGCTGTACACGAGATGCGTCAACTTGGTGGTCTCCGAACGCAAAGCCAGCACTTCCCTGCTCCAGCGCCGCTTCAGCATTGGCTATGGACGCGCAGCAAAAATCATGGACATGATGGAAGAACGGGGCGTCATCTCGCCGCCGCAAGGTGCCACACGTGCTCGCGAAGTGCTTGTAGACGCGCCATAAACCCCATCATCCACACTCTCTCCATTCTATCACACAAAGCACAAACTTATGTCTCGATTCGTTCACCACAGATGGCTGGTACTGCTACTGGCAAGCTTTGCTTTCCTTTTCTCATCCTGCGACGATAAGGCCGAACAGCGCGAAAAGCTGATAATGGTCACCAGTGCCACCTTCCCTCCATACGAATTTTACCAGGGGGAAAACATTGTGGGCATCGATGCAGACATGATGCGCGAGATTGCACGCCGCAACAACATCGATTTGATTATCGAAGACATGGCGTTCGATTCCATCATTGCGGCCATTCAAACCGGTAAGGCAGATGTGGCGGCTTCCGGTATCACCGTCACCGAAGACCGCAAAAAGCAAATCGATTTCACCATCAGTTACGTCAAAGCCGATCAGGTTATCATCGTTCGTGAGGATTCCACCATCGACGGCGCAGAAGCCATGAAGGGCAAGCGCATCGGTGTGCAACACGGCACAACGGGCGACACCTACGTCACGACCAACATTTGCGAACCGGAGCGTTTCCAGGACGGGGCTCTGGCTGTGGCCTCTCTTGCCACGGGCAAAATTGATGCTGTGGTGCTGGACAGCGCACCGGCCAAAAAGCATGTTGAACGCAACGTGGGGCTGAAAATTCTGCCTGTTTCGCTCGCATCGGAAGAATACGCCATGGCCATTCGCAAGAATCGCCCTGAGCTGCTCAAGATGGTCAATGACACGCTGTCGGCCATGCAGGCAGATGGTACCATGGATGCCATCACGGCCAAGTATCAGAGCAAAGAAGCAAAAGACGCCGACAAAGCAAAATCCAAGGGATTCGGCGAGTGGCTTTCTCATTCCTTTGAGGTGAACTTCCTGAAAGATGACCGCTGGAAGTACCTGATGAATGGTTTTTGGGTCACCATCGAGATTTCTTTCTGCGCCGTGCTCATGGGGCTGATTATCGGCTTCCTGGTAGCCGTCATCCGCAGCACACATGACCAAACCGGTCGCCACAAGATTCTCAACTTCCTGTGCCACATCTACCTTACCGTTGTTCGTGGTACCCCCGTGGTGGTGCAATTGCTCATCATCTACTTTGTCATCTTCGCGGCTGTGGATATCAGCAAAGTGCTGGTTGCCATCGTGGCCTTTGGTATCAACAGCGGCGCATACGTGGCAGAAATCATCCGCTCCGGCATCATGGCTGTGGACCGTGGCCAGATGGAAGCTGGTCGCAGTCTGGGGCTCAGCTATGGGTCCACCATGCGTTCCGTCATCCTGCCGCAGGCCTTCAAAAACGTGCTGCCCGCATTGGGCAATGAGTTTATCGTCCTGCTCAAGGAGACGAGTGTTTGCGGTTACATTGCCCTGCAAGATTTGACCAAGGGCGGTGATATTATCCGCAGTCAAACATACGATGCATTCCTGCCGCTGATTGCCGTGGCCCTCATCTACCTGATTGTGGTGGTGTGCCTCAGCCAGCTTTTGAAAAAACTTGAAACCCGACTGAAGAAAAATGAACGCTGATACAAACAACATTTTAGAGATTCAGAACCTGGTCAAAGACTTTGCCGGGCACCGCGTCATCGATGATGTGTCCTTCGGCGTCAAAAAAGGGGAAGTTGTCTTCCTGCTGGGGCCCTCCGGCGCGGGTAAAAGCACCGTCATGCGCTGCATGAACTTCCTGGAAACACCCACAGCCGGTCAAGTTCTTTTCCATGGTAACCCGGTTGATTGCACCGAGCATGGACTCAACCTGTACCGCCGCCGTGTGGGCATGGTGTTCCAGCACTTCAACCTTTTCGCCAACCTGACAATTCTGGATAACATCACCTTGGCTCCCACGAGCTGCGGCATCATGAAACGCGATGAAGCTGAGCAGCTTGCCATGCAGCTGCTGCGCCGCATCGGGTTGGAGGACAAGGCCAAGGCCTATCCGTCCCAGCTCTCCGGCGGTCAAAAGCAGCGCGTGGCTATCGTGCGCGCACTGGCCATGAACCCCGAAGTGCTCCTGTTTGATGAACCCACCTCTGCCCTGGACCCGGAAATGGTCGGCGAGGTAGAAAATCTCATACGTGAACTGGCACAGGATGGCATGACGATGCTTGTTGTCTCTCACGATATTGATTTTGCGCTGGAATTGGCCAATCGCATCATCTTCCTGGCAGATGGCAAACTCGTGGAAGACGCACCGCCGGCAGCCATGACCACCAACGAAAATCCCCGCATCCGAGACTTCTTCTCCCTGCGCTGATTGAACGGCAAAAGCATGCAAGATTTTTTCATTTTATCTTGCATTTAACCGGGATTATGGTAGAATGACGCTAGTTCTACCAAACATCCATTTTTCTTTATCAGACCATGGACAAGCTCATCGTTGAAGGCGGCTACAAACTCTCTGGTTCCGTCAATATCAGTGGTTCCAAAAACGCATCTCTTCCCATTCTGGCCGCAGCTCTGCTCACAGACGAGCCCGTCAGAATTTCCCGCGTACCGGACGTATCCGACACGAACTACATGCTCCAGATTCTCAGCCAGTTGGGCGCATCTGTAGAGCGTTCCAGCGGCACCGTACGCATCGAATCTCCCGAGGGCATCAGCTCCAGCGCCTCATACGAACAGGTGCGCAAGATGCGTGCTTCCATCTGCTTGCTTGGCCCCATGATGGCCCGCATGCACCGCTGCACTCTCCCCCTGCCCGGCGGCTGCGTCATTGGTGACCGCCCGGTTGACCTGCACCTGCGCGCCATCGAAGCGCTGGGCGCTCAGGTACGCGTGAAAGGCGGCAACATGGTCATCGAAGCACCCAATGGGCTCATCGGCACCACAGTAGATATGCGTGGCGACAATGGTCCCACCGTGTTGGGTACGGACAACCTGATGATGGCTGCTGTGCTGGCCAAGGGTACCACCATCATTGAATCCGCCGCCCGCGAACCCGAGGTGGTGGACCTTGCAAACTTCCTTAACAAGATGGGCGCTCGCATCGAAGGCGCCGGCTCCCGCACCATCACCATCCACGGCGTGGAAAAACTGCACGGCTGTGACCACACCGTCATCCCCGATCGCATTGAAGCCGGTACCTTCATGGTGGCCGCTGCCATGGTGAGCGATGGCCTGACCATCAACCGCGTCTGCCGCGAACACATCAAGTCGATGGCTGATTTGCTTGTGGAATGCGGTCACACCGTCGATTTCAACGAGGATGGCACCACCGTCTACGTGGCACCGGGCAAGAATCCCCGCAGTGGCAAGATTCTTACCAACCCCTACCCCGGCTATCCCACCGACATGCAGGCACAGATGACGGCCCTCTTTGCAGTCACTCCCGGCATCAGCGTGGTGCGCGATACCATCTTCCCCCAGCGTTTCATGCACTGCTCTGAACTCAAGCGCATGGGTGCCAACATCAAGGTTGATGCCGGCACCGCCATTATCACCGGCGTATCCGGTCTTTCCGGCGCTCCTGTGATGGCCAGTGACCTCCGCGCTTCTGCCGCATTGGTGTTGGCAGCTCTGGCAGCCGAAGGCACAACAGAGATTCACCGTCTCTACCACATCGACCGAGGCTACGAAATGCTGGATGAAAAACTCCTTTGCCTGGGAGCCAAGGTGCAGCGCGTGCGCGACCTGGAAGGCGGCGTTATCGAACCCTGATTCTAAGAGCCATCAACGCTCAGCCTTGTCATGAGGCGGACTTTCATTACTATCGCCAGTATTGCCGTGTTATGCGGCATGCTGGCGATAAGTCTTTATCTTGAAACCGCCACAACACCGGGTGAACTGATGGCGCGAGCACACGGATGCCTGCTATGCCACCCTCATTGGGAGTCTACCCCATGGATTGAGCCCCAAGAGCAACAAACCCCAATTCGTGAGCAAATAAGCAAGACCATCCAACAAGCGCACCCCTGGGTCTCTGATACTTCGGCGCAGCAAATTGCTGAATATGTACTTCCCAGCCAGCAGCAGTTGCTGGCGGCCTCCCGCAGCAGCAATGACGCAGCCAATCTTTACCAGGCAAAATGCGCTGCTTGCCACGGCGCTGATGGACAGGGAGATGACCTCCGATATCCTCCGCTCCGGGGCTCCGAATGGCTCACAGATTCACCCTCACGGCTCCCGGAAATCCTCCGCGATGGCTTACAAGGCCCCATAATGGTCAAAGGCCGGCAGTGGAACGCCATTATGCTGCCACCCGGCATAGCCCCGGGTGAGGAAACTGAGAGTCTCATTCGCTATATTCGCCAAACTTTTGCGACCGGTCATACATTATAATTTTTTACCAACCATACTTCAATACAATGAACGACAACACCAACAGCGGTTCCACGTCTCAATCTAAGCACATCAGCCTCAAAATAGACTGGAAAATCTTCGTTTTGATTATTCTCGCATTGGGGGCATTCGGCTCATGGTACACATGGCATGTACTTGTCTCCACTCCTGCACAAACGATTGAAAATATCATTAATAAAACGATAGACGCCTTCAAATCAGAGAGCCGGAAGCTGGTCATCACGCATGAGAACGGGACGTCACGTCATGTTTGCCAATTTGTGACACTGGAAACCGAAGCGCCTGTGGTCATCAAATATACTGAAGACAACTGGTTGTTACCTAACAGAACCATTGAAATCAAAAATACCTACACAGTCAAGTATGGCGTGGATATCACCGATTTGTCCATTAAAAACAACTTCGTAACAACGAACGGAGAATGGAAATTGCGCAACCTGGAAGGTTGTGTTATTTCCGTAGCGCCTGCAGGTCAGGCAGCACTTCACATCGATGATTCTATATTCAACGAAGTCGACCCGACATTTGTGAACCAGCTCAGGAACCAACTCGACAGTAAAGCCAAAGAAAATGCGCACAATAACCATTTCAACAAAAATTTGGCACTGACAAAGTTCATTGAGTTGTTTCACAACAAAATGCTTCAGATTCAACAGGGCAAGCCCCTGCCACAAGGTTAATATTGAGCACAGCCTGAAGCCTTACATTACATTTTTAAGACCATGAAGCCAACAGACATACGAGAAGAATGGGATTCATTCCCCAATAAGAACGCTGTAGCAGACGGAATCAATCAACAAATCAAAAATGTCTGCCGTGCTGTTGCTCTTTTTGAGTCCCAGAAAGACATCATCGTATGCATGGGGCTGCTGAAGGCAGGCAAATCCACCTTAGTGAATCTGCTCTCGCGCAGCGAGCAAGCATCCCCCACAGAAATGGGTAAGGATAAAACACTGCGCCCTGCATTGCTTCGTATGGCAGAGGCAAATACTGACGCCTGCATCCGTATCTATTACAGTCTTCAACCTGAGCAGGAAAATGAGAATTTCAAAATCCTGATTGACTATTTGTGTGGCATCACACCAAGCATTCCTGCTGAGATTAAAGAACTGACAGAGCCGTTCGAATCAAAGATACTGGAAGAGGTGCTTTGTCGCAAAAGTAATGAAACAAAATATCTGACTCAGGAGCCTTTGTTAGTTGTCATTGATTTGCCGTACAACGAATACGGCCAATTCTTCTGTGATAAGCAGCGCATGCTTATGGATATGCCTGGGTGCGACTCCGGACATGCAGAGGTGACGAAAGGAGACAAGTATAAAACCATAGGAGATGAGTGTGCCATGGTTCTTTTGTTGCAGACAACTACCCAGCCCCTCAACAGACAGGCTATCGACGAATTGCAAAAACTACTTCAGGGACGCTCAGAAAGCACCGTTCGTATCATCCAAAACAGATTCGACAGCAAGCCATGGAGAACGAAGAATGTTGTGGAAGATGAAAACAAAGAGCAATCGTCCAATGCCATCAGGCAGATTAAAGAAATATATCAAGGCATCACCCCTACCAGCTACATGGTCAATTTGGCCATGGCAACGGATGGTTTGTTTACCGATCAGGCCAACATTCAGGATTGCATCAAGCTCTATGGAGATGAGTACCATAGCAAACAAGATTTGTGGTTGGGCTCCGGCTTTGAACAAATGGAAAATGATTTGATCAACAATTTATCCAATATCCGAGAAACTCATTGCTGGGACAGATTGAAAAACGAACTTAACTACTTAATCCAAGCAACAGCAACAGAGATACAATCTCTTAATCAAAATATAGCAAAAACAGCAAAAGAAAAAACGGCTTGGGTAGACATGCTCAAACAAGCTCCCAACCTCATTCAGCAACATATCCAGCTGGATAGCAAATCTCCTACTATCAGCTTAAAAAACACTCCGGATTTTGATAAGATATGTGAAAGAACATGGCGCGAGGATAACAAAATCCAAACAGGCCCGGGAATGAAAGTTAAGGGGGAATTTATCGATGACTGCATGAAACGATGCAATGCAGAATGCCACAAACAATATAAGGCAACCTTATATGGCAATATCCCCTTGGATAATCTCATGATAAACTGGAAAGGCTCCAGTTACACATTGGAGAAATTCATCCCCCATTTCATATCCGATGCCGTCACTTCGTTGAAGCTTGAACTCAGCTCCAAACACCCTCACACGTGGCAAAAAATTTCTGAGGAACACAAACTTAACAAACTGAACTATAAAATTGGGAAATTGGACATTCCTGTCCCGAAAGAGTCAACGTCTCCAAGCTACATTATTACCAGACAATTTAAAGGTGAAGAACCTTTCTTCTTGAATTGCTTTACGCGAGCAAAAACATACATTATTGATGCAAATAACCCCTTATTTAAGTGTTGCGTTCTTATTCCCATGGCCAAACATTATCGCGAGGAACTGTCAAAGAATCTAGACAATAAAGGCATCAGCAATCAAGTGCAGACCATTATCAACAATGCAATTATTTCCATACTGAACACTTTCACGCACGGTATTAAAGAACACTACATTGCCCCTATTGTAAAGAAAGCCGAGGACCAGGAAAAAGCAATGACGATTCTGGAACAAATAAAAGCACAAGCAGAAAAACAACTACAAGCCATCAGTCACGGTTAAATCACCACCATGAAACTCATCATACACATCACACTCTTGACCATTCTGGCCGCAGGATGGGCGTTTCGTGGCAACTATATTGCAGATTGGGGATATTGGCTGAATTCCCTGACAGCGTTTCCCTTTCTGGGGTATGCTTTCTGGGGTATTCTTAGCGTAGCCGCTCTTTACCTGGGGCTCTATGTCCTCCACGTGATTTGCCAGAGCATCCGACACAACAACTTTTCCAACGCACTCATTCTTGCCGTCTTCCTGCTGCTCATCTATTTCGGTACGGACATCATCGAAAAGGGGCATACGTTGAACGAGCTCACCCCCTACCCTCTGTTGGGCTGGATGTTTTGGGGCGTACTCATCGTGTTTGTGTATTGGCAAGTACTCTATCCGATCGTATGTTTTGCCAAGCTCACGCGCCTGAGCAAGCAAAACATATACGATCAAGCAAAAATTGCATTGAAAAAGTTGGACAGCACGGAAAACGATGACTTGTACAGCAACATGTTGAATGCCATGCAACTGCAGGAAGAAGACACATTAAAGCTGTACCTGAGCCAGTATCATGAAAAGCTGAGCCAACAAGCAGAAAAAACCATCTTTGGCTACAGCAAAGTTGCCAGTATAGCTGCAATTGTTGGCCGAAACAAATGGGTAGACGGCATCGCCCTCCTGTATTTGCAATTGCGTATGGTCATCGAACTTGCAAAACAATATGGTGGGAAACCCTCCCCGGTTTTCTGTTTGCTTTGTCTGGGGTGGGTGCTGACATCCTCTTTTGTGTACCTCATCATTCAGAGTCTGATTGTTGACAATGCAGAAGGGATTGCAGAAGAAGTGGTCACATGTTTGAGCGAGAACTTCATGGAAGACCTGGATATGCAGTTCAACGCCATCAAAGACGGATTATCCACCGTACCCTTTGTGAACTTTCTGTCTTCTGTGACGGCTGTACTGCTGGGCCCCGTGCTGGAAGCCTCACTGGCCGGCACCAATGTCTACCTGACCGGTAAGCTTTTCCTCTGGAAATTGAATGGCGAAACAAAGGAATTAACATTCCGCAAGATATTACAAGAACGCCGCAAAGGCAGATTAAAGCTCGTCAAATCATTGCTTACAACGCTCCCGAACAAATCTGACTTCAAGCAAGCCATTAATTCAGGCGTAAAAACGTTCAGCAAAAAAGAAGAGATAGAAGAAGCATCGGCTTAAATCCCGATAAAATAATCATATCATTGCTCACTCTCACCACTGGCTTGGCGATGTCCAAGCCAGTGGTGTTGCATAGAACAGATAGAGAGATAGATTGATGCGACATGGTGCTCTTTTTAAAATAAGCGCATCATGAGCGACAACATCGAGCAAAGTTACAAATTGAGGTTCATCATCATCTTCTTGCTGGTGAGCTTCAACCTGCGCATGAGCTTTGCCGCCGCAGACCCTCTGTTGGTGTTCCTGATGCGGGATTTGGGACTAAGCGTAGGCGGCAGCAGCTTATTTGGGCTGTTGCCCATCATCAGTCTCGGCATAGCTGCCCCTCTGGGCGCCCGACTGGTGCATGCCATACGCCCACGGCTATTGATTGTGTATGCGCTCCTGTTTGCCATCATCGGTGTGGTATGGCGCAGCTATGGTGGCATCACGGGCTTATACGGCGGCACTATTGCTATCGGCTTAGGTTTGGGCATCACTGGCTCCGTCATTCTCGGCATCGTCAAACAAGTTTTTCCGCACGAGCTTCCCACACTCATGGGCGCCTATACAGCCTGTGTCAGTTTGGGTACATCTGTGGGCTCCGGCGCTGCGGACCCAATAGCTCTACTGATGGGCGGCTGGAGAAATGGCTTGCTGTTCTGGGCTATCCCCCTGCTCCTTTCGGTCGCCATGTGGGGATGGCTGATATGCAGCAAGCACCCACCGGACGTGAAGCAAAACACGCTGGACGCCCGCCTTGCCCCCCTGCTGAAGCAACGCAAAGCATGGGATGTGTCATTATTCTATTTATTTCGTGTAGCCGGAGCCTGGCTATTAACTGTCTGGTTGGCAACGTTGATGAGGCATCGCGGGCTGCCGCTGGTGGAAGCCGGTTTTGTACTGGCGGTATCTACGGCATGCCAGATTCCAAGCGCATTAATGACAAACACATTATGCAAGTGGATGGGGAATCGGCTCAGACTACTCCTTCTCGTTGTCCCTCTATCCGTGCTGTGTTGCTGGGGCTTGCTAGAAGGCCCCCTTGCCTTTTGGCCTGTCTTCTCGGCGGGCTTCGGATTGAGCATCGGCTGCATCTTCTCCATCGGGATGACGCTCATCGTCATCAACTCTGCGGATGAAGCCAGCACGGTTGCGCTTTCGGGCATGGCACAGGGGCTTGGGTTTATTGCGGGCGGTCTGCTGGCCTGGGGAGCCAGCTTTGGTATGGATAGCCCAAGAGCAGATTTGTGGATTGGCGCATTTTACACCATCTTTGCACTATCCGGTCTGTATTTCGGAGCCAGGTGTGAACGCAAAGGGCTGGTCTCAACAAACTAAGAGAAATGGCGCATTTGATGTTTGCATTGAGAATCAAACTATGCTAGAATGTGTTTAATTCAGATACCAATCAGCAATATGAAGCGTCCTCTCTTTACACTCGCCCTTGCTGTCTGTGCCAGTTCCCTGCTGAACGCGGCTCAGCTTTATGATATTACACTTTCCAATGCCCAGAAGTATTCTCAATGCACCATTCTTTATGGTGGCAGCACCATGACCAGATTCACGGGCAAAGATCGCAGCGGCAATGTTGTGACCAAAGAAGTAAAAACCTCTACCATTCTCCTCAAAAAGCCTGTAGCAGCAGATGTACCTCCGGCTCCGGAACCGGCTGAAACCAAGGAGGAACCTGCAACCGCACCGGCTGAAAATACTGCTACCACAGACACCCAGGCAACAGCTGAAACGGCAACGGCCACCCCCGAGGCCGGAGGCGAAGCTGCCCCCGCAGCCGAAACAACTGAAAGCGAACCTGTGCTGGATGCTTATGCCATCGAAAGCACGGAAAGAACAGCCAAGGCCAAAGATGCCACCCTGCGTTTGCGCGAAAAACTCGCAAAAGTTGATGCAGAGTTCAACACCCTGACCAAGCCGACCAGCAGACTCAAATCCACATGCGCCAACGGCAAGAGCCGAGTGGAAAAAGACTTGGGTAAAATGGATAAATTAGCACTGGAAGTGGCCGATTTGCAAGAACAGTACAACAACAACATTGCGGATTACACCTTCACGCAAGGTTCTCCCGATCAACGCACAGCCTATGTTCAGAGCGGCCAGGCTGCTCACAAAGCTATGCTTGTGGACATGAATCAACGCAAAGGCTCCCGCAAGATTGGTGGTTTGGACAAGTTCGAGGTCATGCGTGAGCGTTACCAAGGTATTCCTGAATACAAACAGGCCCACGAGTGGTATATCAAGACCCTCAATGATTTGGAGAAAAAGTGGACCAAGATGCTTGCCAACGAAGAGAAGAAGCGCAAATCTCTTCAGTCCGCCAAAAAAGCAGACATGCAAGACAAAGATGAGGAAGAATATAACAAGCTGGCAGCCCAGTTGGAGAAAAACGGCGAAGATATCTCCCGCGTATGGTACAACCCCAGCACACGCAACATGCAGATGCTGCGCAACTGCCTCAACAAAGTGAAAGATGCCAAGCGCCGTACGGAAGGCGTGAAACTTTCCGACAAAGTTGGCACAGTTCCTTCTTTGATTGAGCAGTACTGGGCCTCTATGGATGAAGCTCGCCGCCTGATGGTATCCGGTGATTTTGCCGGGGCTGAAAAAGAGATGGATAACAACCATGCGTTCAAGTCCATTAACCAGCTCAATCGCCAGATGTTCCCGGATGAGTTCAGAAAACCCATTGTGGAAGAGTATCGCGCTCTGGATCAGGAGATTCGCAAGCGCAGCCGCTCCCACAACACGCTCAAAACCCAGCTCGAACGCAAGATTGGCGAACTGGAACGCTCCACCGATTCGGCAGATTCTCAGCTGAATGCTCTTCTCGAACAGATTGAACGAGAAAAGGAACTGGATGCAGGCGAAAACACGGTTGATCTGAAAAAACAGGATGCCGGCGCTGACGCTGCTGCTGCGGAAACAAAATAAAAAATGGACCTCTCCATGGCAACACAGCACTGCTTTGCCTTGTGCTGCTTCGCGGCTGCCGTCTCAGTCGTGAGCGTCGCAGAAGCATCCATACCGGCAGATGTCGACAAAGCTTTCGCAAATTACGTGGCCCTGCCCGGTTCTATCGTCCCCATCCTTGAACGGGTAAAAGACAAAACCACGGCAGATGCAGAAGCCGATAACCTGTACAAAGAGTTAACGAAAGTATACGATACACGAAGCGCGCTTCAGAAAATCACAACACTCCCCCCGGATGTAGCCGAACAACTTAAGCAAAAATACGCCGGTGATATGCGCACCCGTTGGGGAGAAGTGTATAAGCATATTTTTCGTCTGCAAAAGGTAAGGTGCTATGATTCTGTACCTTTCTTCAAGCAATTTCATACTCTCTGCATGATGCTCGAGCAATGACTACGCGACATCTACTCCTTATCTGCACCGCCGCCACTTCATTTGCTTGGGGGGATTCCCCCACGGTGGAGAAGCTTCCGGAAGTCGGCGCCAAAATGCCTGTGCAAGAAGCCACCGCCACAGAGGAACCGGATGCCGCGCTGGCCCCGGCAGAGCTGCGCATCATCGAAGGGATTCGTCTGCAAGCTATGCTGCACGATACTCTTGCGACCGTGAAAGATAAAGATAGCGCAGATGCCGCATCGGCCATCATCCGCCGCCTGACTGATGAAATGCAGAAATGGGCACAAGGATTTGCCGCGCTTCCCCCTCTGGATGAAGATACGCGCAACCTGTATGAAGAGAAGTATCTGCCTTCCATTCGCCTGATGAATGCCCGCATCAAAACACAAGGTGAGCGTATTGCCTCCGCAGAATATTACAATTCACAGACATTGCCGACAGAGCTACTGAAACTGGTTCGCACATTCCGATAATCTCCTATTCTATACCACACCATGAAAGTCCTTCCCCTACTGAGCACCATACTGGGACTTGCCTGCGCACCTCTTTTTGCCACAATGCCTGAAGCCACTCAAACTCTTCACCTGACAAATGCTGACAGTCAGGAAGACGCGGGCATCGCACTCCGCGCTCTGATACAGCAAGCCGCCACCGCACAACAGCCGGTTTCCATCAGCATCCCCAAGGGCACATACCACTTCTACCCCGATTCTGCCCCGGAACAGACGATATTCATTTCCAACCATGACCAGCAGCCCGGTCACCGCATCGGTCTTCCCCTGCAGGGGCTCAAAAATGTAAGCATTCAGGGCAACGGCAGCACGTTCGTCTTCCATGGCAAAATGCTCCCCATCGTCGTGATGGACAGCGAGAATGTCACCATCTCCGGCATCAACATCGCAGTAGATGCTCCCTTGGCACACGAAGGCACCATTGTGGAAACAACACCGAATAGCGTGACCCTTCAATTTTCCTCCACACCTGCCTGGGGTGTGGAAAACGGGAAGTTCTACATCTGCGGAGAAGGCTGGAAACTGAATCCTAACCACGCATTGGGCTTTGAAGCAACAGGCCCCATGTTGTCACATGGATTATGGGGTGACAAGGGATGGCAGTTCCCGGCAGAGAAAGTGGGCAAGGACTGCGTAAAGTTCCATACCGGCACAGCTGTGCAAAAATATGGTCTGAAGAAGGGTAACATCCTGGTATTGCGCAATGCCTGGCGTCCGCATCCCGGCATGTTGCTGTATCGAGCCAAAGACACCGTGCTGAACAACGTGGTATTCCACGATAGCATGGGCATGGCCCTTATTGCCCAGCGCAGCGAGAACATCCGCATCTCCGGAGGTGGGTGTCTGCGAGCCCCCGGGCGCATTCATACCACAGCAGCAGACGCCACGCACTTCTCCAACTGCAAGGGGCTGATTCATGTGGAAGGCGCTACCTACGAAGGGATGATGGATGACGCCATCAACGTGCATGCCACCTGCCCGGCCATCACGGAAGTGCAATCCCCCACCTGCTTCGTAGCCAAGTTCATGCACTGTCAGGCATACGGGTTTGATATTGTTGCCCCGGGTGAGAACCTGCGATTCATCCGCGGCAAGACTCTGGAAAACACCCAGGAAACAGCTAAGGTTCAATCGGTGGAAGTCATCGACCCGATGCATGTACGCATCACCTTGGAAACCCCGCTGCCTGCCGGTGTAGGCGTGGGTGATGCCGTGGAAAATGATGATTGGCACCCGGAAGTCATCTTCCGCAACAACACAGTGCGCCACAATCGCGCACGCGGTGCTCTGTTCACCACCCCCCGCCCGGTGCTGGTGGAAAACAATCACTTTGATCACTCCTCCGGGTCTGCCATCCTGCTGGCCGGCGATGCTCAAGGTTGGTATGAAAGTGGGCGTTGTCTGGATGTATGCATCCGCAACAACACCTTTGAACACAACCTCACGGCGCTCTATCAATTCACCCACGCCATCATTTCCATTTGCCCGGAGGTGCGCGAGCCCAAAAAGCAAACAGTGCGCTATCACGATAATGTAAGAATTGAAAACAACACCTTTATCACGCATCGCACACCGCTGCTCTATGCCATCTCGGCCTCAAATGTGCATTTCCGCAACAACAAGATTACCTATACCGACACCTATCCGGCTGTGGGTAAAAAGCAAGCATATATCACAGAGTACTGTGAAAATATGAACTTGCAGCCTGTTCAACAACCGGCAAAATAATTAACTCTCAAATCTACTCATCACCATGTCCACCATTCGTCCTTTTGCAGCCCTGCGTCCACCCAAAGAATATGTGGAGCAAGTATCCAGCCTGCCCTACGATGTCATGAGCCACGAGGAAGCCTGCCGCATGGCAGAAGGTAATCCCTCCTCGTTCCTGCACATCTGCCGCGCAGATATTGATACGGATGAAGAACGCATTCACGATGCTTGCACCTATGAAATGAGCAACTACAACCTGCAGGAGTTCATTCGCAAAGGTTTCTTGCGCAAGGATGCCGCCCCCTGCTACTACATCTACCGCCAAATGATGTGGGGCCGAGTGCAGACCGGTATTGTGGGCTGCGCCAGCGTGGATGAGTACCTCAACAACACCATTCTCAAACACGAGTTGACCCGCAAGGAAAAAGAGCTGGATCGCATCAACCATTTCGATGCCTGCTCCACCCAGACAGAACCCGTATTCCTGGCCTATCGCAAGCATGAGGGCATCTCCACTGCTATCCGCGAGTGGATTAAATTCCACAAGCCGGAATATGACTTTACAAGTGATGATGGAGTCACCCACCTGCTCTGGCCCGTCACAGATGCAACGGTTATTGAAACCATCCGCAAGGGCTTTGAAGAAGTACCGACCCTTTACATTGCAGATGGTCACCACCGTACGGCCTCCAGTGCAGCAGTGTCTGCCAAGCGTCGCGCCGAAAAACCGGATTATACAGGAGAGGAAGAGTTCAACTACCTCATGGCTGTCACTTTCTGTGATGAAGACCTTTTCATCATGGATTACAACCGCGTGGTGAGTGATTTGAACGGACTGACTCCGGCTGAGTTTATCGCTAAAATAAGCGATGCGTTTGACGTGCGCCCGGCAGATTGCGAAGGGCCTGCCGCCCCCGGCTGCAAGCATGAGTTCGGCATGTATCTTGCCGGCAAGTGGTACCGCATCAACGCAAAACCCGGCACATACGATGAGAACCATCCCATTGACAGCCTGGACTGCGCCATCCTGCAAGCTAATTTGCTTGCCCCCGTGCTGGGTATTGATGACCCGCGCACCAGCCCTCGCATCGACTTTGTGGGTGGCATTCGCGGGCTTCAGGAGCTGCAAGACCGTGCCGGAGAAGGCGTAGCATTCGCTCTCTACCCCGTCACCATGGCAGATTTGTTCAACGTAGCAGACAACGGCGAGATTATGCCGCCGAAATCCACCTGGTTTGAACCCAAGCTGCGTTCCGGCCTGTTCTTGCACGAAATTGAACGCTAATCTTCATCTTTCAAACAAAATTTCATCATGAAAATCCTCATTCCCACCAAATTGGACAAAGCAGCTGCAGCCACTCTTTCGGCCGCAGGTTACGATGTTGTTCAGAACGACAGCGAACCCATCGAAGCACTGGTAGCCGCCCATCCGGATGCCAATGGTCTCATTGTCCGCTCCGAAAAAGTAACGGCTGAGATTATTGATGCGCTTCCCTCGCTCAAGTGCGTCATTCGCGCGGGCGCCGGGTATGACAACATCGACTACGTGTATGCCCGCACCAAGGGTATCGATGTGATGAACACCCCCGGTGCCAACTCCAACGCCGTGGCAGAAGAAGTGGTAGCCATGATTTTGGCTGCATACCGCTACGTGGTGCCGGCAGACACGACAACGCGTGCCGGTGAATGGAATAAAAAGAAATACATGGGCCGCGAGCTTACCCGCAAAACGGTGGGCATCCTGGGTCTTGGTAACATTGGCCGCATGCTGGTCAAGCGTCTGCAAGGCTTTGAATGCACAGTTCTGGGCTATGACCACTTCCTGTCTCACCAGAGAGCTCTCAACATTGGCGCTACTCCTGCAAGCGTAGAAGAAATATTCTCCACCGCAGATATCATCTCCGTGCACGTGCCAGGCGGACCTGCAACGCGCAATCTTATCAATGCCGAGCTCATCGGCAAAATGAAGGATGGAGCCATGCTCATCAACTGCGCACGCTATGGTGTGATTGATGAAGATGCCCTGCGAGAAGCCAAGAAAGCAGGCAAAAAGCTCATCTACTGCACCGACGTGCATCCGAAAGATGCAGCAGCCATGCAGCCCAGCGCTGATATTGCAGACGTCATGCTGCCGCATTTGGGCGCCAACACGGCAGAAGCCAACAAGATGGCAGCCATGCGCGCAGCCTATCAAATGGAAGCTTATTTCTCCGCAGGCGACACCAGCTGCGTGATTAATGCAGAAAAACCTGCCGATTTGAATCCCGCTCATCTTCAGTTGGCAGCCATGCTCGGCAAACTTTGCTACCAAGCCAGCGGCTGCAAACCCATCCGCAAGGTAGAATGCACATTCTACAACAACCTTCGTTCCTTCCGCAAATGGTTTACACCCTGGATTCTGGCAGGCGCAGTTCCCGGCGCAGAACAAGGGCTTATGCCTGCCGCGGCCGAAGCTTCGTTCCGTGAACACGGCATCGTCTTCAAGGCCAGAGAACCCCAGGATGACAGACTGTATGATGATGCGCTGACTCTTGACCTCTTCGTGGAGGAAGACGGCGTGCAAAAAGTAACCAGCGTGCGTGGTATGGTTGTCGATGGTGAGCCGGTTGTCTCCCGCATCGATACATTTGACCATCTCTATGCCTCCCTGCGTGGCCACACGCTTGTTTTCCGCTACGAAGACAGACCCGGTGTCATTGCAACCATCGGTCAGTTGCTCTCCCTCTCCAACATCAACATCGAAAACATCGTGGCCCCCAAAGACCACGGCAGCGGCGATTCCCTCGCCGTCATCAAGACGGAGACTCCTGTAGAGGAAGACCTCGCCAAGGCTATTGCCCGCGCCATTTCTGCTAAATTGGCTTTCACGCTTACACTCTGAAACGCCGGTTGAGCACATCTTACCCCGCCCGCTCCGTTGCGCATGAAACGGAGCGGGCATTTTTTATGTATTTTGGCTTGCCAACCAACGCTATCTGGTGTAGTCTTGCTGCGCCGTTCGGGTTCGGGTGGTCGCTGTACGCTTGCGTGCAGAGGAAAGTCCGGACATCTCAGAGCAGCGTGTCCTGCGAAAGCAGGAGACACCCGGAGCCAATGCCGGGTGGACGGAAAGTGCCACAGAAAACAAACCGCCTGTATGGGTAAGGGTGAAAAGGTGGGGTAAGAGCCCACCGCTCCGGAGGTAACGATGGAGGCATGGTAAACCCCACGCGATGCAAGACAAACAGGGGTAGGGTTGCTCTGCCTGCTATAATCCCCGGGTATTAGTTGCACCTCGCAAGAGGTCCGGTTCTCCGGGACCGGAAGAAAAATGGCCACACAGCCCGCAAGGGTGGACAGAATCTGGCTTACAGAACCCGGACGGCGCCTTTTGCACTATACGCTCTTCTTTTTCTCCCGCTGAGCAAGAGTAATCTGGATGGCATTGGCCATATTATGGAAGAAGACATAGAACACCGGAGCCACGTATGCCAAAGGCGTCGCAAAACTCTGCCCTGCGATGAACAAAGTGAGCACGGTGTTTTTTTGCCCCAAAGCCTGGGAGCATTCTCGCTTCAGGTGCGGATACCCCAGCCAATAGCCACCAACAAATCCGGTAACACAGACGACAGCGGCGCCCAGAACCATGGGAAGCATCTCGGACCACGCGTAGCCCATGCCAAGCACGCGGGTGGTCCCCACTGCTGAAATGAGGGTCAGATTCACAATCCAAACACCCAAAGAAAAATCACGCAATTTAGCACCCCACATCCGGCTGGGCGGATAAATAAGCCGCAGGAGCAAAGAGAAAAGAGCCGGAGCCAACAAGACCGTCGCAATCTGCTCTGCCACCTGGAAGGCTATTTCCTGGTAACTGAGGCTGGGATCATGCACAACCAAAGGCAGCAAAAAGGGAGTAATGATAGCAAAGACAACCTGACTCATCACCATGGCTGTCGTGCTGAACTCCACATCACCCCGCAACAAATTGACGATTACCGGACTAGCGGAAGCAATGGGCGCCGCAGCACAATAATAAAGTCCCTCAGCCAATACCGGATACCCCAACAGGCGAGCCATTCCCCAGAACCCTACGGCAAACAACTGCAACGCCAGCATCAGCCACAAATGCATGCGTTTCGGCTTCAGCCGTTCAGTATCCAAGCTGACAAAGGTAATGCTAAGCATCACCCCGATACCAATCGGCAAAAGCCACTTGAAATCATCAATGGTCTCATGGAAGAGCCCGCCAACCACAAAGGCGAGCACCATGCATATACTGCGCAGCCGCTGCATCATGGGCTTTTGAAGTCTCAGGCCTTAGCCGCCGCATCCTCTTTGCGTTGCTCCACAAGGGAAACGGTAGCATCTTCCTTCTGCGGCTTGGGATATGCTATACGATTATGATTCATCGTCAACACGGTGTGTATGAACGATTCTTTCATCTTGGCAATTTCACCGAGGGTCAACCCACAATCTTGTAAGTGTCCATCAAGAATGCGGCCCTTGAAAATCCCCTCAATCATCGTGCGGATATCCGACTCCGTGGGATTCTTCAGGGAGCGGGTCGCGCTTTCCACAGCATCAGCCATGCTGACAATGCCGGATTCTCGTGTCTGCGGAATGGGACCCTTATACGTAAAGATGGATTTATCAACCTCATCCGGGCAAGTATCCGTCTGGCCTTCTTCAAAGCGTTTCTGTTCTTCCTCGTAACGATCCAAGGCTTTGCGATAGAAGAAGAAAGCCGTGGTGACGCCATGATGCTCACGAATGGCGCTGATAATGCGGCTATTGAGCTTGTGCTCACGCGCGAGTTCCACACCATCGGTCACATGAGAAGTAATGATGCGTGCGCTGGCCTCCGGTGTAAGCTCATTGTGGGGAGATACAGATTGATCTGCGATATTTTCTGCAAAATACTGCGGATTGTTGATTTTACCGATATCGTGATACAAACCACAGACACCGGCACGCATCACATCAGCCCCTATGGCTTCAGCGGCACCTTCAGCCAAACGCTGCACATACAAGCTATGGTGGAAAGTCCCCGGAGCTGCAATCTGCAGCTTGCGGATAATGGGCTGATTCATATCTGCCCATTCCAGCCACGTGATGTGCGTGGAAATGTTAAACATCTTTTCCAAAATGGGCATCAATCCATTAATCAGAACCGCGACGATGAAATTGACGCCTACGGCCATGGCCAATTCTATTGCAAACCACGTTGCATTAAAGCCACCTCGCAGGCAAGCCAATCCATTGTTGCTCAAAAGCCCCAAAACCACAGTAGCAACAAACACCACACCACCGGACGCTATACCGGCATAGATGATTTGTTCGCGCTTACGCACACGCGAAGACAAAGAAGCACTCACCACGCCGGTAAGGAAGCTGACGGCAATATAATCTGCCAAAATCACCACAGGGCAATCCAACGGGAAAAGCACCACCCCAAAGAATGTTCCGCTCAGAGCCATAAAAAGGCCCAAGCGACGGCCCACCATCACGGCAGTAGCCGATGGAGCCAGAATGTAAGGCAACACCAGCAAAAGCTGACCTCGAGTAAACTGGGCGAAAGCATCTTGTACCGCATTCAATCCCATCATCATCCCCATCTGAGCCAACACTACAAGGGTGCACAGCAACAAACGGCGTAAATCCAACTCCTGGTTTTTGATGTTCACCAGGAAATAGACAACCAAACCAACGGCTGCAAACAGCAACCATGCCATGCGGAATAAAGCCTGTTGCGTATCGCATGCGGTATACCCCACCATGAAGCACATGACGCCCACGCTCAATGCCGACATGAGCAGCATCTTCTTGATGTTATCGCTTGTCCGGCGCACCTCGGCTTCATCTGCCACAGGGCGCAACATTTTTGAAATCGTCTGGAACATACCCATTCTCGTAAGAACGCACAGTATAATCCTTATCTCATTACTTGTCAACTACACGACCGTAGCCTGTGTCATTTCTCCTCCTTTTTTATTTAATTGACGCAAGCTTTTCTTGACTTGCACAAGCGAATCGCTAAAATGTTTGTGTCAAACGACCTCATTTATTCATATTATGAAGTTCCCCATCATCTCCACCATCGCTGTTACGCTGTGCGCTCTTGCTGCTACAGCTCAGGCTGAACTCAAGGTTGCATCCGTCAACGTGACTGAGCTCTACACGCTGTTCTACAAGCGCTTTGAAACGGAAACTCGTCTTAAGGAACAGGAAGCCGCCATCAAGGCCGACATCGAAACTCGCCAGCAGAAACTCGTTGCTTTGCAGGAAGAAGACAAGAAGATTTCTGCTCAGTATGACCCCACCCTCAGCGAAGCAGCCGTGAAGAAGCTCCGCGACCAGCACGCTGTGAAGCAGAACGAAATCCAGGCTGCCCAGCAGGAACTTCAGACCTATGTGCAGCGCCGCACGCTCGCTTTCCGCGAACTGTTCCGCCGCGACATGGTTCTTCTCTTCAACGAAGTGCAGAAGACCATTGAAGATGTTGCCACGGCTTCCGGTTGCGATTTGGTGATTGACTCCAGCGCTACCAACGCCAATCCCGGCACCAAGATTTTCCCCTACGTGAAGTCCACGTTCGACATCACCCCCGAGGTGCTCAAGAAGTTGAACGCCGGCGCTCCCGAAGGTTTCGATCCCAAGGCTGAGCTGCAGCGCCTTTATGGCTCTTCCGCCATCCCCGGCCAGCAGCCTGCTGCTAAATAAGGGCCTTTTCTCTCACTCTCACCTACCTGTGTTTCCATGAACCTCTCAATCAGTGACGTTCTCGGGCTCACCGGAGGCAAACTTCTCAACACGGCTCCGGAGATTGAAATCTCCGGAGTCGCTACGTTAGCAGAAGCCACTCCTGGTGATGTATCATTTCTCGGGAATGAAAAATACTTCAAAGATTTCCTTGCTACGAAAGCAAGTCTTGTACTCGTGCCGCCTGCTCTTCCCGAATATCCGGAAGGCGTGAGCTTCATTGAGGTTGACAATCCCTCCCTGGCTTTCAATGCTCTTGTGGAGCACTTCATGAAAGCTGCAAACGATTTTGAACCGGGCATTTCCCCCCAAGCCATCGTGGATCCCACGGCGGAGGTAGATGCAACCAAAGTTCGCGTTGCCGCTGGGGCTGTCATTGAAGCCGGAGCCATCATCGGCGAAGGCTCTGACATTGGCGCTGGCTGCTACATTGGCAAATCAACGGTGCTTGGTAAGAACTGCAAGCTTTACCCCCGCGTTGTTGTGCGCGAGCGCTGCATTTTGGGCAACAATGTAGTTGTCCAGCCCGGTGCAGTCATTGGCTCTGACGGTTTCGGCTTCCTCCTCAACAAGGAAACGGGACGTTACGAAACGGTGGATCAGGTGGGTATCGTTGTCGTTGAAGACAATGTGGATATTGGAGCCAACACCACGATTGACCGTGCACGTTTCGGCCGCACAGTCATTGGCGAAGGCTCCAAGATTGATAATTTGGTGCAGATTGGCCACAACGTCGTAGTGGGCAAGCACACCGTTATCGTATCTCAGAGCGGCATTGCTGGCAGCACACGCATTGGTGATTATGTAACCATTGCTGCTCAATGTGGTGTAGCCGGTCACCTGACCGTGGGCGACAAAGCCATTCTGGCAGCACGCACCGGTGTTATGTCCGACTTGGAAGGTGGCCAGCCCTACTGGGGTGCACCTGCCTCTCCCTTTGCTGAAGCTCGCAAGCAGTTCGTGGCCATCCGCAAACTGCCGGAAGCCTTCAAAGAACTCCGTAACCTCAAGAAACAAGCAGATGATATCCGCAAGATGATTGAGGAAGCTATGGGCTCTGCCGGCGACGCCTGATTACCGACATTCTCGCTTTCTAAAATCCACCCGCATGCCACTCCGGCGTGCGGGTGATTCTTTTTTGTAAAAAACGGGCAAATTATTTAAGAGAATTTGATTTCTTATTTGCAAAAGCACACACTATATGCTAGAATCTCACCTATAAAACCGGTAAGGAGTGCCCGTTCTGCATGAAAACGATTGACCGATACATCTTGCGCCAGTTGATAGCCGTCACATTCTTGGGGGTACTGTCATTGACCTTGTTGATGCTGCTGGGGCAGTTATTCAAAGAATTGCATTCACTATTGGTAGAAAGCGGTGCACCGCCCAGCATTGTCATTGACTTCATTCTACAAGTCATCCCCTTCTCTCTCACATTTTCTGTGCCGTGGGGCTTCCTCACCGCAGTACTGCTGGTATATGGCAGACTTGCGGCGGACAATGAGCTGACTTCCATGCGCATGGCGGGGCTCAGTCTCTGGCGTCTCAGTGCTCCGGCAATTGGAATGGGTATCGTTCTTTCCTTCCTCTGCTATTACATCAACATCGAAATAGCACCGCGAGGCAAGCAAGCTATCACGGAATTGGTGCTCAAAGCAGCCATGGATAATCCCCGCAACCTGCTCAGTTCCGGTCAAGGTGCTACCAAGCTCGATAAGATTCAGTTGTACACTGAAGGCAAGGATGGGGATGTTGTTTATGGTGTGCACATGTACCCCCTGCGCGGCAGCAAAGACATGGGAGGTGCCAACTTCCAAGCAGTGCATGCTCAATCCGCTACTATCGGTGAGTTTGATCTCAAAACGCGTCTCCTCCACCTCACCCTTCACAAAGCAACCATTGAGCACAATGACAAAGGCGGCATTACGGATTTGCCGACTATTGAAGAAATGCCCCTGCGCATTCACATTCCCATCCGCACGCGCCGCAAGCTCAAGCCCAACCGCTTCACCAACGCTGAAATTGCCGATGAACTGGCTCACGTGGAAGTTCTTCGCCCGGTCGACGCCAAGGATGTAGAGCGCTTTAAAAACGTCGCGGCGGTGGATGCCACATTCCCCTGTGCTGATTTGCTGTGGGAAAGCGCCCATGCTGACCTGCGCTACTACCGCTCGGAAATGAATCCCAAAAATGAGCGAGCTTTCCGCACGGAAGGTGTGCAGCGTGCTTCATTTGCCTGCGCTTGCATCGTCTTTTCGCTCATCGGTGTGCCGCTGGCCATCACGGCGCGACGCAAGGATACATCCACAGGTTTTGCCATGGGCATTATCGTTGCCGCAGTCTACTTTGTGGCATTGGTCTTCTGCGAACTTTCCAGAAAATCAGCCGGCATTGCCCCATACATCGTGCTGTGGATTCCCAATGTGCTGTGTGCAGCGTACGCCATCTGGCAACACCAAAAAGCGAAATACCGCGGTTAATGACCTTGCTCAGGTGGCAGGATTGGTCCACACTCTTGGCTGAGGTAGAACTGATACGTAGCCGTTAAAACGCGAGCATCGTTGATTCCAAGCTCCTGTTTCAAGCGCAGCCAGCGTCTGTTCCAGCCACGCGGTAATATGGGAGCTTCGGGCACCCCCAGATACCCCTGTTTCATCATCCATGCCGCGGCTTGCTCCGGCATTTTCGGGGTATTCATGCTTGTTGTATCCAACACATTCTGCCATCTTAAATGGCGAAGAGAGTTGAACCCAACCCCGCCCCACAACATCAGAGCCACTGCAGCCGCGCAGGCTTTCCACTCGTGATGCTCCAGAATCTCGATAAGGTGATGCACTTGCTGCATACTTAAAATTTCACCATTTTGCCCCTGCTCCGCTGCTTGTTGATGCTTTTCCATGAGAAACATGGTAAAAAACATCGCAAAAAATAACATCAACGACGCTTTTTAATTTCTATTATCATTGAATACAAACAACTTGCAATATTCGTTCCAATTTTTGCGTTTTGTTATTACAATTTATTCTATAGTTTTCAATTCTTAACTATCCCGAAAAGAATCA
This sequence comes from Akkermansia sp., assembly GCA_045650805.1. Classification (GTDB taxonomy): domain Bacteria; phylum Verrucomicrobiota; class Verrucomicrobiia; order Verrucomicrobiales; family Akkermansiaceae; genus Akkermansia. The sequence goes on from JAZRRO010000014.1 coordinate 64,987, forward strand.
AAAGAAGGTGCAAATTTACATGATTTTGGCATTTGTAGCTTGCAAGTAGGGCGATAACATGCTATATAGACAATCAGCTACACCGCATATTCGCATGAAATTATCTCCATTTAAGAAAAGCCGGAAGGGTGGTTTCACTCTGATTGAACTTATGGTAGTGATTGCCATTCTTGCAACCTTGGGTGCTATTGGTTATGCTCCCATCATGGATCACATGAATGACGGTGATCGACAGATGGCCAGCTCCAACCTGAAGACCCTTTCCACCATTATGCAGCAGTTCAAGACGGACAATGGCAGCTATCCGAGCGACGTTACCGCAGAAAAGCTGGTGGAATCTCAACCCGATTACAACTTTGGTGATCTGAAGGGTGACTACGCCAACAACTACTTCCGCCAGATTTACTACACCCGTTCCAACAACACGGAAAAAAACTTCTACGCAAAGGTGAACTGCGCAGGCAAGGCCACCAAGGATGCTGACGACAAGTTGGCGAATGGTCGCGCTCTGGAACGCGGTGAAAACGGCTTGGCCTATGTGATGAAGAAGGACTCCAACGATGAGAGCGTCAAGGCTGCAGTGACCGCCAGCAACGCTCCTCTCGCCATGACTTCCGTGTATCCCGCAGACAAGCCCTATGCCGGCGACAAGGTGGTATATGACAACGTATCCTTCCGTGGCCACGTGTTCGTGCTGAAGGGTGACGGTTCTGTGACCGACATGAAGGACGACGATTTGGTCGAAGACGAAAATGACGATGAAAAGAGCACCATGCGCAATGACATCTTCCCCGAGACCAAGCGCGGCCGTGCTACTGCCAACCAGTACTACGTGCTCTCCCCCGAGCTCTGATACGTACAAATACGATTTCAATAAAACCCGCACCGATGCATTTATCGGTGCGGGTTTCTTAATATAAGAGAGAAAAACGGAGAAAGCTTACTTACTCACCGCGCAAAGAAGTCAGGCGCGTAATAACCTGCTCAATCACATTATCGGGGCAAGAAGCCCCTGCCGTGATACCAATGTGGCACTGCATGGCAGGATGAGCCAGAGCAGCCGGAAGAGCGACAATCTGCTCGCTCTTTGTTGCCAAGTCAAAGCATTTGATGTGCTGGCTGTCAATCAGACAATCAGCAGATTTGATAAAGAATGTGGGCAGACGCAAAGAAGCGATGTGAGCCAGATGCGTGGTGTTTGAGCTATTATACCCACCCACGATAAACATGGCATCCAAGGACTTTTCCAACAGGTCATACAGGGCATTTTGACGATCCTGCGTAGCGCCACAGATGGTATCAAACAGGTGGCAGCGCTCATCATTTCCATCGCGCAACTCAACAGCAGCGCGTATAATCTGCTGAATGCGGGCAGTTTCATCCTTGAGCATTGTCGTCTGATTCGCAACACCTACTTCCAGGAGATGCACATCGGGGTCGAAGCCGGGTGAAACGCTCTGCTTGAAACGAGCCAGGAATTCCTCCTTGTTCCCCTTGCCTGCAATATAATCAGCAACACAGTGAGCATCATCCTCACTGAAAATGACAATGAAGTTGCCATTGCCATCATCACCACGAGAGTGGGAGGCCGTAGCTATGCTTTCCTCGTGGCGAACCTTGCCGTGGATGATGCTGGTAATGCCGCGGCGAGCATAATTGCGCACGCGGTGCCAAACCTTCACCACATTGCCGCAGGTGGAATCCACCAACTGCACACCCTTGGCATCCAAGAACTGGCGCATCTGCACGGAGACGCCGAATGCCGGCATGATGACCACATCCTCCGGGGTCAGCTGAGCGTATCGCTCATCACTCAGGCTCCAGGGAAGATGCAGCAGGCCCATGGCATCTAGGCGCGCATTGACTTCCGGGTTGTGAATAATCTCACCAATAAGCCAAATACGCTTGCCCCGGAACATGTGACAAGTTGCATAAGCAATTTCAATGGCACGCTTCACCCCATCGCAAAAGCCAAAATCAGCAGCAAGGCTGATTTGCAGTTTGCCATGGTGATATTCGTTCCCTGATGCAATAATGGACTCGACGAGATGGCTGCGATATTGGGCAACCTCAGCCTGTACTTTTTCCATCACTTCCGGGCGGCGCACGTTAATTGGCTTATTCACGCTCTTCATGGGCAGAAGTATGCCACAAAAATGCCCGGGAAGCAAGGAAAACTCCCCGGGCAGCATTGTTGCTTTAAAGCGATATTCAGGAACGGTCCAGCCCCAGAGCTTCATTGGCCAGAATCTGGCAGCCGCGCAAATCCATCTTGCCAGTGGGCAGCACAGGGATGGCTTCCACAGGGATGATATCACGCGGGCTCCACAAGCGGGGGATGCCCTGCTCCACCAAGTGCGTGCGGATTTCATCCAGCGCCTGCGTCAGATGGGTCTGGTGTACGCAGGAGAGCATCACAAGAGCTTCACCACGCTGAGCATCAGGCACACCAACAATTGCAATAGCGCGGCCGGAGAAGCCTTCCGGCACCTGCACAAAGGCATCAATCGCGTTTTCCACCACTTCGTGCGGCACCATTTCACCACCCACCTTGGAGAAGCGAGAGCGGCGGCCACCAAGTGTGAGGAAGCCATTGAGGTCCACCGTGCCCAGGTCACCGGTCTTGAACCAGCCATCACGGAACACGGTTGCATTCAGGTCATCACGGCCAATATAGCCACGGAACACGTTGGCACCACGCAGCCAAATCATACCCTGCTCAGAAAGCGGCAAGGCGCGATCATCATCATCCGGGTCGGTAAGGCGAACGGCCACACCGGGAAGAATCTGGCCCACGGTACCAAACTTGCAGCCAGGTACAAAGTAGGGCTGCTCGGGAGTAGATTCCACGCGGTCAAGGTTGACAGCACAAACGGGGGAAGTTTCCGTCAGGCCATAACCCTCCAGGATTTCCATGTTGCACTTGGAGGCAAACTCATCAGCAACGGCCTTTTGCAGTTTTTCTGCACCCACCACAAAATACTGCACAGACTTGTACGTATCAGACGAAGCACGGCGCAGCATGCTACGAGCAAATGTGGGCGTGGACACCACCAGGCGGCACTGGTACTGCTCAATCAAATCGTTGAGCTTCTTGGCATCCAAGGGAGAAGGATACGATACCATGGAGAACCCATAGAGCGGCGGCAAGATGGTGGTTACCGTCAAGCCAAAGCTATGGAAAATGGGCAAGCTACAAAGGAATCGGCTACCAGCAGGCACACTCACGCGGCTGAGAAGCTGCGTCACGTTAGCCAACACCATACGATGAGTCAACGCCACGCCCTTGGGCTCGCCAGAGGAGCCGGAGGTAAACAGAAGAACAGCTTCATCATCACCATGGCGCTCATCCAGCTTGAAAGTACGGGCAATCACAGGCATGGGAGCCAGCTTGGCAAATGCAACCCACGATGCAATCTTGGGCATGCCAATCCCCTTGAGAATCTTGTCGATGTGCAAGATAGCCTCGCCCTTGGGCCAGGGGAACTGGGGCAGCTTGCTCATGAATGCGCGAGCTGTGATGAAGTGGCGAATGCCGCTCTGACGAATGATACTATCAAACGCAGCCTCAGAAGAGGTGTAGTTCACATTTACAGGCACAATGCCGGCCAAAATACATGCATAGTTGGCAATCACACCGGCCTTACCGGGAGGCAGAATAACACCCAGTCGGTCTTCCTTGACATTTTCCTTCAAATAGCGAGCCAACGCCATGGCAACACCAAGCATCTTGCCATAGGGAACGGAACTGCCGTCCATACCATCAATAAGCTCAGACTTGCTGTGGCGGCGCATCCCTTCCACCAGAAGACGAGCGATGGACTTATCCAACACGGGATTCCTATCATAGGCATCTGCAGAAGCATCCAGCCAAGATTCCATCACGCGCTCGCCCGTAAGGGGACCGGGTGCCAGCTTGGGCTGGATATTGATGCTGATGTAATCGTAAGGAGCCGTTGCGGTGAAGGACTGAAGCAACTGTTCGCGGTAGAACCCCACGTAAACAGGGATGGGAGAAATGTGCAAAGCGGCCAGCTGCATCATGAAAGGCATGGGCACATCAGAAATGCAGCCAATGATGCTGTTCGGGCGGCCCGGGACAAAAATGACGTCCACCCCATCCTGCATGATGGCAAGCAACTTCTCACGCAGAGTCTTGCTGTTGCTGTTACGGAAATTAAATTTCAGCACGCGGCGGCTCTCAAGCTTCTTCATGATTGCCGGAGCAGGCAGAAGAACTTCTTCAACCATGTAGGCCACGTTCTCCGCACCGCCCAGCAGCTTTTCAAGCTCCGTCAGAGTCTCTGCATCCACGCGATTGGGCAGATAAAGCGAAGGCTGTGTGGTAATGTTCTCTTTACCGAAAATATGCACTTTTGCCATAACAGTGACATTCTAACTCTTTCCTAGAGTCATGTCAAGCTTCGCTTTTATTTTCCCGCGAAAATAAGGGGAAGAAGTCTGTATTTTGGCAAAATCAGAAAGCCAGATTCGTGGTCAACGAGGGGAACGTGGCTTCCAAACCGGAAGAAAGCCCCATATTGACAGGCTGGGAAGAAGAAACGGAGAGGAAATCAGGCTCCGTCTCGACCAAGGAAGCAAAGGATGGCATGTGCTGCTCCACTGCCATACGGTCACGTGTGAAAGACTTTTTCTCTTCCGGGCCCACAGCAATGGCAGTAAACTCTTTGGCTGCACCAGGCTTCAACGCAGCCAAGGCATTTTCCACATGCCCCACGATAGCAGCCTTGCGAGCAGATATCTTGGAAGGCTCCACGTCAGAGGGAATGGAATAAAGCCCCAGGGCCAACGCCCCTGCACCGAGAGTAGAGGCACCATACGCAAGCTTTCTCCCGCCAAAGTTGGCAATAAACTGGCGAATGTGTTCCCACAAAAGCTTGCGGGCCGGCCGACAAACAGCCTCGCGTGCTATACGTTCGTGAAAATCATACAGAAAACGCTCCTCAAAATTGGCTTCCGGCGTTGCTTCCTTGCGGAGACCAGCTAAAAGGGCCACAAGTTCAGTTTCGCTCAGAGAACCGGCAGAGGCATTTTCTGTGTGATGATTTTCCATACTTCAGCGTGGTGTGATGTGCGTCGAGCCATGCGGCCACTTTGTGTAGACACACTGTAACACGATTTGTTCAAAAAAAATACAAAAAAATGCATTTTTTTTGAAAGAATTTACAAACTGCCACTTTGTATCGCAGATTGGGGGTGGGACAAGTCGTCGACATTTTCATCCACCCATGCAGCAATAATGGACTCACACTGTTCGACTTCCGCCACGCGAACGCGTCTTGTTTCGTCCGTCATGCCCTCCATGTCATCAATATCGTACAGATGCACATTGGGCACCAGCGCGCATTTGGGGTCAACATTACGCGGCACCGAGAGGTCGATGAGGAAGAGCGTCCGCCCCCGGCGGCCCTCCATCGCTTGCTCCAACACGGGAGGAGCCACCACATACACAGGAGATGAGGTAGAAACGATGACAATGTCAATTTGCTCCAGGTAAGGAATCCATTCAGAGAAGCGAATCACCTCTCCCCCCACCTTAGAGGCCAATTCTACCGCCCTATCGTAGGAGCGATTTGCCACAAAGATATGCTCCGCCCCGCGAGAGCGCAGGCTCTGGGCAGTAGTACGAGCTACCTCCCCTGCTCCGACAACCAACACGCGGGCTCCGGCAAGACCGCCAAGAGCCTCACCGGCCAGCTGGACAGCCGCTGCACCCACGGACGTGGGACCAGACGTAATATGAGTGGAACTGCGGACCTTTTTGCCCAAGGTAAACACACGCTGGAAGGTTCTGTTGGATAATTTACCCGTGGTGCCGGCATCCAGCGCAGCAAAGTAAGCGTCCTTGAGCTGGCCAAAGATTTCAGTTTCACCGAGCACCATTGAATCCAGGCCGGCAGCCACGCGAGCGAGGTGAGTCAGAGCCTCGCCCTCTTCGTAACGATAAAAACAAGCCTGTGGGGCATCCTCCTTCCCCATAAATGCCTGCAATATCTCACGGCATGCAGCATCAGCATCAGATGTCCAGAAATACACCTCGGTGCGGTTGCAAGTAGACAGCAGCACGCATTCCTCCACCGCCGTCAAGCCATGCAAACGCTCCAGTGCAGCAGACAGCTTGGTTTTACCCACAGCAAAGCGCTCGCGCGTCTCCACCGAGGCTGTTTTGTGGTTGAGGCCCAGGCATACCATGAGGGCATCTGTTGCTATGTCGCTCATCAGTCTGTCACTTGCTGTGCAGTTTGGCAATCGTTTCCACCAAGCTGGGGATGTTGTGAGTCGGCGCTTCAGCCGCAGGAGTGATGCCGTACTCACGCAGAGTGGCAGACGTCACCGGCCCGATGCTGACAACCCGGCATGACTCGGGCAAAGAAATACCCATCGCCATGAAATGATGCACCGTACTGGAGCTGGTAAAGGTAATGATATCAGCCCCCTCATTCAAAAGGCGCTCCTTGGCCCCGGTCGGGTCTTCCGTTTCGGGTACCGTGTTGTAAGCAATGCACTCATCCACAATAGCCTGGCGCTTCATCAACTCCTTATAGATGATATCGCGGCCCTGTTCGCTATGCACCCAAAGCATCGTGACATTGGCCACACCACCAAACTCATCACCCTTGCGGTCAAACTCCGCAATAAGCTCCTCAGCCACAGCTTTCTGCGGCATGACATCCACCATCAGGCCACGCTTTTTCAATTCGGCAGCCGTTCCGGGGCCCACAGCGGCAATGCGTGCACCACCCAGCTCTCGAATGTCTTCATACACGGAATAGAAAGCCTCAAAGAAGCGCTTGACGCCGTTGGGGCTGGAGAAAATGAGCCAGTCATAGTGCGGGCTGTCCACCACGGCAGCGGCAAAATCCTTGCGATCAGTAGGTGGCACAATGCGAATGGTGGGCAATTCCATCACATCGGCCCCCAGTGCTTCCAACGAGGAAGAGAGCGCACCGGCTTGCTCACGCGTGCGCGTCACCACCACTCGGCAACCGGTCAAGGGCAATCTCCCATACCAATCCAATTTATCCGCTTCGCGAACAACATCGCCAATAACCACCACCGCAGGAGCTCCCAGACCGGCCTCTGCCACAGCATCTGCCAGGGTCGCCACCGTTGCAATCACCTTGCGCTGGCGACCGGTAGCTGCCCACTGAATCGCGGCAGCGGGTTCATTGCCATCCTGTCCGGCCGCAACAAGAGCCTGCATTGTTTCCTGCAATCGGCTCATTCCCATCAGCATCACCTTTGTACCACGTGCTGCGGCAATACCGGCGATATCCAGAGAGGATTCCTTCTTGTTGGCATCCTCATGCCCGGTAAAGATGGTCAGTTGTGTATTGTGGGCTCGGTGGGTCACAGGTATACCAGCATAAGCAGGGCCGGCAATGGCAGAGCTGATGCCGGGCACCACCTGGAAATTAATCCCAGCATCATACAGAGCCGCAGCTTCTTCACCGCCACGGCCAAAGACGTACGGGTCGCCACCTTTCAAACGCACGGTGCAAGCATACTTGGCGGCACACTCCACCAGTAGCGTGTTGATATCCCCTTGAGGCATGGCATGCTTGCCGGCACGCTTGCCTACGTAAATTTTCTCACACCCGGGTTTGGTCCACGAAAGCATCGTTGTTGCGGCCAAGGCATCATAAACAACGCAATCAGCCTGCTCAATCAACGCACGCCCTTTGAGCGTCATCAACTGCGGGTCACCGGGGCCTGCACCAACCAAATAAACTGTTCCCTGTTTCTTCTTCATGGTATGACAGTATGGTGGAAAATTTCATTATTGAGCTACTGCACCCGAGATGGAGGCAGCACCGGCATTCTCAGGGGCCTGAACTTCCGGTGCATTCTGCACAGGTGTGACAGAAGGCACGGTCACAGGCTCGGGCTGCGGCTGAGCTTCGGGCGTCTGCATTTCCACAGCAGGCACAGGAGTTTCGGGCTGAACCGTTTCAGTAGCTTCAACAGAAGCAGACTCGGCGGCAACCTTAGCCTCAGCAGCCTGTTGCGCAGCGTGTCTGCCCAACGCCATCAGTTCAGATACCGTCACAATTTTGAAACCACGAGCCTGAAGCCCACTCACAATGCCTTCTACGGCATGCAACGTCGATTCATGGATATCGTGCAGCAAGATAATCGAACCCGGGCGAGCACGGCCAACGGCACGCTGGGTAACCACAGACACCCCGGGGTGCTGCCAGTCGCGCGTGTCAACATCCCACATAATCGTGGACATACCGTAGCGGCTCTTCATCAGGCTCACCAAATGGGAGTTTACGGCACCATAGGGGGGACGCATAATCTTGGGCATTACACCCGTTGCGGACAGGATGGCGGCATTGGTGCGATCCATTTCGCTGATGACTCGCTGAGTACCACTTGCCGTCATCTTGATATGGCTCCAGGTATGCGCGCCAACCTCGTGCCCCTCAGCCACGGCACGAGCTAGAATATTGCTATTGCGAGAAACGCTTCGGCCGACAACAAAGAACGTGCCCTTAGCGCCATAACGGTTGAGGATATCCAAAACACGCGGAGTCAACGCCGGGCTGGGGCCATCATCAAAGGTCAAGGCAACATAATTGCCGGGAACGCTGACATGAGACACGCGCAATCCGGGCATTCGAGGGCCGGTATAAGTATATTGAGAAGTGTAAGTTTCCTCGGCAACTGTCGGTGTTGTTGTTTTTTTGCCGGGCTTGGGCTGCTTCTTTCCTTCCTTTTTAGGTTTAATATCGTCTAAAACAGCAGGATCCACAGGCGCGGGGTCATTCTGCCCTGTGCAGGCAACAAACATCAGCGCAACACCTACCAGTATCGCATGTGTCAATTTTCTACTCATAAGCAACATACTCTCGGACATCATTTTACCCCGCAATCGCCCCCTTGGCAATCCCTTTTGCAGTCATCACCCACTTTAGCACCAAAAAGATTTCCGCCGCCTCTCGCGATGCGAAAGACGGCGGAAAAGGGATTTCAACAGCTAAGCGCTTTAGTTGAACTTAGCGAGCATAGCCTGGCGCTGAGCTTCGAGCTCGGCGGGCAGCTTGTCACCCACCATGTTGAACAGCTCAGTCTGGGATTCGAGCTCAGCCTTCCACTCGGACTCGGAGAGAGCCATGTTGGTGTTGAAGGCAGCTTCATCGTAGCCGTTGAGGCCTTCGGTGTCGAGCTCGGAGTAGGCGGGGGAGATACCAAGAGCGGTTTCCACACCGTCCACTTCGCCACGGCAGCGGCGGAGCACCCAGTCAAGAACGCGCATGTTGTCGCCGAAGCCGGGCCATACGAAGTTGCCCTCGGCATCCTTGCGGAACCAGTTCACGTTGAAGATCTTGGGAAGCTTGCAAGCGCAAGTCTTGGTGCCCATATCCAGCCAGTGCTGCCAGTAGTCACCCACATTGTAGCCGATGAAGGGCTTCATAGCCATCGGGTCGCGGCGAACCTGACCAATCTGGCCGAAAGCAGCGGCAGTCATTTCGGAGCCCATGGTAGCACCCACGTACACGCCGTGGTTCCAATCCTTGGACTGGAATACGAGCGGCATGGTGGTGGCGCGACGGCCACCGAAGAGGAATGCGCTGATGGACACACCTTCGGGGTTGTAGTACTCGGGGTCGAGCGTGGGGCACTGAGAAGCGGGAGCGGTGAAGCGGCTGTTGGGGTGAGCGCACTTGCGGCCGCAATCGGGCGTCCAGTCGTTACCCTGCCAGTCGATGGCGTGAGCGGGAGCTTCGCCGTCCATACCTTCCCACCACACGTCGCCATCGTCGGTCAGACCCACGTTGGTGAAGATGATGTTCTCCTTGATGGTGTCCATGGCGATGGGGTTGGACTTGTAGGAAGTACCGGGAGCCACACCGAAGTAACCGTTTTCGGGGTTGATGGCGTGGAAGGTACCGTCCTCGTGGGGCCAAATCCATGCGATGTCGTCACCGATGATGCTGGTCTTCCAGCCCTTGGCAGCGAGTGCGGGGGGAGGAACAACCATGGCCAGGTTGGTCTTACCGCAAGCGGAGGGGAATGCACCCGTCACATAGGACTTGCGACCCTGGGGATCGGTGATACCAAGGATGAGCATGTGCTCAGCCATCCAGCCGTTCTTCTGAGCGATGCCGGTAGCGATACGAAGAGCAAGGCACTTCTTACCAAGAAGAGCGTTACCACCATAACCGGAACCGTAGGAGATGATTTCGCCCGTTTCGGGGAAGTGGCAGATGTACTTCTCTTCGTTGTTGCAGGGCCAAGTCACGTCTTCCTGACCGGGCTCGAGGGGAGCACCCACGGTGTGGAGGCAGGGAACGAAGTCGCCGTAGCCGTCACGCTTGGGATTACCACCGCCGTTCACCTCGTCTTCGAGGCGCTTGAGCACCTTTTCGCCCATGATGGTCATGATGCGCATGTTGGTGACAACGTAAGCGGAGTCAGTGATTTCGATGCCGATCTTGGCAAGGGGAGAATCAAGCGGACCCATGCAGAAAGGAATCACGTACATGGTACGGCCCTTCATGGAACCATCGAGGTAGGGGTTGAGGATGGCACGCATCTCAGCCGGGGACTTCCAGTTATTGGTAGGACCGGCATCCTCTTCCTTCTCGGAGCAGATGAAAGTGCGTTCCTCTACGCGGGCCACGTCAGAAGGAGTGGAACGAGCCAGGAAGCAGCCGGGGCGCTTCTCGGGATTCAGGCGGATGTAGGTGCCCTTCTCCACGAGCATGTCGCAAAGCTTGGTGTTCTCTTCCTCGGAACCGTCGCACCAGTAGACGGAATCGGGTTTGCAGAGCTGGCGGATTTGCTCAACCCACTCAGCAGCCTTCTTATGAGTAGTACCTGTAATCATGGTGCCAATAAAATAGCACGAGACCACCCAACTTGCAACACGAAATTTACCAATTTTTCACCTGCTGGCGCATTTTTTTCGTCAAAGAGCGCGCAGGGAGCTTTCAAACTGGCGGAATTGTATGGCTTCGTAGATATCGTCATCCGTCGGCACATCTCTGCCGGCCAGGTCTGCTATCGTGCGGGCCACACGCAAAATGCGGTCAAACGCCCGGGCAGACAAGCCCAACTGCTCCACGGCAGAAAGCAGGAGTGCCTGCTGACTCTGCGTAAGGGGACAATACTTTCGCAAAGCTTTGCCACTCAAGCGAGCATTGCAAGAAATGGAGGTCCCGGCATATCGTGTTTGCTGGCGTTTGCGGGCTGCCAACACGCGCTCACGGATGACGGCACTGCTCTCACCATCAGGCTTTGACAGCAAGCTGGCCGGAGCCACGGGCGGCACATCAATCACCATATCAAAGCGATCCAGAAGAGGCCCGGATATCTTGCGGCGGTAGCGGGCAACCTCGGCGGGGGAGCATTTGCAAGAATGGCGAGGATCCCCCAGATAACCGCAGGGACACGGATTCATTGCCGCGACAAGCATGAAATCACAGGGAAAATCCATGCTACCGGCCGCACGAGAAATTGTAATAGAGCCGCTTTCGAGAGGTTGGCGCAGCGTCTCCAGCGTGCGGCGATTAAACTCCGGCAGCTCATCGAGGAACAAAACGCCGTTGTGTGCAAGGGAGATTTCGCCAGGGGTGATATTAGAGCCACCCCCCATCAGCCCCACATCGGAAATAGTATGGTGCGGAGCGCGGCAAGGACGGGTGCGCAACAAGCCTTTACCACCCGGCAGCAAACCACACACAGAATGAATCTTGCTGGTGGTGAGAGATTCCTCATGCGTCAGCGGGGGCAAAATCGTGGGCAAGCGGGAGGCAAGCATGCTCTTACCGCTACCGGGGCTTCCGCTCAGCAGGATATTATGCCCACCGGCTGCGGCAATCTCCATAGCGCGGCGAGCATAGCTCTGCCCCTTGATTTCATCAAAATCCAAGGCAGAATCCACAGCAACAGGCGATATAGCGGGGCGATACGGAGCAAACGAAGCGCGGTCGGACAACACGGCCCAAGCCTCACTGAGCGACTCAACAGCATACACATCAATACCATTGACAACTGCTGCTTCATCCGCATTTTCAGCCGACACCATTAAATACTTGCGGCCGGCATCGCGGGCGGCAACTGCTTGCGGCAAAATACCACGCACTCCCCTCACCTGCCCATCCAGAGCCAATTCACCGATGATGCACCAGTCATCCACCCCCAGCGGGACACGGCGTTTATGAGGCTTGGGAATATCCTCATGATTTTGCTGGATAGCCACCTCAAGCCCCAACGCAATGGGCAAATCAAATCCGGGCCCTTGTTTTCGCACATCGGCCGGGGCAAGATTAACCGTGACAATCATTTCCCCCGGACGGAAGAAATTACTGTTGCTCAGAGCAGACGTCACGCGTTGTATACTCTCTTTCACCGCAGCATCAGGCAGCCCAACCACAGAAATACGGCCGGTATCTTTCACCTGGCGGGCATCTATCTCCACAGATACCTCAAAGCCATCTATCCCGAATACAGAAGCTGAATATAAACGCGAAATCATGGCGGCAACTTTATTTTACAATGACGGGTGTACCCACGGTCGTTTTCTCAAAGATGATACTGCATGCCTCCGGGGGAATACGGACGCACCCATGCGAATCGCCATCGCGCAAAACAGTTCCGGTATGCATGCCGATGGCACCATTGAAACGCATCCAGTACGGCATTTTTGTTCCACGGAATGTCGTACCGGCAGGAGCCTTGTCAGAAGAATGCACACCGCCCTTCACGACATCGCCGGCAGCATCCACATAAGAGCCATACAACGTAGAGCGGTGCTCCAGCTTTTTCTCGCTGATGCGGAATTGCCCTTTGGGCGTATCATGAGTACCGCTCTTACCGGTACACGCAGGGAAATCCATGGCAATCTGATTCTTGATGTACAGGCGGCCACGCTGCTGGTCGAGCAGGATTTCAACACGCGTCTGACTGGGCGCATACCACTCAACAGCAGCACCACGCCACACATCGCGGCTGAAACGATAATTGGGACTGGCGATAAACTGCTCAAACGTGCGAGCCACCCGCTTATTGCGAGCTTCTGCGTCGAGCTGGTCGCCCGTTCGGATGAGAGACTCCATCGTCGGCGTTTGCGAACACGCCGCGATGAACACCAACGGGATAAGCGAACAGATAAAGGATTTCATACGCTCAACTTTATTTCACCAGGTAAGGCTCCAGACGTGCGGCAAACTCACGCGGCAGAATGGCATCCACCAACGCATCATTCCCTTCATATTCAGTAGCCAACACCTTACCATCGCGGTGCATGATGGCAATAATACGGCTCTCTGCCAGGGGGATACGATAACGAGCGGTTGTGACACGATGCGAGAGCATTTCCACACAAGCCGCCAGCATTTCATCCATCCCGGTTCCTTCCAGCGCGCTGATAAAGATGCTGGGGACCTCCACCTTGGCGGCCAAAGCCTCCAGCGTAGACAGGCGAACCTCTTCGGGAAGCATGTCTACCTTGTTCCACAGCACAATCATGGGCTTATCCGCAGCGCCCAGTTCAGCCAACACCTCGCAGGTGGTCTCATAGTGGCGAAGAGCTTCACGGTCGCTGGCATCTACCACCTGAATCAGGAAATCAGCCAGGACAGCTTCTTCCAAGGTGGATTTGAACGCCTCCACCAGACGGTGGGGCAAATTGCGGATGAAGCCCACCGTATCAGTCAACACAAGCGGCTGACCATCGGGCAGTTCAATCTTGCGGCTTGTTGTATCAAGCGTAGCAAAGAGGATGTTCTTGGCCAGCACCCCTGCCCCCGTAATTTTATTGAGCAAGGAAGATTTACCCGCATTGGTATAGCCCACAATGGCAGCGGTGGGAATCCCCTGTCGATTGCGCTCCTTGCGCTGTGTGCCACGCTGGCGGCGCACCACTTCAAGTTCTGCGCGGATGGCTTCAATCCTGTCGTGAGCCAATCGGCGGTCCACTTCAATCTGCTTTTCACCTTCACCACGAGCGGCTGCACCGCCACCCTTGCCACCGCCGGAGCCACCACGCTGGCGGTCCAAATGCTTCCACATGCCGGCCATACGGGGCAAAGCATACTGCATGCGGGCCAAATCCACCTGCATCACGGCTTCTTTCGTGCGGGCACGCTTGGCAAAGATATCAAGAATGATTTCTTCGCGGTCAACAACAGTCACGTTCGTCAACTTTTCCCACTCGCGCTGCTGCGAGGGGCTGAGCAAATTATCAAAGATAATGCAGTCAGCATCCAGTTCCTTGGCTCTTGCGTAGATTTCCTCGGCCTTGCCGACACCACACAGGTATTTGGCTTGCATTTCGCGGGTATACTCCACGGAGCTGCCCACAATACCAATCCCCAGATTTTCCACCAGGTCCACCAATTCTGCGAGCAGAGCCTCACGCTCACGGCGCGATTCCCCCGGTAAGCCTATGCCTACCAGCAAGGCGCGCTCCACCATCTCCGGCTTTTCGCGAATCTCAAAAGACATACTCGATAGCGCAGAAAAAAATTAACGGAAACGAGCAGAGCGAGTCACCGGCACATCGCGCAAATAATCCTTATTATAGGAATTGCATGCGCATTCACCGCAGGAGGTCAACACCATCATCACACTAGCGCCAATCAAGGTCAGGGCAATCGTCTTCATGCGCTCATTCAACCCCATTATGCAACAAAATGCAAGCAAATTCCCCACCAGCCATACAGCAAGTAGCTATGAGCAAGGCATTTGAACTTGAAAAGGCGGCGGCATTGTGCTAGCTTAGGGCGAGTGAATGAACGCTGCATACTGGTAGCGGAGGATGACACTCCGATACGCATAGCCCTGGCAGATACGCTGCAAGGGGCGGGGTATGATGTACTGGTGGCAGAAGATGGGCAGAAAGCATTGGAACTCCTGCTCAGCAAGCCGGTTGATTTGGCTCTGCTCGATGTGAATATGCCCTTTATCAATGGATTCAAGCTCCTGCGTATCATGGAAAAAGAGTGTCCAGGGATTCCCAGTATCATTCTGACAGCTCATGGCGAAGAAAAGGAGCGCATCAAGGGGCTGGAGCTGGGCGCGGATGACTATGTGGTCAAGCCGTTCAGCATTGCAGAGTTGCTGGCTCGCATCACCGCAGTCCTGCGCCGCTCTGCAGGGCGCCCTCGCGCGGCGCTGGAAGCTCTGAGCTATCCCGGGGGCGAGCTGGATCCCCACACCCGCAGTGTCAACCGGGCAGATGGCTGCACCATCCCGCTCAGCGAGCGTGAGTATGAACTCTTCCGTTACTTTCTGGCACACCCCAACCGCGTGATACCGCAGGAAGAAATGCTGCTGCGCATCTGGGGCAGCCAATCCCGCGCCAACCAGACCCGCGCAGTAGCAGTCACTCTGGCAAGACTCCGTGAAAAGATTGGGCCGGACGCAGCAGCACATTTTGAAAACGTGCGCGGGCGTGGCTACAAATGGAATGCATCATGAATAAAAAGCTCACCATCTTCCTCATCCTCTTTGCATTGCTCACCCTCACCGCCGCCCTGTGGCAGGCACGGGAAGCAGCGCTGCTGGAAAACAAGTTACTCACGATTGATAAGCAAGCACAATCTACCCGCTTGCTGCAGCTTTCACTCCCCCGAGTACAAGCAGAAATGGAGCGTTTGCTGGCGGAAGAACGCAATAAGCTGGGAGACATGGCACCCGTGGGCCAAATCAACTACCCCATGCCGGGCGGCGGAAAAGCAGATTTCAACTGCGGCTTCTTCCTGATGACTCCTGCGGGTCTGCAAGTACCGCAAGGGGAAGAGAGCTTTGGCGCCATACTGGATAGTGCCACGGCTGTCACCGACACTATGCGCCGCAAGGCAGATAACCCCAGCGCACCGGTTTTTGACCCGAACCAAACCAGCACCTACGATCCGTCCACGCATTTACCCGTGTTCGGGGTCTACCAAATCAAAGATACGGACTTTTCCAAGCCCATGCATCAGACGGATGCTCCCGGACCGTTTTTCGCCTGGCATGCAGGAGAGAATCTTGTGTACATGCGCTCCGTGCCCACCACACACGGCAATGCGGCAGAGGGCTTCATCATCGATGCCAACAAACTGGCCGCGCACCTCTTGCCGCTGGTAGAGCCCGAGCTTCAATCTCCTGAAATTGACTTTGCTCGCAAGGGAGAAACTGCCAACCTTGCCCCCCTGCCCCTGGTCCTGCGCCCCGGAAAAGACATTCAGCTACCGGATACCAAGGCACGCAAGCAAGCACTCAGCAACACAGTCACCGCAGCCTGGGTCACCTCCGGCTTGAGCATCATCATTCTCTTCAGCCTACTTGCTTTCTATGCCCGACTGGAGCGCCGCCGCAGTGATTTCGTATCGGCTGTCACCCACGAATTGCGCACCCCCCTCACAAGCTTCAATCTGTACACAGAACTGCTCAGGGATGCCAAGCTCTCCCCTGAAAAAGTGGCTGAATACCACGAAACGCTGTACCAAGAAAGCCGCAGGCTGGGGCATTTGGTGGAAAATGTTCTGTCCTTTGCCCGCCTGACACGCGGTAAAGTGCGCGGGCGGCAGGACTGCGCCCCTTGTGGTAAGCTGCTGCCGGATTTATTCAACAAAATCGGAGCACAGTTACGCAAAGCCGGGTTCCAATTCACACAGGCCGTTGATTCCCGAACCGGGCTTCTGTCCTTGCGCACCGATATGTTGTCTCTGGAGCAAATCCTGACCAATCTGGCAGACAATGCCATCAAATACGCTTCCGGTACAGGTGCCAGCGTCAACATTCAAGCCATTCAGACGCATAAGGGGTTGGCCATCCGATTCTCAGACAATGGCCCGGGTATCAACGAAGAAGCCCGCAAACACCTCTTCCAGGCTTTCTCCCGCTCTGCCCAAGCGGCTCCCGGTAGCAAACCGGGCATTGGCCTGGGGCTGGCGTTGTCTCGCGATTTGGCACAATCCATCGGCGGAGATTTAAGCCTTGAACGCAGCGATGCGAATGGCACAACCTTCCTGCTGACACTCCCCTTGGGCGAGTAATCGGGCAGCATGACGAACAGAAAAGAACGGCACAGGCAAATATCTTGCTTGTAATGTTTGCATTATTGAGAAGCCTGTGGTAGAATGCGCGCGCATCTATCACGAAGATGATTACGACAGATTTCTTAGTTATCGGCAGCGGTGTGGCAGGGCTCAGTTTTGCTCTGCGTGCAGCAGAACACGGCAAAGTCATCGTACTGTGCAAAAATGACCCGCTCGTTTCCAGTTCAGCAAAAGCACAGGGCGGCATTGCCGCTGTGATGGACAAAAACGATACGTTTGAGGAACACGTAGCGGATACGCTGGATGCCGGCGCAGGCCTTTGCGATGAAGCCGCAGTCCGTACCATTATTACCGAGGCCCCCGAAGCCATCCGCGAACTGGTGGAATGGGGCGTAGACTTTGACCAGCACAAAGATGGTGAGTTTTCACTCGGCCGCGAAGGTGGCCATGGCAAGCGCCGTATTCTTCACTCAAAAGACACCACCGGTCTGGAAATCAGCTCCAAACTGCTGGAATGCGCCCGCCGCCACCCCAATATCGAGATTCTGGACCACCGCATCGCCATCGATCTCATCACCACAGCCAAGCTCGGCTGCGTGACAGAAGACCGCGTTCTGGGCGCATACGTTCTCAACCCAGCCACGGGCGAGGTGGATATTTTCCGCTGCGACCGCGTTATGCTTGCCACAGGCGGCACGGGTCGTGTGTACATGTACACCACGAATCCCCAGACGGCTACGGGCGATGGTGTTGCCATGGCCTGGCGTGCCGGTGCCAACATCTCTAACATGGAATTCGTGCAATTCCACCCCACCACATTCTATAATCCCAAGAGCTCAGACCGAGAGGGGCTCACCTTCCTCATCTCCGAAGCTGTGCGCGGCGAAGGCGGTATTCTCAAAGGGCCGAACGGCAAAGAGTTCATGCACAAGTACGATGCGCGCAAGAGCCTAGCTCCGCGCGACATTGTTGCCCGCGCCATCAACAGCGAGATTCTGCGCACAGGCCACCCCTGCATGTACCTGGACATGACCCACAAGCCGGCCGGGTTCATGGCCGAGCGTTTCCCCTACATTTACGAAACATGCAAGAGCTACGGCGTTGATGCAGAAAAGGACATGATTCCCATCGTACCCTCTGCCCACTACCAATGCGGCGGCATCCAGACAAACACCAACGGGCAGACCAGTCTGCGCGGGCTCTTTGCCGCAGGTGAATGCGCCTGCACCGGTCTGCATGGAGCTAATCGACTGGCCAGCAATTCGCTGCTTGAGTGCGTGGTCACCTCCAAGCGAGCTCTGGCAACCATGCTCACCCGCCTGCCCCTTGCCCACAAGATGGAGGAATACCCCATTCCCGAGTGGATTCACGGCGAAAAAGCCGAGCGAGATGACTTGGCCATCCTCTACCACTGCTGGGATGAAGTTCGCCGCACCATGACTGACTATGTGAGCATTGTGCGCACCAACCACCGCTTGCAACGTGCTGCGACACGCCTTCGCAACATCAACCGTGAAATCAATGAATACTACTGGGGCTACCGCGTCACCCCGGAAATCATTGATTTGCGAAACCTCGCGCTCACAGCCTCGCTCATTGTCGATTGTGCCATCCGCCGTCAGGAATCCCGCGGGCTGCACTACACGCTTGATGCCCCCGATAAACTGCCCGTGGCACGTCCCAGTGTGATTCACAACTGGTAATAGCTCATCCATTACAAAAAACAATGCCTCTCCAACTTTCCCGTTTCTGCAACCTGCTTGCTATCTTGACCTGCGCAACAGCTCCCCTCATGGGAGCCACAAACTATGGCGCATCCGGTAAAGCGATTGAGCAAGCCGTTGCAGCAAGGCAAAAGCTGGTGCCGCGTGTTGCTTCGGAGACACGCAAAAAGATGAGCGATGACAGCTTGCTTCAGGCCTCCATCAAGAATGGCCCCATTCGCCCGAGCCTGGACCAAAGCCACCGCCGCAATTTCCCTGACCCCAAAAAGATACCCACACCACCCCGCAAAGGCGCATACCCATGGCATTACGACATCACCGCTACATACTTCTACATTGGTGAACGTCCGACTGAGCGCAACCCCACGCCCAATACAGCCAGCAGCTGGGACAGCGCATGGGATGACAACTACGGTGGGTTTGATGACCCCAACCCCGCCAACCGCGACCCCAAAACATTCGCGCCCAAAGGGTTCACTCCCCAGCTCAATCCATTCTACATAGCCCTTCCTTATAATGATATTCAGAAAGGTGGGCCCAAGCCGGAGGCCTCGAAGGTGATTCCCTGGTACCGCCGCGATAAGGAGGGCAAGTACGAATCCGTATGCCGTGGCATGTGGGTTCAAATCTACTACAAGGGGCGTTACTGCTTTGCTCAATGGGAAGACTGCGGGCCCTTCTGTACGGATGACTGGCAATACGTCTTCGGCGGGGCAAGACCGCGCAACAAGGCTAACCAAGCGGCCGGTATTGATATCTCCCCCGCCGTGCGCGACTACTTGGGCATCCCCGGTGGTATGGCGAAGGTACACTGGCGCTTTGTGGACTTCTCGCTCGTTCCCGGCGGTCCCTGGGCCAAGTTCGGCAAGGACAATCCTTTCCTGAATCCCTCTCTCAAGAAAGCGGTGCAGAAATACCAGCTCAAAAACCGCATCATTACCAGCGGTGGCAAAAAAGGGTATGGTTCTGCATCTTCCGTGCGAAAAAAATAAGCAATTCACCTACGTTTTTCATGTTCCGCAACATCATTTTCGACTGGTCCGGCACACTGTGCGATGATATGGCGCTCACCATCGAGGCCACCAATTACGTACTCAGCCAATACAATCTGGAGCCGCTCAATCGCGATAGCTTCCGCAGCGAGTTCCAACTGCCGTACCCCGACTATTACGCATGGAAAACACCCCATGCCAAATTGGAGGATTTGGAGAACTTTTACCGCTACGCTTTCGACCATTCCCAGTTGAAAGTGACACCGATTCCCCATGCCAGAGATTTCCTGGATTTCTGCCGCAGCCGAGGCATCCGCTGTTTCATCCTTACGAGCATGGACCCCAAGGCTTTTGAGCAGCAGTCATACGAGATGGATATGCACCACTATTTTGAGCATATTCACTCCGGTATTCACAACAAGGAACATTACATCCCCTCCCTCATGAAGCAGCACGGGCTGCTGCCGCACGAAACAGCCTTTATCGGCGATATGCAGCATGATATCAATGCCGCGCATTGCGCTGGTATCACCGGCATCGGTGTGCAGACGGGCTACAACAATGTTCAACAGCTCTCACAGGCTCAGCCTGAAATGATTGTGCCGCATCTGGGGGCGCTCCGCAAGCTCATGGAGCACACCCCCTCTGTGCCGCAGGAAACAATTACGCTCCGTCAGCTGGAGCTCTCCTGCCACATCGGCATCACGGAAGAAGAACGCAGCAGCGCTCAGCGACTCACCGCAGATATCACCCTGACCGTACCTGCACCCTTTGCTGATATGCAGGAGGATATTGCGCGTACGATTGATTACGCTCAGCTGACCTATCGGCTCCTGGAATTGGCTCAAAGCAAGAGCTACAATCTCGTTGAAACGCTGGCACACGAGCTGGCAACATGTTGCGTGAAAGAGTTTCACGCTCCATCTGCCACGGTGGAGGTCTTCAAATACATTCTGCCGGAAATCGCCGCCTGCTCATTCAAGACAAGCGTTCAGGGCTGACCGGCGGATTTTTCCACCAACGAGCGTACTTCTTCACTGCGAGCATAGCTGGCAGCATTGCGCCCGCTCTTATCAAGCAGGGAAACATCCGCCCCATGCTCAAGCAGCATGCGGACCGGTGTCGGGCGGTTTGTCATGACTGCACTCATCAGCGGTGTTGTCCCCTCATCATCAGCCAAATTAGCATCTGCGCCCAACTTGAGCAGCGCTTGCATGGCATCCGTCATCCCATTCTGAGCGGCTGCATTCAATAAGGAAACGCTGGCATGGCAGGCATTGACCTCCACACCGGCATCAAGGAGCAGTTTCAGGGTGCGCACCTTGCCGGCGGCAGCGGCGGCGTGAGCCGCTTCCACTTTTTCCTCCATGGCTATCGTATTGCCATGTGTCCGCAGCATCTCTGCCAGCGCGCGGGATTCACCCAAAGCAGCCGTGAGAGCCAACAGGCTATCTCCTTCTTCCGAACGCACACAGGGCGATGCACCATCCTGATACTGAGCACGCAGTTGCACATAAGCAGTGCAATCTTCCCCCATGTCCGGGGAATGAAAACAGATACTCCACACGCAGCACCCCACAATCAAATACACCACGGCCCACACCACAGGCATCAGCGCACGCCGACGCACCAACATGCGGGCTATGCCCAGCGAAAAGTTCAGTATGCAGCAGACAACACACAGCGTCAACATCAACACATCAAGAGTCTGCGCCATCTCTGCATCGGCAGACGTTACTCGCATTGCCAGCATCAGCAGCACACCCAACAGCACCAGAGGATTAAATATATCTCGCATACGCTTGTTTCCTTATACCAAAGCCCCTGCCCGCTGTCCAGCGAAAAGAAGATGACCAAGCTCCCAGACGTGCAAAGTTTTATTGACATTTGAAACAATGTAGGATATAACGCCCGCACACGCGCGCGCCGTACTGCGTAGGCCCCATCAACAGAACAGTTAACCACACAGCATCAAATGTCGCACAAAAAGACCGTTATCCGTCGAAAAGTCAAAAACTGGACCACGGCAGACTCTGCCGATTTGTATGGTATCCACAATTGGAGTAACGGATACTTTGATGTTTCCAAAAATGGGGAAGTCACCGTTAAACTGGCAGACACCGATGGGGAACTCAAGGATGTGAGCCTGTCAGAAATCATGAAGGGTCTGGCCGAACGCGGCACGGATGCCCCCGTGTTGCTGCGTTTCCGTGATTTGCTGTGCGCCCGTATCGAAGAGCTCAACAAGAGCTTTGCCAAAGCCATCAAAGCGGTGGGATACCAGGGTAAATACCGCGGTGTATACCCCATCAAAGTGAACCAGCAGCGCCAGATTGTGGAAGAGGTTGTATCCTTTGGTTCCCGTTACCACTATGGTCTGGAAGCCGGTTCCAAGCCGGAGCTGATTGCAGCCATGGCTCAGATGAAAGACCCCAAGGCTTTCCTGATGTGCAATGGCTACAAGGATGACGAGTTCATCGACTTGGCGCTCATGGGGCAGCAAATGGGCATCAACGTATACCTGATTCTGGAAATGCCCAGCGAATTGCCGGCCATTCTGGAGCGCGCCAAGCTGCTCGGTATCGAACCCAATCTGGGCGTGCGTGTTCGTCTGGCCTCCAAGGGTTCTGGCCACTGGAGCGAATCCGCCGGCGATAAATCCGTGTTCGGGCTCAACTCTGCCCAGGTGATTGATGTGGTGGACCAGCTCAAGGAAGCAGGCATGCTGCATTGCCTGAAAGTGCTGCACTACCACCAGGGCTCCCAGATTCCCAACATTTCTGTCGTACGTGAGGGGCTGACCGAAGCCTGCCGCATGTACATCGATCTTGTGCGCGAAGGAGCCCCCATGGGCACGCTGGATATGGGCGGTGGTCTTGCCGTGGACTACGATGGTTCCAAGACAAATTTCCACTCATCCTGCAACTACTCCATCGAAGAATACGCCCGAGACATCGTGGAAGTTGTCGGTGAAATGTGCACCAAGTACGGAGTGGAGCATCCCACGCTTGTCACCGAATCCGGCCGAGCCATCTCCGCCTACCACTCTGTGTTGGTATTCAACATTCTGGACGTGACAAGTTCCCCCGGCACAGACGCCAAGATACCCCAGCTGCCTGAGAACGCCAGCGAAGTGCTTAAAGCGCTGGATGAAACGCACCGCATGCTGACGCGCAAGAATATTCAGGAGTGCTACAACGATGCCAATTTCTACCGCGACCAGCTGCGCATGCAGTTCTACTACGGCACCGCTACTCTTCGCGAGCGAGGCATTGGCGAGGCTCTTTACTGGCATATCATGGGCCTTATCGCCCGCCGTATTGCTGAAATGAGCGAAATTCCCGAAGACCTCAAGGAAGTTTCCGACAACATGGTGGACTTCTACTACGCTAATTTCTCCCTCTTCCAAAGTCTGCCGGATTCCTGGGCAATCGACCAGCTCTTCCCCGTCATGCCCATCCAGCGTCTTGGCGAACGCCCCACCCAGAAAACCGTGCTGGTGGATATCACCTGCGACTGCGACGGCAAGGTCGACAAGTTCATTGACCGTGAAGACGTGGCCAAATCCCTGCCCCTGCATGAGGTGGACATCTTCGGCGAAGAGAACTACTACGTGGCCATCTTCCTTGTGGGTGCCTACCAGGAAACGCTGGGCGATATCCACAACCTGCTTGGCGACACCAACGTGGTCAGCGTCCACCTGGAAAACAGCCGCCCCGTCTACACCAGCGAGGAAGAAGGCGATTGTGTGGCCGACGTGCTCTCTTACGTGAAGTACGATGCCCGCGATTTGGTGAGCAAGTTCCGCAATCTGGCAGAAAAAGCCGTTGAAAACGGGCTCATCACACCGCGCCAGCGTCGCATTGCGCTGGAGGCTTATCGCGATGGTCTCAACGGCTATACTTATTACGAGCGTTAAGGCCGATTTTGAATTGACAAACGCATTATCTTAAGCCATTATGAGCCTGATGAACTCCCTACCCTTCCTCCCTTTTCTGGCTGTTAGCGCCATGCTGACAGGCATGGTGGCTCATGGCGCCCCGAAAGCCGTTCTTCATGATGAAATCATCAAGAGCACGGCCATCACCTACCCCCTTCCCAGCGGTTGGAAAGGAGCCGGCAGCGTGCAGTGGGACACCACGGCAGAACACCCGGCCAACGTGTGCGTACGCACCATGGTGCTGGATCATTCTGCGCAAAAGCTCAAGGCTCATTACATCTCTTCTTTTGAGACTCCCATTCGCAGCATCACTACAGATGCTGATGCTCTGGCCAAGCTGCTGGAACCCGCAGTCAAAAACCTTCCCGGCTACACGCTGGATGCAGCCATTCCGCAATCCAGGCTGATGCACGCTACCGACGAGGTCAAGGAAGTGCGCCTGGGGCGCGACCGCATCCGCAAAGCACTGGGCAACGATGTGGAGGGGGAGGTGTACTTGCTGAGTTCATCCTACACGGCCACACATACAGATCCCGCCACGGGAGAGAGCCGGCCCTGCAATGTGCTGTGCGGGGCTGTGGTTCATGAGCGCAGTGTTGAGGTGAAAGGCCGTAAGAAGACAACCGCCTCTTTCCACGATATCTTCATCATCGCCGGCCCTGCGGTGGCTGATGAAAAGGACCACAGCACCATGAGCGATGCTCTCTCTGATTTGCGCCGCACCTTGAAGCAGCCGGAAATCAACCGCGAGTGGATGCACGCCCATATCCGCACCATGGCCAGCGCCATGGACGGCATGCACAAGGTGGACACCAAAGCCATCAACCGCATTGGCGAAAAGGCCAAAGATGCCATCAGCACCGGCTTGCCCACCGTTCTGGGCACGCTGGAGGTCACCTCTCAGCCCCAGCCTGAGCAGGCCCCTGCCCAGGCTGAGAAGAAGTGATGCGCCCTGCTCCTACTTTTTCCTATCGCAAGCCTGCATATCATCCAGGTAGATAGCAGCTTCCTCCCTGCCTTCCCGGTAAAAATCCTCATCCTGAGGCGCAAGCATGCTGAGAAGCTGCTGAAACTCGCCCACGTGTTCTTTTTCTTCATCCGCAATATCGTGCAGAACACGCTGGGCGGCTTCGTTATCAGTTGATTCGGCCAACTGCTCATAAAGCTGTATGGCCTCGTATTCCGCAGCTATCATGAAACGAATGGAGCGCACCAATTCGCTGTGCGTCAGGCGCACCCCTGCTGCTTTCCCGCTGAATGCTTGTGAAAATTCCGGCATAGTAATGGGTGAGACACCCCAAACGCCGCTGCGTCCAAAAACGGATTCTGAATCGTGGGAATGTACAATGAACAATGGGGAAATCCCCGCGCTCAGATTGGCATCATAGCGGTTTATTCCAGCTCGGCGCAGACCGGACAAGCTTCCACAAAGTGGCCGGGAGACACCTCGATATAGGGCGGACGCTGGTGCAAGGTGACACCTTTGCGACCCATGCGCTGGCAGAAGCGGCAGCCGGGCACATAGTCGCGAATGGGTGGCACCTGCCCCGGAATGGTCGGCAAGGGAGTCTTGCGGGGATAATCCATGCGCGGCATGGAAGAAAGCAACGCCTTGGTATAGGCATGGCGGGGAGAAGCAAACAGCTCCTGCACATCCGCGCTCTCCACAATGCGACCGGCGTACATCACACACACTTTATCACAATTCTGGGCAATCACGCCCAAATCATGGGTAATCAGCAGAGAAGATGCACCCAATTCCTCGCGCAGCTCGCGCAAGAGAGCCAGAATTTGCTGCTGCACCGTCACATCCAGTGCCGTGGTGGGTTCATCTGCAATAATCAGTTCAGGGCGGCAAGCCAAAGCAATAGCAATGACCACACGCTGGCGCATACCGCCGGACAGCGACATGGGATACTCTTCCACACGAGCCTCGGGATCGGGAATACGCACATAATTGAGCAGATTGATAGCCTCCTGCCAGGCAGCTTCGGCGCTCATTCCCTTGTGCAGCATCAACGTCTCGGCTATTTGGTCGCCAATTTTATGCACAGGATTGAGGGCATTCATCGGCTCCTGAAAAATTACGCCGATACGGCCACCACGCACCTCGCGCAGGCGGCGGGAGCGCATGGTGATGAGGTCTTCGCCGTCAAACAACACGCGGCCATTTGTAATACGGCCTGCGGGGCGCGGCAACAAGCGCACCAAGCTCATGGCGGTCACACTCTTGCCGCAGCCGCTTTCACCCACAATGCCCACGCACTTGCCACGCGGCACGGAGAAGCTCACATCATCCACCGCGCAGAGCGAAAGCTCCCCGGAATCAAACGAAACGCTCAGGTTGCGTACATCTAACAGGATATCTGAACTCATGGGCGGGTGGAGGCGGGTGTGTTTTCGGGAAGCGGGATATTCATCTCAGATTCGGCATAGGCCTTGCCGGAGACACGAGCCTTGAGTGTCTCAGACTTCATCTCCTCGTCAATCCAATACAGATGACTGTCCAAGGGGTCATAATATCGGGGCGGGCAGAATCGGCACTCGGGCGTATCCGGCCAGCGCACCCAACGCCACTGAGCAAAACGCCAGTAGGACGTTGTCCACCCCGGCACCCAGCAAGCAGACTCTGCGATAAGACGCTGCACGCGGTGGTGCGCCAGAATGGATTCATCCTGCGTGCGGGCTTCGCTGATGGCCAGGATAGCCGCATCCAGCTCGGGGGATGCCGTAGCGGTGATATTGCTCGTGCCCTTGGCAGGCAAGCCGTCCGGGCGGTAGGCGTAGCGGGAAAGGAAGAATGTGGCCGGGTCCGGCATGGGCGGCGAAAAGCCCCAAGAGAACAAGGCCGCGGCATAATTCTTCTCTTTCACCTTGATATAGAACACCGTATCATCCATCTGCTCCATGCGCAAATCCAGACCACACTTTGCAGCATCTTCTCGCAGCAAATTCATGCAATTGGCATACAAAGCATCAATGCGAGAGCTTACCACCACCTGCAGGCGTGTGCCATCGGGCTTCTCCAGAATGCCATCCCCGCCTTCAATGGTATAGCCGGCTTTAGCAAAGTATTCGCGCGCTTTTTCCGGGCAAAACGGCAACGCGCGGATGCTTTCATCCGTGTATGGCCCAAATCCGGTGAAATAGGAGCCCAAGCGTGTATAATCGCCGCGGAAAATGGTATTGATGACGTTCTGCACATTGAGCGCATGGTGAAGCCCCTTGCGCAGGTTGATATCATCAAACGGAGGGCGGGAGCAATTCAGGTGGAAGCCGAAGCAGTTACGCGGCCACATATTGCTGAAATGCACACGCTGGATATAGCCGTTGTGTACTGCGGGGATTTCCAGGCCCTCGTACCAGGCATCGGCATCGCGGGCAGAAAGCGCATCAATCTCACCAATGCGGAACAACTCGCGCGCCTTTGTCAGCTCTGCCACAAAGGAGTATACAATGTGGTCCACATTGCAGGAATAGCGTGTGTACTTGCGGTCTGCAGCCCACCAGTCTTTCACGCGGCGCAAGCCAATCTGCCGCCCCATGATGAGCAACTCGGGGTCCACTTCATACGCACCAGTGGTCGGTTCTTTGCGCCAGAGGTAGCGGGTGGGATAATCCGGGCCAAACTCGGCATAAAACGGCGTGCAACTGGCCGGCACACTCGCATAATAAGCCGGGATATTGCGCGGAGCATTCAGCGTCACCGCAATCACGTGGTTCCCGTATGTGGCTATGCGGGAGAAGTTGTTGAGGTAATAATCCCCGTAGAAGGGGTCGAGACTGTACTCCGAGGCGCGCACATAGAGCGCCGTGATGAAATCTCGCGAGGTCAGCGGCGTACCATCAGAGAATCTGGCCTTTTCATCGATGTGGAAATACACCGTCAGCCCATCATCCGAAACAGCCCAGCGATCGGCCGTGCCAGGTATGAGATTGCCCGTACCGGGATGCATACGCACCAGCGGCATATCGATATCATCGTAGATATAGCGGCGGGTGGAATTGTTGCTGTTGGGACCGAAAATACGGAAAGTATTGGGGAACGAACGCTGCAAGGTCAGGCGCATGGTACCCCCCTTTCGCGCTTCGGGGCTACCCAGCTCGGGTTCATCCTGTCCATTCTGCCAATTCAGGTTCTGGGGCAGCATGGTTTCCGGAAGATAAGCCAGATACTGGCCACGATTGCGTCTGCGAGCCAGCTGGCGGCAGCTTTCCAATGCGGCACGGAAGCGCACCTGCGCAGCCTTGTATTCAGGAGTCCCCGCCGGGGTGGCAAGCAGGGTCGCCAGAGCATCGCGCTGCTCAGCCTGCTTCATTTTGAGGGATTGCTCCACATGCAAGCGCACACGTTCATTCCATCTGGCGGTGAAATGCAGGAATCCCTTGGGCATGTGCCACTGCTCTGCATACACCGGCACACTTTCACCGGCTGAAAAAGCGGCAGGAAGCGATTCATCCGCCGGGTGTACCCACTCCACACCATCTTTACCGCCCTCAGCATCGCAAGAAGACAGCATCAGCGCCGCCACGGCTGCGCACAAGCTCACCCCCACCTGACGCAGCAGGGTCGAGTGCTTTATCTTCTGGTACAGGGAAATCATCATGTCTTTATTCGTAGTAGGTGTGGCGGCGCGGGTCCACAGCTTCGCGTATCGCTTCACCGATAAAGGTCACGAGCATCAGCGTCACGACCAGCGAAACGAACGCCGCCGATACCACCCACGGGGAGGAAAGCTTGGAAAGGCCATCATTCAGCAATCGGCCCCAACTGGCGTAAGTATCAGGCAAGCCAAAGCCCATGTAGTCCAGAGAGGCCAGCGACAACACCACTGCTGCAATGCTGAAGGGCAACAGCGTCACAATAATCCCCGTGAGGTTTGGCAGAATATGCACCGTGAGGATATGGAACGTTCCTGCGCCCATCACGCGCGCGGCAGCCACGTAATCGCGGGCTTTTTCTTTCATGGTAGCCGTGCGGAAAATGTAGGTCATGTGCATCCACCCGAACAAGGCCAGCAAACTGAGAATGAGGAACATACCACGCAGCTCCAGCGGCACCAAATCAGAGAGAATCATCACCACGAACAGGAACGGCAACTGTGTTAAAATCTCAATGACACGCTGGGTGAACAAATCCATCTTGCCGCCAAAATAGCCCATGAGCATCCCCATCGTCAACCCGATGATATAGATAACAGGCAGATAGAACAAGGCAGCCTTGATGTTGACCTGCAAGCCACCGAACAGATACGCCGCAATGTCAGCGCCCTGGCTGTTCGTGCCTAGCAGATGCCCACCGGTAAGCGGCGGCGCGGGATGATAATGCACCAAGTAGACATTTTTGGGGTTGGTGAGAGCCAGGAAATCGCTGACTGCACCTTCGCCACGGTAGCGTTCCGTCTGCAATTTACCATTGCGGTACACAGCCGTGTACACTTCTCGGCGCTCCTTATCCCAGCCCTGCACATGGCCATCGGGTACGCCACGGCGATAACGCAATCTCAGGTGGATTTCACCATCCGGGTACAAGCGACAGGCCAAACCATTATACGGAAGCTGGTTCTGAGCATCGCACACCTTATCCGCGCGAATGGGCAGACGCTCTGTGGGGAACGAAGCCGCATCCATTGTCGGGTTGTACGGGATGGGCGGCAGAATCACCATCGTGGGAGCCCCGGGGGTGCCCACGCTTTCTTTCAGCTTGCGGTAGTCAGTCTCCGACAAAGCCTCATTGCCAGTCAGGCCAAAGACCGAACCGGGCATCACATGGCGGCAGAAAGCAGGAAAATACCACTCATCATTGTAGCGGACAGCTAAGGCGCGCTTGCCCACAAGGCATTGATCCATCCCTGCAATGCAGAGGATGCCACACAGAGCCAGCAAGGACCAATAGCCACGGCGAATGCTGCGGAAGCGTTTCCAACGGCGCGCCATTTCCGGCGGCAGGCGCAGGCTGCTGGTTCGGCGCACCAGGATGTAAAGGCCCACCAGAAGCCATATCCCCATGAAAGCCCAGCCAAACCAGTGAAAACGCCCCTGCACGGCCAAGGGAGGAGCCCATTCTGCCGGCGCAGACAAGAACGGAAGCTCGCGACTCACCGTAAACGGCCAGGATATCGTCGGCAGCAACCACCCACGCAGCTCACCCAGGCACCCCAGGCAAGCAGCCAAAATAATAAGCAGCGCTATCAGATTTTTTCGTTTCATGCCTGTCATTCAAACTTCACCCGGGGGTCAATAATCGCCACCAGGATATCCGACACAAGATTACCAATGATGATGAACACCGATGAGAGTAGCAGCGTCCCCATAATCAGGGAGTAATCCTTATCCATCAATGCCTGGAAGCTCAGCATGCCAAAACCCTGAATATCAAACACGCGCTCAATCAGGATAGAGCCACCCACCACAGCACACACTACACTCCCCAGCGTAGAAGCAATGGGGATGAAGGAATTGCGGAAAGCATGGCCCCACACCGCGCGGGAGAAGGATACCCCCTTGGCCACCGCCGTGCGGATGTAATCGGAGGACATGTGCTCCATGAGATTATTCTTCATCATCATGGTGGTCATTGCAAAGCTGCCCACCACATAGCAAGAAAGCGGCAGAATGGTGTGCATGGCCAAGTCTTCCATCTGCTCCGTAAAACTCATGCTGTCAAAGCCCGGGCTCGTCAGCCCATACAGCGGGAAACACTCCAGACGCGCTCCCAGATACACCAGCAGCACAGCACCCAATGCAAAGCCGGGCACGGCGTAGCCTATGAAAATAAGCAAGCTGCTTGCGCCATCAAACAAACTCTTGTGGCTCAGCGCCTTGAACACACCAAGCGGCACACTGACCAAATATGAAACGATGGCACCCAGAATGCCCAAATACAGCGAAACAGGCAAACGCTCCATCATCATCTTCCACACCGGTTCATTGTACTTGTATGACCGCCCCAACTGCCCCTGCAGCAAGCCATCAAAGGCCTTGCGGTATGCCACCGCGCGCCACTTGTTGCATGCGGGAGATTCTGCTCGGGCGGCAATGGTCTTCTCATCCGTAATCTTGTGGCGGTTCGCCCAGCGGCGGGCTCGTTCCATGGGCGATTCCAAGCGTATGCGCCAGCCTTCTTCCTCAAACCAAGGCTCGGCATGAAACGAAACTGTATCACCACCGCGCAGCACCTCAATGACCGCCGAATGCCCGGACATAGACGTCAGCGTGATATAGGCCAAGCCCTCTTCGTTGAACTCAGCCTTGGCATTTTCCACCTGACGGCGGCGAATCCCCACCCATTGCAGGTAGGAAAGCCACACCGGTTCCTGGAGGTTGAATGCCTCTTCCAATCGCTCAATATCATCCTCTGCCATCATGGCCAGGGTGGGCACAGAGTTACTTTTCTCGCCCATGAGCGCGCCCATAGCCTGTTCTTGCAGAATGCGTTCCACCGGGCCACCCGGGACCATGCGCGTCAGGAAAAAGACAACGAATGTTATGCCTATCAGGGTGATAGGCATCAGCAAAAGTCGCCGGAGAATGTATCTGCGCATGGATTCGACAAGTATTCTACCATTTCCTGTAGCAGATGACAAGTTTCCAGTACGCATTGCAGCCAAAATTCGTTTCACACTCCGGGAACGCGACAGATTGCGCGCTTGACTTAGCCCATGCGCGTGTGTACGATGGGAGCATGACCGAGCACAACGAAGCAATCCTGACCTCAGCTCCCGCCGCTTTGGCAGAACAAGCCAAAGCCTACCTGAACAAGGTATACATGTGGATGTCCGCATCCCTGCTGGTAACAGCCGGCATGGCAATTTACGCAGCCAATTCCCGTGACACAATCATGTGGGTGGCAGAGCATCCCATCATGCTTGCCATCGGCACCATCGCCTTGGTCTTCATCATGAGCCTTTGCCGCAACATCCTCACCTCGGGTGCATTGGCTGTGCTTTTCATGGTCTTTTCCGCTGTAGAAGGCCTCCTTTTCGGGCCGCTGTTGATTGCATATACCAGCCAGTCTCTGGGTCTCACCTTTGCCTGCACCGCCGGCATGTTCGGGGCCATGGCTCTGTATGGCGCTTTCACGAAGCGTAATCTCGGCACCATGGGCAGAACACTCTTCATGCTGCTCATCGGCCTCATCATCGCCGGCATTGCCAATATCTTCTGGGGCAACTCCACCATGGACTTGATTGTTTCTGCCGTGGGTGTGATTGTCTTTGCCCTCTTCACCGCGTATGATACCCAGAACATCCTGCGCGAAGGTCTCTACTGCGAAGATGAAGACCAGCGCCGCAAGGGTGCTATCCTGGGCGCTCTCAACCTGTACCTGGATTTCATCAACCTCTTCCTGTACCTGCTGCGCTTCCTCGGCCGTTTCAAGGACTAATCCTTCACTCCTCATCCCCCTTTTCTCATCATGGATTCTCAGGAACGTCTCATTTCCCTGGCTACTCGTGTCCTCACCAACATCCTCACCCCGCTGGGCTATGAGTTCAGCATCGCCACCTCCGAGCATGAGGATGGCATCCAGCTCATGATTACCAGCCCGGATGCCCGCTTCCTCATCGGCGAGGACGGCGACCGCCTGGATGACCTGCAATACCTGGTGAACCGCATCGTGCAAGCCGAGTGGGAAGATGCCCCCCGCGTCCGCGTTGACTGCGACCGCTACCGCGAGCGCGCCGAGGCCAAACTCATCCGCCGCGCCAAGGCCAAGGCCGAGCGCGTGCTGGAAACCGGCAAACCGCTCATGATGGAGAGGCTGAATGCCTACCAGCGCCGCCTGATTCACAATGAGCTGGCCAAAATGCCCGGCATTGCCACGGAATCCGAAGCCACGGAATCCCGTTTCAAACGCATCACCATCAGCCGCGCCGAATGAAGACTCTCCCGGTCATCTTTTCCCTGCTCCCGCTTACTCTGGCCGCAGAGGAAAGCTACCGCGTCTTCATGGATGAACAGGCAGATGCCGAACACATCCGCCAAGTGGTGCAATCGCACATCGGCAGCGGTCCCGAAGTCAAGTGCGAGTACATCACCCTGCCCGCTGAATGCAAAACCCAGGAGCAAGCTCGCACCCAGGCCCGCGCCATTGAATGTGGCATCACCGGCATCCCCGCCCTGGTCATCACCGATGAACAGGGGCCCTTTGCCACCCTGCCCCTGCGCGACCTGACGGCAGAGAAGCTTCAGGAAGCCCGCGCCAACAAAGATACCTCCGGCCGCCGTGAGGATGCCCAAAAGCATCGTTTCCACGCCCATTTGTTCCTCACCATGGCGCAGCTTTCCATCGCCACACCGGATGACCAAACGCTGGCCACCTGCATCGAGGAATGCCGAAAACTCCTCCAGCACCCCCAGGCCACCCCGGATTTGCGCCAGCTCATCGGTCTGCGCATGCTTTACCCCGCCCTGATGGAGCAATACAAACGCGGCTACCGCCAGAGTGTGGCACACAACCCGGCCACCGAAGCCAAGCTGCTGGAGGCCATCGCCGCGCTTGAGGCCGCCCGCGATATCAACGCCGATACCCCCTTGGGCCGCCAAGCTTTTGCCGAGCGCGAACGTCTCCGCGCCGCCCGCCGCAAAAGCAGACAATACGAATAAGGAAAACTCGCCACAGCGTATTATGCTACACGCTCTGGGCTCGGCTCTAATCTTTAATTTTCCAGGTAATCAAAACAGCTCGCTTCCGTAAAAGAAGCGAGCTGTTTTGGTTTATATCGTTGTCACATTATCGTCGACGGCGGCGGGCCACCAAAGCAGCCAGCGCAAGGAAGCTCAGCGTCGTGGTAGTCGGCTCGGGGATAATCACCACATGCACACTCAGCACCCCTTCGCCGGGAGTAGCGCTCGCGTAGGTCAGGCGGTAGCCTCTCTCCGCTTCCAGCGAATCCTCCAAACCCACAAAGTAGGTG
>JAZRRO010000015.1:0-18143 GCA_045650805.1 Akkermansia sp.
ATTTCACATTTGGAAAGTCCCCCGCGGCGCAGCCGCGGCTTGCTTTGAGCCCTCTTGCGGGGAGGCAGAAGTTAGCCCGGGGGGGGGGGGAGCGAGCGAGGCGACACGCGGAGTCCCAAGGGTATTAACCCGGAGCCGGTAGCGTATGGATATTCAAGGGCGTGTTTTGTATATCAAGGCATGTGATACCACGAGCATTCTGCCACCCACTCCGCTTCGCTCCGGGGTTCCAATTTGTTGGCGTTACAACCCAGGGTTCCGTCACTGCGTGACTTCACCCTAGCTACTTTCTATCGCCCCATGCGGGGCTCAAATAGAGGCGGGCTTTGCCCGCAACCATTCGGCTCGCCCTGCGAGCAGAGCGAGCCGAACTTTTCAATTTGCAATTCTAAATTTGCAATTCCTTTATTTTCTGCGGCGGCGGGCAACGAGGGAAGCCAACGCAAGCAGACTGAGCGTGGTGGTGGCAGGTTCGGGGATGGTTTCCGTGTGCAGGTAGACCACCGCCGCGTGGGAGTCATACACCAGCAGGGTGTGGCCGTCTATATAATCACACCCGGTAAGGTAGCGATCTGCGCGGGTGTAGTAGATGCCCGAGTCGGCCTTGGCCTGCACACCATCCAGCCCGAAGAAGACGCTGCCGACCTCGCTGAAGAGGACCAGCTGGGTATCACCATTGATGGTGGTGAATACGGTATCCGGGGTGGTGTGGAACGTGAGCAGACTGTTTGCCAGCGTATCGAGGGTCAGGCTGCCACCCAACAAGCTGGTGTGCCCACCGATGGTTTCATAAGTGGCGCCGCCGTCGAGGGTGAGGCCGCCCCCGGCCTGCACGGTGCCAACTACTTTGTTATTAACGGCCAGCGAAGCATCGAAAGCACCATCATAAAGCATGTGGCAATTGCCCATCTCCGTGTAGGACAAGTCGCTGCGGGTGTTCTGAGCCTGTATCTGCACAGCTTCAGTCACAGCCAGGCTGACGTTTTCCTGCAATTTGCTGAGATTGTATTCGTATGCCGTTTCTTGATTACTCACAGAGAAGACAGCACCTGCCGTCACGCTCACCGAACCACCTGTGATGACGGCTGCGCTCGAGCCCGGTGCATCGCCGGTGGAGCTCAGGCGCAGCGACTCGCCGTCCACAATGGTGATATCGCCACCAAACTGTGCAGAAGCCTGATTACCTGCCACAGAAATGCTGCCGTCGGTGTACGAACCGGTTGAAACCTTAATGGAAGCACGATCGCCCTCCACGCGGAAATCGCCGGTGTAGTCAATCATGGTATCAAATGTGGCAGAAGCACCGGAACCTGATGCATCCGACACCACTACCGCGCCATCGCCGGTCAACTTGCCGGAATGGGCGCTCACCGCCTGCCCATCAATAGCCTCGCCGTTGAGCAAGAAGGTGCCATTCTGTTGCAAGGTCGTGGAAGTCGCATTGTAACCATTGCCATCCATGTGCAAGATACGCTCAGTCGTTTCCGTACCGGCAATCAGCACATCACCTTCAATAACATTCTTATCAGCAGCCAGCTTCGTCACCATCGTCGGGGCCGTGTAGCCGGATTCTACAGTAAACCGCAAATCTGCATCTGCCTCAACGGTGACAGAGCCCTTTCCATCATCCGTAGAGCCCAGACCGGTAGCACTCTGCACTTCTACCACACCGCGGGAAACGTATGTTCCGCCGGTGTATGAGGAATCACCACTCAGCTCAAGCACACCCTCACCGGCATGCAGCACGTTGCCATCGCCCTTGATATCACCGCTCAGCGTAAAGCGGACAGCAGGCCCCACGGCAGAGATAAGAGCCGCGCTTTGTTCATCCGTGGCAGCGTGCCCCAGCCAATGATCATGCCCGGTACCGGTAATGGTGATATCGTTGGTCAGCTCGGAAGGCTCATTCCCATAGCCCGTGTTATAGGTAAACATGAGTGTGGAACCCGCCGTATCCTGAACAACGGCGTTGTCCTTCTCGTTAATGCCCAGGGTCGCCCAGCCACGCAGGCGCAGCGTACCACCGGAAATCACGGTACCACCGGAATACGTATTGGTTTGGTCCATCACGAGGATGCCGGCATCCACCTTGTGCAGAGAGGCCACCATATCCTCGTTATCGCCCAGCGAACCGGAGAAAATAGCCTCGTTGTAGCGGGTGTCTGAAAGGCCGGTCACAGTAGTGGACTGAGCCGTAGCCCATGCCGCTTTACTGACCAGAAGCATCAGGTTGCGGTTAATGTCGGAGCCAGCCACATAATCCGTGCCATCGGCATATTTTGCGTTCACGGCAATAGACTTCAGGTTGTGGGTATCAATCTCCACATACTCCTCACCCCCCATCACCACATAGGCCACCTGCCCATTCTCACCCTTGCTGTGGAGGCCTACATAGTTGGACAACGTACCGGAAGCAGCCGCTTCCACGCCAATGGTCATCACGCCGCCATTCTCGCTCGTGGTGCCGTTGTTGTAAATGCGGGTATTGTGTCCCAGGTAAAGCTCTGCCCCGGCTTTGGACCACATCACAGCCCCGGCGCCAACCACGCCGGTTGCAACAGTAGATTCGCCCTTGCTCCAGGTCTCCGCCGCAGAACTACCCAACAGGTAGAGTCTGCCTTCCTGCACCAGGGTGCCGCCAGTGTACGTGCTCTCGCTGCCGGAAAGATAATGCACCCCATTGCCGGTCTTGGCCAGAATACCGCCGGACTTGTCGCCATCGCTCAGCAAGCCACTGAAGACAGCGTAGGCAAAGCCCCCCATACCCGCCGTGAATTGGCTATAGGTCTGCTTCTCGTCCATATACGCATCGTAATAGGAGGAAGTGGTGGTCGTCTGCAAAATGAGCGGGCTGTCATTGAGCGCCACATGACCGGAGCCACTCAACGAGCGAATCTCCAATCGGGTAGCGCCCTCTGCCTCCGTGGAATTCAGCAACAAGCTCGTCCCCGAAGCCAACACCATATCCACCCCCTGAGCATTGGTGGTCAAATCCACGCCCAGGGCCCCCTCATGCACCAAAATGGTACCGGGTGTCACCGCAGCATGGCGGGTGATAAACTGGCCACCACCTTGCTTGGTGAAGGTGAACTCATTGAGGTCCAGGTGTGTCTGTGCGAACTCGTTGTTGTTCATGAACAGATATTCACCATCCTCCACCGTAGCAGATGCGTTGTCAGTAAGCGTCACCGAAGGCAGCGTGATTTTGTTGACAATGTTCTTGTGCGATACTTCATCCGACGGATAGATATAGTCGTACGATTTACCCTTGTAGAGAGCGCCCTTGCCATCTGCACCATCGCCACAGATGACGGCATTGAACCCCAGACCGGCAAAGGTTTGCGTATCCTCATACCCGGCATCTACCGGGAACCCGGAAAAATCAATGGTGGAACCGGCGCTCACCGTGATGGTGCGGTCATCCGTGACATCATCCACATCTCCAATGGTGCTGGTCGAAATTTTCAGGGTAGCGCCATCCTTCAGCAGGATATTGCGGCCAAAGTTCTCGCCATGG
Source organism: Akkermansia sp. (assembly GCA_045650805.1). GTDB lineage: Bacteria > Verrucomicrobiota > Verrucomicrobiia > Verrucomicrobiales > Akkermansiaceae > Akkermansia. The sequence continues at coordinate 3,518 of JAZRRO010000015.1, forward strand.
CCAATCACTTCCACCACACCCTTGCCGCTGATTTCCAGAGGCGAAACCGTGTTCACATCCGTCCCCGGCTGCACCATATCGTTGTCGAAATATCCCAGAGCCACCACAACATGTGCCCCCTCGGCCATGGTCATGCGGTCAAAACCGGTCAGGGTGACAGAATCCGGGGAGGAAGCATAGGTATCGACACGACCCAGCTCATATTTACCAGCCTCGGCAAAATGCAGTGTGCTGGTGTAGCCATCTCCTATGCGGACATAAGCATCCTTCTGTTCTCGGCCACCATAGAGCTCACCGCCCACCCACTCTGTGCCATCAACAAGCTTTCCAAAATGGAAATCGCGGTACAAATTCACTAATACGTCACCATTCGTCTCGCTGTAGGTGGCATTCCCCTCATCCTCCCAGCCAAGGCCGGCAGCATCCACCCTGTTGGCAGAGCCACTGAAAAGGTCCAGCACGATGTTGCCATTGACGGTACCACCATTGGAGCCGCCCACAAGCTGCGTGGCCACGTGGGCAGAACCATCCATACGGATGTAAATATCGCCTTTCACATATCCATGGCGCTCACCATTGTCTATATACCCATGCCCACCACCAAATACGCGTTTGGTGCCGCTTTCATTAAAGGCCCCCAGCGTACCACCGCTCAGCACCAGCTCGACAGCGAGCGAGCGGCCATCCTTCACCTGCGTGCCGACCAGGTTGGTATCATACCCGGCGGCAAAGAGTTCGCCGATTGACCCGCCATCCACGAATACATGAGCTGTACCTTTCTGGGTATACCCCCATTCACTGGAACCGCCAATCAACAAGTTGATCTTGCCATTCTCCACAGTCACAAAGCTTTCTGCGTTCTGATCCATGCGATACGAGCCACCGATGATATTTTTTGCTACACTATGCAGATTCGTATCGACATTTACCAGCACATGGGTTGCCGCAGACTGGGCTTTATCCACCCAGGCATTCTGACCACCAATGACCGTTTGGAAACCGGAGCGATCATAAATCCACACCTCATGATCCGGAGCTGTAGCACCCCATGTGCCGGCAGAAGCCACATCACCGGTTGACTTCGACGAAAGCGTGACCACAATGGCCCCGTTTCCATTGTTCACCTTGTCGTTGTTCGCGTCATTCACAATGGAGCTGTACAGGTAATAATCGGTCAGCCCATCCTTACCGCCAGCCATCACAAATGTTGCATCTTGCCCAAAGTGAAGACGAGAAATACCGGGAGCCTTGTCCATTTTTCCCCAGCGCTCATCCCACTGGGGCATACCTACCGTGCCGTCCACCGTGCCATCCGCGCGGACATTACCCACACTCAGCGTGAAGGTACCATCATCGTACTTCACGTCGGCTTTCACGTCTGCAGCCAGACCGGTGGTAGCAGGATCGCTGCCAAGATTGATGCCATTAATCAACACCTGTCCGGCGTGGAAACCTTTATAACTATAATCATCGAAGCGGCCGTTTTCTTCGTGCCGGATGAATTGGTACTCAAATGTCACCTTGTTGTCAGCATCGACGCTGTAGGTATAGCCTAGCTGACCAATTTCCACATTCATGGAGGTAAGATGGACAACACCCTTGTTGACCAACGTATCCGTCAGCTCCAAGCTACCGGTAAAGGAATAGCGGCCATCTGCATCGACCACCACGTTCTCCCCGATGGTCACACCGGACAAGTTGTAATAACCGCGCTGTTGCAATTCCGAGTCGAGAACGGTCAACACGACGTTCGACATTTCTATATCGCCTTTCGCTTCAACACCAACCAAGGTCAAATGAGATAAGGAGCCCTTGCCACTGATAAGAGCATTTTCCAATACACCCCATTTCTCTTCTGTACCGCGTATGCCCGCAGCATCCATCGTCACGCCACGGATGCTTGCGTCTACATACCCGGTGGAGGCATCATACACACCGGCCACCGTGTAGTTGAACGTACCATCAGCTTGAGGCCCCATCTTCAATTCAATGAGGATATTGTCGATATTGTTACCACCTTTCACTACAAGCTGAGCATCGGGAGACACCGTCACCTTGCCGCCCACAACAAAAGGCTCTTCCAAGTTCAGAGAACCTTTCTGGATGTCGATATCACCCAAAGCGCTATCAACACTCATGTTGTTGTACAACTGGAGGGTGACCTCGCCTGCACCATCCATGTGGATTTTTGTACCCGCAGCCAATTTTCCACTACCATAAAAAGTATATTTGGTGGAATCGGCCACAAAATAAACATCACCCGGATTGACGGTATCCAGGATAGCGATGGTATTATGAGCACCGGGCTCTAAATCACCGAAAATGGCGGCCTTATACTCGGCTTTTTCATCATAATCTTGCCCACCATTCCAGTTTCCATATCCGCCGGTAGATACCCAATACCCAAAGCGTCCCTTACCTTCCCACACATTGCCCATGAGAGTATGCAGGTAGAGCAAGCCGGATTCGGCATCGAAGCCCACTTTGTACTGGGAAGCATGAAGATCCGCACCGTTGTGCTGCACATTGAGGCTCAGAGCATCGATAGAGGACAAGCCGGTGAGGATGTTGTAGGTGGTCATCGTTCTCAGCTCTTCCGCAAAGGACACATTGAGCGTCACGGCGGCATCCCCCAGGGTGATTTGCTCCGGTGTCACATGCAACACGGCATCCTCGGCGGAGAAGTCTTTCGTCCCCACGATAGAAGAGATGGACAGACCTGCACCGTCGGCCAGCGTCAGGGATTCAAGCTGAACAGCTCCGGGGGCATCCAGCGCCAGTGTCGCACCGGAGCTGACCTCCACCTGTGCAAACTTGAGAGCATCGGCATCTTGCAAGGAAAGCACAGTCCCGCCCTGTCCCACTAATACAGAGCCATTGAAGGAATTGGCGGCAGACAAGGCCACCGTACCCGGGCCGGAGAGGGCAAGCACACCGCTACCGGAGATATTTCCGGACACATCCAAGCTGCTTTTTTCCTTTGCAGCATGAAGGGCGAGGGTTCCATCTACCAGCATCTGGGAGCGAATAGCGTTGCCGGCATCTGCATAAGTCACGCTTGCGCCATCTGCCATGGTCCACCCGGTGCCATCCGCCGTACCGCCGGTGATGGCCGAAGCCCCGGAAAGAGAAAGAGTATTCTGTACAGACAGGGTTTGTTGCGTGGTGCCGATATCCAGACGGGCACCATTCTTCAACACGATAGCTCCGGAATCGGCCGCCATGAAGAAATCTGCCCCCTCACCCAGTTTCAGTTTGCCATTATCAAGCGTGAGAGTGCCATGGATAGCCCCGGATGCATCTTTGACGGTAACAGAACCCGTACGCACCGTCAGGTTGCCCAAATCCTGCATGTGGGTCACCGTTGCGTTGCGAGATTGTGCTACAATATCCAGATTGGTATACCCGGAATCATCCGGCCGCCCGATGACGGACAGGTTATCAATCGTGCAACCGGAACCAAATCGCAGCTGGGCGGCATCGCCCTGCACCCGCACTTCATAGCCGCGATCATAGGTTGTGGCTCGGGCGTCCAGCGCCAGCGTGCCGGCAAGGTTGATGACATCAAAGGAAGAAGAGGAGAGCGTGATAGAGGGAGAAGCCGTCTGCACATGCACATAAGCCCCCGCACCCACCGTGAGGGTGTCCACGTGGAGGTGGTCGAAATACACCTCATGCTCCTGCGTATTGACTTGCAGCTCACCGGCAGTCACCACCCCCCGATAATGCTGCTCGGCAGTGCCGCCGATGGTGATGAGCCCGGACTCACCCACAGAAAGATTGCCGGAAACATTCACCAAAGCCTTGTCGTAGGTGTTCAAGTCTTCGCGGCGTCCGGCGCTCACAGCGATGTTGATTTCCTGCGCTGTCACATTCCCGGAAATATCCAGGCTGCCGGCTGTGGAGGCTGAACCGGAATCAACGGAGAACGTACCACCTACCGTCATATCCCCGGAAAGAGTTGTATGGGCCGAGGCGATAGACACATCGAGGCCCACGGTGGTGGCATCCAGGAGCTCGACATGCCCTGCACCGGCGGTATCCAGATTGCCCTGCACCACAAGCTGGTCATGGAAAGTCACTTTTCCCGTGGCAGGGGCAAAGCTGGCATCATTGAGCACCGCCACACGTGCACCGCTGAAGCTGTAGCCGCCTTCGGTGACACTCAGATTCATCACTACGGTGTCCTGCGTGACGAGGATATCATGGTGGGACACATCGCCACCGCCGAAGTGAACATTGGAGAGCGCGGTAAACACCTCATTGCCCTGCTCTCCGGCCACGAGGCTCCAGTTCGCGGATGTGGGATTCCACTTATCGTCCTCGGAACCATCCCAATACAGGTTGCCGTCATGCTTGTCGAGCAGCGTCACAGTACCGGCCACGGAAGAATTGATGGCAGCACTATTCACCGCCACGCCGCTGTACACAAACTTTACCGTATCCCAACCGCTGATGGTACCAGTCAACCCGCTGACATTACCCGGCAACGCCATGCCACTCAGCAAGCCATTACCCGCGTCATCCACGGCGCCATTCACAATAAGCACTTTTGGGCCGGATGAAATACCGCGAAGCTCAAAGGTGACGTTTTCAACCGATAAGGTACCGTCGGTAGCCACGCCCAGTTCGCGTTGGGCCTGAGTCTCCTCAAAGGTGATATAGCCCGTGAGCTTGCTTTGACCGGCAAAAACCACGTTCTGCAGGGTAACATACTCGGTGGAGGTACCGGCATGCAAAGACACATCCGTCAGCAAGGCGGCGTGTACGCCGTCTGCGGATTTCACGATATTGTGGGCAGTCACAGTGACTCCCGTGAGGGTACGGGTAATATCACCGGTGACAAGCATCTGCACATTTTCCAGAGTACCGCCGATGATTTCATTGCCACCAACGTCCAGAGACACGCCATCACCCAGCTCTACCAAGCCCCCTTGAAGCGTCACAGCCGTGATAGAACCATGGGTTGCCTGGGTGATACGAAGTGTACCACCACCCGTTTTGACAAAAGAGCCGTGCGCATAGTTGTGGTGTTCGTGCGTGCCCGTGAAGAAGGTTTCAATGCAGGAGGCCGTCAGCGTTTTATCCTCGGCCACATAAATATCAAGAGGCGTGGTGGTGGAGCCAATCACCAGCACGTTGTCGAGTGTCGCAGATTCCCCGGCAATCAAGCTATCCGTCACCACCATATCGCCACCGCTGAAATGGTACCCACTACCGCTGATTTCAACCACCGAGGGAGCCACACCATCCTCCGCAATCTGCACAGTCTTGTTCAGCTCTTCCCCCTCGCCAAAGACCACATGGGAGCCGGGTGTGAAGGTAGTCTCCGCAGTACCGATGCTGTCATCTGCCCACACAGCCGTCTGCTCCGTATCCCACACAGCAGAGTCATCTTCTGCCGAATTCCAACGCAGCACCTCCTCGTCAGCCTGCGCAGACAGAGAGAACACCCCGGCATCGCCCGAAGCCACTTCGGCGGCATTGACATAGAGGAACGTATCACGCTGTGAAGCCATGTCGCCTACCAGATCAGAAGCAATGGTCGTACCCGGTACACAGACCACAGCCATCAGCGACTTGAATATGCTGTTTGGAAGATGAAATTTCATGAGATATCGCGTTGAACATGGGTTCAACTCGGAGTCGAAAGCAGACCTTGGCAGAGAGTCCGGCACCGAATCACAACCGCGCGAAAAAGCTACGCCACATGCCCCAAAAATTCAAGACTTTTTCACATCATAACTGCCTTTTTTTATCATCTACGTCTGTTTTTCTTACGTTGGATTTATAACACGAAAACATAACAAAACAAAAGGGTATAAGCCTCAAGCGGTGTATACAAAAGGCTCCCAGCCGAGCAGAAAAACAGTAGCGGCAAATGGCGGAGACTCTATAACAAAAAAAGTACTCTCTGAATCCATTTGGTGGAGGGTCAGAGAGCACTTGGGGGTAGCTCGGGCAGCCGTTGAAAATCATGCCTTGGGCATGTGGCTGGTTCTGTGTCGGAATCCGTTGTCATTGTGGTCAACCATTACATCCGAAAAAGAAGCAGAGAATACCGTGTTTGTGGTGGCAGACGTGTCTGTCCTTGCGCACAACAACCTTCTTGTGGTGGTGGTGATCGACGCGGTGAACCTTGGCACCACCATGGTGAGCAACGGCAACTGCGGCTTCGGACTGGGCGGAGAGTACACCCACCAGGGCGACTGCTACGACGGCGAGTTTTGCGAGATGTTTTTTCATAGTGCTTGATTGAGGTTGATGGTTAGTGGATACGGGAATCAGCGGCGGTGTTTGCGGTCGCGGCGGTCGGCTTCGTGTTTGCAGGCGCAGCAGCAGGAGCGTTCAAACTTGTGGTGGCGCTTGCACTCATGCTTATCCTTGCGGAAGTTCATGTTGCGATGATCGTGCTTGGCTTTTTCCACATGCTGTACCTTGGCACCACCATGGTGGGCAACAACGACTGCGGCTTCGGACTGGGCGGAAAGCACACCCGCGAGGGCGACTGCTACAACGGCGAATTTAGCGAGATATTGTTTCATATTGCTTGATGGGGGTTAGGGGTTAGAGATGGTGACTGGTCTTAATGGTGGCGGAAGCGGCGGTTTGCATCACACCCGAAGAAGAAGCAGCGAACGCCATGCTTGTGGTGGTGGTGGCATACGCGAGCATGCTTATCACGGCGGACCTTGACTTTCTTGTGATGATGTTTATCTTTCACAACGCGATGTACTTTGGCGCCATGTTGATGATGCGCTACGGCAACGGCTGCTTCGGATTGGGCGGAAAGCACGCCCACCAGGGCGACTGCTACGACGGCTAATTTAGCGAGATGTTTTTTCATATTGCTTGGTTTGGGTTCGGGCTGCATCGCCCGTTCAATTGGTAAAGCGCATCAGCAAACACTTTTTGTTTAATTTTAGTAATTATTTTCATAAAAAAACTTTCTGCACCCACTCGGTGGCGGATGCAGAAAGGGCATAAAAATCTGGGTATCAATTAATCAGCTAAGCTGGGAGAGAACATTCTTCAGAATATTCAATCCTTCGGCCAGCACCTCTTCGGGCACGGTCAGCGCGGGAATCAGGCGCAAGGTATCCGGACCAGCGGGGCAAGCCAGCAAACCGGCCTGCATGCAAAGGCTGTTGACATACCCGGCGGGGGTGGCACCCTCCGGCACGGTGAAGGAGCCGGCGCGCAGGCCAACACCACGCAGCAAACCATGGCCGCGCACGCATTCCACAACGGGCAGGTTCCAGGATTCCACCTCGGCTTTCACCTTCTCGCCCAGAGCCGCAGCGCGGGCAGGCAAATCAGCAGCCAGAATCTCCTTCACCACGGCCAGGCCGGCAGAGCAAGCCAAGGGAGTGCCGCCGAAGGTAGAGCCATGAGAGCCCGGGCCCATGATGGAGGAAAGCTCCGTGCCGGCATCATCCATGGCGCGGTTGCTCACCCAGAAGCAGCCCATGGGGAAGCCGCCGCCAATACCCTTGGCGCAGGAAATCAAATCCGGCTGCACGGTGGGGCACACAGCCTGCCAGCCCATGGGGGCACCGCAGCGGCCAAAGCCACACTGCACTTCGTCCACCATGAAGAGTAAATCATGCTCGCGGCAAAGCTCAGCCACCGTCTGCATGAACTCAGGCGTGGCGGGGTTCACGCCGCCTTCGCCCTGAATGGCCTCCAGCATGATACCGCAGGTTTCCTTGGAGATAGCTGCGCGCAGGGCCTCGGCATCATTGAAATCCACATACTTGAAGCCCACCAGCAAGGGGTCGAACTCCACCTGAATCTTGGCCTGCCCAGTGGCGGCCATGGAACCGAGCGTGCGGCCATGGAAGCTCTTGTTGAAGGTAATCACCTCATATCGGGGAGAGCCATCGGCAGCGGGGCGGCGGTGGCCAAAACGGCGAGCCACTTTGATGATGCCATCATTGGCCTCGGCACCGGAATTGCAGAAGAACACACGGCCGGGAATCCCCACAATCTTTTCCACGATGAGCGCGGCCAGCTCCTCCTGTTGCGGGATGGCGTAGAGGTTGGAGCAATGCATCAGCTCATGAGCCTGCTTGCAAAGGGCTTCCACCAGCACCGGGTGGCAATGCCCCAGACTGCAAGTGGCGATACCGGCACAGAAATCCACATAGCGGCGCCCCTCCGTATCATACAGGTAAGAGCCTTCACCCTTGGCTGCGGAAATGGGCGCGCGCCCATACGTCGGAAGTACGTGTGCTTGTGTGTTCATAACGGGGAGAAATTTACACCCGCACCGCCGCTTTTGTCAACTCTTTTGATGCCCCTGCCCGCTCTGAATATGAAAAACAGGGGTGACTTGCACGTGGCAAATCACCCCTGAAACACAATAGCAGGAAAAAAGGGATTTACAAGGCCTTGCTCGTCTTTACAGAGCGGGCTTCTTGGGAGTCGGGTTGCTCACCTTAGCCTTGCTGGTGGTGTTGGGCAGCCATGTCTGGTTACGGCCAAGGAATGCAATCTTGCCGCGCACGATGAGGTTCTTGCCCTCGCGCCAGATTTCGCAGCCGTAGACCTTGCCCTTCTCGGGGTCCAGCACCTCGCCACCGCTGTAGCTGTCATCATCCTTTTCCAAATCCCAGATGATGTCCATGCCCAGCACGGAGGGATTGCCCTTGATCTTGGCCTTGGCGCCCGGGTTCTTGAGCAGCTCTACCACGCGACCATATACCTTGCCCTGGTACTCATAAATCTGCACCACGCTCTTGGCTTCCTTGGTCTCGTCGTCAATCGTGGTCCAAAGGCCCACTACGTCGCTGGCGGCCTGAGCGGCCATGGTGCATACGGCCATTGCGGCCATCAGTAGCATCTTCTTCATAAGTACTTTGTTTCTTGAGGTTCATGACCCTATCCGCATAAGCTAGAGTCAGGTCAAGAAAGAGACTACACAAATCTAAACCTAGAGTCAAGTCTATTTTCTGAAAAAGATACCCTTAATCAGAAAAAAAGCATCAGAGCGAAGGCAACAGGGGCACCACGTAGGTATTGCCCACAGCAAGCCAAATGGGCAAGGTGAGGAAGGAACAGACCGTGGTGGACAGCAGGATTTGGGTACCCAACTCCGGGATGCCGCCAAATCGCTTGGCGAGAATGACCGGTATCACCGCGCTGGGGATGGCGCTCTGAATGACCATAATGCGCTTGATGAGCGGGTCTACCGGCAAGAGCCAGGCCAGCAACAAAATGAGCGCGGGTGCCAGCACGAGACGCGCCAGCAGGCCCGTGAGCAGCATCTTGGGCTGCCAGGTGAAATTGCGCGTCAAATCATACATGGAGCAGCCGAAGAGAATAAGGCAAATGGGGGTGGCCACGGAGCCCACCATCTCTGCCGTCTTCATGATGGGCGGCAGCGCCACCCACGGGCCCAGGCCCGACCAGGCAATAGCCAGCGAAATGCAGACAGCCAACAAGGGGCCACGCAGCAGCATGGTCAGGCGCAAATCCTTGGCCCCACCGCACATGAGAATCACCCCCAGACTCCACACAAAAATCTCGCAGCCCATGTTGTGAATGAACAGCACACCCATGGTGGGATCGCCGGGAGCGGAGAAGAGCATCTGAATGATGGGGATGACAAAGAACGCATAGTTCTGCACACCGGCCGTCAGGGTGAAGGTGCGCAAGCCCGTACCAATTCTGAGACGCAACAGACGGGCAACCAGCCAGGCCCCCATCACCCCAACGAGCAGCTCCAGGAAGCCGCAGGCAATGGCCTGCAATGAGAAGGAAATGGTGGCAATGGCGGGATTGGCCTCCACCACCATGTATTTCATGATGCTATGGAAAATGAGGCACGGATAGCCCACATCCATAGCCAGCTGCATGATGGGCGCGTCGTGATGGGCCTCGATAGCCTTCTTGCGGCGCAACCAAAAGCCTATGGCAAAGAAGACATAGACCGGGATGGAGGCCAGGAACGAGTTCAGGACGACGCTGCCCATGATATGCAGGCTGTTTGGGAATGACGATTACTCACCCAGCACGCTGGCCAGTGTACCGGCAATGCCCTCGAAGGCCGCGGCCACCATGCTCTTGCCCGGGTCTTCCAAGGCCACGGGGTGGCCTTCATCGCCACAGGTGCGGGTGGCAATATCCAGCGGCACACGTCCCAGCAGGGGCACACCCAGCTTCTGAGCTTCGCGCTCGCCGCCGCCTTCGCCGAAGATGTTGTACACCAGGCCATCGCTCGGGCAGACGAAGTAGCTCATGTTCTCGATGATACCGAGGATGGGCGTATTCACACGCTGGAACAAGCCCACGGCCTTGCGGGCATCGATAAGGGCCACTTCCTGCGGGGTTGTCACGATGACAGCACCGGCCAAATCCACCGTCTGCACGATGGTGAGCTGAATATCACCCGTACCCGGGGGCATATCCAGCACCAGGAAATCAAGGCCACCCCAGTCCACATCGCGCAGGAGCTGCTGCACGTAGCGCGTAGCCAGCGGGCCCCGCACGGCCACGGGGGCATCTTCATCCACCATCAGGCCCATGGAAAGAATCTTCACGCCGTGAGCTACCACAGGCAGGAACTGTTCTTTCTCGGAGCAGCCGGGGCGCTCCTTGGTGCCGAACATCAGGGCCATGGAGGGACCGTAGATATCCAAATCAAGCAGACCGGTGCGGTAACCCAGCTTGGAAAGCGCCACAGCCAGGTTGGCAGACACGGTGCTCTTGCCCACGCCACCCTTGCCGGAGGCCACGGCAATCACGTGCTTCACGCCCGGCACGCTGGATTTCCAGTCGGCGGGGTCATCATTGGCAGAGGCCTTCTTGGTCTTGGGAGCATGGTGCTCGATGTTCACATCCAGCTGCTTCACGCCGGGAAGCTCCTTCACCACACCCATCACATTTTCATAAATGTAGCGGGGGACGTCGGCGTTCTTGCTTTCAATCAACAGATTGATGACCACGGCGCCCTCGGCATCCACATCAATGTTCTTGACGAGGCCGAAAGAAACGATATCGCGGCTGAAGCCGGGATACTTGACAGTTGTAAGCGCTGCGCGAATGAGCTCAGGCGTTAATTGAGGTTCAGACATAAGAGAATGAAGAATCAGGAATTAGTTTTTGGAAAAGCGGCGCCAGGGCATGATGATGGTTTCCACCAACCAGGCAAACCCGGTGCAGAGCATGCGGAAAAGATACACGGCAGGATGCAACACGCGGTGCAAACCGGCAAACTTTTCGTAGCAAAGGCTCAGCGTGACAATGAACACGATAATGCAGAACTTGGGCAGCACTTCCATGTGGTAATGAATGCCCCAGAAGGTCTCCAGAGCGTTGGAAATCGTCATCACCAAGCCTACGAAGCCCACCAGGATGAAAGCGGTGTAACCCAGAATCGGGTGGCGGGCAATGATATCAATGCACCAACCGGCCACAATTCGCAGAGCAGCAATACCAATAAACACGCCCAGGCACACCACCCAAATGTGGAAATACTCGGGAATGTCCTGGGAGCCCTGCACAATACCGACAGCTGCCACCACGTTATCCAGAGAAAGGGAAAGATCCATCAGCTCGATGCTGCAAATAGTGGCAATGAAGCCCTTACCGGCAGTTTTGAGCGTGGCAGAGCCGGCGCTTTCGTGAGCCTCCACAAAATTAAACTTCAAATGCTCGCATGCAAGGTAAATGAGGTAGAGGGCACCAAACCACTTCACCCAGGCATTGTGCATGAGCCAAGCGACCAGGGCCAAGGCAATACCGCGGAACAGGTAGGCACCAATCAAGCCCCAGCGCAAAGCTGCTTTCTGCTGATGCTTGGGCAAATGCGAAGCCATGGCGGCAATACCCAGCGCATTATCCACAGACAAAAGGCCCTCAATGAGAACCAAACTTGCTATCACCATCAGGCTCGCAGAAATGAAGCCACCCCAGTTCTGGGAGACCAAATCCACAGCCATTTGAAATTCAGAAACAGGCATGGCGCGCAGTATATCACAAAGCCCCCTGCTCCGCAAGCCCAACCTTTGCCAATTTCAGACGAGGCAATAACGATATTTGACACAGCTCATCATTGCGGAGACAGCGAGGGCTCTTGACAAGGTTGGGAGGGGAGTATATAAGAGAATCCATGAGGAACGAAAACGCGCCATCAATCTCAAAACAAACATACAGCGTGAGCGGGATGAGTTGTTCTGCGTGTTCTTCGAGAGTGGAGCGCGAAGTGGGCCGGATGGCGGGGGTGCAGAGTGTACAGGTCAGTTTGCTGGCGGGGAAAATGGTGGTATGCTACCACCCCGGGCAAGTGAGCGCGGAGGACATCGCCGCAGCGGTGTGCAAACTGGGATATGGCGCCAAAGCCATCCGCGGAAATGAGCAAACACAAACGGAGCATGGAGCCGCGGGGGTGAAGAAGCGATTGGTGTGGTCTGCCGCGCTGCTGCTGCCGCTCATGGTACTGCACCATATGGGTGAGAGCACGCTGATGGCCAGTTTGCAGCTCATGTTGCTTCTGCCGATTTTGTACGTCAACCGGGTGATTTTTCGCCGAGGAGTGGGAGCCCTGCTGAAGAAGGCCCCCAACATGGATACGCTGGTGGCGCTGGGAGCTTGCGCCGCTGTGGCCGATGGAATTGGCAATATGATTTTTCAACACCGCGGGGTGTGCTATTTTGAATCCGCGGGGATGATTCTTACCCTCATCACCTTCGGCAAATGGTTGGAGGCGCGAGCCACAGGCAAGACCAGCGCTGCGGTGGAGAAATTATCTGCCCTGTTGCCGAGCACCGCGATGGTGCAGCGCGGAGAAATAACCGAGCGCATCCCTGCCGATGCGGTGGAACGCGGAGATATCGTCATCATCGCCCCCGGGGAAGCGGTACCGGTGGATGGCGTGGTGATGAGCGGGGCATCGTCCGTGATAGAATCAGCGCTGACCGGCGAAAGCATGCCCACCACCAAAAAGGAGGGCGATACGGTGTACGCAGCCACCACCAACGGCAACGGATTACTGCGGGTGACCTGCACCAAGACGCGCGATGAAAGCGCCATGGCCGATATCATCCGCCTGGTGGGTGAAGCTGCGGCAACAAAAGCGCCGATTTCCCGCATGGCGGACAAGGTATCGGGCATTTTTGTACCGATTGTGATGGCGCTTGCCCTGCTCACCATACTGGTGTGGCTGCTCGCAGGCAGCGGTGCGGCATTTGCCATCAGCTGTGGCATTGCGGTGCTGGTGATATCCTGCCCCTGTGCTCTGGGACTGGCCACGCCTGTGGCTATCATGGCGGGTGTGGGCAAGGGTGCGGAGGCCGGCATCCTCTACCGCAACGGCGAAGCCCTGGAACAAGCCCGGGGGCTTACCCACCTGGTGCTGGACAAAACCGGCACCCTGACGCAGGGGGCACCCAAGGTGTGTGATATCATCCCCGCCGAGGGAGTGAGCCGCGAAGAAGTATTACACGTAGCTGCTGCGCTGGAAAACGGCAGCACGCATCCTTTGGCATCGGCCATTTTAGCTGCTGCGCCGCAAACACCTTCCACCGCTCCGGAGGTGTGCAACTACCTGCCGGGGCGCGGTCTGGTGGCCCGGCTGGAGGGAAAAACGTGCCTGTGTGGCAATGCCCGATTGATGCTGGAACACGGTGTGGTGCACGATGCGCCGCTGCTAAACCGCCTGGCAGCTGAGGGCAAAACACCCATTTGCCTGGCAAGAGACGGCCAACTGCTCGGGACCATCGCCTTGAGCGACCCGCTGCGCCCCGATGCTATTGCAGCTGTGCAGCGCTTGCAGCAGATGGGGATACACCTGCTCATGATGACGGGGGACAATACCCGCACGGCGGCAGCTGTGGCCACCCAACTGGGTATAGACGATTACCGCGCCGAATGCCTGCCAGCCGACAAGGAACATACGCTCGCAGAGCTGAAAGCCGCAGGAGCACGCGTGGGTATGGTGGGGGATGGCATCAACGATGCCCCTGCCCTCATGCGGGCTGATGTGGGCTTCTCCCTGGGCAGCGGCACGGATATCGCCCACGAAAGCGCAGATATCATCCTGGCACACAACAGGCTGGAAGATGTTGTGCACGCCATCGGCCTGAGCCGCGCAGTCATGCGCAACATACGCCAGAATCTTTTCTGGGCCTTTGCCTACAATATCCTGGCCATTCCCTTGGCCGCCGGGGTGTTTTACCCCCTCTGCGGCTGGCTCCTGCACCCCGGCGTGGCCGCTGCGGCCATGGGCATGAGCAGCCTTTGCGTGGTCACCAACGCTCTGCGCCTGCAACGCTACTCTTTTTCAAACCATCAAACGACACAAGACACCATGAACCAAACAATAACACTCACGGTTAACGGCATGATGTGCCCGCACTGCGAAAAACACGTCACCAAGGCTCTGATGGCGCTGGAAGGGGTGCTCTCCTGCACCGCCAGCCACAAGGACAACAGCGTTGTCCTCACGCTTGGCGCCCCTGCCCCCGACCTCGACACCATCAAAGCCACCATCACCGAGGCCGGATACGAGTTGATGTAAATCAACCCACATCACGCCAGCGCCGACAAATGGAGATTTAGCGGGCACAGCCCGCAATGCACAATTAACAATGAAAAATGTACAATGAAGAAGTTCCCCGCGGCT
>JAZRRO010000016.1:0-86558 GCA_045650805.1 Akkermansia sp.
GGCGGCGGGGGCGGTCATCTTGCGGGCGATGCGGGTGCAGGGGTTGACCGAGCGGTTCTCCATCTCATCGAAGATGTAGAGGTGGTCAATCTTCATGACGGCCTCATCCCCCGGCTGCATCTGAGAGATGGTGTCCACAACGGATGCGGGCTGGCCCAGCACTTCCTTGCTCATTTCCACGGCAAAGAGAGAGCCCGGGCGCATGCGGTTGTTGCCATAGCGACCATAGCGGCGGTAGGCCAGCGTGTCAATCACTTCAAAGACAGCCACGCGGGTCACGCTGGGCTGAATCTCATCACTCAGGGTGGGCTTGGTCAAATCGCGCTGCCCTTTGAAGGTGGCGCGCACGGTATTGGAAGACAGCAAATCACAGTTGCCCCGCATTTGTGCGTTCATGTTCGGGACAGCAGGTACACCTACGTTGATATCTGCCTGCGCAACAGGACTGAGGAAAGCCAGTGCGGCAGCCGTTGTCAGAAGAGTCGTCGTGTTCATGGTTATAATGATAGACACCCGAGTGGGCATCAGCGTTCAAAACTGATTATAGCTTAAAATGTGCAAATTGTCGAGCGTTGCGTGTTTATCCCCTTCTTCCTTTGAGTTTTCATGGCAAATTGTTGTTTCCTTTGCTGCGGTTTTGTGCTATGCTGTGCGCATGAAGTTCCTTATCACTGCCGGGCCTACCCGCGAGGCGCTGGATCCGGTTCGCTACCTTACCAACCGCTCATCGGGGCGCATGGGCTATGCTTTGGCCGGCGCTGCCCGGCACGAGGGGCACGACGTTGTGCTGATTTCCGGCCCCACCCAGCTGGATGTGCCGGCCGGGGTGGATTTTGTGCAGGTGGAATCTGCGCAGGAGATGTATGATGCCGTGCGTGATTTGCTGCGCGGGGTGGATGTGGCCGTGCTCAGCGCTGCCGTGGCAGATTATCGCCCCGTGGTGTGCAGCGAGCAAAAGATGAAAAAAGGAGCTGACCGCATGGTGCTGGAGCTGGAAAAAACACCGGATATCCTCGGGAGCATGCGCTCCGTGTTTGGTTTCCGCGGCAAGTTGATTGGATTTGCCGCCGAGACGAACGATGTCATCCGCTATGCGCAGGATAAACTGGAGCGCAAACAGTGCGATTTTATCGTGGCCAACGATGTCTCCCGCTCCGATATCGGCTTTGATTCTCGTGATAATGAGGTGACTCTTGTCTTCCCGGACCGCCTCGTCCCCCTGGAAAAAGATACCAAAGAGCAAATTGCTCTGCGTATCGTGGAACACGCTACGATTATTCCCTCATGACTGTGACGATGGAAATGCTGGGTTGGGATACCGACCTGGCCGAGGCTTTTGCCGCCCTGGGGCAGCCGGGCTGGTACCCGGCGCGCATTATTCGCGAAACCAAAATCAACTTCTGCGTGATTGCCAAAGGCAAAGGCGACCACGAGGTGGTGCTTTCCGGCAAGGTGTGGCATGATGCCGCTTGCGATGCTGATTTGCCCACCGTGGGCGATTGGGTCGCAGTTGACCCCGGGCAGGGACAGGATTTGCCGGTGATTCGGGCTATGCTCCCGCGCCGCAACCGCTTCTCCCGCAAGGCTCCCGGGCGCAGTTGTGCAGAGCAGGTGATTGGCGCCAATATCGATATGGTGGTCGTGATTACCGATGCGGAAAGCGACTACAATTTGCGCCGCATAGAGCGTTACCTCACCCTCATCCGCAAGAGTGGTGCCAAGCCCGTGGTGCTGATTAACAAGGCTGATTCCGCGCCCGAAGAGGTGATGCAGCGCGCCTGCGCCGAGGTAGCCGCCCTGGGGGTGGAGGTGCACCCCATTGTGGCGCGTTGGAAAAAAGGCTACCCCAAATATCTGCGCCGTGTCCCCAAGGGCCAGACCATTACGATTGTGGGCTCCTCGGGCGTAGGCAAGAGCACTTTTGTCAATTCCCTCCTGGGGGATGAATGGCTGGAAACAGGTGGCGTGAATGAGGTCACCGGCAAGGGCCGCCACACAACGGTTGCCCGCGAGTTGGTCGTGTTGCCCGGTGGTGGCGTGTTGATTGATAACCCCGGCATGCGCGAAATCCAGATGTGGACAGATACCGCCACGTTGCGAGCCGAGTTTGCTGACCTCGCAGAACTGGCCTCCACCTGCCGCTTTGCGGATTGCTCCCACCGCAAGGATGCCGGCTGCGCTATCCGCGCGGCCCTGGAGTCCGGCGCTCTCTCCCATGAACGCTATGAACACTTCCTCAACCTCGATTCTGAAATCGAAGAGCTGGAAAAACGCGCGCAAAAACGCCAGATGAACCTCGAGCGCGTGACGCGTCGCGCCAAAAAACATACCCTCCGCAACCGCCAGGATCGCGAAGACCACCTGCGCGATTTGCACCCAAACCGCAGACACTGAGCTGACTGTGCCCTCATGAGTGTCGCCCCGGCGTAAAAAAATACGCCAGCGCGACACTTTTTCCTTGCTTTTATCTTAGAAAGATTCTAAAGTGGCGCCATGACAACACAGTTCATCGAATACCCGAAGTGCAGCACATGCCGCAAAGCCAAGACATGGTTGGAGGGGCAGGGCTGCGAGTACAGCGACCGCCACATAGCCGAACAGGCCCCCACCGCAGAAGAGCTGCGTGCATGGTGGCAGGCCAGTGGCTTGCCCCTGAAAAAGTTCTTCAACACCTGCGGCACCAAGTACCGCGAGCTTGGCCTTTCCACGCGCCTTGCTGAGATGAGCGAAGAAGAGCAGCTTGCGCTGCTGGCATCCGATGGCATGCTGGTGAAGCGCCCCCTGCTGGTGACGGCTACGGGGAAAGTGATACCCGGTTTCAAGGCCGAGACGTGGACAGAAGCCTTGAAGAATTAACATGCATCCCCACTCATAACACACAAAAAGAGGATACTCCCAACGGAGTATCCTCTTTTATTAAAGAGTGAGAACGGTTCTTTACAGAGAAACCTGAGCCACGGTGTCCTTGAGGGTCTTACCGACCTTGAACTTGACAACGGAGCGGGCGGGGATGGGTACATCCTTACCGGGGTTCTTGGGGTTGCGACCCACCTTGGCCTTGACTTCCTTCACGCAGAAAGTACCGAAGTTGCGGATGACAACGCGATCACCCTTGCCCAGAGCGTCCGTGATGACCTCCACGGCCTTCTGCACAACTTCCAGAACTTCATTCTGGGTGAAGCCGGAGCCGAGGTCTGCACTAATCTGGTTGACGAGTTCGCGTTTGGTAATAGTATTAGCCATAATGTTGTTTGGTTGAAAAGTTGACGAGAGAGAATATAGCTGATTTTTAGGGGAATGTCGCGCACAAATCGTGTTCACATATACGAAAAATGCGCAATTTAGTGTTTTTTCCAGCCGGGATTGTGGCGCACGGCCAATTCTTCTGCTACTTGTTCGATTCTGAGCCCCTTGGAGGTCAGCAACACGATGAGGTGGTAGAACATGTCGGAGGCTTCGTACAGCAGGCGCTCATTGGTGCCGTTGCAGGCCTCGATGACGGCCTCAAGAGCTTCTTCACCCACCTTTTGAGCCATGCGGTTCACACCATCGCGGAAAAGTGAGGTGGTGTAAGAGCCCTCGGGCATTTCCTCGTGGCGCTTGTTGATGAAGTCCTGCAGCTCAGTGAGGAAGAGCAGGGGATTTTGCTCATTCTTCTCACCCCAGCAAGTATCCGTGCCGGTATGGCAGACGGGGCCGTGGGGCTTTGCCTGGATGAGCAGCGTGTCCTTGTCGCAATCCACCTTGATGCTCACCACATCCAGGTAGTTGCCGCTGGTTTCTCCCTTGGTCCACAGGCACTGGCGGCTGCGGCTGTAAAAGCACACGCGGCCTGTTTCCTGGGTTTTGGCATAGGATTCTTCGTTCATGTAGCCCATCATGAGCACCTTGCCCGTGGTGGCATCCTGAATGATGGCGGGTACAAGACCGCCGCACTTGTCGAAGTCGATAGTCATATGCGGAATTAAGCGGTTGCGGGCAGAGTATACCACAAGTTCGGGGAATTGCCACCTTTTTTTACTGCTGCACAAACCAGTTACGACATTTTCAGCACCATAATGCAGAAAAACAGCACAAAAAACGGTCTCACGGCAGCACAAGCACTAATTGCGAGGAAGATTCTTCTCTACGTATTGAATGAAGTGCGTTTTGAACGGCTCTCTGCCGGCGATATTGTACAGATTGGTCATTCCCCAGTCATCATAAACATAGGTATGGGATGCAGGCTTAGGAATCCGTGCGGGATTGCGACGATTCAGCTCCTGCTCGGATATGTATGTTCTCTGCTGCACATCATAATAACGCAAAGGGTCGCCATTTAGCCAGCTTGTAAGCGTTAAATATCCCTCATACTCCAGGTAAACATCCACAGGTGGGCCGAAAAAACGGCAATAAATCGTCTCTCCCTGCCAGGAAACAACCTCAACGATACACTGAGTACTTGCAGAACCGGGTACAGGAATATGCCACCAGCTGATACCTCCCACCCTGGCACAACGCGGCATGAACATCAGCAGCAAGCCCAGAACAATGAATATCAATACGATTTTCTTCATATTATTTTCTTCATATTGACTGACCGGCAGCCACCACGCTACGGAAGAAAGCGCCCAGTGGCGCGGTATCCGGCTCGGCGGGGGCGGGCATATTCTGCAGCATGGCATCGAGCGCAGTCAGTTCGCGGGCAATAAAAGCATCTGCCACGGGATGTGCCGGACCGGTGGCTTTTTCGGTAGAGCCATTGCGCAGAGCCAGCAATTCATCGGTCACGCTCTGCATTTCCTGCGGCAACAGAGGGCGCAGGTCTGCAAAGGGAACGGGGGCAGGCGCCAGCTCCTGCATCACCCAGCGGGCAGCCAGCAGAGGGCGCAAAGCATAGAAATACTGCTTGTAAGGTACCTCGTCGCGCTGCAGATAGCGGTGCATGGTGGAGGCCGCCATACCCAGATAACGGGAGGCCAGCATGCGGGGCTGCATTACCGAACGGATAACGCTGCGGAACTCCTCGTGCCAGGGGCTGGTGCGGTACACAATGGGTGAATCAGCCCACTCAAAAACGGTAAGATTCGATTTAAGCGCCAGTCCGAGCGACTTCCGCAACTCCCAGCCGGTAATATCAAACACCTCGTTGAGCTCCCATTCAACCGTGTCGCGCGGCAGGCGCACATCCAGATACCGCTCCTGCGGGTAATAGTAGATGCAGCGCACATCATAATCACTGTCCTGCGAGGCATAGCCCCAGGCGCGGCTGCCGGATTCGACAGCCAGCATCAGGCGACAGTTCTTCTCCGCCTGCAAAGCATCCAGCTTCTGCTGAATTTTCTGTTCAATGGGATTCATCGTGTAATCGGATTCGGAGTTGGGCAAGTTCCTCCCACATGCCATCAATCTGCGGAGTCTCAGGCAGGCCGGAAGCATCATAAAGTGGCTTCAGAGCACACATTTCCTCTTTCGCCAAGCTCATCAGTTCATCCAGAGGCAGGCGACCGGCGCGCACCTCGCGGAGAAAAGCGTTATCATGCGTGCGGCGCACATGAATGCGCCCTTCGGTGGCAATTTCGCGGGCGGTGTGCAGCAAGCGGAACACATGCCCCATGTGTTTGGTATCGTAGCTTCCCTGCCCGGATTCAAGAGCAGGATCAGTCACCAGGCGGGAGGGATTGCGCTTTTCCTTCCACTCACGGTACTGAGTACAACGGCGGTTCTGCTGGCTGTAGGCCGCAGCCCGGAAAAGCAAGACCCCCAGCAGGGGCGCGTCATCCGGTAAGCGTGGGGTCGATATGGTGGTTCCATCCCTACCGAAAAGCCCATTGGACGATGCATGGCGGTACAGGGCATAAAGATTTTCATCACCCACCAGACGTCGGGCGGCCACATCGCACAAGCCAAGCCCCAGCTCCGCCAACCAATCAATCAGGGGCTGCATGGCACAGCCATGCAGAACAAAGGCAAAGTCCTGAGCGACAGCTGGCGCAGGCGGAGGCTCTGCTGCTTTACTGTGCGTGGAGCAAATGCGCTTGAGTTGCCGCTCTGCATTCGCCATGTAGGTGTAATAGCAACGCCGGGACAGGAAATTATAACGCCCCAGGAACTCGCGCAACCAGGGAGCGCAGTACAGTTCCTGCTCGCCGCCCATGCAGGCCCACAGCTCCATCGCCCCCGAGTTGTTTAATTCCAACTCGCGACAGAAAGCGCCCAGCTCCGTATATTGGCGGTCATGTTTTTCATCTTGCACTATCTGCGGGGCTTCCCCTGTGAGCACCATGGGCAGAGGCGCCAGAAAAACACCTTTGAAATCATCATCGCTGGATGGTGTCTCCAGCGCATAAGCCTTGCTACCTGCTATGCAATCCAAGCAGATATAGGGGCGTACGCTGGAGATATCCAGTTGCAATGGCATTCGATTTTACAGGCGTACGCAGATGCCTTCGTTGTGGAGGTACTGCTTGAGCTCGGGGATTTTGATTTCGCCGAAGTGGAAGACGCTGGCGGCCAAAGCGGCATCGGCATGGCCCAGACGGAAAGCATCGGCAAAGTGTTCCTTGGCACCTGCGCCACCGCTGGCGATGACGGGGATGCTCAGTTCATCAGCCAGGCGGGCAAGTGCTTCGTTGGGGAAGCCCTGCTTCACGCCATCGTGATCCATGCTGGTGAAGAGGATTTCGCCGGCGCCGCGGTCAGCTACTTCGCGAGCCCAGTCAAACAAGGTGCGCTCCACACGGATGCGACCACCGTTGACATAGCAGTACCAGCCATCGGCATCGTGGCGAGCATCAATGGCGGCTACGCATACCTGGGAGCCAAATCGCTCTGCAATATCATTCACCAGCTGCGGGTTGCGCAGGGCTGCGGAGTTGAGACTCACCTTGTCTGCGCCGGCTTCCAGCAGGCGGGCCACGTCTGCCAATTCATGGATACCACCGCCCACGGTAAAGGGGATGGAGATGGCTGCTGCTACGCGGGATACCATGTCTGTAAAGGTCTTGCGGCCCTCGTGGGTGGCGGCGATGTCCAGGAACACGAGCTCATCGGCCCCTTGTTCGCTGTAGGCTTTGCCCAGCTCTACCGGGTCGCCTGCATCGCGCAGATTGACAAAATTGATACCTTTGACGGTGCGGCCGTCCTTGACGTCGAGACAGGGGATAATACGTTTTGCGAGCATAGGGAAAAGGATTAGTGATTATGGATTAATTGTTGGAGGTCGATGCGGCCTTCATAGTAGGCCTTGCCGAAGACCACGGAGGGGATGCCTGCGGCATCGAGTGCGCAGATATCTTCTGTGCAGCTGACACCGCCGCTGGCGATGAGACGGCAGGTGGGGAATTGCTGCATGATGCTCTTGTAGAGCTCCACATTGGGGCCGGTCAGGGTGCCGTCTTTGGAGATATCGGTGCAGAGCACGCGGGTGATGCCGTGGCTCATATAGAAGCTGATGAACTCCTGCAGGCTCATGCCGCCATCTTCTCGCCAGCCATTAATCATCACGCGGCCATCCAGCGCATCTGCGCCCACAATAAAGCGCTCGGGCCCATATTTTTCAGCCCATTGAAGCAGGAGCTCGGGTTTCGTTGCAGCCAGACTGCCCACCGTCACCATGGCGGCGCCGTGGTCAAAAGCGGCTTGCAAATCGCTTTCCTGTTTGATGCCACCGCCAAAATCAACGGTCATGCCCAGCTCAGTAATTTTCTTGAGGGTGTCAAGGTTGACGATGTGGTCTGCCTTGGCGCCATCCAAATCAACAACGTGCAAGCGGCGTACCCCCATGTCATAGAAGCGCTTTGCAACGTCTTCCGGGTGCGCATCGTATGTCTTTTTGGCATCGTAGTCGCCCTTGGTCAGGCGAACACACTGCCCCCCAATGATATCAATGGCAGGTATGAGCTCAATCATGGCAGAGGTGGATGAAGTTGTGAAGAATACGCAGGCCTACATCGCCGCTTTTTTCGGGATGAAACTGCGTGGCATAAAAATTGCGGTGGTGCAGGGCAGAAGCGTAGGTGACACCGCCATAGGTGGTGTGGGCAATAGCTGCTGCGCTGTCGGGCACATAGAAGCTGTGCACAAAGTACACAAAATCGCCGTCCTTCAGACCATCAAACAGCGGGGTGCGGAGGTTTTCGATGGTGTTCCAGCCGATTTGGGGGATTTTGACCTTGCCCTCGGGGCAGGTGGTGGGGAATCGGCACACGCAGCTGTCGAAGATGCCCAGGCAGGGGGTGTTGCCTTCCTCTGAGTGCGCGCAGAGCAGTTGCTGGCCGATACAGATGCCCAAAACAGGTTGTTTCAGCCCGCGAATGACATCATCGAGCCCTTTTTCGTGCAGGTAGACCATCGTGTTCACCGCTTCGCCCTGGCCGGGGAAGATGATGCGATCGGCTGCCGCCAGTTCGGTGGGAGAGTCGGTCACGATGGGCTCTACACCGATGCGGTGCAGGGCGTTGATGACAGAGCAGATGTTGCCCGCGTTGTATTTGACGACTGCTACGTTCATGCTTCAGAGTGTTCCTTTGCTGGAGGGAAGAACCAGGTGGCGCACATCGCGCTGCACGGCCACGCGAATGGCTCGGGCCAGGGCTTTGAACGTGCCCTCAATCTTGTGGTGCTCGTTGTCACCCTCGGCTTTGATGCTCAGATTCATCAGGGCGGCATCGCTCAGGCTCTTGAAGAAGTGGTAGAACATCTCCGTGGGCATGTCGCCAATGAGCTCGCGCTTGTATTCTGCCTCCCATTGCAGCCACGGGCGGCCTCCGAAATCCAGCGCAGCCTGGCACAGGCAATCATCCATGGGCAGGCAGTAGCCGTAGCGGGAAATCCCCAGCTTGTTGCCAATGGCTTTGCGCAGGCACTCGCCCAGGGCCAGCCCGGTGTCTTCGATGGTGTGGTGCTCGTCCACGTGGAGGTCACCTCGTACGCGGATGGTCACGCCCATGCCGCCGTGGTGTGCCAGCTGGGCCAGCATGTGGTCGAAGAAGCCCAGCCCGGTGCTGATTTCGCAGTAGCCGGGGCGGTCCAGCTCCAGTTTCACGTAGATGTCCGTTTCGCGGGTGGTGCGCGTCACTTCTGCGCTGCGCTCACCGGCCACCAGAATCTCGGTGATTTTGGCCCAATCCATGCCATCCGTTCCAATCTGGAGTGCTTTGCAGCCCAGATTTTCGGCCAGTTGCACATCCGTAGCGCGGTCGCCGATGACGTAGCAGTTGGCCAGGTCATACGAGCCATCCATGTAGGCGGTGAGCATGCCCGTACCGGGTTTGCGGGTGGGAGCATTATCATGCGGGAAATGGCGGTCGATGAGGATGTCATCAAATTCCACGCCCTCGCCCTTGAGTGTGTCGAGAATGAAATTATGCACCGGCCAGAAGGTATCTTCGGGGAAGGAATCTGTGCCCAGACCATCCTGATTGCTCACCATCACGAACTCGTAGTCCGTCAGCTCGCGAATGGTGCTCAGGGCGCGGAAGGTACCCGGCAGGAAGCTGAGTTTTTCGAAAGCATCAATCTGCTCATCTGCCGGTTCGCGGATGATGGTGCCATCGCGGTCGATGAAAAGCGCTTTTTTCATATCAGAATTGTTTGAGGGCTGCGAGCAGTTCGTCATTTTCTGCCGGGGTGCCGATGGTGATGCGCAGGCAATTCTCGCACATGGTGATGCGGTGGCGATTGCGCACGATGATGCCTTGCTCCACCAGAGCATCGTAGATGCCGCAGGCATCATTCACCTTGGCCAGGAAGAAGTTGGCATCGCTGGGGTATACTTTCTCGCAAAGGGGCAGGGCGGACACGGCTTCCATCATGCGGCTGCGCTCGCGGAGCGCTTCGTCTGCCCAGGCGCGGATTTCATCCATGTGGTCCAGGCGGTCCATGGCGGCGCGCTGGGTCAGGATGTTGACGTTGTAGGGGTATTTCACCTTGTTGAAGAGGGCAATCACTTCCGGGTGAGCCAAGGCCATACCCAGACGGATGCCGGCAGAGGCCCAGGCCTTGGAGAAGGTGTTGAGCACGATGAGGCGCGGGTACTCATCCAGCAGACCGGCTGCAGAGGAGCCCTCGGGGGCAAAGTCGATGTAGGCTTCATCCACCACTACGATACCGGGGAAGATATCCAGCACCTTGCGGATTTCTTCCATCGGCAGCAGATTGCCGGTGGGGTTGTTCGGGCTGCAGATGAAGACCACCTTGGTGCAGGGAGAGTAGATGGAGAGCAGGAACTTATCTGCATCAAAGCGATAGTCTTCTTCCAGCGGAATGGAGCGGTAGCGCACGTTGTTGATGTCGGCGCACACTTCGTACATGCCGTAGGTCGGGGCAATGGCGGCTACTTCGTCCACCCCGGGGGTGCAGAAGGTTCGGAAGATGAGGTCGATGGCTTCATCGCTGCCGTTGCCCAGGAAAATGCGCTCGGGTGCCACGCCCTTGTAGACCGAAATCTTTTGCTTCAGCTCCCACTGCAGCGGGTCGGGGTAGCGGTTGTTGGGGGCATTGTGCGGGCACTCATTGGCATCCAGGAAGACATGGGCTGCCTTGCCTGCGTATTCATCGCGGGCGGAGCTGTAGGGCTTGAGCTTCAGGATGTTGGGGCGCACCAGTCGGCTGATGCCCGTATCTTGTTTGTCTGCTTCGCTGGGCATGGAGGCCACAGCCTGCATGCGCAGGGTCATGGCGCGCGCGTGGGCATCCAGCTGCTCGGCCTGGGCCATGAGCTCTACGGTGCTGCCAATGCTGCGGATGCCCTCGGGGGTGAGGGTCTGGAGGGTCAGCTTGCGCTGGAAGCTATCGATGCACAGGCTGCTGTAGGCACGCACACAACCCATGGTGGGCAGGGTGTGGTTGGTGCCGCTGGCATAGTCGCCGGCGCTTTCGCAGCTGTAATTGCCCAGGAAGATGGAACCGGCGTTGATGGTGTCTTTTGCCACGGTGGCGGCATCCTGCATGGCAATGATGAGGTGCTCCGGGGCGTAGGTGTTGGTAAAATCGATGGCATCTTGCTTGTCTGCCAGAACAATGATGCGGCTGTTGGCGATGGATTTGGCGGCCACTTCCTTGCGGGGCAGTTCTGCCAGCTGTGCTTCAAGCTCGGCTGCCACGGCTTCAGCCACAGCGGCATCTGTGGTCACAAGCATGGCTTGGCTGTCCGGCCCGTGTTCAGCCTGGCTCAGCAAATCCGCAGCCACAAAGGCGGGCACGCAGCTGGTATCTGCCAGCACTTCTACCTCGCTGGGGCCTGCGGGCATGTCGATAGCCACACCGGCCAGGGAGGCCAGTTGCTTGGCGGCGGTCACATAGGCGTTGCCCGGACCAAAAATCTTATCAACCTTGGGCACGGAGCCTGTGCCGTAGGTCATGGCGGCAATGGCTTGTGCCCCGCCAACTTTGAAAATGCGTTTCACGCCGCAGAGGTCTGCGGCAAAGAGGATGGCCGGGTTCACCTTGCCATCTTTCCCGGGGGGCGTGCAGAGCACCACTTCCTCGCACCCGGCCACGGCGGCCGGTACGGCCAGCATCAGCACGGTGGAGAACAGCGGAGCCTGGCCTCCGGGAACATACAGACCCACGCGCTGGATGGGCAGCGTGCGCTGCTCGCATTCTACCCCGGGGGCTGTCTGCAATTTGACGGGAGCCTGCGCGGCATACTGCAACTCGTGAAAATCGTAGATGTTGCAGTATGCCAGCTCAATGGCTTCCTTGAGTTCCTGCGGCACAAGGCGGGTCGCTTCCTCTACCTCGGCCTCAGAAACGGCGAGCGTCTCCAATTCCACACCATCAAAACGGTGGCCGTATTCATGCAGCGCCTGGTCGCCATGCGTATGTACTGCGTCCATGATGGGACGCACAACATCAAAAAGTTGCGTGACGTCAAAGGCAGGGCGGCGTACAAGCTCTGCCCACTGCTCGCGATTCGGTTCCGTGATGATGGTCATGGGAATTCAGAGGGGGAGGTTACAGAATCATTTTTTCGATGGGAAGCACCAGGATGCCCTGGGCACCGGCTTCCTTCAGCTTGCCGATGATATCCCAGAAGCAGGATTCATCCAGCACGGTGTGGATACTGCACCAGCCATCCTGTGCCAGCGGCATGATGGTGGGGCTCTTCACGCCGGGAAGCACGGACACAATCTGGTCCACACATTCTTTGGGGGCGTTCATGAGCACGTAGCGCTTGTCGGATGCGGTCATCACGGCATCCATGCGGAACAGCAACTTATCCAGAATCTCGCGCTTTTCGGCGGGCAGATTCTTGTGGGCGATGAGCACGGCCTCGCTCTCCAGCACCACTTCCACCTCGCGCAAGTTGTTGCTCACGAGGGTGGCACCGCTGCTCACGATGTCGAAAATAGCATCTGCCAGACCAATGCCGGTGGAGATTTCCACGGAGCCGGTGATGACGTGGATGTGAGCCTGCACACCCTGTTCTTCCAGCCAGCGGCGGAGGATGACGGGGTAGGAGGTCGCAATCTTGCGCCCTTGCAGCCACTGCGGGCCGGTGTAGTCATGTTCCTTGGGGATGGCGATGCTCAGGCGGCAACCACCAAAGCCAAGTTTTTTCACGATGTCGGCATCGCCCTGGCGCTCCAGGTATTCGTTGAGGCCTACGACGCCAATGTCTGCCACGCCGTCGGTGACGGTTTCAGGAATGTCGTCATCGCGCAGGTACAGCACCTCCATGGGGAACTTGCGTGCGGCCACCAACAGGGTGCGCTTGGAGGAGCTTACTTTGATGCCGGCTTCCGCCAGCAGAGCCATCGTGTCTTCATTCAGACGACCTTTGGATTGAACTGCAATTCTCAGCTTCATGGTTGATTGAGGGGGATTGTGAAGAAACGAGGACGCAACTGCCCCAAGCAGAAGCGTCCTCGCACAAGGTGAAAAAAGGGGAACTTACACGGAAACCTTGGCGGCAGCTTCCTTCAGGGTCTTACCTACCTTGAACTTCACCACGGAACGAGCGGGGATGGGTACGTCCTTGGCGGGGTTCTTGGGGTTGCGGCCCACTTTGGGCTTCACTTCCTTGACGATGAAGGTGCCGAAGTTGCGGATAACCACCTTGTTGCCCTTGCTCAGAGCGCTGGTGATTTCATCTACAACCTTCTGAACGATGAGAAGAACTTCTTCCTGGGTATAGGATGTTTCAAGTTCTGCACAAATCTTGCTGACAAGCTCGCGTTTAGTGATGGTGTTAGACATAAGTTTTGCTTAGTTTGAGAAGCTGGCAGGAATATATCGCATTTTGTTCATTTTGTCTCGCAAAAAATGCTTTTTTTACGTCAACAAGCCTTATAATTGTGCAGGTTTTGTTGTTTTGGAGTTGACCTGAGCGCAAAAAATGGCAAATTTACCTGCGCAATGCCCAATCAGTACACTTTGCCATTATCTGCGGCAGAAGCTGCCGCCCTGCAGAAGAAGCTCACAAACCGCCCCGGATTCAGCCCGGCAGAGCGGCAATATGCTGATTTTTGTTTTGAGGGGAAAGATGTGAATGTGGCCTATTACCCCAAGAAGGGCAAGTTGCTGGTGCAGGGGCGCGGGGCCGATGAGTTTTTGGAGTTTGTGCTGTTGATTTCACCCTCGGGCAATGCCCCGGCGGCGGACAAGATGGTGAGCGGCCTGGTGGATACAACGCCTCATTTCGGGGTGGATGAAAGTGGCAAAGGGGATTACTTTGGCCCGCTGGTGATAGCCGGGGTGTATTCGGATGAGCGTTCAGCTCATGAATTGGTGCGCCTGGGCTGCCGCGATAGCAAGCAAATCAGCGATGATGCCCGCATCGGCAAGATTGCCGCCAAGATTCGTGCCTTGCCCGGTGTGGCCTGTGAGGTGGTATGCATTGGCCCCAGCCGCTACAACGAGATTTACGCCTCCATGGGCAACCTCAATAAGTTGTTGGCCTGGGGACATGCCCGCGTGATTGCTGCGTTGCATGAGCGCGTGCCCAGTTGCCCCCGCGCGCTGAGCGATCAGTTTGCCAATGAGTGGGTGCTTAAGCGTGCATTGGGGCAGCGCCATATCCCGGTGCAGTTAGAGCAGCGCCCCCGCGCCGAAAGTGATGTGGCTGTGGCCGCCGCTTCCATTCTCGCCCGCGAACGCTTTGTGCGCTGGATGAAAGAGACTTCTGCTGCTGCCGGGTGCGAGCTGCCGCTGGGCTGCTCTCCCCGTGTCACGGCTGCAGCCCGCCGTTTCGTTGAGATGCACGGCAAGGAGCGCCTGGCCGATGTGGCCAAGCTGCATTTCAAGGTGACGGCGCAGCTGGGGTAAGCCCGGAGAGGTTGTGTTGCAGGTGCTCCACGCCGATGCGGCGGATGGGAGAGCCGGTGAAGAGTTGTTCAAATTGTGCTTGGTCCAGCCTTTGCATCGCCTGTGTGGGCATGTGGGTCAATGAGGCGGGCATGAGCAAGTGGGGGTCGATGTAGGGATTGCCCAGCGGGCGGTTCCAGGGGCAGGCTTCCTGGCAGGCATCGCAGCCGTAGAGTCGCTCCCCTTGCAGCGCCTGGATATGGCTCGGTGTGGGAGATTTTGCTTCAATGGTCCAGAATGACAGGCATTTGCGGGCATCACAGCAGCCGTTGTGCAAGGCGCCGGTGGGGCAGGCCTGTTCGCAGCGGTGGCAGGAGCCACAACGGTTGGTCATGGGGGCATCCGTGGGGAGTTCCAGCGTGGTCAGGATGCTGGATAAAAAGCAATACGAGCCTTTGCCCGGGCGGATGAGCAGCCCATTGCGCCCAATCCAGCCCAACCCGGCTTGAGCCGCAAAAAAACGCTCGCTGACGGGGCCGGAATCAGAGAAACAACGCTGCTGCCCGCCGTACCATTGCAGGGTTTCATCCAAATCTGCCAGCTTGCTGGCCAGCAGCTTGTGATAATCTTCCCCCTGGGCATAGCGAGCAATGCGGCCTGCGGCCATGCGTGCATCGGTGCGGGGGTATTCGTAGGTCAGGATGATGATGCTGCGCACCCCGGGCAACACCAGTTCAGGGTTGAGCCGGGCGGGTAGGTGGCGCTCCATCCACTCCATATCCGCGTGGTTGCCTGCGGCTATCCAATCGGCCAGTGTGCTGCCTTGGTCTGCATGTGCAGGGGCTATGCCCATGCCGCTGAATCCCAACTGGCTGGCTGCGTACGCAATGGCTTGCCTGGCGTTATTCATCATTCAGCGGTAAGGTGTTTTGTTGCAGCAGCGGGGCTGAAAGACGGGTTTTGAAGCGTTGGGCCATGGGCAATTCATCTATGAGCCGCAAGAAAGCGTTGCTCACCCTGCGTTTGGCAGAATTGGTGGTGATGGCTGTCTCCAGATTGGTTTTGAAGGCCAGACGCTGCATGTTGGCAGAGGCTTCCTTGCTGCCGAGCTCGGCTGCGCGTTTGTAGAGTCGGATGGCCATGTTGCGATCCTGTGGCACATAGATGCCTCGCTCGTACATAGCGGCCAGGTTGTTGGTGGCGCGGGCATCGTTGCGCTCTGCGCCCAGTTTGAAGAAGTTGTAGGCCATCAATTGGTTGGGGCGGCGCAGCCC
Organism: Akkermansia sp.; assembly: GCA_045650805.1. Classification (GTDB taxonomy): domain Bacteria; phylum Verrucomicrobiota; class Verrucomicrobiia; order Verrucomicrobiales; family Akkermansiaceae; genus Akkermansia. The sequence goes on from JAZRRO010000016.1 coordinate 15,504, forward strand.
CAGCCCTTGCGAGCAGATATGCCCGAGATAAAAATACAGGTTGGGCGTATCGGGAGCCTTGATGTGGCATTCCCAGAGAAGGTGCAGCGCCAACCGCGGCATTTTTTCGTGCCCGATGCCCGTGAAAAGGTAGCGCGCCACCTCGGCCTGGGCTTTGCTCATGCCACTTTGTGCCAGTTTGCGCATCCATTTGTAGGCTTTGGCCGGGTCTTTGGTGCAGCCATAGCCGGTTTCGCAGAACAGAGCGTAGCGGAATGCGGCTTCATTGCGCAGGGCCTGTTCTTCTGCTGTTTCGTTTTCTTTGGGTGTTTCCGAGGCCAGTTTGTGAGCCAGAAATACGGCTTTTTTCGGATAGGCTTCCAAGCCTTTGAAGCGCCCTTCGTATACATCCAACAGCAGGCTTTGCGCCGGGATGTGGCCGGTGCGGGCACAGGCTTCCAGCATGGCCGGCACGCCGGAGACGTTTTGGATGGTTTTATCCTCCAGAATGGTGTGCGCCTGGGTGTACATGCCCTCCACATCCCACGGGGTGAGCTTGCCATGCGGCTGCTCCTGGGACATCCCCAGGGGGAGCATCAGCATGGGCAGCAGCACAAAGTGGTGGAATGAACGGAGCATGTAGCAATCAGACGGGGGTGTTGAGCAGTTCTCGGGCGTGAGCTTCGGCGGATTCGCTGCTGGTGCCCAGCATGCGCACCAATTCGCTCACGCGCGTATCTCCGCTGATTTGGCGGAGCTGGGAGACCGTGCGTCCCCCGTCCTGCACTTTGGAGATGAGGTAGTGGTAATCTGCCAGCGCGGCCACCTGCGGGAAGTGGGTGATGGCGATGACTTGGTGCTTTTGCCCCAGTTCGCGCATCTTGATGCCCACGGAGCGAGCAATCTCGCCGCCCACATTGGCATCAATCTCATCGAATACCAGCAGGGGGGTGTCATCTTGCCCGGCCAGGGCGCTCTTGAGCGCCAGCATGACGCGGGCCAACTCGCCGCTGGAGGCGATGAGGCGCAGGGGCTTGAGAGGTTCGCCCGGGTTGGGCCCAAAGAAGAACTCCACGCTCTCCATGCCTTGCGGCCCGGGGGTGGTATTCGGGGTGAGCCGCACATCAAACAAGGATTGGCGGAATCCCAGCTGGGCGGCATGTTGCAGGAAGTTTTCGGAGAGTCGGGGGGCGGCCTGGCTGCGTGCTGCGGATAAGGCCCGACCGGCGGTCAGCAGGTGGGCGCGTTTGGCTTCTTCGGCTTCGGCCAGTTGTTGCAGGTGTTCTTCACGGTTGTCCAGGCGGTCCAGCTTATCTTGGCATTCAGCCAGATGCTGCATGATGGCTGCAAAATCCGCGCCATATTTGCGTTTGAGGGTATCCAGCTGGGAGATGCGGTTTTCCAGATGCGCCAGTTCTTCGGGGTCACACTCCAGCGTTTCGGCATAATCCTGCACTTCTGCTGCCACATCTTCCAGCCCGGCCAAGTTTTCTTCCAGCTGCTCCAGCCAGCGGCCACAGCTGTTGTCCATGCGCTCCAAATCCCGCGCCTGGCGGATGAGCTGGCGCAGCCGATCCAGCAGGGAATCCTGCCCACCATCCAATTGCTGAGCCATGGGGATAGCCGTGTCTCGCAGGCGCGAAGCATTGCGCGCACGCTGCCAGCGAGCTTCCAGTTGGCTGGCCTCATCTTCGGTAAAGGCGGCGCTTTCAATTTCCTGTACCTGGTGGCGCAGGAAATCCAGCTCTCGTTCGCTGGCCATATCGCTCTCCTGAGCCTGCACCAGGGCGCGGTGGGCTTCCTGCCAACCAGCATAGGCTCGGCGGTATTGTTGCAGGGGTGTATCGGCCTCGGCAAAGGCATCCAGCAAATCCATCTGGCGCTCTTGCGAGGCAAGGGAGCGGTGCGCATCCGGGCGGTGCATATCGACCAGCCAGGCCCCGATGCTGCGCAGCAGATTCAGGGTGACGGGCGTGCTGTTGATGAATTGTTTGTTGCCACTCTGGGTGATGACGCGGCGGATGATGAGCCCACCTTCTTCGCACAGCGGCACACCGGCTTCATCCAGCAGACGGTTGACTTGCTGCGGGTGAGCCAGATGAAACACTGCTTCGATGCTGCATTGTGATTCGCCGCTGCGGATGAGACTTTTGTCGGCGCGCTCACCCAGCACAAGAGAGATGCCGCCCATGATGACCGATTTGCCGGCGCCGGTTTCACCCGTGATGCCCAGGAAGCCGCCTTGCGGTTCCCACAATAGTTCATCCACCAGAGCCAGGTTTTGTATCTTGAGCAGCGTGAGCATATTTTGCTTTTCGTTCTGCGGCTATTATGGCATAATGCGCCCGTAAATCAAAACCAAAAATTGACGATGAAAGTACTTTTCCTTGGCAGCGGCACTTCTACCGGCGTTCCCGTCATTGGTTGCAGTTGCCCGGTGTGTACTTCGGACAACCCGCGCAACATGCGCTTGCGCTCTTCGGTGTTGGTCAAAACAGAGCAGACGACGCTGCTGGTGGATTCCTGCCCGGATTTGCGCGTGCAGGCCCTGCGCCACAATATCACGGCCATTGATGCGGTGGTGTACACTCATGAGCATTTGGATCATACCGCCGGTTTTGATGAGATGCGTGCCTTCTGCTGGCGCCGGGTAGACAGACTCCCTCTGTATGCCGGTGAACAATGCCTGGAGCAGCTGCGCCGCATGTTCGGCTGGGCCTTTGACGAGAGCAATACCTACCAGGGCTATATCCGCCCACTGGCGCATAATCATGGGGGAAAGCCGTTCACCGTGGGTGATATTGAAGTGATTCCCGTGCCGGTGGTTCACGCTACCGTGGAGACATACGGCTACGTGTTCCGCTCAGAGGGGCAATCGTTTGGCTATGTGCCCGATATTGCAGAACTACCTGCGGATTCCGCGCCCTTGTTGCAGGGGCTGGATGCACTGGCGATGGATGGCCTTTGCTACCCGCCGCACCGTACGCACCTGACCATCGACCAGAATATCGAACTCATGCGCCGCCTGGCACCGCGCCGTGGCTATGTGACCCACAGCGGGCACCGTGTGGAGTATGAAGCTCTCTGCAGCTATTTGCCGGATTTCATGGAGCCCGCGTATGATGGGTTGGAGGTTGATTGCTCTGCATGTTCACGATGACTTGGTGGCGTTCAATCATGCTCAGCCTGGTGTGCTGCGGTGCTTCCTGGGGTTTGCTGCCCGGTGAGGTCGCGGTGGTATACAATGCAAACTCCCCGCTGAGTTGCAAGGCCATGCAGCATTATTGCCGTTTGCGGGGGATTAAGCCGCACCAATGTATCCCCTTGCAGGACGTAGCGGCCGGAGAAATCAGCCGCGGAGATTTTGATATCAAGATACGCATGGCGCTCTTGCTTGCCGGTCGCGAGCGTGGGCTCAACTGGCCCTGTGGCCCGGCTCATGGGCGGCATACCATGCGGGCCATGGTGCTCATGCCGGATTTGCCCCTGCGTATCAAGGAAGAAATAGGGCTGAATGGCAAGCACCCCGGGCAGGTGCCGAACAATGCGGCCTCCGTGGATTCGGAGCTCATGCTGCTGGGGGCTGAATATCCCCGAGATAAGTTTGGCCGCAATGTCTTTTTCAAGGCGAATCAAACGCTGGAATCAGCTCGCCCGCGCGTGATGTCCGTGTGCCGTATTGATGCCCCCTCGGAGGAAGCCATCTTCCGCATGATGAATGATGCGGTGAAGGCTGAGCGCACAGGATTGCATGGGTGGGTCGTGGTGGACCAGGGTGGCCCCTATCCTGAGGGGGATAAATGGATGGATGGCGTGGCCAAACAAGCCAAGCAAGCTTACCAGCCCCTCTTTCACGAAACATCTCGCCGCACGCTGGCAGAGGCATTCCCCCTCATGCGTGATACCGCTGTGTATGTCGGTTGGTACGCCAATCCTCCCAATGGCCCCTTCCGCAAAACGGCCCCGGCGGAGTTTAAGTTTGCCCCCGGGGCTATCGCCTTTCACCTGCATTCCTACAGCGCCACCGGTATCAAGACACCGGATTCCTGGGTGGGGGCATTGTTGCAGCGTGGTGCCGCGGTGACGGCCGGTAACGTGGCCGAGCCCATGCTGGGCACTTGTCTGTATTATGATGTGTTTTACGAGCGCTTGCAGGCCGGTTACACCGTGGCAGAAGCCGCGCTCATGGCCACCCCCGTGGTGTCCTGGCAGGGCATTGTGCTGGGGGACCCCCTCTACCGCCCCTACGCCAAGAGACTGCGCCCGCTGCGAGGGGATGTGTATGCCGAATGGCAGGGTGTTTGCCGCCGCCTGGCGGGGGATGATGCCCAGCTTTGCAGCCTGGTAGAAAGCAAGCTCACCACTCCCCAGGGGGCTTTGTGGGCGGAATTGTATGCGTGGTTGTGTGCCAATCGGAATGAAGGCGCGCGGGCGGCCGCTTATTTCGGCGTTGCGGCAGAACGCTATGGCCTGGAGGCAGATATCATCCGTACGCGCCTTCTGGAAGCCACTTGCCTTTTCGCTGCCGGCAATAAAACGCGCTCGGAATCCATCCTCCGTGGCTTGGCTACGCGTTATGAAACATCTCCCTACGCACCGGCTATCCACCAATCTCTCAATACGCTCTTCCCGCCGCCACCGCCACCTAAACCTCAACAAAATCAACAAGCTGTGCCTAAATGATGGCGCTAGCCCCGGCGGGAATCGAACCCACATTTGCCCTTTAGGAGAGGGCCGTTCTATCCATTGAACTACGAGGCCACAGGCGCGCGGCTATTAGACACTATTTTTACCCCCTTAGCAAGCACAAAACGAGGCTTGCGCGCTCATCGGCGCCGCTTGAGCAGCCATTTGATGCCTGCGTACAGGAACCGGAGCAAGGGCAACAGCATCAATACCAGAAAGCTGATTCCATAGATGTAATACAGCAGAAGGTAGTGTTCCCTCCATTCGGGGTGGTTGAGCGGGCACGAAGCCGCACTGTAGCCCCAGTAGGTGGCCTGGTGGCAGGTAAACAGCACAGCCAGCAGGTAAAGGCAGACGAGGAAGATTTTCATACGCAGGTAGCGGGGAAGTTGAAGAGCCACACCCTTGCGGAATGTGGCTCTTGACTGAGAGTTGTTGGCCGGAATCAGCGGAGCTGAATCATGTCCTTGACGATGTGGAGAGATTCGCGGACAATCGGGTCGAGGTTGGAGGGATAATCCAAATCGTCTTCCAGCTCATCCTCGGGATCCTCTGCGTGGTCCATGAACTCTTCTTCATCTTCCTTGGAGGCCAGGGGCAGGGTTTTGGCCTTCACATCACCGAGATTCAGGCGATAGATGGTGAGGTTTTTCTTGTCTTCCTCTTCCATCTTGGCGTAGCGAGCCTTGCGTTCAGCATCGCTGGCCTTCTTGAAGTTCTGCAGCTCTTCGTTCACCGACTTGCGCTTGTCCTTGTTGAGGTAGACGATGTTTTCGTCTGTCAGGCGGCGGCGATAAGCACTGTACCAGAGGTTGTTCTGCAGGTCCTTGTCTGCGGCCACGCGGGCGGCGCTCAGTTCCTTGAGTTTGGGCAGGATGCGGCCGATGCGGGGATCTGCCACATAGCCATAGGCTGCGGGGATTTCATCGTATGCCATGGCGTAATCCTGCTCGGCTTCACCCAGCTGGAAGCCTGCTGTAGCGGTGGGCAGGGGAATGTCGCTTTCCACACCCTTGAGCTGGGTGGAGGCACCATTGATGCGGTAGAACTTTTGCACGGTCACCTTAATCATGCCGCATCCCTCGCGGGAGGAGAAATAGGGCATGAAGTCTGCCAGACCGCGGGGAACCTGTACGGTGCCCTTGCCGAAGGTGGCTACATCGCCCACCACAACAGCGCGACCATAATCACGCATGGCACCGGCAAAGATTTCGGAGGCGGAGGCGCTCATACGGTTGATGATGACTACCATCTCACCATTGAAGATGGGGCGCCCGCTCACAGTCAGTTTTTCCACATGACCGCGGGAGTCTTTCACCTGCACCACAGGGCCGGCCCCGGTGAAGAAGCCCACCATCTTGCGCACTTCATCCAGCGAACCACCGCCGTTGAAGCGCAAATCAAGCACAATGCCGCGCACGCCTTCGTCAATCATGCGGCGCAGAATCTTCTTCACGTCGGCGGCGCAGTGGATGTCGCCATCATCCAAATCCACGTAGAACGAAGGCAGGGTCAGAATACCCAGACGGGTGACATTGCCCTTGGCGTCCTTCATGTCGACAATCTTGCCGCTGGCAAGGGATTCGGACATGGGAACCTCATCACGCACGATGGTGATGATTTTTTCCTCGCCGCTGTCGGCACTCTGTACGCGCAGCTTGACGGGGTTGCCTTTCTTGCCGCGGATGAGGTCTACCACCTTATCAATGCTCATGAACATGATATCGGTCCATTCATCATCGCCATTGGTGGCTACGGCCACAATGTGATCACCCAGCTTCAACTGGCCATTCTTGGCAGCAGGACCGCCTTTCACGATGCCCTCAATCTTGGTGGAACCATCATCGTCTTCGCGCAGCTGGGCGCCAATGCCTACGATGGAGGCTTTAATCATATCCTTGAAACGCTGTTCCTCGCGGGCGCCCATGTAGTCGCTGTGCGGGTCATACACGTGAGCCACAGCGTTGAGCAGGTGAGATACCATATCCTCCAGGTCAGATTCCTGTATTTCGCAACGCTGGCGCTTCAAGCGGGCCAGAATCTTATCGGCCACGGGGCCTTCCTTGGCGTTGGGGTCAGGTTTGCCCTTTTCCTTGGCAAGGCGGGCTACATTTTCACGGCGCACCACTTCGGTGAGCAGCATGTCTTCCACCTGGTCACGCCACACCTGGTCCAATTCAGCAGTGTTTTTTGAGTGCGGAAGCTTGCGGCGAGAGCGGGCAATCGTCTTGTCGGAATCAAAGGCCGGCATGTTGTTTTTGTACTGCTGGAGCATCTTTTCTGCCTGCCCGATGCGGAACAGGGCACGTTTGCTGTATTCGGAGTACAATTCCTTGGACAGCTGGGTTGTTTCCCCTACCAGCAGGTAGTCGCCAAACTGGGAGGCATACTTGGCTTTCAGGTTGTCGACATCTTCCTGGGTAAAGTAAAGGTGGTGCGGGTCAAGCAGCTGCAGATAGCATTCCAGGAACTTGTTGTACATCTCGCGCGAAAAACGAGTGCGGGAGAAGTGGGAGTTCTGCAATACAAGGGAGAATTGTTTGCCGATTAAATCATAGTCCGGAGCAGCACTGCTGCTGCCTGTGCAGGATGCAAAAATGGCCGTTGTGGCGACCAGCATGGAGCCAAGGCGGCGGCTCCATTGTGAAAGTGCGTTCTTCATTCTATTGTCTTTTTTGGGGAAAATGGTGATGAATTGTGGTTGGGAGAATGTACCTGTGTGTATTGATACGTGTCCCCGTGCGCTATCTTATCATTCTGCACGCAGAATGGCGAGATTATCACACGGGGAGAATCACCGGAGCCCGGAGTGGGGCGCATCAGGCGTTCTTTTTGCCACGGCGCGGGGTGCGGGTTTTGACCAGCTTGTACCCAAGCTGCTCGGCCATGGTGGTGAGCATGGCTTCCATGGCGTTCAATTTGGCCTGGGTGTCGCGAAGTGAATTTTCCAGGTGAGAGGCCTTGATTTTGGCATTGCGCTTCTCGCGGCGCACACCCTGCAAATCGGATGCTACCTTTTCAGGATTGTCCTTGATTTTTTTGCGACCCTTGGGCTGCGGTTGGAAACGGGCTTTGATAGCATCCTCCGCCTGGCGCTTCCACAAGGAAATGAGTGTGGCTGCTACGTTCTTTTCTTTGGCAACTTGCTGGATGGAAATGCGGGGATTGGCAATTGCGCGGATGATTTCCATCTTGAACTCAGGCGAATAAGAGGAGCGTGTCTTCATGGCATATGTATTCAGAATATGTATTCATATAATACTTTTTGATGAGATAATGCAAGCATATTTTTACACAGTAGAACAAAAAATATACGTATGAGCAAACAAAGCGTTATGAAGTGTCATAACGCTTTGTCGATGGTGTGGAATAATGGATAGATTGCTCAGCTTGATAGCGAGCCCAATTGTGCTTGTTTAGGATGTCATCCGGGGTGATGGCATCCAGCGCATCCAGAATGGCCGGCACAAGGCTACCGGGCCGTGGTGCGCGTGCTGCGGCCATATCGCCGCATACACCCAGAATAGCCGCTGTGGCCAGTGCTGCATGCAGGGGTGTTTCCGCCACGGCAGAGCAGGCGGCAGCCAAGGCTCCCATGGCACAGCCCATGCCGGTTACGCGTGTCATCAGTTCGTGGCCATTGTCGCAGGTGTAGGTGGTGGTACCATCGGTGATGTAATCTGTCTTGCCGGTGACCAACACGGTGGAGGTGGTGCGCCGTGCCAGGATGCGGGCCGCTTCCAGGGCATCGGTGCTGTCTGCGCTGCTTTCCGGCCCGCGGCAGGCTGCGGCATCTACTCCGGCCAGCGCCATGATTTCAGAGGCGTTGCCGCGAATCATGGCAGGGGGCGTAGCCAGCAGTTGGTGGCATACATCCGTGCGGTAGCGCAGCAAGCCCACGGCCACAGGATCCATTACCCAGGGGACCCCGGCCTCTGCCGCCGTGCAGACGGCTGTGTGCATGAGGGCTGCTTGCTCTGTGCTCACGGTGCCCAGGTTAATCAGCAAGGCATTGGTGCAGCTTTGCAGGATGTCCCGGATTTCTTCTTCATGGTTGAGCATGACGGGAACTCCCCCCACGGCCAACAGGAGATTGGCGGTGAAGTTCTGCACCACACTATTGGTCAGGCAGAGCACCAGTGGGCGCTTGGTGCGGAGCTGCTCCAGAACATGGGCTGCGATTTCGGCGGGTGTGTTCATGATAAATCTCGGGCGGCTTGTTCGGGGTCTTCTGCGGCGCAGATGTAGGAGACGATGGCAACACCAGCGGCATATCCTGTGGCGCGCACCGCGGCGGTGCGTTCCTTATCAAGCCCGCCAATGGCTACAACGGGCAGGGGACTGGCCGAGGCAATGGCGTTCCATCCCTCCATGCCCACATCCTTGGCGGCATCTTTTTTTGTGTTGGTGGGGAAAACCGGGCCGCATCCCACATAATCCACCAGTTCGGTGTTTACAGCGGCCATTTCCTCTGCATTGGTGACGGAAAGCCCCAGTATCATATCCGGGCCGATGATGCGGCGAGCTTCTTCCACCGGGGTGTCGCCCTGGCCTACGTGCAGCCCATCTGCACCAATAGCCACGGCAAGCTCCACATTGTTGTTGATGATGAGTGGCACACCCACTTCCTTCAGATAAGCTTGCAGGGGCAGGACTTCTGCCAGCTGGGTCTCGTAGTCTTTGTTCACCGTGCGATATTGCACCACGGTGACACCGCCTTGTACGGCTCGTTTGACGGTATCAAGTAAGCCATAGCGGCATTTTTCAGATTCATCCGTTACCAGATATAAATGGTAGTTGATTTTTTTCATGATAAACCTGTGAGTTTGGTATGAGTTGTGGCTTATTCTACGATGATTCCCCCGGAAGTCAACCGAAATCACGCCCAATCAGGGGGGAATAAAAACTCACCCTGCGCAAGTGGCGGCAGGGTGAGTTCTGAAAGAGGATGAGGGGAAGTGCAATCAGAGTTCCAAATCAGCAGCTTCGCCGTTGTCATTGGCGGCCGTGTCAGAGTCAACAGACTTCTTGCTCTTCTTGGATTTCTTTTTCTTGCCTTTCTTGGACTCGGCTTCCTTGCGCTTTTCGCGCTCAGCCTTCTTGGCTTCTTTCACCAGTTCTTTCCAGCGGGTGAGAATCTCCTCACACTTGGATTTGCCGGATACGCTTTCAAGCACCGTGCCATCGCTCGTGACGGCCACGATATTGGGGGTCCCGCCGGAGCCGCCAGCGGGCACCTGCACCTTCCCGGCGGTTTCCGGGGTGATGACGGGGAACTTCATATCGGCCTTTTCTACCCAAGCTTTGGCGGCTTCGGTGTTGGGGTCGCAGTTGAGCATGATGAGCTCGGCGCCTTTGCCCTTCATTTCTTTGTAGGCGGCATTGTTGGACCCGGTGATTACCACGCAGAAACCACACTTGGAATGAGAGCGAAGGAAGAAATAGACGGAAACTTTCTTCTTGGGTTTGACCTTGCTGACATATTCAACCTCCTTGAGCATGTCCGGAATGGTCACGGCCTTTTCTTCCGTGGCTTCGGCTTCGTCCTGAGCCATTGCGGGAGCATACACCAGCCCGGCCACCATGGCCAGAGCTCCGAGCATCATGAGTAGTTTTTTCATCATAAGAATGGTGGCGCGGTGGTTTGAGCCGCAACCGGGTGCGGAAGTCTACTCTATATTGAGTCTCATGGCAAGTCCAATCTTTCGAGCCGGAGACAAGCCTCTTTTTTTGAGCTTGAAAATGTTTATCTTCGCTATAAAATAGGGTGGTTATGAGGCTGTTGATGATGTGTTTGCTTGTGCTGGGGTGCATGAATCCGCTGTGGGCACAGTGGGTGTCGCCGCACCCTTTGGAGTGGGAACAGAAAGCCCCGGCGGCACTCATCCCATTCCCGCAAAAGGTGCAGTGGAACAGCGGCTCGTTGCCTGTTCCCGTGGCAACGGAATGGAAACTCAAGGGCAAGGCTTCTGCTTCCGTGAAGGTGGCGTGGAAAGGTTTATTGCGGGACTGTGCCGGCAGGGGGACAGAGCCCTTGGTGGTCACGCTGACGGCGGATGCCCACAAACTGCCGCAGGAAGCCCGCGAAGAAGGCTACCACTTGGTGGTGGATGAAGATGGTGTGCGTATTTCTGCGGCATCGGATGCAGGGTTCTTTTACGGCTTGCAGACCCTTCGCCAGTTGGCTGCGAAGAAAAAGACTCTTCGCTTTTGTGAGATTACGGATTGGCCCGCCTTCCGATACCGCGGCTACCTGCATGATTGCGGCCGCAATTTTCGCAAGATTGAGCGTTTGAAAAAGGAGCTTGATTTGGCGGCCCAGCTCAAGGTGAATCTTTTTCACTGGCACCTCACGGATAACCCTGCCTGGCATGTGCAATGCAAAAAGTACCCCGAGCTCAACGCCTCCAAACACCGCACGCGCGATGTGAATGATACTTATAGCTACGCAGATATCCGCGAGGTCATCGAATATGCCCGTAAACGCCACATCACTGTGCTGCCGGAGCTGGATATGCCGGGGCACAGTGCTTATTTCAATCGTGCGTTTGGGTGTGCCATGCATTCCCCCAAGGGCATGACCATCATTGGCGAGTTGTTGGATGAGTTCTGCCGCGAAATTCCGGCAGATATGTGCCCGATGATTCATTTCGGGGCAGATGAAGTGAGTATTCCGAATGCAGTCCAGTTTGTGAATTTTGTGGTGAGCAAGCTCAAATCACACGGGCGTGATGTGGTGCAATGGGCCAGCCGCCGTGATTTGGGCAAACACGCCGATAGCATTGGTCAGCGTTGGCTGGATGGCGCAGATGTGGCCTCGGTTTCGCTCACCAATCTCAACGGGCGTACCTTCGATTCCATTATCGGCTATACGAATGTGTATGAACCTGCGCTCATGGTGCGCCGCTACTTTTTCATGCGCCCCTGTGCCGCGGGCAAGGGGGATGAGTTGCGATTGGGTACCATCATGGGTATTTGGCCCGATGGCCGCGTGGATGATAAAGAGCTGATTCCTGCCATGTGCAATATGTGGCCTGCCATGTGTGCTATGGTAGAGCGCTCCTGGCAAGGCGGCGAGGCCGATGGCGATGCTTTTCCCGCAGATATGCCCGCACCCGATACAGAGGCTGGCAAGGCCTATCGTTTGTTCATGGCGCGTGCCGCAGCTATCCGCAAAACGATATTTGCCAACGAGCCATTCCCCGTGTGGCCGGAATCGGCCATGAATTGGACCGTGGTGAAACCCGTGGGCAAGGATAAGGTGGAGCAAACACGCGCCGCCGTGCTCAAGGATGAGCTCGAGGGACTGGATACTCGCGAGGCTCATGGTGCCAGTTTGTATTTCCGCACGCGCGAGGGTTCCGGTTGCATCGGCTTGTTCCCCCAGGGAAAACCCGGGCAGACTTTGTGGGCAAAGGCTACCATCAAGTCCAAAACCGCCGGCAAAAAGAAGTTCATGATTGGTTTCGACGCTCCCGAGCGTTCCAACCGCCGCTACACCGGCCTCCCGGCCAAACCGGGAGATTGGGATGTGGCCGGCTCTCGTATTTGGATTAATGGCAAAGAAATCAAGAATCCCCGCCGCTATAAATACGCCGGCCAGCGCGCTTCCGGCAATGCCTGGCAGTTCGATAATCCCCCGCTTGACCCGGAGGAACTCTGGTGGATGCTTGAGCCGGTGGAAATCCCCTTGAAGAAAGGGGAGAATACCATTGTCATCGAGCATCCGCTTGTTTCGCCTCACCAAGCCTGGCAGTTCTCTTTTATCCCGCTGGAGCGGGAGACACTCAAGAAAACTACCAAATAAAAGTGTCGAAGGGTCAGCTCTTCTTCCCCCAGGCAATGAAGAGCAGGGCGCATGCGCACATGCAGAAAGGATAGAAGAGGTACGGGATGATTTGCATGGAGCTGATGCCCGCCAGGGTTGCTCCCATGAGCAGTTGCGCCCCGTAGGGGATGATGGCTTGCGTCACGCAGGAGAATGTATCCAGCAGGCTTGCTGCACGGGTGGGCGGCACACCATAGCGTTCAGCCACGCGGCGGGCAATGTTGCCCACTGCGACGATGGCTACGGTGTTGTTGGCCGTGCAGAAGTTGGCAAGGGAGGTCATGATGCCAATGCCGAGCTCGGCACCCCGGCGCCCATGAATATGGCGGCAGAGGTGGGTGATGATGTAGGTCAGTCCGCCGTTGTAGCGGATGAGCTCCAGCACGCCGGCTGCCAGCAGGGTCACAATGATGAGTTCGCCCATGCCGGTGATACCGGTACCCATGGATGCGGCCCAGTCCATGATGTTGGTGCCGGTCAGGCAAAGAGAGGAAATGCCCGTGGCGGCAATGCCAAGGAAGAGCACGCGCATCACATTCATGCCGCAGAGGGCGCACACCAATACCAACAGATAGGGGAGAATGAGCCAGCCGTTCTCCGGCATGGTATGCGTGGTGCTTGGTTGCTCCCACCCCATGATGGAATAGATGATGAAGACGATGATGGCCGCCGGCAACACAATGCCGAAGTTGGCGCGGAACTTGTCCCGCATCGCACAGCCTTGGGTGCGGGTGGCGGCAATCGTTGTGTCCGAAATAAAGGAAAGATTATCACCAAAGAAGGCGCCACCCACCACAGCACCTGCCATGATGGCCGGGGAAGTGCCCACCCCGGTAGCCAGCCCCGCCGCTACGGGCATGAGCGCTACAATCGTGCCCACCGAGGTGCCGATGGAAAGAGAAATGAGGCATGCAGCCAGGAAGACACCCGGCAGCAGCATGTTGGCCGGCAGCAGATACAGCGTCATGTTCACCATGGCATCCACGGCGCCGGTGTATTTGGCGCTTTGCGCAAAAGCCCCGGCCAAGATGAAAATCCATATCATCATCATGATATTGCTGTGCGCGGCCCCGGCAGAGAATAGCTCTGTCTTGCGGCTGAAGGAGGCCGGCTTGCACACAACAAAAGCCCAGGCCGCTGCTGCCAAAAAGGCCACCGCCACCGGCATCTTGTAAAAGTCGCCCGCGCACAGGGAGCTCACCACATAAATGACGAAAAAGACCAGCAGCGGGCTCAGTAACAGCAGCCCACGCAAGTGGTTGCACCAGGGAAGTTCTCGGTTGTTCTCTCTTGCCATAATCCGCACTTATTCTACCAGCCTCTGTGCCGTTGGTAAAGGGTAAATATCGCTCAGAAATAATAAAAGTCTACTTAGTTTGTAGGCTTTTGCGTATTTTAGTGATTGACTGTGGTGGTGAGTATGTTAGAATGCAGGGTAAGATGAGATTGCGACTTAGCCGTACGTTGATGATGTGCCTTCTTGCTGTGATGGGGGCACAAGGTGTGAATGCTGCCATTCGCCACAATGATGCCACGCTGGTGACCTACGTGGACTTCGCCTCTAATTCGGGGCGATATGTGGCCGACGGTGACACCAACGCCATGTTGGAGTACATTCGCAGTCGCGATAAAGGCGTGCTCATCGACTATACATCACATGCAGCGTCTTATACCCTGCCAAATGGGATGCTCAGTTTTGACAGCGTAGCGGACTTGGGCAATGCCACTGCCGTGGGCTACAATTACATTGTGACAGTGGCGCATAATGGTGTGCTGGATCCCACGTTCAACGCCTCAACGGCGGGGATAGGTAGTGGCCATGCTATCCAGTATAAAGGGGTGGAAGAAAAAGGCTCCAACGGCAGCTTTGTGCATGCTATCAGCGGCTCGCAGCATTATCAGGATTATAAAATGACCCGCCTGAGCAAGCTTGTAACGGATGCTACGCCCTCCTCCATTGCCAGCTCTGCGTCTGATATGAAAAACGCGCTCGTTTATCGCGTTGGCGGCGGGGCGCAGCAGCTGCGGACAGAGTCCGGCACTACTGATTATTGCGACGCGGGATTCTACCTGGTCGGTGGTATCGGGACCATTGGTACTTGGAATGATTACGGTAGCGTCAATCAGGGCGTCATCTCCGGGCCATCCTGGAAAACGGGGGAGGGTGCAGGTAGCTCTACTCCATTGCCCTTTGGTTCCACTCCCGGGGATTCCGGTAGCCCCTATTTTATCTACGATGCACAAAGTAACAGTTTTCAGATGCTCATGTCTCATACCGGGAGCACCAATGGCAACACGATGTATGCATCGGCTGCTCCGGAGTGGTCTGCCGACGTGATGGAGGCCGACAATGTGCGGGTAACGATGAGCCTGACGGACGGCGGTGTGCGATTCCGCGGAGTAGAGAAAGCGGATGCCGACAAAGGAAGTGGAACAACGGACATCATCAATGGTGTGGAGGTGACAGCCCGACCAAGCAGAGGATATCTGGCCAAGAGTGATGGCACGAATTTGTATGATAAAAACTGGAATTCTGTCACGTTTAATGGTGTTGAATCCGGTCAGCATACTTGGAAGTCGCTTTCCGGTCTCAAGAATCAGGATAATTGGTACGCATATGGCAACAGCTACTTGAACGCCACAGAAAGCGTGATCGTGGTCGATAAAAATGTTGTTCCGGCCACGGGGCTGACCTACGCATCTTTGTACCAAACGCAGAATGTTGTTTTCGAGGCCTCGGCAGATGCCGCAAAGTACAATGTCTACGTTGACGCAGATACGGATTTGGGTATAGGCTATCTTCATTTTGCCGCAAATGGTCACAAGGATGTGGTGTTCAATGTGCAGTCAGAGAAAAACAATCTGCTCAATTCCGCCGGTTATGTGGTGGATAAGGGCGTGACGGTGAATGTGAGCCTGCGCAATACGGATGCCAACTACATGCGCGAGTGGCGCAAGGTGGGCGAGGGCGATATCCGCCTTTGCGGCGATGGCAACAACGAGATTTTCCTGAATGTGGGTGGCACCGGCAAGACACTGCTGGAGCAGACCAATGGCTATGCCGCTTACAATGTGTTGGTGAACACGGGTTCTACCGTGAAGATTAAAGACACCAATCAGATTTTCCGCGATCTCACGTTCGGTAATGGCGGCGGCACGCTGGATATGAATGGCAACAGCATGGAATGGTACACCAGCGGGGGCGAAACTCGCACTGGTTTCACCATCAATGCACTCACGGAAGAAGCTGTCATTTCCAACAGCGCAGCTCAAAAAGCCGTCCTGACGTTCAAGGAGACCGGCAAGCAGACCTTTGTGGGCTCTTTCCGCGATGGGAAGGACTCTGCCCTGCAAATTGTGTATGATGCCGGTAGCGGCAACACCTGGGAGCTCAACAGCATTCACACCTCGTTGCAGCACGCTGATAGTGGCTTGTTGGTCAACAGCGGTACAGTGCGCCTGAGCGGCACGCATACCGTGCATGGTGAGGGCTCTGCTACCGGCAAAGATGCCGCCCGATACACGAATGCAGATGACTGGCACTATGCGGATGCCGCCATGAACGTGACGGTGGAGAAGGGGGGTACCTTCGAGCTTACCAGCCACGCCCGCTTGCAGGGCGACGTCACGGTGCAGACCGGTGGTACATACCTGATGCGCGAGGGCGTGAACCACGCCGAGGAATACATCGAAGGCGGTGAGACAAAGGAGAGCACCGGTGGCGACGTTGCCAAGTACTATGGCCACAAGGGCGATGTGAAGCTGGCTTCCGGTGCGTTGATGCAAGTATCCTACACTGAGGGGACGGACACGGCCACTCATTATGCCGGTAAGGTATCCGGACCGGGTAGCCTGGTGGTGGATTTGGGCACAGATGCTGCCGCATTTGTCATGAGCGGTGAAATCACCGGCTTGCAGAGCATTGCAGTACAGGGGAAGAGCCGCCTGGACCTTCAGGGCGCTGCAGATGCTGTTGCCACGACCATCGCAGAACACGCTACACTCACGCTGCAGAGCAAGACTCAGGATTTGGTCAAGCTGACTGCGGATAAGTCCACCGCCACGCTGCACAATGTCCGCATGAGCAGCACTTCTGATACCGAAGCCACTATGGAAGGCACCGCGGAGAATGCCCGTGTGGAATCGGCTCGCGTGGAAGTGCAATCCGGTGCCACGCTGGTGCTGGACAAGGTGGCTCTGGCAGATGATGTGCATTTGGTGCTGGCAGAAAATGCTGCGGTGAGAATGGAGCAGGCGGCTTTCGCCCTTACCGCTACTAATACTGCCGGTACAGAAGTTGGCCTGAACGCTGCCATCACGCTTCGTGGCTGTGGTATCCCCGATAACCTCACGCTGGATGCTGATGCCAAGGTGTACAGCATGGTCTCCAATGCTTTGGTGGGGGCTATCACGCTGGAGGGCAGCAGCCTGTTGCTGGATATGCGCGCGCTGGGGGATTTGAGTGGATACGATGCTATTCAATTCAGATTTGGTGATATGGTGGCAGCTGCAGCTCTGAATGAGACCGGCTCCCCGGTGTTTAGCAATCTGGATTCTATGGAGGTGCGGGCGCTCATGGCCGATGGTACAACATGGCTGGGCTTCTACAATGCTCAGGATGCTTCCAGCATTTACCTGGCCTATGTGCCCGAGCCCACCACGTCTACCCTGTCGCTTCTGGGGATTGCTGCTTTGTGCGCTCGACGTCGCCGCAAATTGGCATAAAAGCATTAACACGTTGACACAGACTCGCCGCCTGTCTACAATGCTCCCATGCTGAAACCTCTTCTTTTTCTGCAGCGTTGTAAAGTCTGGGCGGTTGTTGGCCTGTCGCTGGTGGTGTTGGGCGCTTGTTCCTCACCCCTGGTGCCGGAGCCGCGTATGCCGAGGGAGAGTCGCGAGACACTGCCCGATGCTGAGGTGATGGAGAACTTGAGTCTGATGTGGAGTGTGTTGCAGTCCAAGGACCTTACTCCGGAGCAACGTGGTGAGTTTGTGGCGAGATACAATGCGGATTTGCTGACGCTTTTGCGCCGTCTCCGTGTAGATTATGCGGAAGACTGGAAAAAAGGCCGTACGCACCAGCCAGAACTTTTCAACTGGACGCATGAGGTAGACGGCCCCAAGCTTCAGCTTGTGGAGATGTATAATGAAGTATTGCCCGCGGCAGATGTGCCTCTGGATAATTTGGAGGAGCGTTATACTGTTGTGGGGGTGGGTGTCCCCATCGTCGGCGTGATTCCGGCAGATAAGGTGGATAAAAGCGATATGAAGTTTCACATCCGCACGCGCGGTACGGTACGAACCCTTACTGCCGTGATGGATTTTTCCCGGGGCAAGGGAGGCAAGCCGGTGTTGCGCCTGATACCACGCCACCGCGATGAAACGGTGAAAGTGGGGCGTATCACATACCCTCTGGCGGGTGACTTCTCGGCCCCCATCGAGGTGTATTGGAACTTGACGCGCGTCAAAAAAGACCGTATGCTCGGCATGCTCAAGCCGCAGGAGCTGCGAGATAGCATGGGCCTTTCCTGCATGGAGCGCTACAACCCCAACAAAATCCCCGTCATCCTCACCCATGGCTTGCTTTCCAGCGCCGGTACTTTTGATAACATGGTTAACCGCCTGCTGGCGGATCCTGCCATTCGCGCCCGCTATCAATTCTGGTATTTCAATTATCCCACCGGGGTCACCTGGACAATTTCGGCCGCAGAATATCGCAAAGCCCTGCGCGAGGTGCGCCAGCAGCTCGACCCCCAGCGCAAGAATAAGAACTGGGACCGCATGGTTGTTGTGGGCCATTCCATGGGCGGCCTCATCACACGCTACAGTCAGGCCAAGGAGCCTTGGCTCCTCATGAAGGATAATGAAATCACCCACGGCAAATGGGCTCAATACCTGGACAAACGCTACGTTGATGAGCCCATCCCTGTACCGGCGCTGGATGCATTCCGCGAGCATTTCTTCTTCCGCCCGGTGGAGGCAGGGATGGTGGTGTACATGGCTACGCCGCACCGCGGGGCACCGCTGGCCCGCTACCGCATTGTTTCGTCGCTGCTCAAGCTCGTGAATCTGCCGGAAAACCTGGTGCGAGAATTGATTAACGTGGCCACGTTGCAGGAAGACATCCTCTTGCTCAATCCTGCCCGCGCCACCGAGTGGTTCACCAGCGTGGGCCAGCTCTCGCCGGATAGCTACTCCATCTCCGGCTTGCAGAATCTGGAGCTTCGGCAAGTGCCCACCCACTCCATCATCGGCGACCAGGGCGATAACGATACCCCTGATAGTTCAGACGGTGTTGTGCCATATTGGTCCAGCCACTTGCCCTGGGGTACCGAGCAAATTGTGCCCGGCAGCCACTCTGTGCAGGAAATCCCCGAAACGGCTGATGCTTTGGGCAAAATCCTGAAGGATTACGCCAACAAGCTCGACTGACGTGCTGCAAAAAAAAAATCCCGCGCCGGGGAAGTGGCGCGGGATGGTGAGAATGATGGTGGTCGGCTTCAGGGCTTGACGTCCTCGGGGGTGAGGGTATCGAGGCTCTTGCCATTGAGCTTGCCAGTTTGGCTGCGGAGGAACGCAGTGATGTTGTTCACCTCGTCCGGGGTATCAATGCCCTTGCCCTGCGTCTTAATCATAATGCGGACGGCATCTTCCAGCTTATCCACTGAACCGGTGTGGAAGTAGGGAGCCGTGAGAGCCACATTACGCAGGTTGGGCACGCGGAACATGTCCTTGTGCTCGGACTTCTTGGTGAAGTCGGCCAGACCGTACGCGCCTTCTTTGTACTTGGAGGGGGCAGCCAATCTGCGCAAATCGGCATAGGTGTTGATGTACTCGAAGCTCTGGCCACCCAGCGTGGGACCGGAGTGGCAGGTGGCGCAGCCCTGCTGCTCGTAGGCAAGCTTGCCTGCGGTAGCCTCCGGGCTCAGGGCCTGCTGCTGGCCGTTCTGGTAGGCATCGAATGCCGAATCAGGCGTGCGCAAGGTTTTTTCGTAGGCGGCGATGGCTTCGGTGATGGTATCAGCCGTGATGCCCTTGTCGCCAAACGCTGCGGCAAACAGCGGCGGAATCTCCGGGCTCTGAGCCAGCTTGTAGGCAATCTTGTTCCAGTCGGAGGGGTGGGCGTAGCCCATTTCCACGGGGTTCAGGGGCGGGCCACCGGCTTGCTCTTTCAAATCAGCTGCGCGACCATCCCAGAACTGGCGGATGTTGGTCTCGGCATTATACACGGTGGGGGCGTTCACGCCGCCCAGCTGCGGTTTACCATCGGCTCCCGGTACACCTTCGGACTTGGCGAGGTTGTCGGTGCCGCCTTTGGTCAAATCGTGGCAGGAGGCGCAGGATACAGCATTGGTGGTGGAGAGTCGCGGGTCATTGTAGAGCAACTTGCCCAGCTGAATCTTGGCTGCTTCCTGCGGTGTTGTGGGGGCCGGTGCAGGGGTGATGACGCCGTAGCGCGCAGCATTGGCTGCTTCCTCGCTGTACTGGGTACGCAGGAGCTTGGCATCTGCATCGGTCAGCCCGGTGCCGGGGTGCATGACTCGGTAAATCATCGGGGGCATGTGGCGGCGTGCCAGCACCTGATCCATTTTCAGCAGGTCCACGGAGGCGTTGCGCACGCTGGCATCCGGGGTCAGGGTAAAGGCGCGTTGGCCTGCTTCCACATCGCGCTTCATCATCCCCAGAGAAAGGATGTTGAGCAGCGGGTTATAGGTATCAGTCGTTGCGCCATGGCATGCAGCGCATTTGAATTGCAGGGTGGCATCCAATTGGGCCTTGGCCTCGGGGGAACCTGCGGGGAACTCTGCCTGCGTGGTCATGGCGGCAGACAAGTGCAGGGTACCCAGCACAGCGCCGGCAATCACGGCACCGGCGGCTCCTGCCCCTATGGCATATTTGGTGAGTGTGTTAATCTTCATGTGTGTTGGAAAGCGCGTTACTTGCATAGTCTACCATTTTGCTCTGCTTATGCAAGAATAAAGATTGCTGAGCGGAGGGGCTCACAGCGCGGCATCCGCCTCAGCCAGTTCTATGTCTTTGCTGATGAGGCCGCGCTCGCAGGCGATGCGCAGCAAGCGGTCTTCAACATCCGGTGGGGGCAGCAGACAGCCATGCGGCAAATCAGCGGTGAGCAATTCCACCGCGCAGGCATTGTGCAGCGCCATGGTGGTTTCAATGAATCGCATGGCGGTGGGCTCTTGCAGCATGAAATTGAGCGGTTTCTTGTGGTTGAGTACGCGTTTCTCCGGGATGTCGGGGCCGTATTCATCCTCCACACCCAGAGTGGCCAACAATACGTCCGAAGCCAGCAATTTTGCGACGGGTAAGCGGCGGCGCAGCGCGCTGATGCGCCCGGTCACGCTCACCACACACCAGGCTTGCAGCACGGCCCGGGCCATGGCTTCTTCATCCTGGACATGCACAAAGCTCACCCCTGCCGGCAGCACACCGGATTTATCCTCGATATCAGCCACGGTGACGCGCATGCCATGTTGGCGGGCATAGTGCACCACACCGCGCCCCACTTTGCCGTAGCCCACCACCACCAGATGCTTCCCTGCGAAATCGGAATATCCCAGGTGCTGCAGCGCACGGAAGAAGCTTTCGCCGGTGCCGAGGAGGGTCTCGATGTGCTTGATGCGGCCTGAATCTGCCAGGAAAACCGGGAAACCGGCGCGCTCGTAGCGGTTGACGCCGGTGCGGGTCAGCTCGCAGCTCCCCAGGGTGGGACGCAGGCGGCAGTTATCCCCGGCACAGTCCAGCACAATGTCGAATGCCGTGTCGGCGGCAGATGCCTTCTGAATCCCAAATTGCTCCATCAGCGCCAGCACCTGAGCATCGGAGGGCAGGGATGTGCGCTCCGGTACGTACACCGTGGCACCGGCGGCCAGCAGGGCCATGAACTTACCCAGCGTATTGCGGAACAAGGGTGTGCCATCCAGCACGCGCAGCCCCTCCAGCGGGCGGGTCATTGCCCATTCCTCTGCCTGTGCCAGCAGGGTGGGCCACTCCTGCTCAGGATAAAATGACAGCAAATATTCGCGAATCGCAACGGCGTGCTTGTTCATGGTGTCTTCCGTATTTCACGAGCAGTATACTCCATCCGGGCCGCTTGTCAAAGACAAATCAGGATTTACGTGCCATGTCTCCTGCCTCAAAGCAAACCGCCTCGGCTGCGTGTGCAACCGAGGCGGTTTATAGAAAAGAGGTTGATTTACCCGCAAGAGCGCGGATGTGCGACAACTTAGCGAATGGTCTTGACCGTCACAGCTTCCTTACCAACGCGAGTGCGCAGGTAGTTCAGCTTAGCGCGGCGAACCTTACCGCGGGTCACGACTTCAATCTTAGCAATCTTGGGGGTGTGCAGGGGGAAGGAGCGTTCCACGCCTTCGCCGTAAGCAATCTTACGAACAGTGAAAGCTTCGTTCACGCCGGAACCGCGCTTACCAATGACGATGCCCTGGAAAATCTGTACGCGTTCCTTACCGCCTTCGATCACGCGGCAGTGTACCTTCACGGTGTCGCCCACGTTGAAGGGAGTTACATTGTCCTTCAGCTGTTCTTTTTCGATGGTATCGAGAATGTTCATCTTGTCTCCTTCTGTTTGGTAAATGGTTTAGTGGCCTTTCGGCTCGGTGTACACGATGAGCCTTCCGGCTCCGGCGGGTGCGTCAGTCTACACGATTTTTATGTTCTTGGCAATCCAAATTTGTGATTTATTGCAATTTTTTTGCAAAAAGAGCATGTTAAACGGGGTCAGCGGCTCAAAATTCGGGTGTCAATATCGTTGCCAAAGCGGCGTCGGCGGTCATCCATGACGGCATTCCAGCCGGCATCCTGCACTTCTGTGATGTTGATGCGGTCCCCTTGTTCGTTGGTGCGGATGAAGAGCACAGCCGTGCGTCCGCAGGCATCTGCCACCGTGAGAAAGCGCGTGCGGCTCTCGAACGCATCATCCACCGAGGCCAGCGGGCGGTCTCGTTCATCTCGCAGAATGTTCCTGTAGCTCGGGTCCACTTTCTCCAACTGCAGCCATTGTTCGGCCTGTTCGCGGTTAAACCCGGCAAACGCTTCGTGGTCGGAGATGTGTTTCATCACACGGTAAGCCGCGTGTACAGCCGGAGTAGAGGCACAGCCGCAGGGCAGTCGGTCATACATACGAGCCAAATCTCGCTGCAGCGCCTGCTGTTCATTCGGTTGCGGGTAGAAGAAGAACCACCCGCAGAGCAGCACACCGGCGGTGGTGTACAGCGCTGTGCGCACACGGCTGCGGAACACCAAAGCGCGCATGAAGATGCCAAAGCGTTCAATCAACCCGTGGTCGGCATCGCCAAAAAGGAAGCGCGGCTTCACCCGCACCGGGTCTGCTGCAATCTCACGCACTGTGCGGGCCTTGCTGGGATCCAGCACGGCAGAATCCACCGCATTGAGCTCTGAATCATCCCCGCGCTCGGGCTCTTTATAAAGGAACGAGAGGAGGACACCGCGAAAGAGGATGCTGCCAAAGGTGATGACGGCCAACCAACCCAGACCTGCGGATAATTTGCCATCCTCATACGAAAAAGTGGGGTGCATCAGTTCCGGGTACTGCGCTTCCAGCACCGGCCAGGCGATGATGCCCGCCAGCAGCACGGCAAACAGGGAACTGAACCACACCACATTGCGCTTCGACCCCAACACGTCAAAAAATTCCATGAGCAGCAGCGGTGCTACCCAGAGCCAGGGCTTGATATCCATAGCGGTGATGCCGCTCATGTATTCATACCTGGGGTCTTCCGGAATGATGCTGTCCGGGAAGGAGAGCACATAGAGCAATACAAGAGCTGCGGCGGTTGTCAACACGATGCGCAGCGCTATGAATATCTTTTGTAGCATGGTGGGCATTGTAGCCTCCGTGCCCCCCGGCTGTCAAGGGTTGCTTTTGTCAGGCTTGCAGCGGGGCAGGTGGGGGCTGTTTTCTTTCCTCTCACCTTTCGCGCGCGCGTAATTCAATGTTCTGTGTGGGGGGCGGTGTGCCGGTGAAAAGCCCCTTACTGTGCCTGTGTGCCCCCCTCCCAAGCGACTTGTATAAGAAAAAATAAGATTTTTTTCATTTTTAGCTTGCAAAGCTTCGTGAAATGGTGTAAACTTCGCCCGCACCCCGCTATGAGCGGGCGGCGCAAGTGGCTCGGTAGCTCAGTTGGTAGAGCAGCGGATTGAAAATCCGCGTGTCGGCGGTTCGATCCCGTCCCGAGCCACCATTTTTTTACCCTGATTTTTCCTCCCTACGGGGTGTAGCTCAGCCTGGTAGAGCGCCAGCTTTGGGAGCTGGATGTCGCAGGTTCGAATCCTGTCGCCCCGAGCAGTTTTTTTCATCAATAGTGTACTGTAGAGGATGCAACTCCTTGATAGTGCAGTTTTTTTGTCTTTCGCTGGGGCGCGGTGTTATGATGGCATGGGTGTACATCAGCATCAACCTCAATATCATAAAATAGTTGCGTATTATGGCTGGACGCACACAAAGAAACGGCATGCGGTCTGCCACGTGGAAGAAGCAGAACGGCGCCTTCTGGTTACTCTGTTCCCGGCGATATGTCTCTGGTTGCTGCTATGACCGGGGGGAGGTATCGGTGATATTTGTTGCTTGCGCTGGGATTGTATTGATTTCACAGCTGGAGCATTGTGCTTCAGCACGGCTAAGCCTGACAAGGAAGTGGATATTCCCATGCATTTTCTCCTTCTGGATGGCCTCTTAGCTATCCATGCAGATTTTGCGGGTGCAATCGTGGGCCTTGATTTGGGGACGGTGGAGCGTCTGCCTTGTACTGCTGGATATGTTGCTGTCAGCAATCCCGCCTTGGTGTTAACAGGCCTTTGCGGGCATTGGGGGGCTCTCATCCCCAGTTACGCGGCATGCCTGACGTACAAGCAATCATCCGTTGCCTCGGTGTGAGGCAACGGATGGAAATTTATGCGGGCCGGGGATATTAGAACTGAATCTTGTAGCCCACGGCGGCGTTGAAGTTGGTGTAGTCCGAACGCAACTCTACGGTACCGTCGGCAAATACGCTGCCGTAGCCCACAGGCACGGCGATGCCAGCCCCCAGCTCCACCCCGAAAGCACCGAGCTCACCACTTTCCACACGCACATGGGTGCGGGAAGCAAAGCTGGCCAGACCTACATCGGTGGCGGATTGACGGTCACCAAAATCATACTTGGCAAGGGCTCGGGCCTCGAACGTGCAGGCGCGGTTAAGGGTCTGCTGCCCCACTAGCGCGGCATAGCGGGCACCAAGCCCCAGCGTTACGGTATCGAGACTCTGCTCATCCACCGTCAGAGCGGCGTTGCTGCCGTTTTCGCAGTATGAATCAACTTCGGCATGACGATAAGAAACATTGAACACCGGGCTGAGGACGCTCCGGTTGCTCAGGAAATAATCGCGGCTTACATCGTACATGAAGCCGTATGT
Source organism: Akkermansia sp. (assembly GCA_045650805.1). Lineage (GTDB taxonomy): Bacteria > Verrucomicrobiota > Verrucomicrobiia > Verrucomicrobiales > Akkermansiaceae > Akkermansia. Next base: position 40,449 of record JAZRRO010000016.1, read on the forward strand.
GGAGCCATCTGTATCGCCCTGTGTGGTGTAGCTGCCGCATGCGTGGCTTACGCTGCGGTCATAATCGGTATCCATAGCACCCATAGTGCCCACAAAGGCATGATTCCATTTGCCACTGTTGTAATGAGCAAAGGCGCTCAGGTAAGTGGTGTCCATATCGCCGTCGAGTCTGTCTGGACCATCACTCTTCAGCTCGCCTTGCATGGCAGTAAGCGCCAAGCCGAGGGAGAACTTACCAGTCACCTCCATTCCTGCGCCGAGGGTGGCACCCCAGCTGTTCAGGGAGTAACCGGCCTCAAGGCCATCATTGTTCTGCTCAGCGCGGTTGCCTTCAGCATTCACCCAGGCAAAGAAGTGAGCGGGAGCAGGGGGTGAAGCAAGCCCACTCTTGTCATCCAGGGCTACGCAATCATTGCCGGTGGAGCCACTCACGCTGCGGTTGCGGATGGCGCGCAGCTGGCGTTCCGTATCGCCACTGAGCGCCTGCCCCAGCACTGGGGTGGAAGCTCCTGCCACGGCCGCCAGCGTTTCAGGCTTAATGGAACCCATTGCCTGTGCTACGAGCACTTTGGCAAGTGCGCTGTCCTTGTTGATGAGCTGAGGATTCAGTCTCACATATGCATCATTGATAAGAGCGGCCCCCGCTCCGGAACCACTCATTGTGGTGGCTTCAGGCATAGCCTTGATAACGGTCATTTGGAGCTGCTGAGAGTCAGGCACCGCGGTATGCACTGTCGCGTTCGTCAAATCCGAAAAATTAAATGTGTTTTTGATATCTGTTTCCGTGTACTCATCAAACACAATGTCGCTATCTTCCGTCGAAGCTAAGGTAAAATAGGCTACGCCATCACTGGAATCCTTTGCATTGACGTATGTAAAGGTAATGCCAATGATGTACGGATTATCTTCATTATGACGATTTGCATTAAAGAAAGAGAAATTCGTTATCGTCAATTTCTTGGTCCAGTTTTTTACATATCTGTAATATCCATATGTCTCACCATTGACGTAGATATGCAAAAAATAATCGGATGAATCGTTATAACGGGTGCTATTCCCGCAATCATCAACAAACAAACGCAACTGGTTATCGCCTGCATACGTGAGATCGTAAATATCCCCCTCGAAATCTCCCTTGGAAGCAAAAACTGACTGAGAAGTATTCGAATGCACATAAGGATTTTCGATGCAGATTGCTTTCATGGTTATGGAGAAACTCTCGCCATTCTTGATGTTGGCATCACCCAGACTGTCGTATGTATAAGTACCCTGCAGGGTTGTGGAATAGGAGAGAGAATCTTCATAGGTATCCATGTCCCAGGTAGGCTCAGCGGCGTAGCCTGTGTACATGGAGCTCAGCAAAAGAAGCATGAAAAGATTTTTTTTCATAATGAATACAAAGACAATTAGAAAAACGGCTTCGGTCCTGCGATATCAGAACCAAGTACTTTCTCAATCTATCACCTGCCTGGGCACGAAGCAAGGAAAAAGAAGGTAATATCCCCCTGTCTTCAAACATTTTTTTACTGTCAATAGCGCGCTATAGATAGTGTAACTTCTTCATGCTACACTTTTTTGTTTTCTGCTAGTATTATGCTTTTACTCCTTCTTTATGTTTTGGCTGAGATGTCTATACCCCGATGGTTGGACAAACAATGGAATTGACTAAGTGCTCTGCAGGTGATATACCAGTCCACAGCGCAGGGAGCGCGAGTAAATGAACTCTTAAAGCTTTTGTTTTAACTGGTTCAGCTTGTGCGGCTCTGTGCCGATGGCCGTGGAACTTTACACTCGAAATAAGGTGAAAAAAATACAGCCGGTGAACAGAAAGATGTACACACCATGTGTAAGAGATAGAGTTTTCAATCTTTCTAGTCCTGTCGCACCGACTGCAATTTTGAAATTGCTGCTGCATGAATGAAGAAAAGACAAGTTTGTTTCCTTGGGAGAAGGGGTGTTATGTGTTGCTGGGGGTGATTGGCTTGTTGCTGTTGGCCGCGTGGTTGCATGGCTTTTTCGAGGTGATGAGCGGGCTGATGTTTGCGTTTTTCATTTTGTGGCAAGTGGTGCGCGGGCTGATTATCAAGCGGCATTTTTGGCATATTGCTGAGGAAAAGGTGAGTTTTTGGAGCTTGGCGTGTGGGGTGCTGGTGGCGGTGATGTGCTATGCGCTGTGCCAGGGACCCAAGGGTGAGGCTTCTGCAGCGCCCATGCCCGCGCCGTATGTGCGATAAGCGGTGCAGAGATGCGGAATAATGCCGCTGAAGGGGCAAAAATGATTGCAAGCGGCTGATAAAACTGGTAGTATCTGTCATATACTGACATGGCAGAACAGGAAAAGAAGACTTGGCCGTTGATTCGCCCCATTTTAAAGCAGTATATGGGGCCGGAAAAAGGACTGGTAACGCTGGGGATATTGTCTGGTGTGGTTGCGGCTGCTGCGGCGGGTTTTGGCTTGCCGTTCATGTTGCAGCATGTATTCCCCGTTGTGTTTGGTGAGACTGCAGCACCGGCTTGGCTGCAAGGCTGGATAGCAGAGCATGTGCCGGCTGAGGATATGGATGCTGCGGTGATGTGGGGTGCTGCGCTGTTGATTCCGCTCATCATGTTGGTGCGCGGAACGTCCACCTATTTCAATGCTTATTTGCTGACGCGCGCCGGTATGAACATCTTGACGCGTTTGCGTGCGGATGTGTTTGCCAAGTTGCAGTGGCTTTCTTTTTCATTTCATGATCGCCGCACGCGTGGCGAGTTGATGACCTCGGTCATTCAATTTACGCAGAATTTGCAGCAGCAGATGGTGTTTGTGCTGAATGATGTGGTCATTCAGCCGTTGACGCTGGTGGCTGCGGTGGGCTACTTGGTGTATGCTGCTGTGTCCAGCAACGAGAGTGCGATGCTGCTGGGCAATCTCATTATTTCTGCCGCGTGTGTGCCGTTGGTGCGCCTGGTGGGTAAGCGCATGCTCAAGCAGATGCGCAAGGCGCTGATGGGGATGAATGTCATCACCGCTACGGTGGAGGAAAGCTTTGCTGCCCAGCGCGAGGTGCGCGCTTTTAACCTGGAGAAGCAGCGCGAGGATATGTTGCAAAAGCATATTCGCTGGTTCAACGGGGCGTTGATTCGCTGCGCAGCCTGGCAACAGGCTCTTTCTCCTGCTGTTGAGTTTGTGTGCGCGCTGGCCTTGGCTTATTCGTTGTATCAGGGGTGCGGCAGCGGGCTCACGCTGGAGCAATTCACCGCCATTGCCACGGCTTTCTACTTTTGCTATGACCCTGTGAAGCGCCTGGGCTCCGTGGCTAACCAGGTGCAGATGATGGGGGTGGTGATTACCAACCTCAACAGTATTTTGCAGGCGGAGGATGAGACGCCCGAGCCGGTCAGCCCCGTCGCTTTGCCCGAGACGATTGAAGGCCGTGTGGATTTTGAGCATGTGACGTTCGGGTACAACGAGGATAAGGTGGTGCTCAAAGATATCAGCGTGCAGGTGCCGGCAGGGCAGATTGTGGCGCTGGTGGGGCCCAGTGGCTCCGGTAAGACGACGTTCATCAACCTCATTTGCCGTTTTTACGATGCCAACCAAGGTTCTGTTAAGATTGACGGGGTGGATGTGCGCCAACTGACGCGCACCGACCGCACGCGTGTCATTGGTCTGGTGTCTCAGTTCTCTGCTTTGTTCCGCGATACGATTCGTGAGAATATCCGCGTGGGACGCAAGGGGGCAGATGATGCAGCGGTGGAAGCTGCTGGTAAACTGGCCTGCGTGGATGAGTTTGTGAAGATGCACCCGGATGGGTATGACCGCGTGCTGGCCGAGGGTGGTACGGGGATTTCCGGTGGCCAGAAACAGCGCGTCTCCATCGCCCGTGCGTTCCTGAAAAATGCACCTATTCTGATTTTGGATGAGGCAACATCTGCCTTGGATATGAAGAGCGAGGCCATCATCCAGGAATCGCTGGATAAGTTGGCAGAGGGCCACACGACCTTCATCATTGCGCATCGCTTCAGCACCATTCGCCGGGCGCAGCGCATTCTGGTGTTCGAGGAAGGCCGCATCGTGGCCGATGGCAGCCATGACGAGCTGTATGAATCTTGCGTATTGTACAAGGGCCTGTACGATGAACAGGTGAGCCAGGCTCAGGATGGAAAGGAGACTCAGGTATGATTAAACGTGTTGCTTTCTTTGTGCGCCAGTTTTTGCTGCCCCATTTGGTGTGGGTGCTGGCTACTCTGGTGACGGGGCTTATCGCTTCTGCTGCCAGTGGCATGGGTGTGCCGCTGATGGTGAAGTATGTGTTCCCCGTGGTGTTCTTCCATGGTTCCGGCGAGGAGCCGGAGCTGCTGCAGCTGGTGCCGTATCTCAAGCAGCTGGAGCCGCAGCATCTGCTGCTGCTGGCCTGTGCTTCCATGCCCGTGGTTTTTGCCATCCGAGGCTTTGCCTTGTGGGCCAATGCTGTGTTGGTGAATTATCTGGGTATTCGTATTCTGGAGCGCTTGCGCATGCAGGTGTTTCAGCGTGTGCAGGCGCTGCCCATGGCGTTTATTGAAGGCCGCCGCAAGGGTGATATCATCAGCCGCATTTTGTCGGATAGCAGCAATGTGCAGAACATTCTCACGCATGTGGCCAATGATTTGGTGAAGCAGCCTGTCACTTGCTTGTGTGCCTTGGCTGCGTTTATCTGGCTGCTGGTCAGCTCGGGGCAGGGCTTGCTGTTCTTCATCAATATGCTGTTCGTGGCGCTGGCTGCCTGGCCCATTATCGTGTTCGGTAAGCGCATTGCAGATAAGGCCAAACGCGCCCAGGAAGGCTTGGGTACGCTCAACTCCATCGTGCAGCAGAATCTGGAAACGCAGCGCGAGGTGCGAGCCTACGCCATGGAGGAACGCCAGATTGAGGATTTTGCCGTCAGCTCCAAGGATTTTTGCCGCAACACGGTCAAGCTGGTGAAGTACCAGAAGGCCCTCATCCCGGTGATGGAAGTGGTGACGGCTCTGGCGCTTGCTTTCTTGCTGGTGCGTGGCCGCATGTGTGGCATGACGCTTACGGATTTCGTGGCGGTGGCCGCGGCTCTTTACTTCACTTTTGATTCCATGAAACGCGCCGGCACGGCGTTCAACCGCCTCAATGAAGCGCAGGGATCGCTTTCTCGTTTGGAAGAAGTGTTGGTGGAGCCGGATACCATGCCCGACCCTGCGGAGCCCAAGGCCTTGCCGCAGCGGGTGAAGGGGGATATCACCTTTGAAAATGTGAGCTTTGCTTACGAGAACGGCAAGACGGTGCTGCGCGATGTGAATGTGCATATCCCGGCCGGGCAGATTGTGGGCCTGGTGGGCCCCAGTGGTGCTGGTAAGACAACTTTCGCCTGCCTGATTCCCCGATTCTACGATGTGACCCAGGGTTCCATTTCGGTGGATGGCGTGGATATCCGCGAGGTGAGCAAGCATGATTTGCGCGAGCAGCTTGCGCTGGTGGGGCAGCAGGCGCTGTTGTTCTCCGGTACGATTGCGGAGAATATCGCGTTGGGCCGCTCCGGCGCCACGGAAGACGATATCCAGCGCGCTGCCGATGCGGCCTCCGTCACTCCTTTCCTGAGCGCTCAGCCCCAGGGTATCAACACCCAGCTGGGACAGGGCGGTACCGGCCTGTCCGGTGGCCAGCGCCAGCGCGTGGCGATTGCCCGCGCGTTTGTGAAAGATGCCCCCATCCTCATTCTGGATGAAGCCACGGCTTTTCTCGTTGCCGAGAGTGGGCGCGATATTCAGCAGGAGCTGGGCGCTCTGGCACAGGGCCGCACCACCCTTATTGTGGCACACCGCTTCAGCACGCTCCGCAATGCACACCGCATTCTCGTGTTTGAAAATGGCCGCATTGTGGGGGATGGCCCCCACGAGGAGCTCTACGCTTCCTGCCCGCTCTACAAGGAGCTTTATGACCGCCAGGGTGTGAATTGAGCCCGCGCGAAGAACCTGCTGCGAAGCAAAAGTTTGAGCCCACCATGGAGTGGGCTCAAATCTTTCAGGTAGGGAGGTTGTGGCGGGGGGGGCTGCCCCCGCCTTGTGAAGCGTCCTGTTACTTGCTCTTCACCCGGGTATTGGGGGAGAGCCCATAATACTGCGGCTCGTACATCAGCTGGGCCTGGGCAGGGGGCGCGGTGGCGGTGCCGGCGCGTTTCACGCGGGCGTAGTAGCTCATGTTGAGCAGGGAGCGGTCTCCCCAGCGGGTGCAGAATCCACGCACGCGGTCAGCCAGGTATTCCTTGTGGTCGAACCAATAGCTCCAGGGTTGCCATTCCAGACCGGCTGCCTGGCCGGGCACCTCGGGGTTGATGGCTTCCATGCAGGCGGGCAGGTAGTCCTCCAGCACAAAGTATTGCAGCTCCTCGGCCGCTTTGGCGCAGGTGAGGGTGACACGCACAATATCCCCTACGCGGAACTCCGTAGCGGCTTGCCAGCGGCCATCCTTGCCCCGGACCTCGTAGACACGGGTGACCTGCATGCCTTTTTCGGTGACACCGGGGTACTCCGTCTGCTCGGGCAGGGCGCGGAATTTCACATTCATGTAGGCTGTGCCGGCGGTGGTGGTGAGGGTGGTGGGCAGCTGCGCAAGGGTGTTGGAGAAGGTCGGCGCCAAGCGGGTGATGCCGTTGCCCAGCGTCAGCTGCTGGCCATCCTGCAACTGCACGGTGGCGGTGCCAGCGTCGGCGCTTTCCAGCTTCAGGTATTCACCCAGTGCTATCATCATCCAGGCGCTTTGCCAGGTGCTGCGGTGGCGGTAATCGTGGGCCTGGGTGCGCAACCAGCGCAGGAAGCTGTTGTGGCGGTCGCCGGGGCTTTCGCGCAGGGTAGAGATGAAGGCGATATCCTCTTTGACCGTGTTGCTGATGCACCAACGCCAGCGCGGCTGTATGGCGCTTTCCTTGAGCGCCTCTTTCAGCGCGTCGGAGATGAGACCATCCTTGCCGCAGGCGCGGCCAATGGCATATCGGGAGAGCGGGGAGAGCTCTTTCATCTCCTTGCTGCTGCGGCTGGTGAGGTAGCGGCGCAGCTTGCTCATGGGTTCAGCCGGTATGGGGTAGCCATTTTCTTCCGCGATGGTGAACACCATGGCAGCGTGGGCGCTGGCCCACAGGCAGGATTCGGTGGAGGAGGCCCAATAGCCCAGGCCGCCATCTTCCTTCTGGCGCCGGAAGAGCTGCTCCACACTCTCGGTGATGATTTTGTTGACCTGGGCCGCGCTCACCGCCTCCATGGTGGGGGTGAAGGGAGCCAGGCGGCTGTGATATATCCACGGCAGCAGTCCGGTGGAGGTCTGCTCGGTGCAGCCATAGGGGTAGCTGAGCATGAAATCCATGCAGGAGGCCAGGTGCAGCAGCGGATTGGCCGAAAGCTCGATGACAACGCTGCCGCGGGTGGAACCAGCCAGTTCGGGGGCTGCCAAGGCGGCTATATTCAGCGCCGGTTGGCCCGTGGGTTGCACCAGGTGGTGCGTTTCCTTGAGCACGGGGGCGGGGTAGCGTACGGGGAAGCTGCCCTCCACCGCATCGCTGCCGCCGGGGGCTGTGGCGCTCCAACGCAGGGTGGTGGTGCCTTCCTGCGTGGGGGTGATGGTGAAGAAAAGCGTGCCGGTGGAGCCTGCCTGCAGGGCGATGCTCTGCGTATCAGCCCCTTCCAGCTGTACTTTCCAAGTGCCGGCTTTGTCGGTGTTGTTGGTGATGGTGAGCGGCAGTTGCAGGCTGTCTCCCACGCTCATGAAGAAAGGCGTACCGGCTGTAATCATCACGGGGAGATTGGCGGTAATGCTCTCTTCCCGGTATCCGAAACGCTTGCCGCTCTTATCGATGGCTACGGCAAAAATCTGCCAGGTGGTGAGCGTGTCCGGCAGTTTTACTTGCGTGCTGAACTTGCCCTCGGCATCGGTGCGCAATGCGCCTTGCCATACTGCGATGGGGGCAAAGTTCGTGCGCAGCCGTGGGGCGGCTACACCCTCGTCTCCTTCTTCCTCTTCATCGTCCAAAGCGCGCTGCGGTTCAACGACCGGTGCTACGGGAGCCGCGGCCATTTCCATTTCGCCGTCCTCCTCTGTTTCCTCTTCTGCCCAGTGGGCATCCACCGAGGCCAGAGCATGGGCGCGGTACGAATTGCTGCTGCTGCTCATGGCCATGGGCACAGCTCCGGCGGCGCGGACTTTGCGCACATTGGTGATGAGCGGCAAGTAGCGTCCATTACCCACAATGTCGCCCTCCCACACGGCGGGCATCAGTGTCAATGCGGGGCTCATGTGAGCTGCTTTGTCGGAGAGAAGCATGGGGGAGAATTCCAGATAGGGCAGGCTTACTTTGCCAAAGTATTCCGCCAAATCAGGCAGCATGTAATGCGATACGGAGAGCATGCCTTCGTCCACCGCATACAGGGTGACTTCTGCCTCGGCCGGGGTGCCATCGGGCAGGGTGACACGGCCGCTGAACGTGAGCTCGCTGCCCGGTGCTGTGGTGTCCGGGAGCGTATCCATGCAAACATTCAGCTCCATGTCCGGGCGTTCTTTCTGGCATTCGGATTCTGCATGAGTCCAGCGTGTATAAAGACCTGTTTCGTTCGGAAGCGTTTGGTGCAGTGAGCAGCGCAGGGTGCCGTCTTCCCCTTGTTGCAAGGGGAATGTGAGCGTTTGCTTGCCCTTGCGCACCGTCATCGGTTCCACTCGGCTCCCCTGGCGGGAGTGCAGGAAAACCAGCGCTTCGCCTTCGCGGACAGCGGTCAACTCCAGTTTCAGTGCGTTGCCTTCGGCGGCAACGTTCAGATGAGATTCAGGGGTGTCGGGGGTGCGGCTGTTGCGCCAGCTGTGCCAGGGTAAGCGAGCGGAGAGCTTGTGTCCTGCGCTGTCAGTCCCCTCCACCAGGACCACGGGATGGTCGCTCACATCGGGGGATTTGATGATATCTTTCAGCGGCAGGTCGACACCTTGTTCACTGCCGGCCGGGATGGTGTACGTTTTGTCGTAAAAGCATTGTTCTTTCGTGCGGGAAAGACAGATGCCGCCCGGGAGAAGTTCGTGTTGGGTGGCCTCGGCCATGATGCGAACCCTCACTTGTTGCTCTCGATTGAGCGGTGCGTCCTTTTGGGTGGGAACTTTAAGCAAGCGCAGGCGTGTGTTGTCTAATCGGGGCATGAAATCAGCCGCGTAGAGGGTGTGATGTATGGACTCCAGTTTTTTGTATTCCTGCCTGTCGTTGGCTACGCTGCCCTCGATGCGGATGTAGGCAGAGCCTGCTTCGGAATCCGGCATGGGGGCCATTTGCCCTTGCAGGGTGAGCTTGCCCGCAGCATCGGTTTTAAGCGTTTTTTCAATGTAGCTTGCAGGTTTATCATCGGGTGAAAGTGTTAATGCTTTGTAGCTGCTCTTCAGCTTCAGGGTAACGGTGGCTCCGTTCAACGGAGTGCCGTTCAAGTCCGTGGCTTGCACGGTGGCGGTGAAGCTTCGGGGGGCAATGTCATCTGCCTTCAGGGTTAAATTGGCTTCAAAAGCATCGCGGCGGAAGATCTGGCAGTTGATGCCTATGGTCTCTGTGGCCTCGCTGTTGCCCGGGATGCTGGCGCGCACGGTGTAGTCGCCGGTGGTGTCTTCCTCTCCTTCGGGCAAGGTGAAACTGTAGGTCCAGGCACCGAAATCATCGGGGGTGATATCGTGCTTTTGCAGGACTTCGCCGTTGGGTTTGCGGATGGTGAGCTGCACCAATTTGGCCATGGGGGAGAGGGAGCAATCCCCCTGAGCATTGGAGATGCGCAGGATGCCGCGCAGGTTCACCGTGTCGCCGGGACGGTAGAGGGGCCTGTCGGCGAAAATGTTGTGGCGCAACTCATCGTCATTGCGATAGCGAGGGCGGGAGGAGCTGTCCATCAATGTAAAATCATCACCTGCGATGGCAACAACACCAAGCGGATTGTTCGATTGTCTGGGATGAAGGTACAATCCATGTTTGATGGAGGATTTGCTGCCATCGGCGGCGTAGATTTCCGCTTCTTTCACCAAGGTGCCATCGCTCAGTCGGGTGATGATGCTCATGCCATCATCGGAGCTGCAGAACAAGTCCGAAACCCACAAGATGACATAGCTCTCGTTTTCCAGCAGGGCGGCATCCTGGCCCACGGCGGCGGCTTGTTTGCGTGCGCCGGCGGCGGCTTTCGCTTTCATGGAGACGATGTAGATGCCCGGTTTGGCCGGCCCGCCGACCAGGGTGTCCAGGTCGATTGGCAATTCTTGTGTGCAGAGCAGGGCAGTCTCGGAAGCTGCCGGCACGGCCACGTTTTGCGGGGCAAATGAGGGAAGCCCCTGCAGGAAGTCTTGTCGGCGCAGGGCTTGTGTGCGGGTCTTGCGCTCTGTCGCGGGGATGCTGCGGCGGATGGTGTTGGCCATGTGTTTGGACGCATTCGGCACTTCATCCAAGCGTTTTTCCTCGACAGCCAAGCGGTATTTCAAGCGGTTGAGGGTGCTGGTGTTTTGCTCCATGATATCCCGCGGGGCGTTGATGAACTGCAGGATTTGTTCTGCGCCCATGTACCAGGCTTTCAGCTCCACAGATTCGGCGTTGGTGGTATGAATGCGGAAATGGTGGTCTCCTTTGGCCGGGAGGTTGCGCACCGACGAATCTACCTGGGGATATGCCGGGTTGATGCTGATGCGGTGCAGGTGGTCGCAAGCGGTTGCCAGACCATTGGCTGCTGCGGTGCCTTGGGGGACGATAAGCTCCAAATCTGCCGGTTCCATGTCATCCAGAGCCAGCACCATGGCCTCGGTGGTGGTGGGTGTTTTGAAGCTCACCCGCACGTTAGGCGCGTCATCGCCAAGGCGGACAGTGGGGGGCTCGTTGGTGCGTTCTTCCTCGTCCTGTATCAGTCGGAAGCTTGTCTTTTTGTCGCCGATGCACAGCAGTTTGCTGCCATCTGCGTTGTTGGTGGCGGTGTGTTCACCGCAACGGATAGTTATGTTGCTGAAGATGGCCGGCAGGTCGCTTGTGCGCACCGGTGCGGAAAATTTGACTTTCAAACGCATTTCCCGCTTCTTGCCGGCAGCCGCTTCTTCATCGCTCGGGCGGGTCATGTATTGGATGAGCCCGGTGCCCAGCTCTGTTTCGGGCTTGAACGCATACAGCTCCCACACATTTTTTGCCTCCCTTTCATTGGTGCGCAGCCCGCTTCCTTCTGCGGGGACGATGTGCAAATCCCATATCTTATCCGCATCCAGCCCCTGGGGGGCTTGCACCACCACGAAGCCCGGTATCACGGTATCCCCGTTGACTGTTTCCCAGTCCACTTTGGCATCTGCCAGGACTTGCAGGGCGCGTTCATGGCGCGCTATCTGCTTCAGGGTGGCCGGTTGAGCCTGCGCAGGAATGGTTTTGCCAAAGCCTTCCACTTCATCATCATCTGTCTTCACCTCGCGGAATTCGTAGCGCACGGGGCTGGATGGGGAGAACTCGATGGCTTCTTTGCTGCGGTCGGTGTCCGGGTACACGCAGAATGTAGCCGTGGGGGTGCCTTCCAGTTGGCTTGCTACTAATTTTGTGTCCGGGATACGGAACTCAATGACGCTGGGCTCAATCTTTCCCCCACCCAGGTAGTTGTCATGTCCGGGGGCAAAGCTCAGGCGGAAGGTTGTCTGCGCCGAAGTGCCGCGTTTGAAGCTGATATCGAGCCTGTCTTGGTCTGTCCATTCGCATTCCGGCTGGTGGTCGGCATCGCCTGTCACGGTGAAGCCTTTGGGCTCATCCTCGTAAACTTCGCTGCGTTGTACCACCGGTTCATCGAACTTGATGCGTACACGTACGCCGAAGAGCGTGTCTACACTCACCGCGCTCAAGGTGGTGCTCAGACCCAGAAAAAGGCTCAGAAAAAGGGCTTTCATCTTCATGCTTGTATACTACACAAAATCAGTCTGATTGCCAAGAAAAAAGGCAGCTGTTAAAAGTTGCACAAAGAGTACAATTTATCTTGCAATTTTGTGATGCTGTGATACAATCCGCGCGCGGGGCGGTACAACCCCGGGTGCTACAACATGAACAGATGCTTTCAGATTGCAGCAACTCTGGTTGCTTTTCTCTTCATCGCCGTGATGCCGGCAGGTGCAGCAGGAGAGGCGGATGCCGCCACTCAGACAGCGCAGCCTGCTTCCCAGGGTATCGCTTGTTTTGAGGATTTGCGCGGGCGTGTCCTGGCCGTGCCGTCATCGACGGTGCAGGATATTTACGTGGAAGAACATTACCCTGATATCAAGCTGGATCGCTTTGATACCGAGGCAGACATGATGCTCTCCCTGCAGCAGGAAAAGTGCGATGGCGCCATCATGGACGATGTGATTTGCTACGCCTTGGTGCGCAAGACTGAGGGTGTGACCATCCTGCCCGACAGCCCCGTGCCGCCCTGCCAGATGGGTGTGGTCTTCGGCAAGCATAATGCCGAGCTTTGCAAACAGTTCAACGAGTTCATCAAACACCTTAAATCCACCGGTGAGCTCAACCAAATCATGGAGCGCTGGATTAAGCATTTCGACACCGCAGAAATGCCCCAGCTGGAGCTGCCCACCAGCGGCACCCCCATCCGCGTGGCCATGGAGCCCTGTACGGAGCCTATCGTCTTCATCAAGAATGAGAAAATCGCCGGGTTCGATGCCGAGCTCATCATGCGCTTTTCTGTTTACATCAACCGCCCTGTGGAGATTGTAGAGATGGAGTATGACTCCCTCATTGCTTCCACCACCACCGGCAAGGCGGATATGGCTGCTTCCGGCATCCTTATCACCGATGAGCGCGCCGAAAGCGTGCTGTTCTCCGAGCCTTATTACGATAGCCACTCCCGCGTGGCTGTGCTCACCAAAAACGCTCATCCTTCCATCGTTACCGCCAAGGACGATGAACAGAATCTCGGTATCTGGGGCAGCATCACGCGCAGCTTCTACCGCAACATCATCGAGGAGCGCCGCTACATGCTCCTGTGGGATGGCTTGAAGGTGACGGTTTACATCTCCTTCTGTTCTGCCTTGCTGGGCACGGTGCTGGGTGCGTTCATCTGCTACCTGCGCATGTGCCGTTTCCGCGTGTGCCGCACCATTGCGCGCGTGTATATAGATATCATGCGTGGTACACCGGTGCTGGTGTTCCTCATGATTATGTGCTACGTGGCCTTCACCAAGTTCGACAACACGCCCGTGGCCATCATCACCTTTGCCATGAACTTTGCTGCCTACGTGAGTGAGATGTTCCGCACCTCCATTAGCAGCATTGATAAGGGGCAGACCGAGGCCGGTATCGCGCTGGGCTTCTCCCCCGTGCGCACTTTCTGCTACATCGTGTTGCCGCAGGCGGTGCAGCGTGTGCTCCCCGTGTACAAGGGCGAGCTGATTTCGCTCATCAAGAATACCTCCATTGTGGGCTATGTTGCCGTGGCTGACCTCACCCGCGCCTCCTACATCATCCGTGGGCGTACGTTCGACCCCTTCTTCCCGCTGCTCATGGTAGCGGCCATGTATTTCCTCATTGCCTGGTTGTTTGCGTTGGTGCTGGATCGCATCGGTCGCAAAGTATGCTGATTTTTCTGAACACTTTTACCTATTGAACAGACGATGATCCAAATCAAACACTTGCAGAAGAGCTTCGGTAAGCTCGATGTGTTGCTGGATGTGAATTTGAACATCAAGTGTGGGGAAGTTATCTCCATCATCGGCCCCTCCGGTACGGGCAAGAGTACCTTCCTGCGTTGTCTCAACCTGCTGGAGCAGCCCACGGGCGGCAGCATCGTGATTGATGGCGAAGAGGTGCTCAACGGGCACGTGAATACCTCCAAGCTCCGCCAGAAGATGGGCATGGTGTTCCAGTCGTTCAACCTTTTCAACCACCTCTCCGTGTTGGATAACGTGTGCATTGGTCCGGTGAAGTTGCTGGGCAAGACACGCGCCGAGGCCGAGGCCAAGGGCATGGAGCTGCTCAAGATGGTGGGCATGGCCGAAAAGGCTCATGCAATGCCGGCCGAGCTTTCCGGTGGGCAGAAACAGCGCGCCGCTATTGCCCGTTGCCTTTCCATGGACCCGGAAATCATCCTGTTCGATGAGCCCACCTCCGCGCTCGACCCCACCATGGTCAGCGAGGTGCTTTCCGTGATCCGCGCCTTGGCAAGACAGGGCATGACCATGGCCATCGTCACCCATGAAATGTCCTTTGCCCGCGATGTGAGTACCCGCGTGGTGTATATGGATGAAGGTGTCATCTACGAGGAAGGAACGCCCCAGCAGATTTTTGATAATCCCCGCCGCGAGCTCACCCGCATCTTCGTGAACCGCATCCGCGATTTCCACTACTGCTTCCACAGCGCTGATTACGACCGCTACGAGCTGAAAGCCGCCTGGCAGAACTATTGCAGCAAGTATTTCCTTTCCCGCCAGGCTGTGTCGGAGACCCGTCGTGTGTCGCTCTCCCTTTTCCGCCTTATCCCGTTGGATAAGGGTGCGGTGGACATGTACTTCCGCTACTCTGAAAAGACCGGTGAGCTCAGCCTGGAAATTCTGCTGCCCGTGGGCATGGAATCCATGCTGCACAAGGTAGAGAACGCCACCCACATGCAGCACGTGCGTGCCCTCTGCCGCTGCATTGAAGAATCCATCGAGGAAACAGAAGCCGGCGACCGCGTGCGCTGTCGCTTCGTCTTCCGCAACCTCAATCGCTGATTCACAATCACCTCCCCGTATCCATGCGCGCGTTGTTCAGTCTCCTCCTTTGCCTGTTGATGGTATGCATCTGCGGTTGCAGCAGCACGCCGGGTAGTTCGGGGGGGCAGCGTGGCATTGTGGTGCTGGATATTGGACACTTCATTGGTGGAGAAGGTGCCAGCACCCCCGGACTTATCAACGGAAAGCGCATCAGCGAATGCGCCTTCTGGTACCAGTACAGCTACTACATCAAAAAAGTGGTGGAAAATGCCGGGTACGCCTGCTATATCTGCAACCGCGGCAACGCCCCCACCAGCGAGCCGCTCCTCACGTACGCGCGCCGCGCGCGTGTTGTACAATTGCGCCACCCCGATAAAAATGCAGCGCGCTACCCCTCCAAATACCATCCCGACCGCGTGGCCAGTGGCATGGTGAGCGCTGACTACGCAATCTGGCGCAAGGCAGATTGCATCGTCTTCCTGCACCACAACAGCTCTGCCGGTTGGAACAACGGGGCTTCTCCCAGTGTCATCCTTTGCAATAAATACAACGGTCAGCCCCTGGCTGATGCCCTGGCTCGCACGCTCAACAGCGAAATCATCAACCACGGCATGCCCAATGGTGGCCGCAGCTGCAGCACCGCCGTGCGTTATGTCGATGCCGATCGCGCAGCCGGTTGGCTCAATGCTTGCGATGACTCCGGCATTGCCGCAGCCGTCATCGAGGCCGCTTTCCTGAACAATCGTGGCCATGCAGCCTACCTGGCTGTGGACTCGAATGCCCGCGAATATGCCGAATCCATTGGCCGCGGCATCGTGCGCTACATGCGCAGCGGCGCTTCTTCCCGCCGCCACATCCGTGAGGATGAAAACAAGGCAGACCAAGGCTCCTTCGGCTACGCAGCCGAATCCCGCCGCCTCAAGGTCCCCGGCGCCAAGCTCCTCGTCCGCTGATCCCGCGCTTCTCTCCCCTTCCTCTGCCACCCTTGGTTTAGCTTTCGCTCTCTGGCGGGGGCGGGAAATCAATTGTGCGTTAAATGCTAGCAATGATACGTGGGCTTAACCAGTCTCGTTCATAGTATAGTGAGAGTGAAGATTTGTTGGTGAAAATGTAAAATAGTTAGAGAGTTAGATTGCTCATGGGTAATGTGATGATACAATTTGCTCAAACTAACGCCCATGAATTTTCGAATCAAAAATAATGAGAGACTGCTGTTGAAAATCCTGAATATGATTGTGTCATCTTCAGAATATTCTCCAGAATTTAAGTTGGCTTTTAAACTGTATATCAATGACCTCATTGATAAGGTTCGGGTGCGTAAGATTGGTACGTATCACGCACTTATAGATTATCTGCATGAAAAAGCTGACCTGTGTATTGATGATACTAGTGTTTTTACTCTTGAGCAGAAGCTGTACTTGAAATGTTACACCTGCTTATGTTCAGAAATGGCAAAGTTTTGCCGTTGTAGCCGAAGTAGCTTTTGGCCGGGTATGGTACATGGTAAAATCAAGCAATCTAGAAGCTTCGCTTTATGAAGATTATGTCGAAGTTATAGTTTGATATATTCTGTTGCCATCTATTACCGCATCTTCGCTGCATTGATGGGGAGTCGGGTTACTGTAAATTTGTTATGTTTTTTTCTTGTTGCAGCGTGCTCCACGGCCTTGTCATATATGATTTGAAGCAGGTCAGGGTGAATCACAGATACGATTCCTAATTTTCCTTCTTTGTTTTTTCTGAAAATAGAAATTGTTCCTTCATTTCCTTTTGATTTCGCTATGTAGTATATTTCGTCTTCATTGTATTGATTGAGGTATATATTCTTTACGTCGTATTCTAAATAGGTCATGCTCTGGAAAATGTCTTCATAATTTTCATCTATTTCATTTGTCCAATCTGAGGAGATTTGCAAGTGTATAATTCTTTCATTATTAATGGTTATATTGATGCTTGGTTTGAAGTTGATTTCAGATTTGAAAGCAAAAGAACGATCGTCAAACTCTACGTTCATGATACGTATGTTGTGTGGGGAATACGCTAAATGAATCCCCTTTTTTTCTGCGTCTGAACTAAACTCCTGCATTTGCGCTCTTACTTCGGCAATTTCATGAGGAAATCGAGTTCCTAGTATAATAGCACTAAGGTGAGACAGAAGACCGTCTACATAGAAACGCGGCATCGTTGCACCTTTTTCTCGACCAGAGGAAACACTAGTGGAATCGTCTAATCGGTAGAGTAATCTGTATTCTTTTTCGTGTTCCCATTCTTTTGATTTTCTTGCGAAAAACTCTAAGGCGTAAGGCTCTTCTTGTTTTGTGACTGGTTGCAATCTGTCGGTTTTATATTCTATGGCTCTGAGCTTGAATGTGTTTCCATTTTCAAAATATGTTCCTTTATCGAGTATTCGGTAGGTTGGCAACGGAGCATGTTCTTCTTTTGATACTTCAAAGTCGAACGCTAAGCATGCACCTTTGCTTCTATCCGCATATTGTCCCCACATGGCAGGGGAGTGAGGATTTGCTGAAAAACACAAATACCCAAACCCTTTTACCCCTTCTGATTGTTCGTAGGCTTTTTGAGCTACGCATTCTGTTACATCGTTCGTATTCCAAGGTAGTGATAATCTAAGTTTGCCTGTTTGCAAGATTTTGAATAAAGATTCTTCCGTAGCATACATGAACAATCTTAGTATTGAAGTTTGGATATTGGGCCCTGTTGTGTACATGTAGGGCTTATGAACGTTATTCTTAGTTCGTCTATTACCTGTATTTATTTTGGTTGCCATTGAAGAAAATGTGGTATTTTAATCCTTTGACAATAATTTATCAAAATAGTTGATTATCACAAGAAAAATCTTTATAGATGCTTTTGTCCGTTATTTTGCAATTTATAACCTTGATTTTTATGCTGTTTTTAACAAAATTCACTTTTAGCCACAAAAAATTAATGCTATAATACGCGCATCTCATCATGCCTGAGCCATTTAACGAAGATAACACTGTTGAGTCCATGCTCATTGATACGCTGAAAGCCAACGGCTGGAAGTACATTCCTGCCGATGACTTACCGCGTATGCATTCTGATGTTATGGTCGAAAAGATGGTCAAAGAAGCTCTTATCCGACTGAATCCGGAAATAGCTGTGGAACCATCTCGGGCAGACGAGGTTATTTACAAGCTCCGCAGTCTAATTCTTTCAGTCCAGCCTCATAATCTTGTGACGCAGAACGAGCTTTTCAAGAAGCTTGTATTTGAGGAGAACTCCTATCCGTTCGGCAAAGATGGTCGCATGACTCCCATTCGCTTCTTTGGCACTATGACCAAGGAAGCTTTGGCTCAGAATGAGTATGTAGTGACCAATCAGTGGGTATATCCACAGGTCGAAGGAGGTAAACGATTTGATATTGTTCTTTTGGTCAATGGATTCCCTGTGGCCATCGGTGAACTGAAAACACCGGTTCGGGCCGCAATCACGTGGGTGGATGGCGTTAACGATATTGCAGCATACGAGCAGAGCGTTCCGCAGATGTTCGTGACCAATATCTTCAACTTTGCCACAGAAGGAAAATGCTTCCGCTACGGTTCTATCAAAATGCCTGTGAATCTGTGGGGCCCTTGGCATACTCCAAAGCACAAAAAGGAAGGCCATCTGTCCGATGTGCGAATCAGCGTCGCAGACATGATTACTCCGGAGCGAGTGATGGACATTTTCCAGTTCTTCACGCTGTTCGCCACAGACAAAAAACATCGCAAGTTCAAAATCATCAGCCGATACCAGCAATATGAAGGTGCCAATCTACTCATTCAGCGCGTGGTGGCTGGTTATCCTAAAAAGGGATTGATTTGGCACTTCCAAGGCTCCGGCAAATCCCTGTTGATGGTATTTGCCGCGCAAAAGCTCCGCATGATGCCGGAGCTGAAGAATCCGACTGTGGTGATTGTTGACGACCGTATCGACTTGGAAACTCAGATTACGGCCACATTTAATGCGTCCGACATCCCCAATCTGAGCAGCGCATCTACCAAGGAAGAATTATCCAGCTTTTTCACTGCAGACACTCGCAAAATTCTGATTACGACCATCTTCAAATTCGGAGAAGTCGAGACAGTGCTGAATACCCGTGACAATATCATTGTGATGGTGGACGAAGCCCACCGCACACAGGAGGGCAATCTGGGCGAGCGTATGCGTTTGGCTCTCCCCAATGCTTTCTTCTTCGGATTGACTGGTACTCCTATCAATCGTATTGATAAGAACACTTTTGCTACCTTCGGCGCCACCGAAGACCGCTCCGGCTACATGAGCAAATACTCATTCTCAGATTCTATCCGAGATGGTGCTACTTTGCCTCTCCACTTTGAGCCGGTTCCGGTAGAGCTCCGAGTAAACAGAGAACAGCTTGATGCCGCTTTTGACGAAATGACGGATGAAGCGGGACTTACCAAGGAAGAGAAGAACGAGCTTTCCCGCCGAGTGAACCTAAAGGCCATCATGTATGAGCCGAAGAGAATCCGCAAAGTATGCGAGCATATCGTCAAGCATTTCCGCGAGAAGATTGAACCTAACGGCTACAAAGCTCAGATTGTTGTCTATGACCGCGAATGCTGCCTGATGTACAAGAAGGTCCTGGACGAACTGGTCGGAGAGGAAGCCTCCACCATTGTCATGCATACAAATAATGACAAGGAGGACCGATACAAGGAATACAGGCGAGATCGTGACGCGGAAGGCAAATTGCTCGATGTTTTCCGAGACCCGGCCAGCAAGCTCAAGTTCGTAATCGTTACGGCGAAACTACTCACCGGCTTCGATGCTCCGGTATTGCAGGCCATGTACTTGGACAAACCCATGCGCGATGTTAACCTGCTGCAAGCCATTTGCCGCACCAATCGCACATTTGACCAAGGCAAGACTTTTGGGCTGATTGTTGACTACATTGGCATCTTCGATGACGTGGCTCGCGCCCTTGACTTCGATGAGAAAGGCATGCGCAGCATCATTACCAATATCGAGGAGGTGAAGAAGATTCTCCCGGGATTGATGACCAAGTGCCTTGAATATTTCCCCGGCGTTGACCGTACAGTAGAAGGATGGGAGGGACTCATGGCCGCGCAGGAATGCGTGCCGACCAATGAGAAGAAAGATGCTTTTGCTGCTGATTATCGCGTGCTCAATCGCGCGTGGAATGCGCTTTCCCCGGATTCTTGCCTTGCTCCTTACAAGGTGGATTACAGGTGGCTTTCCAGAGTTTACGAGTCTATCAAACCTACTGACAATCGAGGAGCTTTGATATGGGCAGCCTTGGGTAAAAAGACCATTGATTTGATACACCAGCATGTTGATGTAGGTGAGGCCGATGAAAATGTCGATATCATCTCTCTTACTCCTGATTTGATTGACGATTTCCTTTCCAATCAGGAGAAAATGCGCAAGAAGTCCAAGGAAATTGAAATCAATCTTGTTGCTAAGATTCAAAAGCATAGCAAAGACCCCAAGTTCATCAAATTGGGCGAAAAACTGCAAGCCTTGCGCGATAAACACGAACAGGGACTTCTTACCAGCATTGAGTTCTTGAAGCTCCTTCTGGAGCTTGCCAAAGAAGCCGCTCAAGCAGAAAAAGAAGTAGTACCCAAGGAAGAAATTGATAAGGGAAAAGCGGCTCTCACGGAGCTATTCAACGGAGTCAAAAACCATGAAACTCCGGTTATCGTGGAGCGTGTGGTCGCAGATATTGATTCAATCGTCAAAATTGTGCGTTTTGACGGCTGGCAAAACACCACCGCCGGTAGACAAGAAATCAAGAAGGCTCTTCGGAGCATTGTGTGGGTAAAGTACAAAATCAAAGACCAGTCTGTTTTTGATAAGGCTTACGGATATATTGAGCAGTATTACTAATAGAGGAAATGGATAAGGGTATGGAACAAATAGAATTGCCGTTGTTTTCTCAGCAAGCAGAGGAGACAACGAGTCAAAAGCTGTTCAGCCATCTGTATGAGGCGTGCAACATTTTGAGAGGCCCCATCAATCAGGATGAATACAAGAGCTATGTCACACCTCTGTTATTCTACAAGAGATTGTGCGATGTTTTCGAAGAAGAACGCATCGAGGCTCTTATCGCGGGAGATGGAGATGAAGAATATGCTTCTTTTGCAGAACATTATCGCTTTTATGTGCCAGAGGATTGTCGGTGGGGCAAGCTGCGCGAAACCAGCGAGAACGTGGGCGTTGCCATCGTTAATGCCATGAACGGCATAGAACGCGCCAATCCGGACACTCTGAGCGGCGTATTCAGTAGCTTTGATGATGCCAACTGGACCGATAAAACAAAGCTTTCTGACGAACGGCTCAAGAACCTTATTGAGCACATGTCCAAAATCAAAGTTGGCAATGAGAATTACGGTGCCGATGTGATGGGTGACAGCTATGAGTTCCTTATCAAAAAGTTTGCCGACTTGGCTAAGAAAAATGCGGGTGAATTCTATACCCCGCGAACTATCGTCAAGCTGCTGATTATGTTACTGAATCCGCAGGCTGGAGAAACCGTATACGACCCGGCTTGCGGTACCGGCGGCATGTTGATAGAGGCCATTCGCTATATGAAGGGCAGTCGCTTGTCCTATGGCCGTATTTACGGGCAGGAAAAGAATCTTGCGACCTCTGCTATTGCGAGAATGAACTTGTTCCTCCATGATGCCCGCGATTTCAGAGTAACCCAGGGCGATACTTTGCGGAGCCCCAATTATCTGGAAGGCGGCGCGCTCAAGACTTTTGATTGCGTGGTCGCAAATCCCCCGTTTTCGCTCAAAAACTGGGGTGCCGACCAGTTTGGAACAGATACCTACGGCAGAAATCTTTGGGGCTGTCCTACCGACTCAAACGGTGACTTTGCATGGCTTCAGCACATGGTCAAATCCATGAATCCCGAGTCGGGGCGTTGCGCGGTAGTGCTGCCGCAAGGCGTACTGTTCCGTAGCGGTAAGGAAAAACAGATTCGCACGGAGTTGGTGAAATCGGACCTGCTGGAAGCTGTCATTACTCTGACAAGTGGCGTATTCTATTCCACGGGCGTTTCTGCCTGCATTCTGTTCCTGAATGCCAAAAAGAGCCATGAGCATAAGGGGCGCGTATGTTTGATGGATGCTTCCCGAATCTATACCCCGCAGCGAGCCCAGAATATCATGACTGAAGAGGACATACAAAAAGTGTTCTCGCTCTACACTGATTACAAGGATGTACTGGAGTACGCCAAGATTGTCACATTGAAAGATATTGAGGACAAGGATTATACTTTGGCCATCAATAACTACATTGAAAAACAACAGCAAGAAACGCTTCCTCCGGCTGAAATCCGTCGCCAATACTTTGAGGCATATCAGGCCATGCTTGCTGCAGAAGAAAAAATGAAACAACTTTTGAAGGAAGGAGGCTACATCCATGAGTAAACGTCTGTCCTTAGAAGAGCTCAAGTCCTATCTATGGAACTCCGCTGTACTCCTCCGTACCAACATAGATGCCGGAGCCTACAAGCAATATATTTTCCCCTTGCTTTTCTTCAAGCGCATCTGCGATGTGTACGACGAAGAAACAGAGAAGGCCATTGAAGAATATGGAGAGGATGCTGCCGATTTTGATGAAACAGAATTGCATACTTTTGTGGTATCCAAGGGCTTCCACTGGAATGATGTTCGCAATGTTTCGGAGAATGTAGGTGTTGCTATCGTAGAAGCCTTCCGCAAGGTGGAACAGGCCAACATCGACAAGCTGCAAGGTGTGTTTGGTGATGGTGCTTGGACGAACAAGAATCGACTCCCTGACCGCCTGCTTAAGGATATGCTGGAGCATTTCAGCTCCAAGACTCTTTCTATCGCAAACTGCCCGGAAGATGAGCTCGGGCAAGGCTACGAGTACCTCATCAAGAAATTTGCTGACGATAGTGGTCACACGGCCCAGGAGTTCTACACTAATCGTACCGTGGTGCATCTGATGACCGAGATGCTCAAACCGGAGTCCGGCGAATCCATCTATGACCCAACCTGCGGAAGTGCGGGCATGCTCATATCCGCTATCGCCTACCTCAAAACCCAGAAGAAGGAGTGGCGCAATGTGGCCGTATATGGACAGGAAATCAACGCGCTTACTTCCGCCATCGGAAAGATGAATCTTTTCCTGCATGGCGTGAAAGACTTCTCCATTATCAATGGCGATACTCTGGAAAATCCGGCGTTCATTGAGTATGGCAAGCTCCAGCAGTTCGACCTCTGCTTGGCCAACCCTCCGTATTCAATCAGCCAATGGAATAGGGCTGCATTTGAACAAGATAAGTATGGCCGCAATTTCTTAGGCGTGCCCCCGCAAGGCCGCGCTGATTATGCGTTCATTCAGCACATCCTTGCCAGTCTGAAACCCGGTTCCGGGCGTTGTGCTATCCTGCTGCCGCATGGTGTGCTGTTCCGCAACGAGGAGAAGAACATGCGCGAACAGCTGGTGCGCCGCGACCTCGTGGAATGTGTGATTGGCCTCGGTGCCAATCTGTTCTACAATTCCCCTATGGAGGCGTGCATTCTCATTTGCCGCACGACAAAAGCACATGAACGCAAGGGCCAAATCCTGTTCATCAATGCAGTCAATGAGGTAGAGCGCAAGAATGCTCAAAGTTATCTTGATGAAGAGCATATCCTCAAGATTGCTCAGGCCTATGAAAAATATGAATCCGTGGAAGGCTTCGCCCGTAAAGTCAACATTGATGATGTCGGCCATAATGACTATTCTCTGAATATTGCCCTTTACGTTAAACCTGAGACGGAAGAATCTCCGGATATGGCTGAGCCTGTTTCTGTACTGTATCAACGATGGTTAACGGCCTCCGATAATATGAAGGCCAGCTATGCAAAATTGAATGAGTTACTCACTAACGAGGAAGGAGAAAAGCATGAGTAAAGTTCGACTTGGAGACGTTGCGAAGGAGCACAAAGAGACATGCAAGGGGGATAAGAGTGACTATCCCATCGTGGGACTGGAACACTTGGAGCCGGAATGCATCACCTTGTCTCAATGGAGTGAGTCTACGGACAACACTTTTTCCAAAGTTTTCCGCAAGGGGCACGTGCTTTTCGGTAGACGTCGTGCATATCTTAAAAAGGCAGCTGTTGCTCCCTTTGATGGGATTTGCTCGGGGGATATTACAGTAATCGAAGCTATTCCCGGACGTATTATTCCTGAGCTTTTGCCGTTTGTCATTCAAAATGATGCTCTCTTTGATTTTGCTGTCGGGCGTTCTGCTGGTTCTTTGTCGCCTCGTGTAAAATGGGAGCATTTGAAGAATTACGAGTTTGAGTTACCGGCAAGCGAGGAAGAACAGCGCAAATTGGCTGATGTTTTGTGGTCAATAGAGCAAACCAGGAAGAGTTACAATTCCTTACTGCGGGCAACTGATGAACTGGTCAAATCTCAATTTATCGAGCTCTTCGGACAGGTTAACTCTTCTTTCTTTCCGGTAAAGAAATTAAAGGAGTGTGCTACTATAAAGCATGGATTTGCTTTTAAAGGAGAGTTTTTCTCTTATAACGACAATCGCATAGTATTGGTAACTCCGGGCAATTTTAAAATAGGAGGAGGCTTTCAAGAAAATGAATGTAGGTTCTACTCTGGGACTTATCTTGATGAATATGTTTTAGCTCCTGGAAGCTTAATAGTGACGATGACAGACCTTAGTAAAGAAGCTGATACATTAGGTTATGCTGCTATAATTCCTGAAAATTCTAGTAGAGTTTACCTCCATAATCAACGTATTGGTCTCGTAGAACTATCTTCCGAATTAAGCAAAAGTTTCGTTTTTCATTATATGCGGACAGATGAATACAGACGCAGAATCGTAGCAACTGCTACAGGGTCGACAGTTCATCATACGTCTCCAAACAGAATTCTTGATTCTGATATAATGGTTCCTCCCCTATCCTTGCAAATGACATTTGAGAAGTTCGCTCAACAGCTCGACAAATCAAAATTTGAACTCGAACAAGCACTGTCGGAGCTCACTCTCACATACAAGCGCATTCTGGCCGAAAATCTAGGATAAGACGTGATAGGTTTCTCAGGCTGGAACACCTCACTCTGAGGAGCCCGGCCTGAGAAATCTTCATGAAGACGAAAATCATACAATCCATAAGGCAGGAGCTTGCGAGCTTCTTGAGCGTTGAACAGATGTCCCGGCTTACAAGGTCGCTGGAAAAGCACCTTGCAGGCGTCGTATGTACTGAAGACAGCAATAAGTCGGGAAGTCAGCCGGACCTGTTGCAGCAGTTTATCGCGGCCAAGCGTGTAGAGGGGTGTTCTGACAAAACCCTCCATTACTATGAGTCGACCATTCGGAATATGCTCTCCGCTCTCCAAAAGGAGGTGTGCCATATTTCCACAGAGGATTTACGCATCTATCTGGACACATACCAGCAACGTGGAACAGTGAGCAAGGTCACGATGGATAATGTCCGCCGCATTCTGTCCTCCTTCTTCTCATGGCTGGAGGATGAGGATTACATCGTGAAAAGCCCGGTTCGCAGGATACACAAGGTCAAAACGGGCAAAACAGTAAAGGAGACGTACAGCGATGAATCGCTGGAGCTCATGAGAGACTATTGTGAGACGACTAGAGATCTGGCCATGATTGACTTATTGTCATCTACGGGCATGCGAGTGGGGGAATTGGTCAAGCTCAACCGGGATGATGTGGATTTCGAGAACAGGGAATGTGTTGTCTTTGGCAAGGGAAACAAGCAAAGACGCGTCTACTTCGATGCCCGAACAAAGATTCATCTCATGCGCTATTTGAAAGAGCGCACCGATTCCAATGAAGCCCTGTTTGTGACACTTCTTCGCCCTCATAATCGACTCCAAATCAGCGGAGTCGAAATTACTCTGCGGAAGATAGGCAGAAGATTGAATCTTGCGAAGGTACATCCACACAAGTTCCGCCGCACGCTGGCTACCATGGCCATAGATAAAGGCATGCCCATTGAGCAAGTGCAGCAGCTACTAGGACACCAAAGCATTGATACCACTTTACAGTATGCCATGGTCAATCAGACCAATGTAAAGAGCAGTTGCAAGAAGTTTATAGGCTAATCTCAATTTATCGAGCTCTTCGGGGACTTGTTGAACCATAGAATACCTTTATCGGAAGTATGTACAAAAGGTCCACAAAATGGATTCTACAGGAAAGGCGCAGAAATTAATGGAGATATAGCCATAATAAAAATGAAACAGTTGTTTGGCTGTACCGCTGTTGGCGAAGCCGATGATTGCGATTATGTTAATCTGTTTGAAAATGAGCTCAACAGATTCTTGCTTACTGAAGATGATTTAGTATTTGGCCGAAGGTCGTTAGTGATTGAAGGAGCGGGAAAATGTAGAAGAGTGGGGAAATTAGCAGCAGCTATGACGTTTGAATCTTCTCTGTTGCGAATCACTCTTGATTCCAAAATTGTAAGACCTCGTTATTTGCAATATTGGTTTGATTCTGATGATGGATTGAAGACAATGGCCACTATTCGTTCTGTTACGACTATTGCTGGAATTAAGGGCTCAGATCTTGCAAAAATCAAGGTGCCAGTGGTTCCAATTTCATTACAAGATGACTTTTTGCGTATATTGGAACAGCTCGACAAATCAAAATTTAGCTTGTCGCAGATAATGAAAATGACAGGCAGAGACTAATGTCGTATTAGATAGAGGAATAAATATTTTTATGTAAATCCAAGATTCAATCTTGAATTTGCATAAAAAAGTGGTAAGCTTAGGGTATGGCGAGAGGTAAAATGATAGAACGAGATGCGAGTGCTTGCATACTGGAATCAGCCGATATGTATCCGGTGGTGACGCTGTGCGGACCTCGCCAATCAGGGAAGACAACGCTGGCGCGGCATCTGTTCCCGGATTATGATTATGTGAGCCTGGAGGATCCGGATGAGCGGCTGGCGTTTGAGAGTGACCCGCGCGGTTTCTTGCAGCAGCATCCGGCGCCTTGTATTTTTGACGAGGTGCAGAACACGCCGAAGTTGCTGAGTTATCTGCAAGGCATTGTTGACCAGGAAAACAGACCGGGTATGTATATCCTGACGGGGAGCCGCCAGATGGAGTTGCAGGAGAGTATTACCCAGAGCTTGGCAGGCAGAACGGCCATGGTTGATTTATTACCCCTGAGCCAGCGGGAGTTACAGAAGGCCGGGATTGTGCTTTCTCGTGATGAAAAGTTGTTCTACGGAGGATTGCCGCGTGTTCATGCGCAGGGAGTCAAACCCGGGCGCGCTTATCCGGATTATCTGCGCACTTATGTGGAGAGAGATGTGCGCCAGTTGATTAATGTGCGCAATATGATGGCTTTTGAGACGTTCATCCGCTTGCTGGCGTCGCGCGTGGGGCAGATTGTCAACTATTCATCTCTCGCGGGAGATGTGGGGGTGAGTGCTACAACGATTAAGGAGTGGATTTCTATGCTGGAGGCATCCTACATCGTGTTTACGCTCCGCCCCTATTATAAGAATTATGGCAAGCGTCTGACAAAATCCCCCAAAATCTATTTCACGGAGACGGGGTTGGTGACCTCTCTACTGGGAATCAAGACTGTGGAACAAGTGGGGCGAGACCCTCTTATCGGGAACATCTATGAGAATTATGTCGTGTCTGAGTTTATGAAAACGCAGCTGAACCGAGGAGAGACGCCGGACTTGTATTTCTTCCGTGATTCTAATGGATTTGAAATCGATTTAATTATGGAACAGCAACGCGTTCCCAAACCGATTGAGATTAAGTCTGCCTTTACGTACAGCCCGGATATGTGTAAGAACTTGCGAGTGTTCACAGCGCTTGTGCCGGAGAGCCTGCCGCCGGTGTTAGTATACGCTGGTAAGTCGATGGGTACGCTGCAAGGTGTGGCTATTTGCGAGGATGTGGAGATTGCTCATCTGTCTGATTAAAGGATGTTGCATTGTTGTAAGATACGGAAAGTCAGTTACTTAGAATGTTTTTATGTAAATTCAAGAATGAATCTTGGATTTGCATAAAGTGTTTTTAAGGTGTTGCATGTGAGGCGGCTGTGTTGATGATTGGTCGGGGGGTGGGCTTTTTCCTTTGAGATGGGGGCAGGGGGATAGAGGATGGCGTGGGGGCAGCTTGACAGGGTAGGGGGAGATGTGGTAGTGTAAAGGGGTTATGTTTTCTTTGCTTTCTGACAAGCTTGATGATACCTTTCGCAAGTTGCGTGGCCTTTCCAAGATAACGGAGTCGAACATTGCGGAGGCGATGCGCGATATTCGCATGGCGCTGCTGGATGCCGATGTGGAGTACAGCGTGGCGAGGGAGTTCATCGCGCATGTGAAAGAGAAGGCCATGGGTGAGGCTGTGTTGAAGACAGTGAAGCCCGGGGAGCAAATTGTGAAGATTTTCCGCGATGAGCTGGCTGATTTGCTGGGCGGCGATGCCGCGGAGCTGAATCTGGAAGCAACACCGACGAAGATTTTGGTGGTGGGGTTGAATGGTGCCGGTAAGACAACCACGAGCGCCAAACTGGCTCGCAAGCTGAAGATGGAGGGCAAGAAGCCTGTACTGGTGGCATGCGACTTGGTGCGCCCTGCGGCTATTGACCAGCTGGCCACGCTGGCCGGGCAGATTGAGGTGCCGGTGTATACTCCTTCTGCCGCGGAGAAAGATGTGATTCGCGTGGCGAAGGATGCTTTGCGCTGGGCTGCCGGTGTGGAGCACGATGTGATGATTTTTGATACGGCCGGTCGCCAGGAAGTGGACGAACCGCTGGTGGAGGAACTTCGCAAGTTGGCCAAGTTTGTGGCCCCGCAGGAGGCGTTGCTGGTGGCAGATGCCGCCACGGGCCAGCAGGCGGTGCGCGTGGCGCAGACCTTTGACCAGGCAGTCGGCCTGACGGGTATCATCCTGACGAAGCTGGACGGCGATGCCCGCGGTGGTGCGGCTCTCTCCATGCGCGCGGTGACGGGTAAGCCCATCAAGTACATTGGCGAGGGCGAAAAGCTGGATATGTTCGGCGCGTTTGTGCCGCAGCGCATGGCTGATCGCATCCTGGGTATGGGCGATATCGTGGGCTTGGTAGAGAAGGCTGCTGAGAAGATTGACGAGAAATCGGCCATGAATTCCGTCTCTCGCATGATGAGCGGTGAGTTCAATTTCAACGATTTCCTGGAGCAGATGCGCATGATGCAGAATCTGGGGCCGTTGGAAGGCTTGCTGGGCTTGTTGCCCGGTTTCAGCAAGATTAAAAAGCAGCTGCCCGAGGGCGCGCTGGATCCGAAGAAACTCAAGCACATGGAAGCCATTGTGCTGTCCATGACACCGGCAGAGCGCGCGAATTACAAGTTGCTCATTCCCTCCCGCCGCCGCCGCATTGCAAAGGGCTCGGGCCGCTCGGAGATTGAGGTAAACCGCTTTATCAAGAACTTCAAGGATATGAAGGAAATGATGAGTGGCAAGGGCAAGATGGGCAACATGATGAAGGCTATGGGCAAGATGAAGATGCCCCCCGGTGGTGCAGCCGGTGGCGGTATGCCGGATTTGTCGGCCCTGATGGGTGGCGGCATGCCGGACATGAGCCGCATGCCCAAGATGCCCGGTGGTATGAACGCCTTCCGCGGGCTGTTCGGTGGCCGCCGCTAAGTTGTAAGTTTCTCTCTTCTTCAACATGAAAAAGATAATGGCTACGTTGACCATGGGAGCAGCGCTGGCTACTGCGGCTTTTGCCGGGGTGGAGGCGATGCAGAATGTGCAGAAACCCCAGCCGGGACAGTCTGCCACGTTTGCGTTTGGCGGTGCTCGCAATCGCGAGTTTATGCTGGATGGCAAGCCTTTCCAGATACGCGCGGGCGAGATGCACCCGCAGCGCATCCCCCGCGCTTATTGGCGCCACCGCATCCAGGCGGCCAAGGCGATGGGACTCAATACAATAGCATTCTACGTGTTCTGGAATGATATTGAAAAGGAAGATGGCAGCTATGACCTGACCGGCATGCGCGACATTGCCGGTTTCATCGATATGTGCGCCGAGGAGGGCATGTGGGTTCTCTTCCGCCCGGGTCCCTATGTGTGCGGCGAGTGGGATTTGGGTGGTTTGCCCGCCCGTCTCATGAAGACTCGCGGTGCCAACTTGCGCACGATGAAGAATGCCGAGTTCATGCAGGAGCAGGAACGCTATCTGGAGAAGATGGCAGAGATTGCCGTGCCGCGTTTGTGCAAGAATGGCGGCCCCATCCTGATGGTGCAGTTGGAGAATGAATACGGCAGCTACAATTCACCTCATTCGCATGTGGAGTACATCCAGTGGCTCAAGTCGTTCTGGAAAAAGAAAGGGGCAGGCCCGTTCTATCTGTCGGAAGGCGCCACGCGCCGCCACCTGCGCTTTGCTGTGCCCGGTGTTGCGCTGGGCCTGGACCCTGCCGAGAATGATTACCATTTCCAGGTAGCCTGGGGGGTGAACCCCGAGGTGCCGGTGTTCTCCAGCGAGACGTATCCCGGTTGGCTGCGCCACTGGGGTGAGGGCAACTGGACCCCCGCTCGCGAGGTGTTGGACGTGGTGCGTTGGTACATGAAAGAGGGGCGCTCGTTCAACCTCTTCGTGTTGCACGGCGGCACGAACTTCGGGCTCACGGCCGGTGCCAACTGCAACGGCAAGATGGAGGATGATGATATTGAACCCGACCTGACCAGCTATGACTATGGCTCCCCCATCGGCGAGCATGGCAACCTGACGAAGGAGTATTTCGAGTATCGCGATATCATCAAGAATGCTTTGCCCGCAGAGGCTCAAGTGCCCGAGCCGCCCGCAACCCCTGCCGCGATGGAAGTGGCTGCGTTCACCCCTGCCAAGGCTCAGCCCTTTGGCCGTTACTTTGGCGTGGGCTTTGCACACGAAAATCCGCCCACGCTGGAAGAACTGGGGCAGAATCAGGGCATGGCCATCTACCGCACATCTCTGCCCAAGGGCCCGGAAGCCACGCTTTACTGCCGCGTGCACGATAACGCCCAGGTGTATATGGGTGACCGCTATGTGGGCGAAATCAGCCGTATGAAGGGGCAAAACTCCATCCTCCTGCCGGAGCGCAAGGAAGATGGCGTGTCCCTCAAGATTGTGGTGGATACGTTTGGTCATATCAACTTCCACCACAAAATGGAGCGTGATAACAAGGGCATTGTGGACGCCGTGACGCTGGACGGCAAGCCTTTGACGGGCTGGCATGTGTCCCGTTTGCCGCTCACCACGGTGCCGCAGCCTCGTCATCTCAAGGACGGTTGCCTGAAGTTGGCTCAGTCGAAGAGCGCTTGCTTCACCGCTGAGGTTCAGCTGGATAAAGTGGCCGATACGTTCCTTGATATGTCCGCCTGGGGCAAGGGCTATGTGTGGGTGAATGGTCACCTGCTGGGCCGCTACTGGAGCTTGGGCCCGCAGCAGCGTTTGTATTGCCCTGCGGAGTGGTTGAAACAGGGGAAGAATGAGGTGTTTGTGCTGGATACGCACCGCACAGAACCTGCACCCATCCGCGGCTGCACAGAGCGCAACACCGAGGTGCTCAAGGAGACGGAAAATGCCAACAACGCTTGGTAATTTCTGATTCCCGGTATTTTTTACATTGATAAGCCCGGCAGCTCCATGACGAGCTGCCGGGCTTTTTTATCGCAGAAAAAAGCCCGCCGTGGTGGGCGGGCTTTGCAAGGAGTGGGGCTGAGTTAAAACTCAGCGGCGGCGGAGATAGGAGAACAGAATCCACCCTGCCCAGATGATATCTAATACACCGAAGATGTAGAAGATGGTCTGCCCGGTACCGGGTTCCATGTCGGCGGCGGCGCGGATGAAGAGCACGCCCAGCGCGGCAAAGAGCACGGTGCGAATGATGGTGACAGTGCGGGAGCCGTATCTCATATCTCTTTAGCTGTATGAAAGTTACTTGGTGAGGCCAAGGAGCTCCATCTCGAAGATGAGGGTGGAGTTCGGGCCGATGCTGCCGGGGCCATTGGCACCGTAGGCCAGATTGGCGGGAATCGTCACGCGCCACTTGGCACCCACGGGCATGAGCTTGAGAGCCTCCGTAAAGCCGGGGATGACCTGGCGGATGTTGAACTTCACAGGCTGCTGGGACTGGTCGAACACCGTGCCGTCCACCAGCGTGCCTTTGTACATCACTTCGGCGGTGGGGGCATCACCATGCACAGCGGCATCGTACTTCTCGCTGCCGCCGGTGGTGATGACTTCGTACTGCAGACCACTTTCGGTGGTGGTCACTTCGGGACGCTTGCCATTTTCTTCCATGTACTTGCGGCCCAGCTCAAGATTTTCTTCGCCCTTCTTGGCGGCGCGGCCCTGCAGCATGGAGATGAATTCCTGCTGGTAAGTTTCCACGTTTTCATCGATGAGGCTCATGTCCATATCGTTGCTCAGGGCATCCTTCATGCCCTTGGCCAGGGCATCGCCCACCAAATCATCTGCCGTGAGGCCGGGCAGCATCTGCGGGAGCATCTGGCTGCCAAGGCGGTGACCGATGAGGTAGGACATCACTTTTTTCATTTGGTCTTGGTCTGACATGGCTCCCATTTTACGCAGAATTTGCACAAATACAAGCACGTTGCAGGACATAAATCTTCCAATGCGGGCGAAAATGTGCTAGGATGAGCGCATGGACGGTAGTTTTGCGATAGTATCATTGGGTTGCGCTAAGAACTTGGTGGATTCTGAGGTGATGGCCGATGCCATGCTGCAGTCCGGCTTCCAAAAGACGGAGCCGGAGAGTGCGGATGTCCTCATTATCAACACCTGCGCCTTTATCGACCCCGCCAAACAGGAGGCTATTGATACCATTTTTGCCGCCACCCGTGCCCGCGAGGCCGGTGAGGCCCCGACCGACCAGAAAATCATCGTGGCAGGCTGCCTTTCCCAGCGCTATGCCAAGGAATTGGTGGATTTGATGCCCGAGGTAGACAGTTTCCTGGGGGTGGACTGCGTGCTCAAAGTGGCCGATGTGGCCAAGGCCTGTCTGGATGGTACCGCCGAGAAGGTATACAGCACCAAAGTCTCGACCCTGATGCCGGATTTTGGCGATATGCGCTACCGATT
Source organism: Akkermansia sp. (assembly GCA_045650805.1). Taxonomy (GTDB): domain Bacteria; phylum Verrucomicrobiota; class Verrucomicrobiia; order Verrucomicrobiales; family Akkermansiaceae; genus Akkermansia. The sequence goes on from JAZRRO010000016.1 coordinate 73,259, forward strand.
GACACCCAAGCACACCGCCTATGTGAAAATTGCCGAGGGGTGTAACCACGCCTGTGCCTATTGCGTGATTCCTCGCATCCGCGGGGCTCACCGCAGCCGCCCGCAGGCCAACATCCTGCGCGAGGTGCGCGCTCTGGTGGAGCAGGGCTGCAAGGAAATCAACCTCATCGCCCAGGATACCACCTACTACGGCATGGATAAGTGGGAAAAGAAAGCCGAGCGCACCAGCGGGGTGGATTCCTCGCGCGGGGAGTCGCTGGCAACGCTTCTGCGAGAAATCAACGCCATTCCGGGGGATTTCTGGGTGCGCGTGCTCTACACGCATCCTGCCCACTGGAGCCGCGAACTGATTGACACCTTTGCTCAATGTGAAAAGGTGGTGAAGTATGTGGATATTCCGCTTCAACACATTGCTGCTCATATTCTTGAGGAACAGCGCCGCAAGACGGATGGCGATTATATCCGCAACCTCATCCGCGACCTTCGCGCTGCTGTGCCCGGCATTGGTCTGCGCACCACCTTCATCAGCGGTCTGCCCGGTGAGACCGAGGATGACCACGCTGAGCTACGCGATTTCATCCGCGAGTTCCGCTTCGAGCGCGCCGGTGTGTTCCCCTATTCCAAGGAGGAAGGTTCGCTGGCTGCCCGCATGAAAAACCAGGTTCATCATGCCACCCGCAAGCGCCGCGCCAACGAGCTTTCCATGATTCTGGCCGGTATTGCTGATGAGCTGGGGCAGGAGAGTGTGGGACAGACGCTGCGTGTGCTGGTGGATGCCCCCGGTATAGCCCGTGGCCCCTGGGATGCGCCTGATGTGGATGGCACTATCCACGTGGACCCTGCGCTTCCTGTCGGCGAGTTTGCCGAGGTGGAAATTGAGGACTCTATCGCCTACGAGCTCTTTGCTGCCGGGGCGGTGGATGAATCCGCAGAATAATGCCTTTAATATCGGCATTTTTTTGCTATCTGCCTCACTTTGTGAGTGACTTTGCCTTCCTGATTTGCTAAGATGGTCGCACTAGCTATGATGAAAAAGTTTTCTCACGCCGCCCTCTTCTCTCTGATGGCTTTGGGAGCCTTGTCTGCCGCTCCCTGCCTGAACGCCCAGGAGGCTGATATTTCTACCACGGAAAACGCTCGCCGCAAGATGGCTGTGCGCGATGCCATGCAGGAACTGCAGGAGGCACGTCTGGCCTATCAGGCCCGCCGCTACAGCGATGCAGTGGAGCGTTACCGCAATGCTTTGGCTGTGTTGCCCAAAGCTCCTGCCACGGTCGCGCAGGAAAAATTCATCAAAGAAAGTCTTTCGGATGCCCTCATTGCCAAGGCTATTGATTACCGCGCCGTAGGCCGCAAGGACGAGGCGGTGTCTTTCCTCAAGGAAGCATTGGAGCTGGCTCCCGATAACCAGCGCGCCAAGGTGGAATTGGTGCATACCGCTGACCCTGTGCGTACCAATCCTGCCTTGACCCCGCAGCACGTGGGCGATGTGGAGGAAGTGAGCCGCCTGCTGACACTGGGGTACGGTTATCTGGATTTGGGGAAGTATGACGAGGCCATCAAGACCTTCCAATCTGTAGCTCAGTACGATCAGTATAATTCTGCTGCCCAGCGTGGCATTGAACAAGCTCAAAAGCGCCGTTCCCAGTATTACAGCACGGCACATGATACCATCCGCGCTTCCATGCTCAGCAAAGTGGACGCGGCCTGGAGCACCGATATGCCTGAGGATGCGGTGCAGGATTACCAGCAACAGACGGCGGAGTCCGGTGCGGTGGTGGAAGCCGATGTTGAGCTTCTCAACTCCTATGCTACGCGTCTCGAGGAAATGGTGCTGCCCACCATTGTGTTCGATGATGCCAGCATCATGGACGTGATTGATGCGCTGCAAAATCAGATTCGCCGCATCGAGGCTGAAAAGCCCGCATCGGGTCGCACTATCAACATTACCGGCAACTTCGGTAAGCCTGAGACACCCGGTTACAAGGAGTTGATGGATAAGCGAGTGCGCTTGAACCTTTCCGAGATTTCCATCAAGGCTGTGCTGGATGTGCTGGTATCCCAGCTGGGCATCAGCTACTACTTCACCCCCACCGGTGTGGAGTTGACCTACTCCGGCAAGGACTTCGGCCCTCTGGTGGACCGCACGTTCTTTGTGCCGCCTCATTTCTTTGACGCCCCTGCCGATGGTGGTGGCGATGAGGAAGAAGACGATGAGGATGCGTTCAGCGATGGTGGCAGCACGATGAAAGTGCAGCGCGTGAACCCCGTGGCGGTGCTCAAGAGCATGGGTATTTCTTTCCCGGCTGGTTCCAATGCCCGTTATTTGCCTGCTGCCCGCCAGCTGCGTGTGCGCAACACGGCTCACAATATGGCAGATATTGAAGAGCTGCTCAGCGTGCCGATGGAAGGGGAGCGCCAAGTGGTACTCAGTGTTACGGTGATGGAAGTGGCTGAGACAGACCTCAACGAATTGGGCTTTGAATGGTTGCTCAATGTCAGCCTGGGTGGTGAAAACTTTATGAACGGCGGGGTGGAAAATGCCACTTCTGCTGCCACGGGTATGCCCACCCTCTCTACTGTGACTCACCCGGATGCCTCTCAAACGGCTCCTTCCATCAGCAATGGTTTGCGCACAGGTACCAAGGCCATTGGTATATCCGGCATGGATAAATTGATTTCCGTGGGCTCAACCGGGGGCTTCGGCGGTGTGGCCGAGACACCGGCTCCGGGTATCTTCGGTATTCGTGGTGTGTGGAATGCCGCCGACGTGACCATGATTATGCGTGGCCTTTCGCAGAAGAAGGGTGTGGATATTTTGCAGAATCCCCGCATTGTCTTCTCCCCCGGCGCGGAAGAGCAGATTACCTTTGCTAACGTGAAAGAACTCTTCTTCCCGGAATCGTACGAGCCCGGTGAAATCAGTTCTTCCAGTGGTATGAGCTTCTACAACGAAAATGACGATGGCGATGAATCCTACTCCGGTAGCTCCAGCGGCAATGCTGTAGCAACCAGCGCCATGCCGCAGGATTTTGTGCGCTTTGGCATGACGGAGGAAGGCATTGGCGGTGTTGGTACCATCTTGCAGGTGCATAATGCCGAACTGTCTGATAGCGGTCAGTACGTCACGATTTCTCTGACAACCACCGTCAATGAGTTTGAAGGCTTCATCAACTGGGGTACTCCCATCAAATCCGTCATGTGGAGCGCTGATAACCAGGACAAGATTGTGCAGATTGAACTGGCTCCCAACCGCATCCTGATGCCCATGATTAAGCGCTACCGCGAGAACACCAAGGTGACGGTGGCTCCCGGTACGGTACTGGTGCTCGGTGGCTTGAAGGAGGCTAGATTGGTGCGTTATGAGGATAAAATCCCCGTGCTGGGTGATTTGCCCCTTGTTGGTCGCCTTTTCCGCTCCTCCGGTGAGGAAAAGATGCGCAAGGCTTTGCTGTTCTTTGCCAAGGTCGATGTAGTGGATCCCACGGGGCGCGATGTCAAGACCGGCAAGCGTCCTGACGAAGGTCAGGAAAATATGTAATCATACTGAGAATCAGATGAGTAAACAAAACGACATGTACACACGCGAGGGCGATGATGATTCGCAAGTACGCAACATCATTCGCCGTTTGAATGAGGATAGACCCGCTACAGAGAAATCTCGCGAGGTTGTGGTGCGAGCCGATGGCACGAAGGCCATCCGTGTGACCAAAAAGCGCAAGACCTTAATGACAAATGAGGAGCGAAATCGTCGTTCGCGCCGTTCTTTTGTCATGCTGCTCTTGGTGGGCCTGTTGGTATGTGCTGCCTTTGTGGGCTTTTTCATGTTCCGCATGACCTCCATGACCGGGGCTGGCTACCTGACTGATCAGGAAGCAAGTCTGGCCAAGGCCTGGGGTGCCACGCAAGTGCGCTGCACCGGTTCCAACATTGATGGCATGGAGCTTTCCATTGCCAACATCGTTGCAGAGTTCCCCGAGGGCAGTTTCCTGCAGAGAGTGGAGCTTAGCGATGTCAAGGCATCGTTGTCTGCTTCCACTTTCATTTCCGGCAAAATCAAGGCGGATGAGTTGAGCATTGGCCGCGCCAGCTTGCAGGTAGCCCCCACCGCTCGCGAGCTCAAGATGCCGCGCCAGCAGGGTGAGGATTTGTGGAGCATCAAGCGCGTTGTGTGTGCTGATTTGAACGTGTCTTTCGGGGGGGCTGAAACGGAATCCCCGCTGATGCTGCGCCAGGCTCCGGCCTACATGTATGGCACAACGGCATCTCGCGTTGTGATGCTGAATGGTGGTTTGTTGATGATGCGTGGCTGGAAGCCCGTTTCCCTGACGGAGGGCAAGATGCGCTTTACGCCCACGTCGATTGAAGATATCAGCCTGCGCGGTACAACTGATCCCACCCGCAAGAAGGCTGATGGCCGCCCTGAGTCGACGGTCGCCATATCCGGGACGCTTGCCGATAGCGCTTCGCTGGCCGGTCCGCTTATGGTGGATAGCGACAGCATGAGCTTCGCCGATTTTTCGAACGGAACGTTTGCTCATTTCTTCTCAGCCTACACGCAGGCCTTTGCCAAGGGGAAGAACAAGGCCTCTGCATATATCACCCTGCCGTTGGACACAACAACACCGCGTTTCAGTGGCGTGTTTCATCTGAAAGATGTGCGCATTACTTCGTTCCCGGCCATGATGGTCATGACGGAGCACATCGACCCCAAGTATCGCAAGCGTTATCTGCCGCCTTTCATTTCATCCGGTGTGGTGACGCTGAGTCAGGCAGATGGCAGCAGCACGCTGGCCATTGCTGAAAATGATATGGTGGAGCGTGATTTGCTCTCCCTGCGTGCCAAGGTGACGGTCGATAGCGCCAATCAGCTTTCCGGCACGATTGATTATGGCATGCCCGCTCTTCTGACGCGTGTGGAGTACCCCGATGGTCTGTCCGACCCCATTTTCCGGGAAGATGGCCGCAATGCTTGGCTGTGCACCGAAGTATCCGGTCCCGCCAATCACCCCAATGACAATGCCGAGCAGCAGGATGTTGCTGCGGAGGCTCAGCGCCGCTTGCGCCCCGCTCGCACGCCGTTTGACCAGATTGATGTAGAGCGCCTCAGCCAGCGTATCAGCGCAGCAGAGTCGCAGACCGCTCAGCCCGAGACAACACCCCAGCCCCAACCCCAGGAACAGCCGAAAGAATCTTTCCACAATCCCTTGCAGCAGGATTACCAGACGCCCCAGTACACGGCTCCGTCTGCACCTTCAACCCTGCCGACCGGTGGTGGTCTGACGCTCCCTGTGGATGAAGGCGTCTTTGGCGGTTTCTAATCATTTTCCAATCCAAGAGAACGATGGGCAATGAAGTAAGACAGAAATGGTGGACTCGCCCCCTGGGGCACTTGCTGTGGTTCTTCATGGCTTTGCTGTGCGCCACGCTGCGCAAGCGCATAGTGAATCTGAATGGCAAGGATGACCCCTGGGGTGATTACCAGTGTATCATTGCGCTGTGGCACAACCGCGTGTTTTCCCCCTGCCATGTCTACCGCTATGTGCTGAAAGGGAAGTTGCCCATGAGCATGCTCACCAGTGCCAGTAAGGATGGCGCCCTGCTTACCACCATTGCGAATGACTATGGCATGCGCACGGTGCGCGGTAGCAGCCACCGCCGTGGTGCTGCCGGATTCCGCGATATGGTGCGCGAGCTGGACGAAGGCTGCTGCATGTGCATCACCCCCGATGGCCCCAAGGGGCCGATTTACAAATGCCGCCCGGGGGCAGTGCGCTTGGCTTCGCTGAGTGGTTATCCCATCATTCCGGCTTGCATCGAGTATTCCTCATGCTGGCGCATTTCCAAGGCCTGGGATAAGTTTATCATCCCCAAACCCTTTTCCCGCGTGACGGTATCCTGGGGCAAGAAGATTTATGTGCCCGCTGATATCACCGAAGAACAGCAGGCAGAATACTGCCGCATGGTGGAGGAAGCTCTTGCCCATGGTGCACCGGATTTTGAACCGCTCAATCTTGAACAATAACTTTCTGAACTATGTCAACGATTATCATTGATGGCAAAGACGTATCCCAGCGCATTCGCGAGGGGCTCAAAGCCGAAGTTGCCGAGCTGACCGCCGCCGGTCGCACCCCCGGCTTGGCCGTGGTGCTGGTGGGGGAGGACCCGGCATCTCAGGTGTATGTGGGTTCCAAAGTGCGCGCATGTGAGGAGCTTGGTATTTATTCTCAGAAATGGGCATTGCCTGCCGAGACCACGCAGGAGGAGTTGGTGGAGCTGATTCATCAGCTCAATGCCGATGACCGCATTCACGGCATCCTGGTGCAGAGCCCGCCCCCGCCTCATATCGATGAAGAGGCCGTTATCCTCAACATTGACCCCCGCAAGGATGTGGATGGTTTCCACCCCGTGAATGTGGCCAAGTTGGTGCTGGAAGAGGAAGATGGTTTTGTGCCCTGTACCCCCTTGGGCTGCATGGAGCTGCTCAAGGCATACAACATCCCCACCGCTGGCAAGCACGCTGTGGTGATTGGCCGCAGCATGATTGTGGGCAAGCCTATGGCCAACCTGCTCGTCAGCAAAAAGGCCAACGCAACGGTGACGATTGCCCACTCCCGCACCGCTGATTTGCCCGCTCTTTGCCGCACGGCTGATATTATTGTGGCCGCTGTGGGGCGCCCCGAAATGGTGAAAGCCGACTTTGTGAAACCCGGTGCCGTGGTGCTGGATGTGGGCATCAATCGTATTGATGATGCCAGCCGCCCGCGTGGCTACCGCATCGTGGGCGATGTGGACTATGCCGCCGTATGCGATAAGTGCGCCGCCATCACGCCTGTGCCCGGTGGCGTTGGCCCCATGACGATTGCCATGCTCATGGCCAATACGGTGAAGGCATGCCGTCAGCTCACCTGCTGATAGGGCTTTCCCTACAATTCAAAAGCCATCCGGGCGTGCTCGGATGGCCTTTTTGTTCTCAAGGCATTTGCCATTGTCCCAGTTGCTCGGGGAAGAGGCAGTTGCGGCAACTGCTGCCGGCGCAAAAATCTGCATCAATTTGCAGCAATGCTTGCTGGGCATAGCTGCGACGGAGCAGGGGCTGCACATCCTCTCTGCCACCGAATAAACGCTCCGCCGTGCGGCTGACCACGCCCGGCTCGTGGTCTGCCCGCATCGCCAGGTAGCTTTGCCAGGCGGCATCACTTTCATCCTGCACGTAGACGTGATTCACCAGGAAATCATTGATGCGCGCACTACCCACCAGAGCCAGGCGTTTCTTGGCGGCTGCGGAGGGGAGACTGTAGTGGGTATCCCAGTAAGCATGGCGCAAGTCCTTGAGTGCTTCTGCCAGGCGCTTGGCACCTTGTGCATTGAAGAGAGGGTAGAGCGTTTTCCAATGCACCACGGCTGCTGCCAATGCGGCCACGCGGCGGTGGGGGTGGTTTTGCGGACGCGTGGCTCCGTACACCCAGGGAATCTCTCGCCCATGGCTCAGGGCAAACTCCTGCTGCACCGGCCACCAGGCATCCCACACACTGCGGTGGTAGCCACGGGCTTGTGTATCTGCCTTCTCGGGGAGGATGGGGCACAGGAAACCCGCCACGCCGAACAGGAGGGCTTCTTCCCGCCCCTTGAGTTGCTGCAAGGGTGCGCGCGAGGCCAGCAGCTGCATGGCCACTTTGTTGGTGCTGTAGCCCAGCGTTTCAGCAAGGGCTTCATACCAGGCTTGTTCCTCCCCCTGTTGCTGCACGTTGGCATGAAAAAGCTTGCGTTTTTTGGCAACGCGGTGAGCCGCTGCCGCCTGTAGCAGCGAGATGATGGAATCCAGCGCCATGCGCGCCAGCGGCGCCTGGCAGCGGGGCAGCATGCCTCCCGGGGCCCCAGTGGGCAGCCCCAGCGCCTTTTGCCAGCGTTCTGCTGGCAAATACAGCACCGGAATCTCCCGGTGTTGAGAATCGCGCGTGTACCACCCCTGCGGCGGGCGCGTCAGCACCACGTGCAGTACCACGTTGTTGAAATCCGGGTTGGCGCCGTGCCCATGGCGCTCCCAATCTTGCGCCGTGGGGTCTATTTCAATATCCCCGCGCAGCACCTGCCCACCCAGTTCTATTTCTGCGCGCAAAAAGTCAGCCCCGGGCGAGCGGTTCCATGCGCCTTTGTCCAAGATGCGTACGGCTCCGTGGTGTTCGGTCATGCCGTCATCACCCAGCAACCCCAAGTGCCACAGTCGCTGTATCTCCAGCTCTGCGGGAAGGTCGGGTGGCTCCGCCTCTTCGGCTGCCGCAGGCAAAGCCCCGGCGTAAATGGATGCAGCAAAGCTCTCGTAGAGCGCCGCAAGTTTATGCTGGCTCCCGGCGCTCATTCATCAAAATTCTGCGCCGTGTGGCGCAGCAAATCTTCCTCCAGCGTCTCGCACACGTAGCCAAAGGTTTCGTCATTCTTCTTGTTCATGGCGCGCAGCGTGTTGTGCGCTTCCAGCACGTGGCGTGTGCGGGCCAGTTCGCTCATGTCCTGCTCGTCCTGAATAGCGGCATTTTCATCCTGCTGCAAAATCTGGCGGCGTTGCTCCAGCGAGAACTGCCAGGCGGCTTCCGGCGGGTCGAGCTCCAGCAGCATATCAAGCCCCAAGCTCTCCATCGCGGCTCGCGTGCGCTGGGTGGGGCTGGCTACCTGCACGCTGCCACCATTTACAATGCAGCGGCGAGCCAGACCGGCCAGTGTACCCATGAAGGTGGAATCCACCCCGGGGCATACCTCCAAATCCACGACAATGGTCTTGTTGCCCTTGTCCAAATACTTGTCTGCCAGCGACTTGAGCGCGGGGCTGTTCACAAAGCTTCCGCGGCTGGTGCAGCGTATCCAGAGGCAATCATCAAATTCGTGAAATGTCAGCGAGGTATCCGTCATAATGTACAGCTCTCATTCTAACGATTCACCCCACTCATGGCAAGAAAAAAGCTCAGTTTCCCTCAGGAAAAATGCAATCTTCTTTTCCTTTACATCCACTCGCTCTCATAGTAGCATACACGCCGTATGAAAGAGTTCCTCTTCCCCTTGCTCGCTGCGCTGCTGGTAGCTTTTTCTTTTGCGGCCGTGGCCATCGAGCCCGAGCCATTGGGGGTGGAACTTTGCAAACCGGAGCATGCTGTGAACCACCATCTCCGTGCTGCCCAGCCATTCCCGCCAAAAGGATGGTGCGATGGTAAGTATTGGCACATCTGGGCAGAAAAGAAAGCTGTCCCGGCTCATGCGCCGGAGCTGATTTGGTATGCTCTGCACGATGCGCCTCCGGTGGAGGAACCAACCACCACGCAGCGCTTGCCCGGCCGCCCCACGGATTGGACAACGGATGATACCGGAACTCACCTCATCTTCTTTGTGGACCCCATTGGCAATTGGAACAACGGCCATTTCGTCATTTATCGCCGCAATGAGCAGCATTGCTATGAATTTGTCGGCTCCGTGTGGGTGGGGGCGCGACGTGGTTATTGGTCAGAGCATATACTGATTGAGAAGGATGGCTTCACCCTGCATTTTGTCGATGCTGGCACCGGTACCTCCCGGAGCCACAAGTTTTATTTTAACAACCTGCGGGGCTTTTGTATGGAGTAAAGCGGGGGATGAATCATGCTACCCGCTTGCTCCCAATGTTTATCCTTGTTTCTTCTCCATGCCCAAAAACAAACATCCGTTGAGCAAAAGCGGTAAGCTGCTATGCAGACTTGTAAATCTAAGCATTTCAATTTTCCTCTAATTCTCCACCCTGGGCGCCTTCAGGGGAGATGCAATACGGCTCATCGCCACCGAGTTTTTGTGGCGTTTCGTCTGGTGCTGAGGAGGCATTTGTTTCAGATGGATTCTCAGGCTGGGGAGCTTCTTTCTGATGAGCCGGAGAGGGCGATATCAGGTAACGACCGACAGGCTGTTGCTCACTTTCTCTGGGAGTTTGCCCAGGCTCACTCCCTTTGACGTTCTGCCTGTCGCAGCCTGCCACAATGCTGCCCAGCAGAGCTGCTGCTGCTGGGAGAATGACTGGGTAATTTTTAACTGGTTTGATTTTCATTGTTTATCAATTTGTTCAGATTTCTGTTTTTCAATATGTCTGAGCCTTGACCTGCTCGGCTAATACGATATCAACAGAGTCTTGGGAACATCCGCTGCAAACCGGCAATAAAAAAGATAGTAGTATTTTTCATAACATGCAGAGGTTGGGGCTCTATCGATTAATGTGCAGATGTTGTATTATGCTTGATGAACGGATGTTTGCCGAGATTGGGCAACACGCCTGCCCCTGCTTTCTGGTGTTAATTCTTTTACGGCCTTAACTACTATGTGTGTTGGTTCAGGTACTGGCTGGTTGCTGAAAGTAGCTCGTTTGTATGCCGGTATAAATGAACTGGTTGGTGGTTCCAATTGCCCGGCAGGAATGGCGCAAGCTTACCCTTCTGCAATCCTGTATTCTATATTTCACGTGTTGAGAAGTCAACAAAAAACGAATACCCGAGCAATATATGCAATGTAAAACAGGGTGGGCTTGACGCCACATTCTAACAGGGTAATATATAACAGAAATCGTTAAGCTTGTGGGAAATGCCTTTTTCAGGGCTGTTCATACAACCCCATAAAGTAAGGCATCCCGCAGGATTGCAGGTCGGCAATCATCCAAATAAAGGGGCGGTTAAAACAAATCCTGTTGGGTTTTCGCGGTTCTTCATCGGCACTGCATCCATCTGTTTCAACTGCCAGGGTAACGGCTGCTGCTTCTGTGCCGACTTCATCCAGCCGGACAAAACAGCGTTGCAGTACATCACTCAGCATGAGCGGGCGGTTGGTCCATCCGCTGAAATCCGCTCGGGAGCTGAACGCCGTTGTGATGCCGCATTTTTTGAGGGCTGGAGCAAGGGAGAACGTGGTGGTGGTGATTTCAAATTTGGGCAAGAGTACAATAGTATCCTGTGGGTATCCCCCGGCCAATGCACGTCGTATGGTCAGGTATGTCTCAGGGGTCAGGGTACGTGCAAACTCTCGTGCATCCGTTTGTTTGGGCAGTATTCCAATAAAGCAGGTGGGTACCCCATCGGCCGCGCTGCCGGGCTCTGCTTTGTAAAACAAAGCCACGGCCTGCCAATGATCTCCTTCGGCATAGCGAAATTCTCCTCGCTGCCACATGAGGTCTACCTGTGCCGTGTTGCCGTCGGCCATATAAAAAGGCGCGTTTTTGCGGGTATAGTCGGGGTCGAATGCCTTGCCCCACTGCGCTTTCAGGTAAATGGCATTGGCTGCCACCATGCGCGTATCTGCCGATACATCGTCCGTTGTCAGAATCGTGGGGATGTGCCCATGTGTCTTGGCCTTGGCCCACTCATTAATGGCGGATACGGCTTTCTTCGGTGCTTCAGAGAAGGGGACTTGCCGTATTTCTTCGATGTTAATACCGGGTTTCAGCTTTGTTCCTTCTGGCAGAAAAATCGCGTTGGCTTCTTGTGTGGCAATGGTGAATTTCACATTGTCATCTCCTAGTGGTAAAGCTGCAATTTCATCCGCTGTGCAGCCTCTGGCGCCTTGTCGGAGTATGCGGAGCACGTTCTCGATACTCGCCGGGGAGAATACCATGTTGCGTTGCTGTGTGTCGGTCAAGGCCGCGAACATGTGTATGGCAAAGGCATCTACCTCTTGCCGTACTGTGTCTGCAGCTGTTGCAATGGCCCCCAAGCTCAATAGCGTTACGAGTAGCGATTTCATATGAAGCAATGATTCTCATGCCATCTGGCATCTCCTTCTTTATAGCACCCACTTCTGCTCAAGTCAATGTCCTTGTGGAAGGCATACTGAGAGTGAAAGTTGCAACATGAAAGGCATCACCCTGAGGTCTCAAAAAGGATGCTTTTTCCGAATCATAATCCCCGTTTCTTTTCCAGATATGAGAGGAGGAGATGCAGAAGAAAGACCGGAGCACCACAATACACCATCCCGACGCTCCCCGGAACACAGGTGCACATGGCGTATGCCAGTCTCATGGTGTCATCGGAAGCGGTGGCCCAGCACAGCGTACAGGAGGCTATGGCTCCCAGCAGGGGGAGCAGCAGACCCAACAGCTGCAACAACGTCGCTCGCTTCGTGCGGGCGGGGATGGCCAGCAGATAGGCCGGGGATGCGTTTAGAAGTATCAGCCCGACACACAGGATTCGCTCCCAAAACCAGGCATCCGATGGGCAAAAGCGGTAAGCGAATACGCAAGCTCCCACAGTTGTCATCACTGCACAACAGGCGAGGAAGCGAAGAATAAAACGCCGACGTGCCCGTATGCAGGGATGCAGCGGTTCAACCTGCGGCCGGCTCGGAGTGGTCCGGATACCAGCCATGGAGCAGGGGACTCCAACTTGACGCTGCAACTGCTTAAAAGTTATCTTCCTCATCGGAATCAAAGTTATTATCCTCCGGTTCGTCGGCGGAGTCGTCGTCGAGTGCTTCATATCCAACGCAAATGCGCAGAATCTCACCTACTTCGTATTCAATTTCACCCGCTGTATTGTAAAGTTCATTAGTAGTATCCACCAGTTTTTCATCCACCATTTCACAGTCAGAAATCAAGGTGTAAATCTTTTCTCGCTCATCTTTCAGCTGATTGTAGAAATGCTTTAATTCCGTTTTGTTTTCTCTCACTATTTCCTTACGCTCCTCTGTGAGTACTTCCTTCAGCTTTTTTCTCGTTGTTTCCATTTGAGCGTGATGGTCGAAGTCTTCATCATAGTTCTTAAGCCTGGTCTTGCTTTTGACGTAGCCTGGCATTGCTTTTCTGATGTTGAGAGTTGTCTTAAGTGCCCGATTGCTGTGTTTATGGTTTTTCACCTTCTTAAGAGCAGCCGTGGCATTTTTGATATTCTGCAACAACTTCTTGTACCACGCTTTTGCTTTTTTGTATTCAGCCGCCTCAATGGCAGGTTCTTTGACTGGCTCGGCCTCTTGTTCGGCACGCAGAGGTGTGCCCCACAGGCAACAGCACAACAACAGCAGGTAGATGTGTTTCATCAGATAAATGATAGGTAAGATTTTAATAAAGAAAAACCAGACTTTCTATCGAAAGTCTGGTTGGAGTACACGGGAAGGGATTTGAACCCCTGACCAACTGTGTGTAAGACAGCCGCTCTACCACTGAGCTACCCGTGCATTGCAGGTTGCGGCGCAATTATACCCGCGTTTTTCGGGAAATCAAGCCTAAATTTGTATTTTTTGCAAAGAAAATGAATTTAGATGGAGTTGAGAGGGGCGAAGAGGGCGGGGCTTGCGTGTGGCGTTTCGGATG
>JAZRRO010000017.1:0-16183 GCA_045650805.1 Akkermansia sp.
TTTCTGCATGCTGCTTGTGACAAGCTCCTGTTCTTTATTCCGCGACCCCACGGTTGAAGACCTTATAGCCGATTTGCCAAGTACGATGATTCAGAAGAAATCAAATGGAGCTCTCTAAGGGTCCTCAATGGGAGTCGAAAGGCAATAACCGCGTATACTTGTTTAGCATCATGATTTTATGATAACAACTTTGATATAATAAAGATATTTTTTACAAGACCTTTACTTTGTCAGCCATTTAAATAGCCTTCGAGCAACAAAGCGTAAAACTATATGAAGAAAAATTAAAGCACCCCAAACAAAATAAAAATTTTTATCAAAAAAATAGTCCCAGCTTTTGGCAGCTATGGCGTAAATGAGATATAAAAGAGGAAGTGGACTAATCGCCAAAATATACATAGAGCATCTTAGCAATGGATTCTCTGAAATAGCAGAAACAATAGTCCCTATAACCAAAGGAAAGAAAATAAGCATTCCAAATATTACAAGCATACTTATATGTAATCTTTTATTTAAAATAATGTAACACACCCTGTATGTCAAGTCTTATTGGCGTCAGGGCAAACGCATTTCGATGTCGGGATTTCTTATGGACTTACCTCTGTTTCGTTTTTTGCGCCGAATGCACTAAAGAGGATTTCCTCCAGGACTCGTGTATTCCATGCGGCTTGTTTTCTCATTCTTGCCAACGATTTTGTTCCCCCTGACTTCTTCTTATGATTGCGCAACAGGCTCAATACCACTTTCATCATTCGTGAATAGTTTTCTGCTGCATTGTACACTCGTTTTCGACAGGCTTCTTCTCCGAAAACTACATCAAGCACCCAATGCATGCTCTCTACCTGCCAATGATTACGAATTGCATGTGTGATAGTTGCGCTACTCCCTTTGGGTAAATTTGTTATGTAGCAGCGTTTTTCTGTGCTTTCAGTCTGCTTCTTTTTATTGTAGCGTGTGCTTTCCACTACTACCAGAGCTGAAAGTTTTTCCCAACTCCAGCCCCCTGTGACAAAACTCAAATCCCGATATATCCGATATACTCGTTCCTCCACCCTCCCATGCCCAGCGTCCACTTCTGTAAAAACACTACTGGGGCGTACCATTTTAGCGGTCTCGAGTATCTGCTCGTGTAAACGTTTCTGGTTGTCCTTTACAGCTAATACATAAGATGCCTTTTTCTCCTTTACTATCTTTCGAACCACTTCCTTTTGACATCCCATGGCATCGGCTGTTACGATGCACCCCTTTATCTCCAGCATATCTAGCAGTTTCGGAATAACAGTAATTTCATTTGTCTTCTTGTCTACATTAAGCTGCCCCAGCGATATACCCCCATCACTCAAACAAGCACTCAGCATGTGAGCATACCCCTCATCTTCCTTTGCACCGGCTCCACGAATCGTCTTACCATCAATGCTGATAATTGAACCCTCCTTTATTTTGACAAATTTCTGAATCCAGTTTTGGTAATTCTTTTCCAGAACAGCCGAATCCATGATTGCAAAGACTCGGTTGAACGTATCGTGAGACGGAATGTCGGCGGTAATTTCAGATATTGCCTGAAAAAATCTTCATGCTTTACGGCGTAATCCTCGATTTGATTCCAGGTATCAGCATCCGCAACGCCTGCGGCTATTGCAATGAAAAGAATGTCTCCCAGCTTGCGTTTCTTTGCATTTCCTATGCGTGGGTCTTCGACTGGCTCTAATTCGCCAATAAGTCTATGCGTCCACTCAGTATAGCATAATAATGCTATAACTGCAAGAAATCTAGATTTTTACAATAATCCTTTCAGTGTAAATTCAGATCAAATTTCAGAAATCCGAATCTCGAGTGTGTATGACACTACTCAAATGCGTTTGCCCTGTTATTGTCGTCATTGTAAATTTGTAAATTTGTCTACGGGCACGCACACCGCTCTAGTTTCGATTTTATTTTGAAGTAATACTTCCCAGATTCTAAATTCAAACACACGCTCCCATAATGTCACGCACATGAATTAAAGCGCAGCAGCATTGTTAGGGAGCGTGTGTTTTTCATAATTAACTATATAAGTTTAAGCAAATCTATTACCATGAAAAAAGTAATTTGAAGGCAAAGGAATATTTTCATTTCCATATAAATTATATGGAAAACCATTCATCATTAAATTTTCCATTTCTATTTATTGTCGAGTTCTATCTTCGCAACAAGAAAACAGTTCTTCCCAAATATACGTCTGTGTCCAATTGCCCATAGGGCCATCATACTCTAAATCAGGTAAAATACCCGCAGTTAATGATTTCAGCGAGGTGGTGTTCATAACCTGATAACTAGCATTGATGTATGATTCTTTTCCGTTATGCATAACTTGTACTGTCACCTGTGCATCACAACTACCTATAAAAGATGCTCTTGCAGAATTAAAAAGTGCATGTAAGAATCTGTCGCGATGCAATTTAGCGGTCTTTCCAACTTCAAGATTACTAATAATGATATAGGATATCAAATTTTTTTGAGCTTCTCTTAATATTATTACGTCCTTTATAGTAGGAAATTTATATGCATAATTATAAACGCCCTGCCAACATTTGCAGGTTTTGCAATTTTTATTCTTATTTAAGAAATATTCTCGTATTGTTTTACCAATGTCTGAATTTTTAACAGAATTTGATTGAGGAGAACCATCATAGTACGTTGTATGTCTGGGAAGCTTATTAAAAACCCAATCCCATGTATCTCCAATTACTTTCCACCACCCATCTTCTTGCAAACCCAACATATCAATTTTAAACGCAGGTCTATTTCTTACATAAGAATACTTGTTTTTTTCGTTCTTTTCATTGCTCATCTTATCTCTTTGTAAAAATTTGCCATCCATTGCAAAATAATTACGATAATTGTAATAAGATAAACCCAATTCCGCATCATCATATTCGCTGCTCCATTGGATGGGCTGGGTGACATCGCCTGAGGCGGTAACTGAGCCGTAGGGGGAGTAGGAGTAGGCGGTGCGAATGTAGCCGGCGGGGCCGAAGACTTCGCAGATGTTCTTGGTGAGATCCCAGCCGTAGGCGAACCAAGTGCCGTCCTTGCGGATGGCAAGGGGTCGCGTAGCTACAGGCTGAGTGGGGACACAGGTGATGAACCAGAGCGCGGGGGGGGCGGCGCGGGAGAGGTCGCAACAGGCGATTTGCAGGTAGCCCCTATAGAGGAAACGCTGATGAAGCGCTACGTTGCCGTTGGTGGTCACCTTCTTGGTGGCGCGGCGGCCCATGGTGTCATAGCTGCACTCGATGATGGTGGCGCCATCGGCGCTGGTGAAGCGCACGGGGCGGTTCTCGGCGTTGTACTCCACGCTCCAGATGCCGGTGGCGGTTTTCACCAGGGTTTGGTTGCCTGCGGCATCGAAGGTGGGGGTGAAATCACCCACGGCGGTGTACTGATTCAACTCATTGGCCGTGTACTCGGTGCTGATTTCACCTTCTTCTGCGGCGGTGCGATTGCCGATGTGGTCGTAATCGTAGCCGTAGGGGGTGCCATTCACCGTGGCGCTGGTGAGCTCGCTGCGGGTGTTGTAGCCGAAGCTGTCGTTCACCGTTTGGCCGGAGCGGTTGGTGCTGCGGGTGAGCGGGCGGGCAAGGGTATCGTAGCTGTAGCTGCGTTGGGTCACGAGCGTGTTTCCGCGATGGTAAGCCATGCCGATGAGCAGATTGCGCGGCGTTTCATAGCTCTGCGTGAGCGTCATGTTGCAGGGCAGCGAAAGAACTTCTCTTTCATAAGAAAAATCCTGCACCTGTGGCATAATCATGATATTTATAACGTTCACGAGCTTCTTCATTTTCACCCCCAGAAGGAAGAATGATAATTATCCTTTCTGTTTCACACATGAGCAAATAAATATTAATTTTTGCATGAGTGTTTTCATCATACAAGATTCCCAAGCCGTCCCAAAATGTAGCATCTCCAGGGATGGATATAATATCACGTATATTTCTGTCCACCCATTGTTTATTTAAAATGATCTCATATTTGCTTGGGAATGAATTCATTTTTACATTACACCGTTCAAAGAAAGCCTCCTTCCATTCTTGAGTAAATTTGGTGATAATTTTAGGACGAAAATCACAAGCAGAAGGTTGATGAACATATATAGGGAATTCATCATCTACTGGCACGATTAAATCACGGACAATATTAAAACGTAGTGTATCATATCCCCGATATATATTAAAATCCTTTTGCCATATCAATATTGTACACTGCAAGGCAAAAAAGAACAATTCAAAATATTTCATACCAATACATTGCTAATTACTATGCTTATTATTACTCCTGTGATGAACACATGCTAGGCTAATAAAACGGAGCGAATCCTTATAATGGATTCACTCCGCTTGTTTTAATTATATTGAAAATATATACAGATAAGCATTAATGTCAGAATCAGCATAGCCTATGGTTTTATAAACACCAAAACTAATTTGCTTTAATTCTATTTGCTCGTCCCAACTGATAGTGATATCATAATCATTGCCGCCAGGAAACAGTTTCACCAAATACCTGTCCATTCTGTATTTTCGATTTGCGTCAATCCTATCATGCCAAGTGAACTTAACATCTATTATCTTATCACACGTATTGTATTTCGATTTTTTTCTTATTTTTCCCGTTATTGTGAAATTAGGATTAGGAGAATGCAATAAACCATATCCAGTTGTATATCCATTATCGAGTTGCAGTTGATTGTTTGAGATATTGATATCTGTCGAGTGTTTGCGTATTTCCATTGCCAAAGAACCTCCAATACACTCCCTTATTTTTTGATGATTTTTTAAATAATCACTAAATTCATCATTATTCGATGTGACGCTAGCAACATCACCCTCAATCCACCACGAGAATAATTTTAGAGCGATATCATCCTGAGCAACCAATTTGTATATAGAAATGGATTTATCCGCATCTGGATTTCGAGTTTTGCTGTCATCTCGTGCTACGGAATAACATCCCAATATATCAACTCTATTTATTCCTCCCCAATAGGCATATGGATTATGGAGTACAGACTCACGTATCCTATCTCTCCCCATCCATCTACCATCTGTCGCATTATAATGGCGGTAGTTGTAGTAGATGAGGGCGAGCTCCGCATCGTTATACTCGCTACTCCACTGGATGGGCTGGGTGACATCGCCGGTGGCGGTGACTGAGCCGTAGGGGGAGTAGGTGTAGGCGGTGCGGATGTAGCCCGCGGGGCCGAAGACTTCGCAGATGTTCTTGGTGAGGTCCCAGCCGTAGGCGTACCAGGTGCCGTCCTTGCGGATGGCAAGGGGGCGCGTGGCGATGGGCTGGGTGGGATCCCACAGGAGGAACCACAGGGCCGGGTGGGCGGCGCGGGTGAGGTCGCAACAGGCGATTTGCAGGTAGCCCCTATAGAGGAAACGCTGATGAAGCGTTACGTTGCCGTTGGTGGTCACTTTTTTGGTGGCGCGGCGGCCGTGGGTGTCATAGTCGCACTCGATGAGGGTACTACCATCGGCACTGGTGAAGCGCACGGGGCGGTTCTCGGCGTTGTACTCCACGCCCCAGATGCCGGTGGCGGTCTTCACCAGCGTTTGGTTACCATCTGCATCGAAGGTGGGGGCGAAATCGCCTACAGCGGTGTACTGGTTCAGCTCATTAGCCGTGTACGCCGTCACTTCCATACCCTCGGTGGCTGTGTTTCTATTCCCTATGTTGTCGTAATCGTAGCCGTAGGGGGAGCCATTCACCGTGGCGCTGGTGAGCTCGCTGCGGGTGTTGTAGCCGAAGCTGTCGTTCACCGTTTGGCCGGAGCGGTTGGTGCTGCGGGTGAGCGGGCGGCCGAGCGTATCGTAGCTGTAGCTGCGCTGGGTCACGAGCGTGTTGCCGCGATGGTAAGCCATGCCGATGAGCAGGTCGCGCTGCGTTTCGTAGCTCTGCGTGAGCGTCATGTTGCAGGGCATGGTGAGCGTCTGCAACAAGTTGCTGCCGGGCAAGTAGGTATAGCCAAACTGCTTTTCGCTGCCGCCGTGCATGAAGCCCGCGGTGGCGATTCGGCCATCTGCGCCGTAGCCGGTGGTAACGTTGTGCTGCACAGCACCATCTTTGCTGTAGGTGAAGCCGGTGGAGCGCCCCAGGGCATCGCGAGTCTCGGTGATGAGGTGGGTTTTATCCCCGGCCTGCAGACTATCCGTATCCTGCTCGCCAAAGGCATTGTAGCCGATACTGCGCACACCTGCATCGTCCGTCACCTGCGTGAGCTGGCCGAGGTGGTTGTAGGCGAAGCTGCGGGGCGCGGTGTCATCAGAGTAGCTGGTACCCAAGAGCAACCCTCGGGCTTGATCGTAGGAATGCGTCTTCACGTTACCTCTGGCATCCGTTTCAGTTGCGAGACGGTTGTACGCATCGTAGGTTTTCACCACGGATGAATTGTCAGCATAGCTCTTGCGCAATTCCAAGCCGGTGGCGGGGTCAAACACCCATATTGTTTCATCACCAGCCGCTGCTCCTTCACCGCTTTGGCTTGGCGAGCCATCCTCGTTTGTTTCGGGGATGCCTCTGAAAGTCATCAGCATAGTCATGTGGTCTGCTTCATCGTAGCCGAAGCAAGCTGGCTGAATGCCTGTCCCCCATTCGGCCACCTTGCGCCCGCGTATATCATACTTGTAGCAGGAGGTATTGCCATGTGCATCGGTGATGGTAGCAGGCAAATCGTGGTGAGTATCGTATGCGGTGGTGGTCACGTTGCCTGCGGCATCTGTCACCGTGAGCGTGCGGCCTGCGATATCCGTCACCGTGGTGGTGGCATTGCCGCGCCCATCGGTGTGGGTGAACACCATGCCGCCTGCCGTGTAATCTCGCGTGGACGTGGTGATGATGCCCGCCGTATCCTTCTGCGAGAGGGTAAAGCCATCCACTACCACCGTCTCAGCGGTGATGTCGGAGGTGGGCACAGAGCTGTAGCGGGTGCGTTTCGTGCTATTGTTATACACCACCCAATCCGCAGAGGTCAAGCCTCGTTCATCCACGGCAATCACTTTTTCTGCGAGCGTGGGGGAGAGCTGCGAGATGAGCTGCTTCTGCACGCTCACCAACGGGCCGCCGGTGGCGTTGTAGCGGGTCTGCGTGGTGCAGGAGAAGACGCCCTCATCCGTTGCTTCCACGCCGTAGGCCAGCTCGGTGATGGGAGAGTTGGCGGGGGTGGGGTCCTCTGCCAGCGCGAGGGTCTGCTTCGTGAGGTTGCCGAAGCTGTCATATTCAAACAGCGTGGCGGCGGTGGGTGTGGTGTTCCAGCCGGTATCCTGATACTGCTTCACGAGCTGACCTTGGGCGTTGTACTCGCTGCGGGTGTAGATGAAGCGGTTGTTGGTGGCAGCCTGCGCTTCTACCACCGTTTGCCCGAAGCCGTTGGCAATCGTCTGCCCGGTGATGGCCCCGGAAGCCAGCTTGATGGTGGTGCGCTGGTTACCGTTGTTGAGGTCATAGGTATACAGGAGCTCCTGCTGCCCGGTGCCATGCAGATGCAGGGTGGAGCCATCGGCGTGGCGGGTGGTGATGAGCGTGGCTCCGGCAGGGGTGGTCACCGTGGTGGTGAGCCCATCTGCGCTGTAAGCCGTGGTTGTGGTGCGGCCGAGAGCATCGGTGCGGGAGATTTCGCGGCCGAGGAGGTCATAAGCCGTGAGGGTCACGGTGGTCATGGAGCCGATGTCTCTGCGCTCGGAGAGCACGCGGCCGGCGGCATCGCGGGTGTAGGAGGTGATGGTCTCCGGGGTGATGCGGGTATCCCCCTCGCGCACCTCCTCGCGGATGATTTCCGTGAGCTGGCGGGCCGTATCATAGCCATAGGTGGTGGTGATGCCGTCCTCATCCGTTTCGCTGAGCAGCAGACCGGCGCAATTCAAGCTGCGGTAAGACGCACGGCCATTATCGCGCAGCGAGCTGACGAGGCGATTCTTCACATCGTATGTATGAGTGATGCCGGAGAGGAGGAGCCAGGTCTCGCTATCGGCTGCAAGGGCATATTCCTCCGTACGCATGGTGTTGCCGGCGGCAGAAACGAACTCCACCTTGCGGCGGCTCAGACCGGGAACGGTGGCATCATCCACGCGGGTTTCGCTCGTCACCCGGTAGAGGGCACCATGCTCAGACGAGTAAGCGTAGCTGTAGTGCGTTTGCAGCCCGGAGACATCCTGCGTCATCCTGGGGCGGCCATCGGTGAACGCATCGTCCCCCGCGGCCAGGAAGGTTTCTTCCACGCGCGTTTGCGTTTCGGTTGAACCGGCGGCGGTGGTGGTGATGACCACGCGGCGCACGCCTGCGTTCTCGGTGTAGTCATACACCTCTGTGCGGATATCCGTCACGCTGCCGGAGCTGCTCACCAGGCTTTCCACCACCTTGGCGGGGTCGGAATTGTAAGTGTCGCCCTCGCGGTAGAAGGTGGAGGTGATGCGCTTTTGCCCACCGGCCCAGGGGGAGGACTGCACCGTCACGCGGCCAAAGGAATCATAGACCGTTTCATACACGCCGCCATCGGGTTCGGTGCGCTTCACCTCGTGCCCGGCTTCATCATACTCAAAGGTGGTGGTTTGCTCGCCCTCGCTGCCGTAGCCCACGGTGCGGGAGAGGCACAGCTCACCCTGCACGGTGGAGGTGAACACCTCTCGCACGCAGGAAGCCACGGCATCACCCTTGGAAAGCGTGGTGATGACCTGGTATTGATCCGTGCCCTCGATGAGGGACTTTACGCGGGACTCCAGGATGGCATCCTCGCCCTCGCCCGTCGTCATGGACCAAGCACCCTGTGCGTATGTCCAGGTGGTGACATAATCGGGCATGGAGGGGGGCATGCTGGCATCGCGCTCGCGGATGGTGATGGATTGGGCCTCGGCATCCACCAAGACGGTGAAGGTCTTGAACGGCTCACCGGTCACCTCCACCCGCTGCTTCTTGTACACCGGCGTGACCACTTGGTTGGGCAGGTAGAAATCAATGGTGTAGCCGGAGCCATCCTCAAAATGATTGATATCCGCCACGCCGTCCCAATAGTTCCAAATCTGGCGGATGAGGCCGGTGGCGTTATCGCGGACCATGAAGAGCTTTTCATTGGCCATGAGCGTGCGGCCATTGGGAGAAATGTAGGCTGCAAAATCCCCGGTACGGATGTCGTAGAACATGGCCGAGCCATCCCCCGAAAGCACGCGCACGTACTTGACCTCCTGCTCCGCATCATGCAAGGAACAAATGACGCGATCGTACACATTAATCTCAGACACAAAGTGAACTCTTTCTGATTTTTTGGCCGTAGCACCCACGCCAAAGATTTCCGCCCCATCACCCGAGATAAAGTAATTGGAGTAGGAGGCGCCATCATAAATGCAGAAGCCCCCGTTTTCCCGGAAGCCGTCAGACTCCGGCACCAGCACGGAGGCTACCGGGTGCTTGAGGCTGAGCGCCGCAGAGGAGCGCAGCTTGTCGCTGAACTCGAACGCGACCAACTCCAGCTGGCCTGCGGGGATATCCCCCATGCCGCGGAAGGCACCGAAATTGAACGCAAAACGCATGTGGCGCTCGTTGACGGAGCGTGTCACCCCGCTGCCGCCGGAAGAAGAATCGAAGGGGTACACCGCCAGCCCGGGCAACACGGCACGGGAGGTATCAAGCGGGGTGCCACCGGCCATGTTGGAGGCCGCGCCGCAGGAACAAGAACAGGGGTCGCACTCCACCTCCTCATTGTCCTCCGGCACAATGGTGCAGAGAGACAGCGGGCCCACCGACCCCGTGAGCACCGATACATTGCCGGCGGGGTGGGATTGGATGTTGGAGTGGGTGACACTCACCTGGTAATAACCGGCGGGCACCGCGGAACCCTCGGCGCTGAAAGCATGCGTGGCGCCGGAGGGACTGGTGTAGCGCAGACCGGGGGCCACAATCGTCACGCTGTCATCCACCTGACCGGAGGCCGTGACAGGGGCTTGGCCATCATAATAGCACTGGCGTCGGATGGGCGGGTGCACATCTGCGGAAGAGGAGGGATTGCTCTTGCTGTAGTTGAGAAGCAACATCTCGGGCTCATTGTTCATGGGGGAGATGATGTGGAACGTGGGGGCTTTGTAGCAGCCGCCCACCCGATTCTGTGTTGTATTGTCTGTATTCATGACTGTAGGTTGGGTTGAGGCACCGGAAGTGCCGGGGTTGGCAGCAGCGGGAGCCGCTGCGGTTTCAGGATGGAGGGCTGCGCCTCCGGTGGCATTCACGTCTGCGACGGAACCGACTTTGTGTGTGTCTTCTGTAGACATATCCGTTTTTGGGTGTTGTGAATGTGGCAAAAAGCCATTGCTCTTTTTTAGCGCAGTTTTGTGAGTTTTTCCATATTATGAAGAGCTCCGCATGTGGAGTACGGCCCTTTGGTACGCGGAATGCAAACAAAAAAAGCCACTCCGTATGGAGTGGCTTTTTGGTGAGCGAGAAGAAAAAGGGTGGCTTCAGATGGCAGGCAGCTCAGGGATGATGCTGTCGCCGGTGGGCTGGGGTTGCCCGGGCTCCGGGGGTGGCTCCGGCCCCGGCTCCGGGGACTCGGGTGATTCGGGGGTATTGTCCTCGGGCGTATCTTCTGTCGGTTCAGCCTCGGGTGTATCGGGGGCTTCGTCTTCTTCTGATTCATCATCGGCAGGGGGCACGAAGTTGGCGCGGTCGCCGATATCGATGATATTGATTTCCGGGGGGCAGAAGAAGCGCATGCCGCCAATGCTGCCGGCACCGCGGGAGACGAAGACGCGGCGGGCACCCTCGAACTCAAAGAGTCCGGCGGGCATGGAGGAGCGGAGGGAGATATACTGCACCGGGTTGGTGAAGGGGTTGGCAATCTGCCCGCCATGGGTATGGCCGCTGAGCATCAAATCCCAGTCATATTGGCGCAGAAACCAACGGCTTTCAGGGTCGTGCGAAAGGACGAGTACGGCGCTTTCCTCTTCACCCGTGGGGAGCATGCAGGTGTGCGGGTCTTCATCGCCCTCATTCCAATCGCCCAGGCCCACGATGCACACGGTGCCGCCGGCGGGTGTTTCCCAGTTGCGGGCTTCGTTGCGCAGCAGGGTGATTTCAGCCGTTTGCATGACGCGCTCCAGCTGCCCCAACTTTTCGTAATCGTGGTTGCCCAAAGCGGCAAAGAGGGGGGCAATCTCTGCCAGCTCGCGCAGGCCTTGTACCATCCAGCGGGTGCGCATGAAGCGCTGGCTGGCGGTCACATAATCGCCCCCCAGCAGGATGAGGTCGGGCTTGGCTTCTTTGATGTGAGCAATGGCCTGGCGGAGTTTATCCGCATCGTTGTGGATATCGCACACGTAGGCAATGCGCAGGGGACCTGTGCCGGGCAGGGCTTCCTCCGGCAGTTGCAGATAGTTGCATTCCACCACATCGGCGCCATTCCGGCCGATGTAGATGGCCACGCCACCCAGCAGGATGACAGAGACTACGCCCACCGTCAGGATATGGCGCAGGTGGCGCAGGGTGAATTTGCAGGCGCGCTTGAGCGGGCGGAGCAGTTTCATGATTCCTGGGCGGGGTTGAGGATGGCAAAGGCGGGGTCGGTGAAGATGCCATCCTTGCGGATGAGCTCGTCATCAAACCAGATTTCGCCGCCGCCGTATTCGGCGCGCTGGATGCAGACCAAATCCCAGTGCACCTGGGAGCGGTTGCCGTTGTCGGCGTTTTCGTAGGCGTTGCCTGGGGTCAGGTGGAAGGAACCGGCAATCTTTTCATCGAACAAGATATCGCGCATGGGCTGCAGGATGTAGGGATTCACGCCGAGGGCGAACTCACCGATGTAGCGGGCGCCTTCGTCTGTGTCCAGAATCTTGTTGAGGGCATCCTCGTTGCCGTTGCAGTGAGCTTCCACAATCTTACCGTTCTCAAAACGCAGCTTCACACCATCGAAGGGAATGCCCTGGAAGAGGGTGGGGGCGGTGTAGTGAATGGTGCCGTTGATGGAATCGCGAATCGGGGCGGTGAACACCTCGCCATCGGGGATGTTCATCTCGCCGGCGCAGGGGATGGCGGGCATGCCCTTGATGGAGAAGGTGAGGTCGGTGCCGGGGCCGATGATGCGCACGCGGTCGGTCTGCATCATGCGCTCAGCCAGCTTGTTCATGGCTTCGCCAAGCTTTTCGTAATCGGCCAGGCAGCATCGGAAGTAGAAATCCTCGAAGGCCTCGGTGCTCATGCCGGCACCCTGTGCCATAGAGGGGGTGGGCCAGCGCAGCACGCACCATTTGGTGCGGCAGACACGCTCCTCGTGCACGGGGCGCATGTGTTTCTGAGCCAGAGCCATGCGCTCGGAGGGCACGCTGGAGTTTTCGAAGCTGTTGTGGCCGCCGCGGATGGCGATGTAGGCATCCATAGCCTGCATTTCTGCCAGCTCAAAGCCGGCGATGGAGGCGTATTGGTCATCCGTGGCGCCGGTGAACATCTCGCGGGTGATGCGGCCGTGGCGCAGGTTTACATGCGGGTTGGCGCCGGCTTCTCGCACGGCGCGGATGAGCTCGATGCCGATTTCATCGGGCGTGTCGATGAGCTCCAGCAGCACATGCTCGCCGGGTTTTACGTGGCAGGAGTGGGTAATCAGATTGCGGGCCAGTTGGGGGATACGCGGGTCAGTCATAGTAGGGATGGGGGCTGTAAATGAGTTAAACGGGAGTGGTGAGGTGCAGCAGGGCTTCGTTCAAGTCATCCTGGGTGACCTCGGAGGTGAAGATGGGCTCGCCCGCTGCTTTCAGCAGCACAAAGCGGATGTTGCCGCCCACAAATTTCTTGTCTGAGGCCACCTTGGCCAGGGCTTTTTGTATATCAACCCCGGCGGGTAGCACCAAGGGCAAATCCAGCGCTTTCAGGGTGGTGAGAATGTCTTTTTCGGCGCGTTCGCTCAGGCCTGCGCGCTTGCGGGAGATGTAGAGCGCTGCGCGCATGCCCAGGCTCACCACCTCGCCATGCAGCAGCTCGCCATAGGGCACGCTGGCTTCGATGCCATGGCCCAGTGTGTGCCCGAAGTTCAGGAAGGCGCGCACGCCCTGCGTTTCTTTCTCGTCTGCCTCCACCACACGGGCCTTGATTTCGATGTTCTCGGCGATGATATCGGGCAGGCGCTGCAGGGTATTCAGGGAGAAGCCCAAATCCAGCTCAGTGGCCAGTTCGCGCAGCGTGGCGAGCATGCCCGGCTTGCGGATGGCCGCGTGTTTCACCATCTCGGCCATGCCCTCGCGCAGGACGCGGGTGGGCAGGCTCATCAGCGTCATCGGGTCTGCGAGCACGGCGCGCGGCTGGTGGAAGGCACCCAGCAAATTCTTGCCACCGGTTACATCCACGGCGGTCTTGCCGCCTACGGAGCTATCCACCAGAGCCATCACGCTGGTAGGCACCTGCACAAAAGGAATACCGCGGTAGTAGATGGAGGCCAGGAAACCGGCCATATCGCCTACGACACCACCGCCCAGGGCCACCACAAAGCTACTGCGGTCATGCCCGGCGGCAATCATTTCATCTGCCAGCGTTTCGATGGTTTGCAGGTTTTTGCTCTGCCCACCGGCGGGGAAAATGTGGGAGGAAACGCTGAAGCCGGCCTCCTCCAGGCTCTGCTTCACCTGCTCTCCGTACAAGGGGTATACATTGGAATCTGAGATTAGTGCAGCCTTGCCTTCCAGCCGCAGCCGGTTGATGTGGTAGCCCACAGATTCCAACAACCCATTGGCCACATGCACATCATACGAATGCTTTCCTAACGACAGACTTACAGTAGGCATGTCACTATTATACCCGCCACCCCCGCGCTTTCAAGTCCATTATTCCCTGCTGACTCTGTTTTGCTTGTCTTATAAAAAATCAGCTCGCTCCGCGGTGGCGGGGCGAGCTGATGAAGTGAGTCGGAAGCACCGGGCTTACTTGAGGTCGACGGAGGGCTTGGTGATGTTCACACCGTTCTCGTTGACTTCGATAGCGGGCTTGGTGATGTTGAGCTCAGGCTTCTTGAGGTCGGGGAGCTTCGCATCGGAGGCGCTGGGCATGTCGATGGAGGGCTTCTCGATGTCTACGCTGGGCTTGGTGATGTCCACCGTGGGTTTGGTGACATCCACGGCGGGCTTGGTTACTTCCACGCCCTGTTCCGTGACCTTGACGGCAGGCTTGGTGACCTTGACAGCGGGCTTGGTGGTTTTGACCGTGGGCTTGGTGACCTTCACCGAGGGCTTCTTGATGGTGGGGAGGGCAGCCTGGGCGGTGCCGAGGAGGCAGAAGCCGAATGCGGCCAGAATGATAGCTGTGTATGTTTTCATGTTGTGTTGGGTATGGGTTTGGGTTAGTTTGCGACGATGTTGACGAGGCGGCCGGGTACCACGATGACCTTGCGGACAGTCTTGCCGGCGATGTGTTCCTGCACCTTGGCAGAGGCCAGAGCGGCGGCTTCGGTCTCTTCCTTGGAGGCATCGGCTGCGAGGGTCATCTTATCGCGGAGCTTGCCGTTGATCTGGATGACGATTTCCTTGGTGTTTTCCACCAGGTACTCGGGGTTGAAGCCGGGCCATGGCTGCTGGCAGAGGTAGGCAGCGGGCAGGGCGGGGAATGCCGTGCGCAGCTGGGCGTAGAGTTCCTCTGTGAGGTGCGGGGCAAAGGGATTGAGTACATGCAGCAGGCTCACGTAGTCGCTCAGCGTGACGCTGTCGGCAGAGGTCATAGCATTGGTGCATTCCATCATCTTGGAGATGGCGGTGTTGAAGCTCATGCTTTCGATGTCCTCGCCCACCTTCTTGATGGTCTTGTGCACTTCCTTGCGCACGGGTGTCACGTCGCCGTTGTCGACATCCGTCACCTTGCCGGAGAGTTCCCACTCGCCCTCCTGGTTTTCCTGCATGGCGACACGCCACACGCGGGCCAGGAAGCGGCTGATGCCTTCCACACCCTTGGTCTGCCAGGGTTTCACTTCCTTGAGCGGGCCCATGAACATTTCGTACATGCGGAGGGAGTCTGCGCCGTAAGCGCGCACGATGTCATCGGGGTTGACGACGTTGCCGCGGCTCTTGGACATCTTCTGGCTGTCTTCACCCAGGATGAGGCCTTGGTTCACCAGCTTGTTGAAGGGTTCATTGGTGGAGACCAGGCCGTAGTCGAACAGCACCTTGTGCCAGAAACGGGCGTAGAGCAAGTGCAACACGGCGTGCTCGGTGCCACCCACGTACAGGTCTACACCGCCGGGGTTGCCGCCGCCCATCCAGTATTGCTCCACCTCAGGGGCCACAAAGGCGTTGTCATTGGTGGGGTCCAGATAGCGCAGGTAGTACCAGCAGGAACCGGCCCACTGGGGCATGGTGTTGGTTTCGCGGGTGTAGTCCTCGGAGTAGCGAATCCAGTCGGTAGCCTTCACGAGCGGGCCTCGGGGGTCGCCACTGGGCTTGAAGTCTTCCATCTCCGGCTGCAGCAGGGGCAGTTCGCTTTCGGGGATGGCGTAGTGGTTGCCGTCCTTGGTGTTCCAGACGATGGGGAAGGGTTCGCCCCAGTAGCGCTGGCGGCTGAAGAGCCAGTCACGCAGCTTGTAGTTCACCTTGCCCTGGCCATAGCCCTTTTCTTCGAGCCAGGCGGTCATCTGCTTCTTGGCTTCGGGGACGCTCAGGCCGTTGAAGTGCTCGGAGTTGACCATGGTGCCATCGTAGCCGCAGAAGTTCTGCCAATCGGCGCCTTCGGCATCGGGCTGCACCACCTGGATGATGGGCAGTTCAAACTTGGTGGCAAATTCGAAGTCGCGGCTGTCGTGGGCGGGCACGGCCATGATGGCGCCGGTGCCGTAGCCGGTGAGCACGTAGTCTGCAATCCAGATGGGAATCTGCTTGCCGTTCACGGGGTTGGTGGCATAGGCGCCGGTGAACACACCGGTCTTCTCCTTGCTGAGCTCGGTGCGCTCCAGGTCGCTCTTGGCGGCGCACTCTGCCTGGTAGGCTTCCACGGCTGCCTTTTGTTCGGGCGTGGTGATGGAGGGGACCAGCTCATGCTCGGGGGAGAGCACCATGTAGGTGGCACCGAAAAGAGTATCGGGGCGGGTGGTGTAAACGGTGATGGTCTTGCCCTGACAGGTGAAGTTCACCTCAGCACCCATGGACTTACCAATCCAGTTGCGCTGCAGCAGCTTGATGCTCTCGGGCCAGTC
>JAZRRO010000018.1:0-11656 GCA_045650805.1 Akkermansia sp.
CACCTCCTTCATGTCGAACATCCTGGCCGGGATGCGGGATTCCACCCCTCTGACGGATGCGGACATCCCCTGCTTCGATGATGAGGAATTCCTCTGCAACATTGCACCGCGCGAGCTGCCGGCTGGCCACGTGCTACAGCGCTACCGCATCATCAAGGTACTGGGTGCGGGCGGCTTTGGCATCACCTACCTGGCGTGGGATGACTTACTGCAGCGCAAGCTCGTCATCAAAGAACACTTCCCCGATATGCTCTGCGAGCGCCGCGGCACCACGCTGAACCTGGAGCTGCGCGACCCCGACCGCGCCGACACACACACCTGGGCGCTCAACAACTTCCGCAAAGAAGCCCGCCTGCTGGCTACTCTGCGCCACCCCCATATCCCGCGTGTCTACACCTGGATAGAGGCGCACAACACCTCCTACTACACCACAGAGTTCATCGAAGGCCCCTCACTCGCCCACATCGCGGCAGATTACGCCGCCCGCGGCAAGCGCCTGCCCCAGGCCGGGCTGTATGCCACCCTGGTGCGCCTGCTGGACACGCTGGACTACCTGCACGAGCGCGAGCTGCTGCACCTGGACATCAAACCGGACAACATTCTCATCACCCATCAAGGGCTTCCCAAGCTGATTGACTTTGGCGCGGCCCGCGAAGCCGCCGGCAACATCATCCCCGGCTCCATCGTGGAATCCACCGGTTTCAGCCCGGCAGAGCAGTTCGCCTACAGCGATGGACTGGGGCCCTGGAGCGATATTTACGCCCTGGGTGCCACGTTCTACTACATCATCACCCAGGAATGCCTGCCCGGTGGACGCAAACGCGAGCTGCATGATGAAATAGCCCCGCTGGCCTCGCGTCCGGAGCTCACCGCCTGCTACCACCCGCAGTTCCTGGCCAGCATCGATCGGGCCATCCGTCCTGCCCCCAATGACCGCTATTGCAGCGCCGCTCATTGGATGGCCGACCTCCGAGCTCCGCTCACCCGCGAAGCCTGAACACCATAACCTGCGGAGCAGACATGATTTTGGCTTGCAAATGCTTCGAAAATTTCCTAGAGTCAACTCGTGCATCAAATAGCTTTCAACGAAATCAGTGCGGCTGAACTGTCCGTGATTCCCTCTGCCGAGCAATTGGAACTCTTTGCCGGTTTCCAGGTGAGCGAAGAATTCCTCAACGGCGAAAAGGAAGACCCCCGCTTTGGCGTGGTAGAGCGCGATGGGCGCCGCATTTTCCGCTATCGTTCCGGTGATTACCGCGTGTATTTCACCATGCAGGATGGCGCCGTGATGGTACAGCGTGTGCTTCACGCTGATTCCCTGGCAGACTTCCTCTTCCGCTCGGGTATGGGCTCGGAAGACCAGAAGCTGGGCAAATCCCGCTCGTTCTGGAGCCTGATTGAGGCCGGTGAGAAAGCCGCCCGCAAGTAAAGCCGAGGAGGAGACCAAGCCATGGGGCATCTGCTGGCCAGTATATGGCACATGCCGGGGCGCGTTGCGGCCGTAGCCGGGGTGACATTCACCCAGCTGGTGCGCATGCGCCTTTTTTTGGTATTGGCCGTCTTTGCCGTAGGCTTTCTGGCGCTGCAATTCATCCCTTATCAGGAGCACATCGGCGTTGAGTTTCGCGGTGTGCAGCAGCTGCAGCTCATCAAGGATGTGGCCGTGGGCTGCATGCAAATGTTCGGCCTGTTTTTCTGTGTAGCCGCCACAGCCCTGCTCATTCCGCGCGATACGGAGGACCGCATCCTCTACACCATCCTCTGCAAGCCCGTCCCCCGCTTTGATTACCTGCTGGGCAAGGTATGCGGCGTGCTGGGGCTGCTGCTGGTCATGCTGCTGTTCATGGATGGGATCATGAGCCTGCTGCTCTGGGTGCGCGAAAGCTCACTGGCGGCGGAGCTCACCGCCACCCTCACCGCCCAGGGCTACTCTGCGGCGGATTCACAACCCTATCTGGACCAGGTATACTCCGCCGGCAACACCTGGGAGACCCAGCGCGGCATCGCAGCCATGTTCCTGGGCTTCGCCGTGCTCACCAGCCTCACCATGCTCATCTCCAGCTTCACCAGCGGCACCATCGTGAGCATGATTTTTGCGCTGGGCGGCTACTTCATCGGCATGTTCCAGGAGCAATTCTTCCACGCCCTCTCTGCGGGGGATGGGCAAGCCGGCGTCAGCCCCTTCATGCAACACGCGGCACAGGTCTTTGCCGTCATCCTGCCGGATTTCAGCCTCTTCACCATCGCAGACACCGCCTCTGCCGGTGCCCCCCTCACCTGGGCGCTACTGGGCAGCCTGGCGCTGATAGCCGCCGCCTACATGCTGCTGCACCTGCTGGTAGCCACCTGGATTTTTGCGCACAAGGAGTTCTGATGATGAATGATGAACTTCACCGCCGCGCCGCCCGGGGAGATGCCCAGGCCTGCCTGCACCTGGCCAAGCGCCTCTTCCGCGGCAGGGGCGAGGCCCGCAACTACGAACAAGCCGTACAATACCTGGACACCGCCGCCCGCGCCGGCTCGGCAGATGCCCTCTACCAACTGGCCAAGTGCTACATCAAAGGCATCGGCTGCGTGAAAGATGC
Organism: Akkermansia sp.; assembly: GCA_045650805.1. Lineage (GTDB taxonomy): Bacteria > Verrucomicrobiota > Verrucomicrobiia > Verrucomicrobiales > Akkermansiaceae > Akkermansia. Next base: position 2,586 of record JAZRRO010000018.1, read on the forward strand.
CGTAGGCGGCGTGAGCTGCCTGGAGCAAGCGGCCGCCCTGGGCCACGCCACAGCTGCCCTGAAGCTGGGCGAATGTTTTGAAAAAGGCCATGGTGCCCCCGCCAGCTCCGAACTGGCTGCCTATTGGTACCGCAAAGCCGCCGCCCTGGGGGCGGAAGACGCAGCGAGCCAGGCACTCTCGCGCCTGGCTCAGCAAATGTAAAACGAACGTGATGGGGCTGCCTTATTGCTGCTTGAGCGCATCCACACAAATGGCGGACCAAGTCTCCAGACGCTCATACAGCGGGCCGGCCAGCTCATCCAGCGTACGGAACTCCATGGAGGCCAGCTTCTTCTCCAGCGGCTTCACATCCGGGCTATCCAGCTCAAAGCAGTGCACCACACCAAAATGCACAGAGCCCACCTCGTTGGTATCATCGTTGATGACAGCGTAGAGCTCCTGCTTTGCCTCACCGGAGAAGCTGATTTCCTCGCGAATCTCGCGCTCCACCCCGGCCAGGTACGTTTCCACATTGTCGGCCAGGCCATCCACCGGGTTGATGTGCCCGCCAATGCCCAGCGACATCTTATCATGCAAGCGAGCCTCGCCACCCTTGGATGTGCGGGAATAGGCCAGCACCTTGCCCTGGTAGCAGAAGATGGCGTAGGCGATGATTTGCTTGAACTGGGGGCTTTCCTCGGCCAGCTCGCGGTCCATGTAATGTGCCACACCCGGTTTCATGAACGCCGCCAGATAATCCTGCGGATTCATGCGCACGCCGTTGAATGCACCTACAGCTTCAAATGCCGCGCGCGGCACCACCAACACCTGCTCTCCATCATACTTGGACATGCCCCCACTCTACCCTATATCGCTCAAAACGTCAAGGTGAAGTACGAAAGACGGGTACGAATGGCGAATACGAAGACGAGGCCTCATTTGGTGGCAGGTGTACACATCAAGAAGAAAAGAAGAGCCTCACCAGAACGGCGAGGCTCCTCTCCAACTTACTACCTATGAAATTTTTATAACTCCACAAGCCTTTTATTGTAAAGCCGTATTGCTGATTAGTTACGAGTTTTTGTAACCTTTTTTGTAACTTTTTGCCACCTAGCCACTGACTTTTCTATCACGCCTACTTCATACTTGATGTCAGAGAGTGTATGTGTTACATTCATACCGTCTCAATGAGACAGACTTTCAAGCTAAAACAAAATACCAATAACTCAAACACCCTCTCAGTCATGCCTGACGATGTACCTCATCCGCATCAAAATTCGGAAGTTTCCCAAACGACATTGTTCAAACCATCGCTCTATGGGGGGCGACTGACAAGAAGACCATTTCTCCTTTACTTGCTGACCTTTTCCGTTTTGCTGTTCATCATTGTGAGCTTGCGCGACTTCATACTCTCACAGATAGGACATGGTTATTCCATAGACATCAGAGAAGAAATGGCACAAACCAGCTACTGGGCTTCATTATTATTCATCCACATACCTGCTACCTACTTATTCCTCCTTCCCATGGCCGTGAAAAGAGCGCACGATATTGGCCATAAAGGATTATTTATCGTCACATTGTGCTCTGTTTTTCACATTACACAATTACTGTATATTTTTGCAGAGCCCTATTCATTTCTTTATCTTGAATTGTGTATTTTCGGCACAAGCATCGTTTACACGTTCATTCTGCTTTTCAAGGATAGTGAAAAGGGGCAAACGCATACAATTCCTCTAAAGACACAAGTATAAAAAGAAACGGCAGGGTTGCCCCTGCCGTCTCTCCAACTTACTACCTATGAAACTCGGCTCCACCTTTTGCTTGACCGGCAGCGCTCTCTCCTTCACCAACGGTCGGAGGAACCGATGAAGGTGTGATGCAGCTGCGGGCCGATGCGTTGAAAAAAATCGAAAGTTATTTTTCGTTGGGGGTGGAGGAGTCGCCCAAGTGGGGGATGGGGGTGGAATCTGTCTCATCCAGGCGGCGCTGCCAGAGGTAGTAGCGGGTCTGGGAGACGAGGACGCCGGAGAGGCCAATCATGCAGATGAGGTTGGGGATGGCCATGAGAGCATTGGCGCAGTCGGCAAAGTTCCAGACGATGGCACTCTTGGGGATGACCGCACCCACAAAGACGGCGATGACCCAGAGCACACGGTAGGGGGTGATGAGGCGTGTGCCGCCCAGGTATTGCAGAGCACGCTCACCAAAGTAAGACCAGCCCAACAGGGTGGAGATGACAAAGGTGGCCAGACTGATGGTCAGCAGGATGGAACCCACCGTGCCTACGGTATGGAACGCGTGGTAGGTGAGCAAATCGCCATCGGCCGAGGCGACTTCGGGTGCGGCGCAAATGGCGGTGGTAAGCGTCACGCCCGTGAGAGTGCAGATGACCACGGTATCCCAGAACGGGCCGGTAGAAGACACAAGAGCCTGCTGCACAGGGTTGGCCGTGATTACCGGAGCGGAGACGATGGGAGAAGAGCCCATACCGGCCTCGTTGGAGAAGAGGCCACGGCGCACACCGGTCTGCATGGCCAGCATGAGGGTGGAGCCGATGAAGCCACCCGTGGCGGCCTGCTCGCTGAAAGCGCTGGTGAAGATAAGACCAATCGCCGTGCCAATGTATTCAGCATGAGAAACCAACAACAGAGCACAACCAACCATGTAAATAATAGCCATGGTGGGTACACATGCCGTGCAGACGCGGGAAATCCCCTTCAGACCACCCAGCAACACCAAGGCTACCAGCACCACCAGCACCGCACCCGTCGCCCAGGTGGGAACCGCCAGTGCGGAGGTCTCCAGCACGCGGGAGACGGCATTGGCCTGGGTGATATTGCCGATACCAAAAGCGGCCACAGCCGTGAACGCCGCAAAAAGCACACCCAGCCATTTGCAGCGCAGCCCGCGCTCCAGCGCATACATGGGGCCGCCTACCAACTGACCGGTCTGGTCATAGACACGGTAGCGGATGGCCAGCAAACTCTCGGCATAGCGGGTGGCCATACCGAGTACACCCGTCACCATGCACCAGAACACCGCACCGGGGCCACCCGTGGCCACGGCCACGGCCACACCCACAATGTTGCCCGTGCCCACATTGGCCGCCAGCGATATCATGAGCGAGGAAAAATGCGAAATCTGCCCGCTCTCTCCCTTATCCCGGCGGAAATAGTAGCTCATCGCCTTGAACATGTACAACTGCGGAAAACGCAGCAGACATGTCAGGTACAAATGCGTGCCCAACAAGCCAAATAATAAAATATACCCCCAGAGGAAACCACTGGCATCGTTCAGAAATGAGTCTATGGCGTCTATCATGTGCGTACTTTGCTGAGCATACAGGATGGAAGGCCCCGCGTCAAGCACGGAACGCATGCGTGCGCTCGCACGCGCACGATTTTATCTGGAAAATACGCGAATTTTGTATTGCCAAAACGGGTTTCGTGGTGTAGAATGCCGCGCTTTTTACCCTGAAAAGCAAAATAATAAACAAAAATCTGACAGACAATGGACCCCAATACATTATTCTGGATCGTTCCCGTTGCCTCCATCCTTGTGCTGGCATTTGCCGCCAAGTTCTTCTTCGACATGAAGAAGGCTGATGAAGGTAACGACCGCATGAAGGAGATTGCGGGCTATGTGCGCGAAGGCGCTATGGCCTACCTGAAGCAGCAGTACAAAGTGGTTGCTATCTTCTTCGTCATCATCGCAATCGCCTTCGGCGTGATGGCCTACTTCGGCCTGCAAAACAACATCGTGCCCGTGGCCTTCCTCACCGGTGGTATCTTCTCCGGTCTTGCCGGTTTCATCGGCATGAAGACGGCTACTTATGCCTCCGGCCGTGTGGCTCAGGCTTGCCGCGATAAGGAAGACGGTCTCAACAAGGGTCTGCAGCTTGCTTTCCGTTCCGGCGCTGTGCTGGGTCTCACGGTGGTGGGCTTCGGTCTGCTCGATATTTCCGCCTGGTACCTGATTCTGGACAACACCTCCCTGATGGGCACCTTCGACAGCGATGTTGAAAAGCTTGTGCACATCACCACCATCATGCTGACCTTCGGCATGGGTGCTTCTCTCCAGGCTCTCTTCGCCCGCGTGGGCGGTGGTATCTACACCAAGGCTGCCGACGTAGGCGCTGACCTTGTGGGTAAGACAGAATACCACTTCAACGAAGACGATCCCCGCAACCCCGCTACGATTGCTGACAACGTGGGTGACAACGTGGGTGACGTGGCCGGCATGGGCGCCGACCTCTACGAATCTTACGCCGGCTCCATTCTGGCTACCGCCGCTCTGGGCGCTGCCGTGGCCGCCGCTGCCAACAACTACGAGATGGGCCTCCAGATGGTGATGGCTCCCATGATCATCGGTGCCGTTGGCGCTATCCTTTCCATCATCGGTGTGTACATGGTGCGCACCCAGCCCGGTGCTAATCAGACCCAGCTCATGGCTGCTCTGAACAAGGGCATCAACTTCTCCGGCGTGCTTATCGCCATCTTCTCCGCCCTCATCCTCTGGGCTCTCAACATCCAGAACTGGCTCGGTATCTGGGGCTCCATCATGATTGGTCTCGTGGTGGGTATCGCCATCGGCAAGGTGACGGAATACTACACCTCTTTCGAGTTCAAGCCGGTGAAATTCATCGCTGAGAACGCTACCACCGGTCCCGCCACCGTGATTATCTCCGGTATCGGCGTGGGCATGATTTCCACCTGCTGGCCGGTGATTTTCATCGTGCTCGGCACGATTGGCGCTTACCTCTGCGCCGCCGGTGAATGGGCCTTCACCGCCCAGAACATGGCTTCCGGTCTCTACGGTATCGGCATCGCCGCTGTGGGTATGCTCTCCACCCTGGGTCTGACCCTGGCTACGGACGCTTACGGTCCCATCTCCGACAACGCCGGCGGCAACGCCGAAATGAGCGCTCTGGGTGACGACGTGCGCAGCCGCACGGACGCTCTGGACGCCCTGGGCAACACCACCGCCGCTACCGGTAAGGGCTTCGCCATCGGCTCCGCCGCTCTCACCGCTCTGGCTCTTCTTGCCTCCTACATCGAAGAGCTCAAGATTGCTGCTGCCCGCCTTGGCGAGCAGGTCATCACCATCAGCAACTGGGGTGGCCCCGTGGGCACCGGTACTGAGGTTTCCAAGATGAGCATTGCTGAGTTCATGGCCGCTTTCGAAGTGACCCTCATGAACCCCAAGGTGCTGCTTGGTATCTTCATCGGCGCTATGCTTTCCTTCCTCTTCTGCGGTCTGACCATGAACGCTGTGGGCCGCGCTGCCAAGAGCATGGTGGAAGAAGTACGCCGCCAGCTGAGCGACAAGGACGTGTTCGAAGGCCGCAAGAAGGCCGACTACGCCCGCTGCGTGGGTATCTCCACCCAGGGTGCTCAGCGTGAAATGATTGTTCCCTCCCTCATCGCTGTGGTTGTGCCCGTGGCAACGGGTCTGGTGATGGGTGTGGCCGGTGTGTTCGGCCTGCTGGCCGGTGGTCTGGCCGGTGGCTTCGTGCTCGCCGTGTTCATGGCCAACTCCGGTGGCGCTTGGGACAATGCTAAGAAGTACATCGAAACGGGTGATGCCGACTTCTGCGGCAAGCACACCGCCATCCACGACGCTTCCGTGGTGGGTGACACCGTGGGCGACCCCTTCAAGGACACTTCCGGTCCCTCCCTGAACATCCTCATCAAGCTGATGAGCATGGTCTCCATCGTGACGGCCGGTCTGAACGTGGCCTTCTCCCTGCTGTAATTCGCAGCACAACACACTCTTATTCCCTGCCCGCCCTGCTTCATGCAGCGGCGGGCAGTTTTGTATGCAAAACGCCATGCCATATCAGCACGACTGCATCTGCCATCAATGCACAACAAAAGTATTGCCAAGGCAAGCGGGCGGTGATAGAATGTCGCGCGCTCGCCCGCAAGCCAGCTAAGACACATGAATAAAACAAATTGCAGTGCATTGATAGCCGCCATCGTGGCTGCCGTATTGATGGGTGTATTGGGCTTTTTTGTGCGTGAGACGCAGTGCTCTGCGCAGGGGTGTTCCTTTGCGCGCTTCATCATTGGCTTGCTGCTCATCACCCCCATGGCCTGGAGCAGCCGCACCGCAGAGGGCAAGCGCTTTGCCTGGTCGTTGCCGGCAGCGTTATCGGGCGCGGGCATCAGCCTGTGCATCCTGTTTTATTTCCTGGCCATCACGCAAATTTCCGTAGGCATTGCAGCGCTGCTGCTCTACACCGGGCCGGTGTTTGCCGCCGCGGGCGAGGCACTTTTGCGCCGCAGCCTGCCGCCGCGCCGGGATATGGGGCTCATGCTGGCCTCTGCTGCCGGTATCATCCTGGTGACCATCTGCGCGGGTGAGCCCGCAGCCGAGCAGCCGTCATCGGCCATGGGCTATGTGTACGGCTTGCTCTCGGGCGTGTGCTATGCGGCCTACATCCTGCTCAACCGCCAGATTCCGGGCAGCATCTCCCTGTCTCTGCGCACCTTCTGGCAATTTGCCGCCGGCAGCCTGGTGCTGCTGGTGCCGCTCCTGCTCACAGATGCCCCCTACGCCGGGCTGAGCAGCGGCTGGCCGTACCTGCTGTGCATCGGTGTGCTGCAAGGCTTTGCTGTGCTGCTGTTGGTGGCCTATGCGGTGCGCCACCTCACCGCCATCGAGTTCGGCACCATCTCCTACCTGGAGCCCGCTGTGGCTGTGGCGCTGGGCTGGCTGGTCTATGGCGAGAGCATCACCCCCGGGCAATGGTGTGGTTTTGCGCTGGTGCTGGGTGCCTCGGCCCTCCAATCTCTTCTCCCCTCCAAACAATAAGTTTCCTCACATTTCTGCTTCCATGATTGTCCCCTCCACCATTTCCTCCGTCCATACCCTTGATCTGCATGCCGCCGGCGAACCATGCCGCGTGCTTTACTCTGCCTGCCAGGAGCTGCCCGGCAAGACCATGCGCGAGCGTCTGGACTACATGCGCAATCACCTGGATGTCATCCGCTCCTTCCTGATGCAGGAGCCACGCGGCCACAAGGCCATGTTCGGCTCCATCCTCTGCCACCCTGTCACCCCCGATGCCGATGCCGGCATCCTCTACACCGATTCAGATTCCTACCTGGATATGTGCATCCATGGCACCATCTGCACCGCCCGTGCCGTGGCAGAGCTGGGCCTGCCCCTGCAAAACCCGGATAAGGTGGTGCTGGATGCCGTGTGCGGCCGCATCGAGGCCACCCTGCACCGCGGCGAGACAGGCCGCGTGGAGGAAGTGACCGTGCGCAACGTGCCCTCCTTTGTGTACACGCCCGAGCCCATCAAGCTGGATGTGCCCGGTCTGGGCACGGTGAAAGCCTATGTGGTCTTTGCCGGCAACTTCTTTGTGCTGGTGGATTATCCCTTTGCCGAGCCCCTGGGCCCGGAATCCCACGACAAGGCTTTTTATGTGGACCTGGGCATGCGCATCAAAAAAGCTGCCAACGAGGCCCTGCAGGTGGAGCACCCCACCAACCCCTCCACCCGCGAGATTGCCCTGGCTGTCATCTACCAGCGCAAGGCCGCCAACCCGCTGCACGTGCGCAACACCGTCATCTTTGGTGATGGGCAGATGGACCGCAGCCCCTGCGGCTCCGGTACCTCGGCCCTCATGACCCTCATGCACCACCTTGGCGAGCTGGAAATCGGCGCCACCTACATCTCCGAATCCTTCATCGGCTCCATGTTCCGCGGCACCCTGCGCGAATCCACCCCCGTGGGCAGCTACCCCGCCGTGGTGCCGTTGGTCACCGGCCGCCCCTACCTCACCGCCCGCTGCGAGTTCATCCGCGAAGAGAATGATCCCTTCCGCGATGGCTTCATCATCGATTAAGGCGGGGTGCCTCACTTGACGCACAGGCGCGGGCGTGGTATAAGGTGCTGAGCAGATTTTATGTACAAAGACTTCATCACCACCGTCAACGCACACGAGAGTTTTGGTATCATCTCCCACTTCCGGCCGGATGGCGACGCCATCGGCTCCACGCTGGCGCTGGGGCTGGCTCTGCGCGCCATGGGCAAGCAAGTCTCGCTGTGGAATGAGGACGGCGTGCCGAGCCGCTATGCCTTCCTGACCGGCGCGGACACCATTGGCCCCCTGCCCGAGGCCGGGGCCGAGCTGCCCCAGGTGCTCATCTGCGTAGACACCGGCGATTGGAAGCGCCTGGGTGATGTGGCGCCGGGGCTTTTCCGTGGCCACCCCCTCATCATCAACATCGACCACCACGGCACCAACCCCGGCTACGGCCACATCAACATCGTGGAGAGCCCCTCCGCCGCCTGTGGTTGCATCATCTTCAAGCTCATCAAGGCCCTGGGCGTGGCCATGACCACCGCCATGGCCGATGCGCTCTACACCGCCATCAGCACCGATACCGGCTCCTTCCAATACAGCTCCACCACGCCAGAAGTCATGCGCCAGGTGGCTGATTTGCTCGAATGCGGGGTCGATGTCGGCCGCCTCAACTGCCGCCTGTACCAAGAAATCCCCTGGGACACCCTGCGCGTGAACGCCGAGGTGCTCAACAACATGGTCGTGGAGCACCAGGGGCAGATTTCCCACTACTCCATGCCCGCCGGCACCAAAGCCCGCTTGGGCGTGGGCCTGGAAGCCACCAAAGACCTGGTGGACATTGTGCGCGTGGTCGAGGGCGTGCGCGTCTCCGCCATTTTCGAGGACCTGGAGGATGGCCGCATCCGCATCTCCCTCCGCTCCAAGGACCCCGCCATCAACGTGGCCGACATTGCCGCCCACTTCGGCGGCGGTGGCCACGCCATGGCCGCAGGAATCAGGGTGAAGGGCGAAATGGCCGTGGTGAGAGAGCAAGTACTCAATTGTATTATCGAAACCCTGGGGTAATTTCAAATTTTAGAATTGCAAATTTCAAATTGAAAATAGAGCTGCGCTGCGCGCAGTTATGAAAGGATGAACACTCAAGGCAACATGCGCGATGAACTACGCGGGCGAACCAAACAGTTCGCTCTGCGCATCATACGCCTTTGGCGCACCCTGCCCCAGCACGATGATGCCCAAGTCATTGGCAAACAACTCTTGCGTTGCGGT
>JAZRRO010000019.1:0-6972 GCA_045650805.1 Akkermansia sp.
GGTGGTATTCTTGCTGACGATATGGGCTTGGGTAAAACCATTCAGTCCATCACCTACGTGCTCTGGTTGCGTGAGGAGTTCATCCGCCGCAACAAGCAGGGCCGCAAGAAGCTTGCCATTCCGCCCGTGTTGATTGTGTGCCCGAAGTCCGTGTTGGACGTGTGGGCCAGCGAAACGGAGAAGTTTGCACCCGGCGTGCGTGTACTGGTCATTCGCAACAAGGAGCAGGCCGTGGTGGATCATATCCTTGCCAACTACGATATGGTGGTCATCAACTATGCCCAGCTGGGCGTATGCGGTGAGCAGATTAACGCCATCAAGTGGCTGACGGTCATTCTCGATGAAGGCCAGCAGATTAAGAACCCGGATTCCAAGGCCGCCAAGGCTGCCCGCGAAATCACGGCTCACAATCGACTGGTGCTTTCCGGTACGCCTATCGAAAACCGCTTGCTGGATATGTGGTCGCTCATGGCTTTCGCCATGCCCGGTGTGCTTGGCAGCCGTGCCTACTTCAAGAAGCGTTTCGACAAGCGCAAGGATTCCCAGAGCCAGGACCGCCTGGCTGCTCGCCTCAAACCCTTCTTGCTGCGCCGTACCAAACAACAGGTGGCCAAGGACTTGCCGCCCCGTACGGAAGAGGAAGTATACGCCAAGATGGAAGGTATTCAGCGCCAGCTCTACAAGGCCGAGCTGCGCCGCATCCAGAAGGCTCTTCTCGGGGTGGATTCCGACGAATCTGTCAAGAAGAACTCTTTCGCCATCTTGCAGGGCCTCATGCGCTTGCGTCAGATTTGCTGTCACCCCGGCTTGGTGGATGCCAAGTATGCCAAGGAAGACAGCGCCAAGCTCAACGCGCTCTTCTATCTCTTGGATCAGCTGCGTGAGGAAGGTCACAAGGTGCTTGTGTTCTCCCAGTTCGTATCCATGTTGGAAATCATCAAGGCTCGCCTCGAGGCAGAAAGCCGTCCGTTCAACTACCTCACCGGTCAGACCAAGGACCGTAAGGCTGAGATTGAGCGCTTCCAGACGACGAAGGAACCCAGCGTGTTCCTCCTCTCGCTCAAGGCTGGTGGTGCAGGTCTGAACCTTACCTCTGCTTCCTACGTCATTCTGTACGATCCGTGGTGGAACCCGGCTGTGGAAAGCCAGGCTATCGACCGTACGCACCGAATTGGCCAGAAGAACAAGGTGATTGCATACCGCTTGCTCACCCGAGATTCCGTGGAAGAGAAGATTCGCGTGCTCCAGCACCAGAAGAATCAGCTCGTCACGAATGTGCTGGGTGATGAAGGCTTTGCTTCCAGTCTTGACCTCAATGACTTGCAGTTCATTCTTGCTCATGGCGGGGATGATGCAGATGGGGATGATACCGTGCTGGATGTCTGATAGAACCGTTTTCAAAGCTGCGTGCATGGCTACTTGGCTGTGCACGCAGCTTTTTTTGTAGTGAATCAGCCGGAATTTCATGTCCATAAATCACCGCATAGCTTTTATTCTTTACTTGCCATAGCGCTTCTAATCTGCTATAAATGTGGCCGTGGAGTCAGAATGTTCCAAGTGTGGTGCTAAGTTTCACAGCTCATCGGAAGCGATGGCTGTGTGTCCGGATTGTTTGAAAGCAGAATTTACCTCGGCCCCTCAGGCTGATACCGGTGAGAGATTGACCGATACGTCTGAGTTTCGCAAGGCTGCGCGTCGCCAGCATGACCGCGCGAAGCGTATTCAGCGAGATTTGCAGGATGATGCACTCTTCAGTGTTTCCGGCAAGCTGCGTTGTGCTTTGGGTGTGAGCATTTTCCTTGTGTGCATGTTCTTGTTCATGCTGGGGGATAATCCGTCATATTCCACTCCCCTCAGCCGTTTGGACATGGATTCTCAGCGATTTATATCCGTGGCCGTGTGTTGGGTAGCGGCTGGCTTGGTTTTTGTGTCTTTCCGTCGCCACAAGTTGTTGGTGAGCATTGTGGGTTTGATTATGATGGTGCTGGGGTGGTTTGCTCCGGAAATCTGGCGCTATAAAGAGGTGCCCCCTCTGCCGGATGAACCGCAAAAAGTTGAGAAAAATGCTCCCGAACAGCCTGCCCCCGAGCCCAAGTCCGGCGCTGTCATGAAACCGGAGGATTTGCAGGTGTTCTACGAGTCTCGCGCAAAGTCTCCTCACATGGCGCATTATGCCATTTACATGGACCAGCAGGATTCTGCCTCTCGCAGCGTCATTCGCGATGCTCTTACTCGTTTGCTGGAAGCGGAGTATACCCGCGCCTACACCCGCGCTGATGGTGCCTTGTTCGTGGTGACCAATGCCCGTGGGCAGCTTCGCAATATCTCTCGTTTCCTTTCTCGTTTCGGCCGAGTTGCTTATGCTAAGCCTGAGGAAGGTCTGTACGAGGTGCGCTTCATGCCTGATCACGCCAACATGGTGTGCCGATTCGGCTCCGATGTATTGGGCAATCCCCACAACCCTGCCTTTGTGCAGGCTAACCTGATGGAGATAACCTGTCTGGACCCGCTCCGTGTGCGCACTGCGGCTCAGACCCTGAAAAATGCCAACGTGCGAGCCCTGCGCAAAGACGTACACAATACGCTGCTGCGCGTGTTGCAGGAGCCCTGGACGAACGAGCCTGATACGCATCGTGCGCTTATCGAAGCCTTGGTCACGTATGCTCCGGCCAACGATGCCCGCACCATTGATTTTTGCCGCAATTATTTCCAGAACTGCCGTGTGCGCCGCGAACCGACATCTGCTTCGGTCATGGAGCTGCTCATTCGCGAGGTGCCGGATGAAATGGTAGCGCCCATCGTGGAAATGTGGTCAGTGAATCCTGTTGCTTGGAACGGAATTTTGGCATCCCTGGGGGGCAAGGCTGAGGACGAAATCATCAAGCTTCTGGGCACAACGGACAAGTTGCAGCTGATTAATACCATCCTCAATTACATGGGTGAATATGGCTCTGCCAAATCCGTGCCGGCCGTTGAGAAGCTGACTCAGCACCCTGATTCCATCATCAGCCACGCTGCTAAAAATACGCTGGAAGTACTCAAACAGCGCCAATAATCTTTTAACCTTTATCCCGATATTTTTGACATGAGTCCGAAACTTGTTAATCTGCTGCTGGGTGTTGTCGCATCAATCATTTGCGGCTTTTTCTCCGGTATGTTTGTGCCCGTGATTATCGCGAAAATTTCACCGCCTGAACCCAAGAAAACCGTTATCGCTAAGACGGAAACGGAAAAAGATGTCTCTGAGGGTGTGGTGATTGAGGAAGAAGGCTATACTGATGATTCCTCTGACGCTGAACCGGACGATACCGGTGAGGTGACGGAGGTCTCCGCCACCGAGGTGACGTATGGCGAGGACGATGAAGATGGTCCCGTTTCTGCCGGTGATAATGCTGCTGCCTCCTACACGGTGGAAGACTCCAAGCTGACTCTGGAGGATATCGTGGAAGAGGACATCCCTGAGATTCCCGCCCAGCAGAAAGTTCCCAAGCCCCGCGACAAGAGCTACAACTCCAACATTGGCCGCATGGCCAAGAACCTCATCCAGAAGTATGATCGCGAATTGGCCGCCCGAAAAGGGAAGACCACGAACGGTTACACGAATGAAGATATTTTCCCGGATCAGTGGAAAAAGCCCGCAGAAGTGCAGAAAATGCTCACTGAGCGCGTCATGGAAAAGCTGGGCAAGGCTGATGAAGAATCCGTGTGGAAGTTCCTGGAGGACCCCGCTAATCGTCTGGATTTGGCTCGTCTCACCCTGCTGCGCAAGGTAGGCACCATGAAGATGAAAGAAATTGCCGATATGAAGATGGGCACTAATCTTCTCTTCACGCTCACCAGTGATTTGGACTGGATGACGGGTCTCATGTATTCCGGCCCCACGGAGAAGATGGATGTGGCGCTCGGCTACATGGTAGAGCTTTACCGCAGCTACATGGAAGACATGGGCGACCCTGTGGTGCGCCGTATGGCCGCCACTACGGCTATGGAGTTCGCTCGCCATGGTTGGGGTGCAAGCCGCATGCGTAAGCGCTTTGCCTACTATTTCAGCAGCTATCAGGCCGGTAAGCTCAACCACATCTTCGAGGAACTGCAGTACTGGGATACGCGCCTTGTCACCGGTCATACCGCAGAATTCGGTGATGAACGCTCCCTGATTTGGCAGCGCGACAACGTCAATCTTCCTGTGGAAGGTTACATCGGCGCGAGCGGTCAGCTCACCTATCGTCTGCTCAACGTGGCAGGTGACTCCGTGTTCTCTGCCGAGTACCTGGCCCCGCTGATGAAGTACACCGGCAACGCCATTGCCTGGGCTCACCGCGAAATCGGTGGCGTGTGTGGTGCTTGCTCCAAGTATGGCGCCTATGCCGCTCTGGCACATGGTATCCCCGCCATGACCATGGGCGAACCCGGCCACTGCGCATTCACCGTGCGTGTGGGTACCGAGTGGCAGAAGGGCTACTCCATTTACTGGCAGCACGCGCCTGCCAAGCTCTTCTGGGGTGTGCACGCCTGGGACTTCCTGATTTTGCAGCAGGATTTGTACTCTGATGCACACCGCACACTTGTGTCGGATCAGATGGTGTCTCTGGGTGATTTGTTTGCCTCCCGCAAGATGACCAAGTCTGCCTTCGATTGCTACGAAGCCGCCGCTGAGACGCAGCCGCTCAACTGGCCCGCACTCGTGTCCTATGCTTCCTACCTGCGCCAGAAGGACCCCACCAACAAGGGCAAGTGGAAGGAGCTGCACGATCGCATCGTGGAGGGCATGGCCGTCAAGTTCCACCACGCTGCTGCAACCTTGCTCAGCCGCTTGGTTTACCCCGAGTTCCTCAAAGTGGTGCCCGACCGCCGCGAGCGCAACAAGCTCTTTGCTGCTTTCTTCAAGAAGTGCGAGACCTACGGCACCAACCGCTGGGATGTGAACGAACTGCTCAACACCCAGATGGCCGGCTGCACCAACAATGATGATAAGATTAACTACATGAAGGAAGCTCTCGGCATCCTCATGCGCAAGCCGGACTACGCTCCCTCGGTGCTCGCTTGGGGCTTGGATGTCATCGCCGCGTTGCCGGAGGATGACCCCTCTACCGAAAAACTGCAAGAGGAGTTCCTGGAGCAAATCATCAGCGCCATGAACCGCACCCGCACCACCAAGAAAGACCAGGATGCCACCTGGGCTACTTTGGGTGAGGCTATCTACACCGCTGCCAAGAATGATGATGCTCGCACCTTCAGCGCCATTGGTAAGATGGCCTACCGCAAGTGCAAGAAGAAGTTCCCCAAGAACAAGTTCAAGTTCCGCCGCTTCTCCGGTAGCGTGGTGTCCGAGCGAGGCTTGCTCAAGACGCTGGTGACGCTGGATCCGAACCAGATGCCGCATTGCTGCTTGCACTGGGGTGTGCTGCAGCGCCATGGCGGCAGCGTGCCGGTCAAGATGAACACCAATGCCGGTATGAAGGTGAAGCTGGAGCAGCTCAGCACCGTCAACGGCGTGGTTGTCCTCTTCGAAAAGGCCTGGAATGGCGTGGACCCGCTCTTCATCGCTGTGTCCAATGACGGCCAGAACTGGTCTCGTCCCAAGTGCAAGATGCAGGTGTCCGGTTCCGTTGCTCGTTTCGACTTCAAGGAATCCCAACCCGAAGCTCGCTACGTCGAACTCCGTGTGGATGGTGCTTACCAGCCCGAACTTGGACCCACGGTAGCAATGGTCGGTTACTATGTCTATGGTAAGCCCATCAAAGTAAAGAAAGAAGACTCCGGCTCCAAGAAGGAAGACTCTAAGGAAACCAAGTAATAACCCCTGACCCCCTTTTTCCCGAGATGACGAAGACTCTGTTCATGCTGATGAGCTTGTTCTGCCTGGTGGCTCAGCCTCTCCTGGCTGTCAATGCTCGTTCATACGATGATGCTCTCAAGAAGGGCAAAAATCGTCCCGTTGTGTTCTTCTGCTATGGTGCCAATATCGACAGGGCCAATGAGCGCGCGTTTGATGAGTTCATCAAGCAGCGCAAGCTGATGCCTTTTGTTCGCGATTGCGTCTTCCTGCAGGTGCCTATCTACCAGCTGCCGGATGAAAAGCAGAAGAAAGAAGTGGAGCGTATCATGGGCAAGGATCGTGGCATGCCCTCCGGCGTCCGCAGCCTGCCTTGTCTCCTCTTGTTGGATGGCGATGGCAATCTGCGTGGTTCTGTGCAGGACCATGTGGATATGAAGGACCCCGAAACCGCCGGCAAGAAGCTGCGCGAGCTGTTGGATTTGTATGATGAGCAGGAAAAGCTCCTCAAAAAGGCCATGAAAGCCGGCTCCGGCCGCCAGGCCAAGCTGCTGGCCCAGGCTCTGGACGTGCAGCTGGACGTTCCCAGCAGCCGCTACATGAGCGATGGCTCGCTCAATCTCAAGAAGGATAAAATCGGCCTTTCCGAGCGCTTCAAGCATGACCCGCTCAAGCTCGTGCAGTTGCTGCAGGATATGACCCAGACGCAGGCCAGCGCTTTCATCCGCAACATGGTGGCCAACGGGTGCTACTCCCGCCGCCAGCGCCAGGAACTCATTGCTGCGCTTACCGGCCACGCCCGCCGCAACAATGAATCCCCCAACCGCCTCCGCGCCCTCTACTACGAGATGCGCAATATCGACCCCAAATCCATCTACGCTCGCTATGCCGAGGGCGCTATCGATATCTGGGTGGTGCCCAAGGAAAAGCAAGCCTTGGAGGGTGGTGCTGTTCAACAAAAAAAATAACACCTCCCGCGAAATGTGAGAAAAAACGAGACTGCCATGTTGTCGGCAGCCTCGTTTTTTCTTTTAACCGGGGTACCCCAAGGAGTCAAATGGAGATTTGGCGCGCAGAATGCGCGACAACGGATTTCAAATTTTAGCATTTCAAATTGCACATTTGGAAAGTTCCCTGCGGCTGCGCCGCAGCAAGCTTTGAGCCCCGCTTGCGGGGCGGTAGCAACATAGCAGAGG
>JAZRRO010000020.1:0-54226 GCA_045650805.1 Akkermansia sp.
AAGACCTCTGCCATCACCATCGAGGGCGGTGCTCTGAACACCTCCGGCAAGGTGGCCGCTTATTCGCTGAGAATGGACGATGTGGCTACTGTTACCGCCGGGCAGATGTCCATGAAGGACAACATCCAGCTTAAGGAAAGCAGCACGCTCAATGTTACCGGTAAGCTGGATGCTTTCTCGATAAAACTGACAGACAGTAAGCTGAATGCGAATGGTAATGTGTCGCTGAAAGGTCATCTGGAGCTGAGCAACTCCCACGTCAAACTCTGGGATGCATCGCCGAAAAATAAGGCGGTTTCCCTCAGCGTCAAGGGTGATGTGAACATGTTCACAAAGGATAACCCGCTCACGCCTGATGTGGAGACCCTTGCTACAAGTCTGACGCTCAGCGGGGCGCTTTCCGCCACAAACCTGACACTCAATGGCGCCATCCTGAACCTGACCGGCAGCAAGCTTCAGACGGTGAAGGTGAAGAACTGCCTGACTCTTTCCGGGACGAATATCATCAATCTGGCATTCAATGTGACAGAGAAGGATGTGGATAAAGGTAAGAGCTTCAAGCTGTTCACCTTCAAGACAAGTAATCTGACCAGTTCCAGCGACCTGTATGCGCTGCTGGGATTGGATGCTGATCTCTGCACCTTAAGCTTAGACAAGAAAGGCACCAGCATCCTGCTGACGGTGACGAATTACGATGCGTGGATGGACTACATCACTCCCGATACGAGTGGACACTTGTTGACCACCTGCGCCGTGGAAGAAGAAGCCGAGCCGGTGGCCGAAGAAAGCGCCGCGATGCCGACAGTGGAGGCAATCTCTGCCGTAGATGCCGCGCTGGCGAAGGTGAGTGACACGCTGGTGCAGACCACGTGGGGAGCCGCAAAGGCCAGCCGCGCCTTTGTGGGCAGCATTGAATCCCGCGGGCAGAATGCCACAGTCCTTTCCGGTGGACGCGGGGCTGCCTGGGGCGCTGCGCTGGGTAGTAGCAGCCGCCTGAGCTCTCATGGCGGCGCGCTGGGTGCTGATTACAACATGAGCGGAGCTGCAGTGGGTGCAGAAATCAGCGCCACGGAGAATCACAACGTGGGCGTGGCCATGGGCTGCACCTGGGGCAAGGTGAGCACGTTCTCCGTCTATGCCGCAGACCAGGATACCACGCACGTTGCTCTGTATGGCAGCAGCCGACTCAAGCAAACGGCCAATGGTGGCCTGACTTTGGACTGGAGCGCCGCTTATGGTCGCAGCGAGAATGAGGCCGACCTGATGGGCGGAAGCTACGATTGGACGCAGCACAGCGTCCAGCTGGATGCCCGCCTGAGCTATGCCCGCACGCTGAATGAACGCACCGTGGTGCGCGCCTTTGGTGGCTTGCAGTACCTGCATGTGGATGCAGCCACGCCGACCGCCGGTGTGAAGGCTGATTCGATGGAGAACCTGCGCGTGGAATTGGGCGTGGGTGCCACCTGGAGGGCCACCGGCAAGACGGCGCTGAATGGCGAGGTGAGCTTCATCGGCGATATGCTGCGTGATAACCCCGCCGCCTGTGTGGGCGGCACATGCCGCAGTGGAGCCAATCCCGGGCGCGCCGGTGTGAATATCGGTGTGGGCGCCACACACCAGCTTAATGAGAGCTGGAGCGTGAATGCCGGCTACAATCTGGAGCTTGTACCGCGCTCCACCTCGCACAATGCCAGCGTGGGTGCTACCTACCGCTTCTGATGGTGTTTACCACCAGCAACAAAAAGCCCCGCCTGCATTCAGACGGGGCTTTTTGTTGAATGGTAATAAGGGGATTAATCCTTCACCGGGATGAGGGAAACGCCCCAGGATTGGAACTCACCATGGTAGGGTTGCTCAATGATGAAAGTATTTTCACCCTTCTGGAGATGCAGCTCAATGGGGGATTGTACCCACCAGATTTCCTCGGGAGAGAGGGGTGCTTCAAAGTTCCATGCATTGCCTGCAAGCTTGTTCTTGCCGGCAAGTGAGTAGGTGCGCGGGTTCATCAACTCATTGCCATTGAGCCAGACACGTGTGCCGCACTGCGACCATTGACCGGCAGCAGGTACACCACTGTAGCGACGATTGGAACGAGCAGGCGCATCAAAGCCAATCATGAACTTTTGCGGGCCCGCTTTGTCGGCGGTAATGGTGGTGGTGGCCCAGATGGTGTGGCCGGGCTTGGTATGGGTGAACATGCCAAGGTAGCCGGTATCGGGGCGCGTGCGGAAGTAGAGATTTGCACCGTAGGCACGGCGGGTCTTAAGCTCATTCCATGAGCCTGAGAGCACCTTAGCACGCACGCTGTCAGCCTGTTTGGTAGGAATAGGCTCAACCACGGTCCAGTTGATATCGGTTTCCGGCCAGACGGGGAAGGCTTCATCCGCAAACATGGTGCGTCGAAGTGTTGCCATGCGTTGCTCAAACAGGCGGTAGGCTCGGCCGGGTACCGTATGTGCTACGGGCATTTCTAGCGGCAGAGCATCACCATCGGCACCGCCGCCCTTCCAGGAGCGCTCTACCATGGCCATCATGCCGGGCCACATGGCGCTCATGCCGGGGATGTATTCTTTGTTGTCCACCTTGCCATCCGGCCAGATGCAGAGAATGGTGCCCAGTTTCTTGTCATCGCCCATAGCAGAGCCGCAGGGGCGCATGAAGAAATAGCGGCGCACAAGCAAGGCGGGGTCAAGCAGGTTGGCGTAGCCCATGGTGGAATCGAATGCCTTGCGCACAATACGATCGGGAATGATGGACTTAGCTACCATGTCAGAACCCTCGCCCCAACGCTGCTCGATGGAGCTATCGCCCACGGGCAAGTCGCGGGAACTGGCCCACTGCATGGGCGTGCGACCATGACTTTGCAATTTTTTTGTCACAAAATCAACAAACTGAGGAGCATTGGGAATGCGCACTTCATCTGCACCAAAGTGGATGATGGGACATTTGTCCGCCGGGATTTCTGTGCAGAACTCATCCAGCAACTTGCCAACAATCTCCATGCCCTGAGGGGTGTGCATCTTGAAGCCGAACGCGCGGTCGAAGTAGGCGCTGTGCCCGGGCATGTCCAGTTCCGGCACAACGGTAATGTTGCGTGCGGCGGCATAATCAATCACTTCGCGGATTTGCGCGTAGGTGTATGTCTTATCGTGGTCACGCGTGCGGAATTTGGGGTCATTGAGCTGGGGGTAAGCCTTGCATTCGATGTGCCAGGCTGGGTAGTCCGTGAGGTGCCAGTGGAAGAGGTTAACTTTGAGCTGAGCCGCGAGGGAAAGCTCCTTTTTCAGGCGTTCAACGGAACGGAAGTTGCGCCCGCAGTCCTGCATGAATCCGCGATAACGGAAAGCCGGCCAGTCTGTGATCTGACAATAGGGGATGGATTCCTTCCCGGTTGCCATCATCTGGCGGAGCGTTTGAAAACCATTGAAGAGACCGGCCTCGGTGACTGCGGTGATGGCAACACCCTCGCCATTGACTTTCAAAATATAGCCTTCAGCTGATTTATCGACGGGCAGGGCATCAGCCTTCAATGTGCAAACAACTTTAATCATCGCATCCGTTGGCTGTTTGCCGGCGAGATAATCCTGCTTGGCCGTTTGCATCATGAGCCCCTGTGCATCGCCCTCTAAGGTAAGCGTCTTGCCCTTGGTAATCAATTCACCCGCAAACCACTGAACTTGTTGAGGGAAAGGAACGAGCGCGACGGGAGCCGCTGCTTCTACGGATAAGTCATGGGGAGAGGTCCAAGTATCTGCCTGAGTGACGATGGTTGCACCATTTGAGTCTGCTGCATACATCGGCATCAGCGTTACTGCCAAAAGAGATGTTAAAAATAAAGTTTTCAGCATGGTGTAGAGTCTATCATATTCTGCTCGGAGTGTCCAGAAGAAATGGGAGAATGTGATTGACACGAAAACGCAACTTTGTCACAATAAGAGAGATGAAAAGAACGATTCTTGTTGCGGTGTTATCCGTCGTATTGCTGGGGTATGCGAGTGAAGTATACGCCGCACCGCCGCTTACTCGCATTATGCGCAAGAATAACAAGCTTGGAGGACATCGTGATGGCGTGAATCGCGAGCAGGAACCCTCGTACAGAACCCCCAAGTATTACCCGGAAAGCTATCCGGAATACGGTAGACACCGTAGCTCTCCTGATGCAGATTGGCAAAATGTGCCGGATAACCGCTCCGGGGCGAACAAAACGCGCTCCTATGGTGTAGGTGGCCCCCGCTCGACGCGCCGCCGGTTCTGATATTAATCTGCTGACTTCTCCAAGAAACGGATGATGAGCTTCCTGTCCGGGGATGCCATGGGAATGGTATCCAGGGATGAGAGCGGGATGTATTCTTCCCCCGGAAGCGGGGTGGTATGGGCTGCATCCGCCAGATAAAGAGAGCGTGTGACTTTGTAGCGCGTGACGCTGTATTGCTGGTTACAGAGGTGGGGCAAATGGCGAACCTCCGATTCGGGGCGCTGGGGTAGGCGGTACATGCCGGCGTGGCGGGTGCCTTCTGCCTGTTTTTCCAGTAGGATACCCTTGTCCGACACAACCCAGATATCGTGGTGCGTCATGGTCGTGACCGCTTTTGTGGGCATTTTTATCGGGAGGGAGGCTGGGTCCTCTGCCAAGCAGTAATTGCGCACGGGACAGATGATGCAGGAGGGCGCGCTGTGGGTGCAAATGGTTTGTCCCAGCTCCATGAGCGCGGAGTTGTAAGCCCTGGGGTTATCCTGATGCACCATGGCTGCCGCCATGTCCCATTGTTCGCGCTTGCCTTGCGGGGAATCAATGGGGGTGGTATCATTGCACAGGCGTGCAAAGACGCGCGAGACGTTGGCATCCACCAAAGGCGCGGGGTGATTCCAAGCAAAACTGAGGATGGCACCCACGGTATATTCACCCACGCCGGGCAGGGTGAGAATATCAGCTGCTTCCTCCGGGAAAACGCCCTCAAACTTCTCCACGATGACACGAGCCGCCGCTTGCAACGCACGCACTCGGCGGTAGTAGCCCAACCCTTCCCAGGAGCGCAGCGCTTCCTCTTCTGTGGCGGCTGCAAGGTGTGCGGGTGTGGGGAATTGCTGCATCCATGCTTCGTAGCGAGCCAGCACGGTGGGGATGGTTGTTTGTTGCAGCATGATTTCGCTCACCAGGATGGCCCAGGGGTCGGTGGTGCGCCGCCATGGGTAGTCTTTTCCGTACCGGGTGAACCAGTCCACGAGAGCCTGTGCGATTTCTGCTGCGTGTGGGTGTGTCATGAGGGTGTTTGGGTTTGGGTTGTGTAGATGGACACATCTGCCCGCTTGGTGCCCATCAATTTCTGGGCGCGCATCAGAGCACGGCGGGTGGACATGTTGGGGTTCTTGGGTTCAACCAGGAAGATGTTGCTCTCGCCCTTGTCACAGGCCTCCTGCAGCACTTGCAGTACGCCGCTCTTCTTGAGAATGCGGAATACTTCTCGGCTGGCACCGGATATGATGATGTGGCGGCCCTTTTCACGGGTGAATTTGATGAGTTCCTCCAGCGCGCACACGGATGTGGCATCCAGGTTGCGGGCATTGCGCATACGCAGCACGATGACGGCCAGAGTGGGGTCCTCAGCAATGCGTGATACCTGCTTGCGGAAGAGATCTGCCGCGCCGAAGAAGAGGTCGCCTTCCACGTGGACGATGGAAATCTGCGGCAGGCGGTCAGCCTTATCATTGAGCTGCAGCAGCGTGCCTTCGTTGTCAAAGGTGTATTCCACCAGCTCGGGCTTGGCTGCTTTGCGCAGGAAGAGGGAAACGGAAATGATAACACCCACAAAGATAGCCACATGCAGTGGGAGGAGCAGCGCTGCTACGAAGGTGATGAAGAGCACGGCTGCATCGCCCGGTGTGGAACGGAAGCAGATACGCAAGAGCTTGCGGTCATACAGTGACACCGCATTAGCCAGCACCAATGCTGCCAGCACACTGTGCGGGATGCATGAAATGAGCGGGAAATTGGCCAGAATGAAGGTGATGCCCAGGCAGAGAAGACCACAGATGACGCCGGAGAAACGCGTGGCGGCACCGGCATTGAAGTTCAGCACCGAGCGCGTGAGGGAGGCCGAGCAGGGGAGCGATGTGGTAAAAGCGGAGCCAATGTTGGCCATACCCACGGCGAATGTGTCCTGATTGAGGTTGAGCGGTTCTCCGGTTTTGGCAGAGAGTGTTTTGCTCATCACGGTTTGCTCCAGCGTGGAAAGGAAGGCGATACCGAGCACAATCGGGAAGATTTCTGCCAGGTGACCCGGTATTTCCCATACAGCTGGAGGCGTGCATACCAAATCACTCATGGTGAAATCCTTGAGCATGCGTACCTCGCAGAATGCTCCACCGGCCCACGGCTGGCAAAGTAGGTAGTTGAGCAGACTCATCAGCACCAGAATAATGGCGAATGTCGGCAGGAACTTAAAGTATTTCTTGAGCGGGATGAATAGCAGGAAAGAAAGCACACCCAACACAATGGGCTGCCACTGAACCTTATCCAAATTGGACAGGATGGCCTCGCTCATGGAGAAGAATGAGCTGCCGGCGTCTATGTCATGGATGCCCATCACATAGCGCAGCTGAGATGCGATGATGAGCGTGGCAGCACCGGTGATATACCCCACCAATACGCTGCGGCTCACAAATTGCAGCATCTCGGTGGCTTTGACAAAGGCGCCGATGACGCACATCAGCCCTGCCAGAAAGACAATCAGGGGAACAAAGATTTGCGGGCTGGCTTGAATGGCCGGGGAGGAGGCCAGAAAGAAACTGGCGAGCATGAATGCCGTGGCATTGCTGGGGCCGCTCACCGTTAAGCTGCATCGGGTAAACAAGGGGGCAATGAATGTGCCAACCGTGGCGGCCATGATGCCGTAAATGCTATCCAGACCGGCCATGGCAGCAAAGGCCATACCCTGGGGCAAGCCCACCAGTGCCACATCCATGGCTGCTTTCAAATCCTTGCCGGCTTTGAGCGGCGTGTAGCCCTTGAGCGCGTGGCGCGCGGGCAGGGGGTCTATCATCCCCTGTGCCAGATAAGCTTTGAGCCCTTTCCAACGATTACGAATCCTGTGAGCGAGTACACTCATTCTGTTCTGCACTCTACCATATTCCCCACTTTTCTGCAAGGGAAGAATTAAAAAAATCACGGGCAAGATGGCACGCCTTACACATTTGAGCTTGCAAAATAATGCAAATACGGCATAATACCCCCGTCAGCAGCCTGTTTGGCTGCGCAAGATTATATTATCTCTTCAACTGATTATGAAAACGCTCAAGCGATTCGTACTTGTAGGCGCTCCTGCTTCCGGCAAGGGCACACAGTCCTCTTTCCTTTCCGAGACCTATGACCTGAAGCCCCTGAGCACGGGTGCTCTGCTTCGTGCTGAGATTGCTGCCGGTTCCGAGCTGGGTCTGGAAGCCAAGAAGTACATGGATGCCGCCATGTTCGTACCCGACGAAGTGGTGAACGGCATCGTGGCCAAGTGGCTGGGCGAGAACAAGGATTGCGGCTGCCTGCTCGATGGCTATCCCCGCACCGTCTCTCAGGCTGAAACGCTTGACAAGAACCTCACCGACATGGGCCTTGAGGTGGACATCGTGGTGTACCTCAACGTGGCTCTGGAGCTGATTCAGGCTCGTATGCTCAAGCGCAAGGCTTGCCCCGCTTGCGGTGAGACTACCCGCAACGGTGAAGAAGTGTGCCCGAAGTGCGGTGGCGCCATGATTGTGCGCTCCGACGATAACCCCGAGGCTTTTGCCAAGCGCTGGAAGGATTACGAGACGCTCACCGTGCCCGTCATCGAGCACTATCGTGCCCAGGGTAAGGTTGTGCAGATTGACGTGACGGAAGAAGGCGAGCCCCAGGACGTTTCCGCCCGCATCGCCGCCGCTGTGCGCGAATACTGCGAGAAGTAAAGCAACGCTGACGCTTTTATCCGACATCGGCATCTCCCATGATAGCGGGGATGCCGATGTTTCTTTTTGCTGAGCAAGCGTCCGGTGGCAAATTTTCTGCTGGAAAAGCGGGGGCGTTTCGTGTATAATGCGCGCGTTATGTTATCCGACCGCACCAAGAAAGGCATAGAGCGCGCTCCGCATCGCAGTTTGATGCGCGCTACAGGTATGACGGATGAGGACATTCGCAAGCCCTTCATCGCCATTTGCAACTCTTTCAACGAGGTTATTCCCGGCCACGTCCACCTGAACAAGGTAGCACAGCTGATTAAGGATGAAGTGCGCAAAGCTGGCGGCACTCCCATCGAGTTCAACCTGATTGGTGTGTGTGATGGTATCGCCATGGCTCACCATGGGATGAAGTTTTCTCTGGCTAGCCGTGAGTTGATTGCTGACAGCGTGGAGACCATGCTCTCTGCTCATGCTTTTGATGCCTGCATCTGCATCCCGAACTGCGACAAGATTGTGCCCGGCATGGTGATGGGTGCTCTGCGTTGCAATATCCCCACTATTTTCTGCTCCGGCGGCCCCATGGCTGTAGGCAAGGGCCGCAATGGTGAAGATTTGGACCTGAACAGCGTGTTTGAGGCCGTAGCCGCTTGCACCGCCGGTAAGATTACAGAGGAAGAGTTGCACCACGTGGAGTGCAACGCTTGCCCGGGTGCAGGTTCCTGCTCCGGCATGTTCACCGCAAACTCCATGAACTGCCTGTGCGAAGTGCTTGGCCTTGCTCTGCCGGGGAATGGTACCTTGTTGGCTCTTTCCGAGGAGCGCAAGGAGCTGTGGCGCGCCGCTGCACGCCGTGCCGTGGAAATGGCTAAGCAAGGTGGTCCGCTGCCCCGCGACCTCATCACCGAGGCTTCCATTGACAATGCCTTCACCTGCGATATGGCCATGGGTGGTTCCTCCAACACCGTGTTGCACACGCTGGCCTTTGCTGCTGAAGCCGGTTTGGACTACGATTTGCGTCGCATTGACGAGATTTCCCGCCGCACGCCCAACATTTGCAAGGTGGCACCCAGCTCTCGCTTCCACATGCACGATGTGCTGCGAGCCGGTGGCATCATGACGGTGCTGGCAGAAATTAACAAGATTCCCGGAGCGTTGAATACGGATGCTCCCACCGTGAGCGGTAAGACGCTCGGCGAACAGATGGAAGGCCTCTCCACGCAGGATCCGGTGGTTATTCGCACCATCGAAAACGCTTATTCTCAGGATGGTGGCTTGGCCGTGCTCTTCGGCAACCTTGCAGAGCAGGGTGGCATCGTGAAGAAGGCCGGCGTGCTGCCTGAAATGATGGTACACCGTGGTCCGGCTGTGATTTTTGAAAGCCAGGAAGAGGCCTGTGCCGGCATCCTTGCAGACAAGGTGAAGCCCGGCGATGTGGTTGTCATCCGCAACGAAGGCCCCAAGGGTGGCCCCGGCATGCAGGAAATGTTGGCTCCCACCAGCTACATCATGGGTAAGGGCCTCGGCAACTGCGTAGCCCTTATCACTGATGGCCGTTTCTCCGGCGCTACGCATGGCGCATGCATCGGTCACGTCTCCCCCGAAGCCGCAGAAGGCGGTCTCATCGGCTTGCTGAAGGATGGCGACATCATCTCCATCGATATTCCCAACCGCAGCCTTGTGGCTGAGCTCAGCGAAGAAGAAATCGCAGCTCGCCGTGCCGAATGGAAGCCCACCATGCAGGAAGTGGCAGGCAAGTGGCTCAAGCGCTATCGCAAGCTTGCCACCAACGCCAGCCGCGGTGCTGTGCTGCAATAAACATTCTCTCCAATAAATACCATACCCATTAACACAAAATGAGTAATTCGACCACAAAGCCCAATCCGCTCGTCAAATACTTTTCTGAATTTGGCGTGCTGAAGGACTGCGGGAAGAACTTCTGGCTGACGAACTTGATTCAGTTCTTTGATGGCCTGTCGTACTTCACGCTTATCATCGTATTCACCCTCTTCCTGAACAAGTACTGCGGTTTCAAGGATGCGGACGCCCCCTACTGGGTGGGCATGTACACGCTCTTTGTTTCCATGTTCGTGTTTGCTGTGGGTACCATCTGCGATATCATTGGCCTGCGCCGCACGTATCTTATCGGTTTCATCCTTCTGATTGGTGGCCGTCTGATTCTGGGCATGGGTACTGATTTCGGTACGGAAATCTGCGGTCTTTCGCAGGATTCCTCCCGCTACTTTGTGATGGCCGGTATCAGCATCATGTCTTTTGGTACGGCTTTCATGAGTCCCTGTATCACCACTTCCATCCGCCGCTTCACCACACTGCGCTCCCGCCCGACAGGTTTCAATTTCTACTACCTGTTCATGAATATCGGTGCGCTTCTGGCCGGTTTTGCCATTGTGGACCCGCTGCTTGATTGGCAGGGCGATGTGAATGGCTTGCTCTGGGTTATCAACTTTGGTACCGCTTGCAATGCCATTGCTTTCATCTTCACCCGCTTTATTGATGATGATTTCTACGCCGTGCCCGAGGAAAAAATAAGCCGCAAGGAATCTTCCGGTCGCCGTCCCTTGCAGCTCATCTGCGAAGTGGCTCGTGAAAAGGCTTTCCAGAAGCTCATCGTGTTCCTGCTGCTCACCTTGGGTGTGCGTCTGGTGTTCACGCTGCAGTTCCTCATCATGCCCCAGTATTACACCCGAACGATTGGTGATGACTTCCAGCTGGGCTTCATGAACTCCATCAATCCCTTCATTATCATTACGGGTCTGATTCTCATTATCCCCATTCTTAACAAGTTCTCCACCGTGAAGTTGATGATCAGCGGTATGTCCATCTCAGCACTTTCCCTGCTGCTCATGGCAGTGCCCCCGCAGTGCTACTTCATCATCCCCGGCATTGAAACGATTGGTCAGGCTTACTTTGTGGCCATTTTCCTGCAGATTGTCATCTTTGCCTCCGGTGAGCTGCTGTTCAGCCCCCGTTTCTCGGAATACGTGGCTCGTGTTGCCCCCAAGGACAAGGTGGCTTCCTACATGGCGCTCTCCGCATTGCCCATGTTCATTGCCAAGCCCATCAACGGCGTGGTAGGTGGTCTGCTGGTTTCCTATCTCTGCTTTGATGGTATTGCCGCCAAGATGGACACCGGCCACATTGATTTCTGGCATTCCCCCGAGTTCATGTGGACGATTTACCTCATCATGGCTCTTATTTCCCCCATCGCTATTATCCTCACGAAGGATAGCTTTGTGACCGAGCATCCTGAGGAAGATGCTGCCAAGGATACAGATGCCGAAGCTCCCGCAGAGGATGCTGAGGAGAAACCCGCTGAAGCTTGCTAATCAACCGGAACCCCCATTCATACCATGTCCGACAACAACAATACGACTACAACGAACGAGGTTCCCAAGACCCAGTGGGGCCCGATTATCAAGGATATGTTCATCCTTGTCTGCGTGATGGCCTGCCTTGGCTATCTCTGCAAGCTGGCGATGATGCCCTTTGAACACACCTCTCCCACCGATTCCCTCGTTTCCATCATCCGCAAGGGCGCGGTGAATCAGGGCAAGGACGAAACCTTCATCAAGGAGCTTGATAAGGGCATTGCTGAAGTGAAAAACTTCGTGAATTACCCCGATAACACAGGCCGTACACCCCTGATGTGGACCGCGTACTGCAACTTCAACAACACGGAAGATGCCCTCAAGAAGGATATTGCCCGTTTGTACTACGTGAAGGCTTTGCTGGCTACCCCCGGTATCGATGCCCAGGCCAAGGATCGCGATGGTTTCACCGCACTTCACTGGGCTGCATGGAGCGGCATGCCCTATACTTCCGTCCTGCTCATTGAAGCCGGGCTGGATATCAACGCCAAGGACAACAATGGTTACACCCCCCTGATGCTGGCAGCCATGCGCGGCAATGATCAGGTGGTGCGCATCCTGCTTTCCCTTGGCGCTGATACGGCAGCCATCAATGCAGAAGGCTTTAATGCTCAGCAGTTGGCCATCGAGAATGAAGGCAATTACAGTAAGCGCGATGCTCAGGTGTTCGCTCTGATTTTTGCTCCCACTCGTGAAACGTCCTACCTGAACACGGTGAAGCTTTTCACGGAGACTCCTGCAGCCAGCAGCATCGAAGCTCTTAAACAGGAAATGGACGCAGCCGTTGCCAAGGCCGAAGCTGAAAAGGCTAAGGCTGCAGCTGAAGAAAACGCACCTGCAGAAGCTGAAGAAGCCAAGGTAGAGGAAGCTGCTGAGCAGCCTTCCAATCAGGTACAATAAGTCACTCCTCCTGATTATCATTTGCGCCCCTGCCATCGGTTCGCCCGGTGCAGGGGCTTTTGCTTGCAGTCAGAGAGAGGACTTGTTTA
The DNA here is from genome assembly GCA_045650805.1 of Akkermansia sp. GTDB lineage: Bacteria > Verrucomicrobiota > Verrucomicrobiia > Verrucomicrobiales > Akkermansiaceae > Akkermansia. Next base: position 12,302 of record JAZRRO010000020.1, read on the forward strand.
TCTCCACAAAACTCGCTATGCTGTATGGCATGAGAAGATTTCTGCCGGTGTGGGTGATGATAGCGTTGCTGCAAGTGGTAGTGGCCGGCGAAATGCCGCCGCCGCCCATGTATGTGTGCCAGAGAACGCAAGAGCCCATTGTGGTAGATGGTGTTGGAGAGGAGCGCTCCTGGAAGCAAGCCCAGCGCCTCAGCCCACTGCGTGACATAGAAGGGGCTCCGGTGAAGGATGATACGCTGGTGAAAATGCTTTGGGATGATGACTACCTTTACGTACTGGCGGTGATGCAGGAATGCCATTTATGGGCAACAAAGAAGGAGCGCGATTCAATCATCTTTCACGATCCTGATTTTGAGGTGTTCATTGACCCCGATGGTGATTGCCTGAACTACGTAGAGGTTGAAATCAACGCCCTTAATACGGTGTGGGATTTGCTGCTGACTGCTCCGTATCGCAACAACGGCCTCGTCTTGCATGATTGGAATATCCCGGATTTAAAGCATGCTGTTCATTTAAAGGGAACACTCAATCAGCCGGATGATGAAGATACCGGCTGGAGTGTGGAACTGGCCATTCCATGGAAGAGCTTGATGGGACACTCAAGTCAACTGCGCCACGCGGAGCCACCTGTAGCCGGTACTGTGATGCGCATGAATTATTCTCGAGTGAATTGGCGCGTGCAACCGGATGCACAACAAGCACCTGGCTACGTAAAATGCAAAGATAGCGAGGGGAATACCTTGCCGGAAAGCAATCATGTCTGGGCTCCTACAGGCGTTGTCAATATACACCATCCGGAAAAATGGGGCTACGTGAAGTTGAGCGACAAGTCCGTTGGTGGTGCTTTTGAAAGCATGACTCCACCGGTGTATGAATCAGCACTTAATCGCTTGCATGCCTACGCCAACGCGCAGCATACACATCGGGTGAAAACGGGGTATTTTAACACGCAGCTTCGCCACGATGGAGTGAGTGTTTTATCCCTGACTCCGGAGCATTTTGTGGTGCAAACGTATTCTCCCTGTAGTGCTCAGACGCTCACCTTGGATAGCCGCGGTAGTTATGCAATCACCCCGGCGCTTGCTGCGCGTCCGCCTCTTTACGTGTGGGTGCAGGGTAATAAGCACCAAGGTGATGCGGTGTGGTGGCAACAGCATTTTGCCAAACTCTCAGAGGCCGGTATCTATGCCGTTATCATCGGTGGCGATGCCGAACAGATAGCCGCGTTGACCCCACTTGCAGTCAAGCAAGGACTCCATGTGTATGCCTGGCTCTGGGCGCTGAACAGACCGGAGGATGCCGTAGCGTTGCAACATCCTGACTGGTACGCCGTGAACAGGCATGGGCATTCCTGCCATGTACCGAGCGAGCGTCCTTATGTGGCCTATTACCAGTTCATGTGCCCCAATCATGAGGCTGTGCTGCATCACCTTCTGCAGGAGGTGGATAAGCTGGCCGCAATCCCCGGTTTGGCAGGCATTCAACTGGACTACATGCGCTTGCCGGATGTCATCTTGCCCCGCGGCTTGTGGGAGAAATACGGTTTGGTGATGGATACAGAACTGCCTGAGTATGATTATTGCTATTGTGCCCACTGCCAGCAAGCGTTTGCTCAAGAATATGGCAGGCCTGTATCGCAGCATCCTGATCAAGACAAGGAATGGAGAGAATTTCGGTTGAATAGTGTTGCCCGCGTTGCCAATGCATTGTGTGAGCGCATCAGGGCTCACCAGCTCCGCTCAGCTTGTGCTGTTTTCCCCACACCTGTCATAGCCGGCCAACTTGTGCGCCAGGATTGGTCTCGGTTTAAGGTGGATTTAGCCTTGCCTATGGCGTATTTCTCATTCTATGATGAGTCTCCTGAATGGGCTGCCAACGTGGCACGAGAAGCAACCGAGCAAACAAGTGGGCGTATTCCCGTGGCTCCGGGCTTGCATTTGCCGGACATCTCACCCGAGCAGATTCACACAGAGCTGAACAGACTGCACCAGACTTCACCCGCAGGTATTGGCTTATTTTGTGATGATCAATTAACCCCGGCCATGTTGAATGCCCTGAGAGATTGGACGCAAAAAGATACAGAAGAAGCCAGGTAACATGTTTCTGTGTATTTCGCTTGTAGATGAATAAAAAATGAGCTATACTTTACCGCAGATATGAAGCAGCGAAAAGTCGTCATACTTGGTTCAACGGGAAGCATTGGAACCAGCGCCCTGAAAGTCGCAAAAGAGCATCCGGAGCGGATGCAGGTGGTAGCTTTGGCTGCACACAGTAGTGTGCAGAAGTTGGCAGAGCAGGCTAGGGAGTACAATGTGAAGCATGTATGCTTGTATGATGAAACGCGTGTAGCCGCCTTGCGGGAACTGTTGCCTGCCGATGTTACCGTTTATGCCGGTGAAGAGGGCTTATGCGAGCTGGCTCGTTTGGCAGAAGCTGATATGGTGCTGGTTTCCATCATTGGCACAGCAGGGCTCAAGCCTACGCTGGCAGCCATTGAAGAGGGAAAGGACCTGGCTATTGCTTCCAAGGAGATTCTGGTGATGGCCGGTGAGGTCGTGATGGGCCGAGCCCGAGAAAAAGGAGTAGCTGTTTTGCCCGTGGATAGTGAGCATAATGCCATTTTTCAATGTTTGCAAGGCCACCAGGGCGGGAGCGAGCAGGTCAGCCGATTGATTCTGACGGCTAGTGGCGGCCCTTTCCGTACAACACCTGCCGAGCAATTGCAGCACGTCACCTTGGAACAGGCGCTCAAGCACCCCACATGGAACATGGGTCAGAAGATTACCATCGACTCGGCCACCCTGTTCAATAAGGGGCTGGAAATGATTGAAGCGCGTTGGCTTTTTGGCATAACCATGGATAAGATTGATGTGGTGGTGCATCCCCAGAGCATCGTACATTCCCTTGTGGAGTATACGGATGGCTCCATTCTGGCACAGCTCAGCGCCAGTGATATGTGTTTCCCCATTCAGTATGCCGTTACCTGGCCTGATCGCGTGCAGAACTCCTTGCCGCATTTGAATCTGGCTCAAATTGCCAGTCTGCGCTTTGAAGAACCTCGCTGGGATGATTTCCCCGCTTTGCGTTTGGCTCGCATGGCCGGTACAGTTGGCGGCACGATGCCTGCCATGTACAATGCCGCCAACGAAGTGGCTGTGCAGGCTTTTGTTGAGGGCAAGCTGAGCTTCCCCGGCATCTGGCAGACCGTGGAGAAGGTGCTCAACAAGGTCACGGCTCGTGATTATCATGGCGAGCTCGCCATTATCCTGGAGGACGATGCTCTCGCACGAGAAACGGCTCGCAGCTTCATCTGCTGATAGGAGAAAACAACATGCAGCAACGTATCACCAGTATTGATGCCGTGCGTGCTTTGGCGCTCTTGGGCATTTTGCTGGTGCATAGCCATGACCAATTCAATATCTATTTTCGCTCCTTGCCGGAGTGTACTTTGGATGTTGTAACGAATTGGTTGTACAGCAACATCTTGCTGGTAAAGGCGTTCATGGTGTTTTCTTTTCTGTTTGGGTTGAGCTTTGCACTACAGATGAGCCGAGCCGCATCTCGCGGCGTGGATTTTCGCTTGCGCTTTTGCTGGAGATTGGTGCTGTTGGCCGTATTCGGGCTGATTCACAGCTTCTTCTACTGTGGCGATATACTTTTGATTTTTTCCATCACCGGCTTTCTTCTTGTGCTGGTATGGAAGATACGAACGAGATATCTGGCAATGGCTGCGGCTGTGTGTTTCTTGCAGCCTCATGCCTTGTTTAACTACCTGACAGGGCAACCGGAAGTACTTTACGAGTGGTACGGACATGTGTGCCAATCGCTTGGCATGCCCGGAGCCCCCGCCAGTGCCACGGCAACCTGGGCAGAAATGGGTATATGGAACATCACCTGCGGTGTCATGCACAGCTTCCTTTACACGCTGTATACCTATCGCATCTGGAGTTTGGTGGGGCTGTTCCTGACCGGCATTGTGGCCGGCCGACTGCGGCTGTTTGAAGACAAACCGCAAAGACTACTCTATATTGGTATTTGCGGGGCCGGTTTGTATGCAGTTGCCTTGGTGTTTTTCCACGCGTGGGGGAGCACGCATGGCATGACCACCATTTGCAAATTGTGGATTAATCAGGCTTTTGTCCTCATGTTTGTGCCACTTGTTGCATGGCTGCTGAGCAAGCCGTGGACCCAGGCTCTGAGTAAGGCTTTGTTGCCCATTGGCCGTTGCACATTAACATGCTACATTATGCAGAGTGTCGTCATGCTCTGGCTTATATGCGGGTATGGAGCGGCATTGGGGCCACACCTGAGCACATCTGCCTATATGGGGGTGGGGGCTGCTCTCTATCTGGCGCAGCTTATCATGTGCCACGTGTGGCTAAAGTATTTCAGATATGGTCCCTTGGAGGGGATTTGGCGACGTTTGACGCGCCTCGGTATGTAATCCAATATCTTTTCGAGCCATGAAAATCCGTATTTTACGTTTCATCTATACTTTTAAGCTACTGTACTATAAACTGAAAGGGGTACAATTTGGCAAGAAGTGTTTCGTGAGTGGATTCCCGGAATTGAGACGCTGCAAAAACTCTGAAATAGTGGTAGGGAATGAGGTTGTGATGCACTCCAAAAAGAAGTATAACACGCTCATTCGCCTTCCAATATCAATTTCTACCGTAGAACCGGGGGCTCGTGTGGAATTGCATGATCATTGCGGGCTCAGCGGCTGCAAAATCGTGTGTGCCAATCATGTATCTGTGGGTGAATACACCATCATTGGGCCCGATGCAATCCTCTACGATTGTAAAGAACATGAGTATTCGCCTGAGATTGGCTGGCTGGGTAGAACACAGAGAACAGGCAAGCCTATCATCATTGGCAAGCGCTGCTACATTGGCATGCGCAGCATCATCCTGAAAGGTGTTACCATTGGGGATGATTGTGTGGTGGCGGCCGGAGCTGTGGTCACGAAAGACATGCCTGCGGGCCACATTGCCATTGGCAATCCCGCAACATTCAGCCCGCTACCGGCACACCTTACCGCCCCATCGCCTTAAGGTAAGTTTCCAAGGTCTTTTCTGCGGTCTTCTTCCACGAGAAATCCGCCAGGCGCTTCTTGCCATGATCGAGCAAGGCCTGTTTCATATCAGGAGATTCAAGCACTTGCGTTATCTTGGCCGCCAAGTCATTTGAATCGGTGGTTGAGAAATACGAAGCTGCATACGATGCAATCTCCGGGAAACAACTTGCCTCTGAACAGATGACAGGCGCGCCACATTCAAAAGCCTCCAGAATGGGAAGTCCAAACCCCTCGTATTCGGAAGGATACACAAAGCACTCCGTCCTGTGATACAGCACGGCCAACTCCTCATCGGTGACCCACATTTGATGGCTTCTTTCGGCAATACCCAGTTGATGCAGCAATTGGCGTTCGGCCTCGCTGAACGCCCCGCCACCGGCGCAGACCATGTGAATTGTTGTATCCACCGCAGCTACTTTTGCAAAAGCCTCTGCAAAGGTGCGGAAGTTCTTGTATCCATTGCGCCCACCCACGTAGAGCACATAACGGGCAGGGAGCGCCATTTGAATCTGGTCGGCATTTGTGGGCAGCGTGAGAGAGTTGCCATGGTGCACCACATCAATCTTATCCGGATTGACATTGAAAAGACGCACCAAATCATTCTTTGTGCATTCTGAAATGGCAATGACTCGCTGAGCCCGCTCCACAAAAAGACGTTTGCGGTATGAGGACGGATCGGTGGACGGGAAGCTGGAGGGGCGGAGCTCATGCGTCATATCATGCACCGTGACAACCAGGGTCTTGTTGCCAATACGGGGCAAAAGCTCAATGGCATTGTTGTGCGTCGGGTGTATAATATCGAAATCGTGAGACTTCATGTATTGAATGGACTGGTAGCGAAGGTCCATTCTTCTTGCCTTTTCCTTGAGCGGCGTACAGGCAAGTATTTTGTGCATGGCGCGGATGTGAAATGGTGCAGGGCAAGCCAATGAAGCCATCCTGGGGAAAGAAGGCAAGGCTTTTAAGTACTCATTGATAGTCTCTTTGATGGGTATCTGAACATCCACCCCCATGCCTTCGAGGTGGTGTGCCAGTTCGCACACGTATCGGGACACCCCGCTGAACTTCAAAAACCAAAAAGCTCGGGGATGCATGAAAACGGATAATGCTTTACCTTTTTCCATATCAGAAAATACTTTTTAACTTGCGGTACGTAGCCATACAGGCGGCAAATACGGGCATAGGCAGGCAGCGCAGTGCCACGAAAATGCCGCGTTGTCCCAGCTTGCGGGCAATGCGAATTCTATTGAGGGTGGAGCCCCGCCAATACGTGCAGAGCATGCGGCGTGTATCCAGATTCTCTCTCAGCAGGTCTATGAAAGGCTGCACCAGGAGCTGCTCTTTCGGCGGCATTGATTGCCGGACATACGCATCGATCGCCTGAACAGTTTGCTCCAATGGCGGAAGCGTCACATGTTGATACTTGTCATTGAAACGCTCCAAGCGCATGATGGCTTGATAGCCGGTCTCGCCATCATCACCGCCGCGGCTCATGTTGCCGCTGCCGTTTCGTATGTACATGGTAACGGCATCTACATGAACTCCATATCCCAAAACGGCAGAACGATAGAGCGAGACTACATCATCCACGTAATTGGCATCTGCGGGCAGGGGGCCAAACTGCCGATAATGTTTCATCGACCACACTTGGTGCAGGCACAAAGGCGTGGAAAATTCGGCCAGGGCATCTGCTCCCTGCTTGATGTCGATGACGCGGGCAAGGGGTGCCGAGCCGTTTCTCTGATGAAGCTTGACCTTGATGTCTTCTTCCTGAGAATCAATAAAGGTCTCCATACGGTTGAAGACGAACGTGGCCTCCGGGTGATCTGCTATGGCCTTGCCGATGATACTGCATCGATCCGGCGTGGCCAGGTCATCATCGTCCGCACGAACAATCCAATCGGATTCAACAAATTGCAGAGCATGATTCGTGTTGCCGGCCAAATGTAAATTGCGGGGCGTCTGGGTCACGACGATTCGTCGATTGCCTTTATATTGAGCCACACACTCATTGATGATATCAAAAGTCCCATCGGTGGAACAATCATCGGAAAAAATGTATTCTAGCTCCCCTTCGTAATCTTGGGCAAAGGCCGTTTCCATGGCTGCACGAATGTATTTCGCTCGGTTGTACGAGAGAAAGACATAGGACAATTTGGGAAGTGCTGCCATAGAGAAAAAGAAAAGCCGCAGCGGAAGTTGCCTTCCGATGCGGCTTTGTATCAATGAGCGTTACTTATTGTTGACGCGAGCGAACTGCTTGAGACGCAGACCATTCAGGTGGATGAAGCCGCTGGCGTCATCCTGGTTGTAGTCTTCATCCGTGTAGTCTGCTTCCATGGTAGCCATGGCGTAGCTGTACAAGCTGTTCGGGCTGCGGCGGCCAGCGTACATGACGTTGCCCTTGTAGAGCTTGAGACGCACTTCGCCGTTCACCGTTTCCTGAGTCTTTGTCACGAGAGCCTGGATGGCTTCGCGCTCGGGGGCAAACCAGAAGCCATTGTAAACCATAGCGGCATAGTCGGGGATGAGGGAGTCACGCACCTTCTGAGCCTCGCGGTCCATCGTAATGGTCTCGATGTCGCGGTGTGCAGCCAAGAGAATGGTGCCACCGGGAGTTTCATAGATACCGCGGCTCTTCATGCCCACAAAGCGGTTCTCGATGATGTCTACGCGGCCGATGCCGTGCTTGCCACCAAGGGCGTTGAGCACCAGCATGATGCCGAGCGGATCAAGCAGGGTGTAGCCATCCTTCTCGCCCTGCACATTGGCCGTGGCGCCCACCTCTTCAATCAGAGCGGCCAAGCCTTCTGTCTGCAGACCAACGATGTTACCCTTTTCAAAGAGGCACTGGAGATACTGGGGAGTATCGGGCGCATCCTCAGGAGCCGTGGAAAGCACATACATGCCACGGTCTTCTTCCTTGGTTGCATCGTACCAAGTGTCTTCAAGAATGCCGGCCTCGTAGGAGATGTGCAGCAGGTTGCGGTCCATGGAGTAGGGCTTCTTCATGCTCTGACGAATCGGAATGCCGTGTTCCTCAGCATACTTAATCATTTCAGCACGGCCGGGGAACTGATCGCGCCATTCCTTCATGCGCCAGGGAGCAATCACCTGAAGCTTGGGAGCCAAAGCATTGATGGAAAGCTCGAAACGTACCTGGTCATTGCCCTTGCCGGTTGCACCGTGAGCAATGGCGTCTGCTCCTTCAGCCAGAGCCACGTCCACCATGGCCTTGGAAATGCAGGGGCGAGCAATGGAGGTGCCCAGCAGGTAACGGCCTTCGTATACGGCGTTGGCCTGGAACATGGGGAAAATGTAGTTAGCGGCAAAATCAGCTTTCAAGTCGCCGATAATGCACTTGGAAGCACCTGTTGCCAGGGCTTTTTCAATCACACCATCAAGTTCTTCTGCCTGACCTACGTCTGCGCAGTAAGCGATGATTTCAGCATTGTACTTCTCCTTGAGCCACACCAGAAGAACGGATGTGTCAAGACCACCGGAGTATGCAAGAACAATCTTCATTTCTACATCTGGCGCGGGGTTTACCGCGCGTACGCGGGGTAGTATACGCCAAAAAACTGTCTCATGGAAGTAAAATGTACTACTTTATCGTACTTTTTAGGTCATCTTAAGCTTTCAGCCTCTGCAAATCTTGCGCAGCCGCAATCCCGCCAGCAAAATGGGGATAATACCCATGATTGCCAGATAGATGGCATTTCTGCCCAAAGTCGATACGGAGCCGGCATCTGTCCCTTGGTCAATTTCGCCGAAGGGACGGGCCTGGCGGGGGGAAAGGAAGAACCCGCGGTGTTCCACCAGACGCCCGTCCTTACGGGCCGTTTTCACGCCTTCGCGCAATGCGGTGAGCTTGCGATTAGAGAAGAAGAATTCCAAAGGCTGGTCTCCCAACTCCTCCGGTCTGGAATCCAAGTCATCTTCCAGGTTCAGGAGGTATTGCTCGTTGTTCATGGTTGCAGCCTTGCGCACGCGGTGAAGCAGTACTCGCGCCTCTTTCGGATCTGGGGCTGTTGTGTTGAGCAGCAATGCTGCTCGTTGCACGAAACGGATTTCCTCACTGTCTCCATGCTCTTTTACGTAGTCTCGATGTTCATTGATGCGTGCACTTTCAATTTCCCAGGGATTGAAAGAAGTCTGTAGTACAAACATCATTTCAAACGCGTAACGCAAGGGACAAAATTCCGCAATCAATGGTACCGATTTAGTGAGGATGTTATGCGTGGTTTCATCCTGATAAGCAACACGGTGTCTGAGGTTTGAAAGAGCTTGCTCCACTTTATCCGGGATGAGATATTCCGGAATGGTGGGGCTGTATTCATTCATTTCCTCAAAACGCACCAAGGCACCGGCCAATAATATCTGTGGTACCAGCAAAAGAGGTACAATGTTCAGCGCTGTACGATCTGAACGCACAAAGGCTGAAACCATCATGGAGAGAGCTATACCGACGAATGCGGTCAAGGCCATAATCCCCAAATGAGACCAGAACATGCCGCGAATTTCCAAAATGAAGTTACCAACCAATAAGTACAGAGCGCATTGCGTGCCTGCTATGGCGGTCAGCACCAAAATCTTGGCCAGCAAATAGCCGGGTATGAATAGTTTATAATTGCTTTCGCGCTTAATCAAAGCCCGGTCTCGCAAAATTTCGCAAGCGGAGTCGGTCAGACCGAAGAACATGGCCAAGACAAGCGACAAGAAGAGATATTCATTGATGTGCAGAGCCTTGTAATAGGTGTAGGTCGTTTCTGATGCCGCGCGCAATGTGCCGGCGATGAGCAGAGCCAACACCGGACCCTCCAACAACACAGCATACAGGCCTAAGCGACTGCGTATGCGCCCCAGATACGTGCGAGACACCCACAAGCGGAACAGTCGCCACAGCTCCAAGGGGTTGCGCGCCGGTATGCGTGGTATTTTTCTTGTACCTTGTTCCTGGGCTTCAGTTTGTTTATCATTGCGGAGTGTTTCCTTTTCGAAGCGAGCTTGCCACAATTCAGATACGGTTTGTTCCGACGTTTTGAGGCTGTTGAAAGAGGCCTCCAGAACTTCGAACACATAATCCGCACCGCCCGCGGCTATAGCTTCCGGGGGGACCATCAAGTTCATTTCTGCCGCCGCCTTTCGGAAATAAGTCATCATTTCCTCAGGTGTGCCCCAGAACGCCATCTGCCCTTTAGAGGTGAGCACCATCACCTTTTTGAATCGGTTCAGGATGCTTTGTGCGGGGCGATGCAGGGTACACAGCACAATTCGGCCGGAGGCCATGTTCTCCAAGGTCTGAATAACCTTGTCGGCATCGCCCGAGGAAAGGCCACTGATGGGTTCGTCTATCAGAAACACTTCCGCTGTGCCCGTCAAATCAAGACCAAGGTTCAGACGCGTACGTTCACCATCAGAAATTGTGCGTTCACCGGCGCGTCCCACATTGCGTTTGGTAAGGTGAGAAATGCCGACAAAGTTCAAAATTGCCAAGACTCGGCGCATGCGGTCGGAATGGCTGAGTCGGGGGCGACGCGCTATGGAGGCCTGATAAACGTGCTCACCGACGGTCATGGCCTCATCTAGGATATCTTCGCGCGGTATGTAGGCAACATGTCGACGAAGCTCCTCGGCATCGGGAGACATTTTTTCCTCGTTGTACAGGACTTCACCGAACGTGGGTGATAAATGGCCGGCCAACATGCTCAACAGCGTACTCTTGCCAGAGCCGCTAGGCCCCAGGATGCAAGCCATCTCACCGCGCTTGAGCGAGAAACCGATATTGTCCAACACACGCCCGGCGCGGCTGAAATCTCGCGTCAAACTCTTGACCTTAAGCGAGGAAATGACGCTCGATTCTTCATCCAGCACACCGGCCGAGAAACGGCAGCGCAAATATTGCACGGCACTCAATCCAATCAGGTCGCCATCTTTGAGCGGCGTATCACCGCGCACAGGTTCACCCTGAACAGTCAGTGAGTGAGATGCACCTTCCAGGACATGAAGCTCACCGGTATTGCTGCTGCGCGAATAACGTACCTCGAAAATGGCACCGGGAGCGAGACCGGGTGTGAGCATCAACACGCCGGGGTTATTCATGTATGGCAGGTTCGAGACGATGACTTTCTTGTTGCCCGGTGCCAGCTGGAAACTGTGGCCGGACTCGTCTTCCGGTTGCAAATCACCAAAGATGAAAGGACCGCACCCATTGACAGTGAAGGGCGTGTAGTATGATGTGTTGACGAAGGCTCCCTCTTGTAATTCGACACCATCGAGCACAAACTCCGATTCCGGGCTCAGAAGCTCTAATTCAACATGCAGGCCGAAATGGATACTGGCAATGCAGTTGCGTTGGCGTTGACGGGATATGGTGACGGTATCATCCGCGAAATGAACATAATACGCATAACGCAAGCCCGCATAATGAGATTGCAGGAAGCCCTTTATGGCTTTGTAATTGATGGATACATTGGTCAGTTTGACGGACTGGCCCGGGGTCAAGGGCAGCACATCTCCTCGGTTCAAGGTTTGACCTCGCAGGGAAATGGGTTTATCCCCATCATTGACAATGAGAAGGAGATTCACACAGCGGAGCGCGCGGAAGGTAACACCGGCATCTTCCGTGGCTAATGTGACGTTGCCTTTCCCGATGTGATCCGAAAAGCTGATTGTCTCAATAATCGGGTATTTGGAAACAGCTCCGGGGGTGCTGAAAAGACGCTCAAGACTCGTGCTGGCCCAAGGAAGATTTAACCCCAACGTCACGCGAGCAAACAATTCCGGGTTGGTCAAATCCCCGCCCACGCGGTGAAGCAGCGTCAGAATTTCCATGGCCAGAGCGCAGCGTTCGGCTTCTGTGCGCTGTGCAGAAGCGAGCGTGAGCGTAGCTTCCAACGGATATCGGGCTTCAAATGCTGTTTTGAAACGCTCCGCAAGCCACTCGTGCTCCACGTTGGGGAAATCGTAGCGCAGAATGTTCATCACCGTGTCCAAGTCATCATCTATGCTTGCGCCTTTGACTCGAGCCATAATGGCAGCAAACATGTCCACGATGATACCTGCGTGGGCGCGGCGAGATTCGTCCTTAGGTGCGAGTCGATGCGGCACCTTGGAAAAGAACGAAACCAGGAAACTACGCAAATGCAGCGCTTTTCGCTTCCACGAAAGGAACAGCGTAGAGAGGTGCGGAGTTGTGGTGCGAACGCGCTTCATGATAAGGGTGTGGCCTTACACTTTGCCCCGGGACAACGCTGTTCCCAACCGGGGAAGTTCCATTTGTATGGAAAATCTTTGCATTGCTGGGGCTTTACCGATTGAATGCGGCATGTGTTATCATCATTGAGCATGATGCAGGCGCCATTGGGCGCATCTATCAGCGATAAGCCTCTTCTGTTGCGTTGCAAGTGGCAGTATTCATTGATAAAATCCACCTCTTTCATTCCCAGAAAATCCGCAATGGCGGAAATGTCGGCATCCGTAAGGCAAACATCGCCCTCCCAACGACAGCAAGCTCCGCAGCGTTGGCATTCATGCTCAATCTTTTGTTCCGGTTCGCTCATAGGTCAAATCTCCCAAGGCTTTCGCTTGGCTTCGGTAATGTGCGGAGGTCGCACGTAAATGGGTTCCACCGGGAGTTGGGCTCGGTTCTCTTGCTCGGATGCACTGAGTGCATTCCAGACCTCTGCGAGGCCCGTTGCTTGCGGAACCAGTCCACACGCCGTAAGGCTGATGCCTTCTCGTTGGATGCGTTCTTCGCTTTCTATGGTGTACAGGGGAGAATCCGCGTTCTGTGCCAGTTGGTGGAGTTCTTCCGGGGTGATGACGGAGATGTGGCCATCCGGGTGGCGCAGGGTCCAGCCGCCACGGCGAGCATCAGATACAATACAGGCGCCATTCTGAGCCAGAGCCTCCCACGAACAGAGGGCCACAGTACGGGCTCCCGTTACCGTTGATACACCAACTGCAGCGGCCAAGGCAACGCGCACACCGCCATAGCTGCCAGGCCCGCTACCCACCAAAATCCAATCCAACTTCCGCTCTCCCAACAAGTCCATGGCTTGTTGCAGTGCAGGGAATAAGAAAGCATCATGATTCCGCTCTGCTGTCCAACTCGTGGTGTATAGCACATCATTTCCCTCCGCAAGGCAGAGAGAAGCTTGCGGTGTGGAGGTTTCTATGGCTAGAATCATCATGCGTTAGTGAGTTTTGCCGTAGTCCATTTACCGCGAGAAACAACTTTGAGCGTGCGCAATCCCGCAGCTTCGGCAGCGGCCAAAGTTTCTTCTGCCTGGGTGTTCAGAATGCCGGAAATAATCAGAATGGCACCGGGTTTCATCGCCGGTATGATACGCGGGAAAGCCTTTTGCAGCACGGTTGAGAAGAGGTTGGCCAGCACGATGTCGGATTGTTCACCCGGAGCAGGGGCCCACTCAAACACGTCAGCCTGAAAAAGCTTCAACGCCTCGGCCCCGCCATTGCGGATGATGTTGCGCTCGGCTACCTCCACAGCCTTGGGGTCAAAATCAAAGCTGATGGCAGAAGCTGCCCCCAAACGAAGCCCTGCCAGTGCCAGCACACCTGTGCCACAGCCGATGTCTGTAAGCGTCCAGGGGGCCTTGCGGCCCTTCACTTCATCACACAGCATGCGCAGGCACGTGGAGGTTGTGGCGTGGTTGCCCGTGCCAAATGCCATTTCAGCCGGGAATGTCAGGATGATGCGCTTGGGGTACTTGCGACGCAAGTCTTCCAACACAGCTTCATCATCGCTGGCAGAAATGACAATTTTGTCACGAATCAGCAAGGGCGGGGTGTTCTCCGGTGCTGTGGCGGCAACCCAGTCTACATCTTTCAGTTCTTGGGTAGTGCCGCCATAGCATGCTTGAAGTACCAGCGCTTCTTCAGCTGACTCGGTGTATACTTCCACTCTGATTTTTTGTGCATTAAATTCGGCAGAAATGACAGCACCCGGCATCTCGGCCGTGATATCTTGCCATTTTGCTTCGTCCTGCTGGGGAGCTATTTTAGACCAAAGCCACATAGGTGTTCATTTATTTTACGTTAATTTCAGCTGCAGATGCGCCGGTTCCTTCCAACGCACGGGTCGGTGTGAAACGGAAATATCGGGCGTCTCGGGCGGATTCCAAATCAATAGTCAGCTCAATGGGGTTGGCTCGCAGGTTCGAGAACTCACCTTTCACCGTTGTCCAGTGTTTACCATCCATACTCGTGCTGAACTCGTATGCATCCGTCATGTCCTGGAGACTACCATCCTGGCGGGGCAGGTAGGAGAAAGCAGAAATCTTGCTCACTTTCTTCATATCCACAATGATAGACGCATTGTTGTCGCCTTGCCAGAAGGTGTCGGGATTGTTGTCAAAGGCCGCAGCTGCGGCAGCAGGGGTGACGGCCCATTGTTGCTTGTCTTCGTTGAACTCAAAGACGTATTCTTCCTGCACCGCTTCACCTTGGGCATCAGGCATGCGCAGCAAGGAAAGTTCGGAAATACAGGGGCAGGCTCGCGACTCTGTAATGTTAAGACGCACGCGATCTGTTGTCACCGGATAGTCCAATTTGCGGAGTACCTGGTTGCCAATTGTTTTGCCCCCGGCATCGATGACTTGCCAAGCACCATCGATATAGGCCTCGATAGTGAATCCGGAAACACGTTGACCCAAGCGAATCTGCTCACGCACACGCACAACGTCAAATGTTGCCGGTTTCTTGAGCTTGAGCTCCACGGAACCGGTCGTTTCTCCATCATTGGTGCACCAGTAGCTTTCAATATCCCCATCAGTCAGTTTATCTGCACCGAAGGTATCGTCATCGCCTCGCACAACGGAGGCCGTGGCGGAAGCTCCTCGTGCGAAATCTTTCGCCAGAAGGGTACGGCGCATACGACCAAAGGTTTGCAGAGACTCAACATCTGCCGCATCGAGACGGCCGGTCTTGTCAGGGGCAAGATTCAAGATAAGGTTTGCACCACGGCCCACGCTGTCAAGATACACCTGCATGAGATGCTCCGGTGACTTGACCTTATCGTTTTGCCCGCCATGCCAGAACCAACCGGCGCGGTTGATGGGTGTATCACCTTCCAGGGAAATCCAGCGTTCCTTTTCGGTATCTTTGTTGATGACATTCCAGCAGGGATATTGGACGTGGCCTTTTTCTGAACCGCCCCACACAACATCACCGTGTTGTCCTGCTCCCCATATAATGCAGTCCGGCTGCATTTTGCGAATGTTTTTTACAATCTTGGGGAAGTTGTAGTAGGCGCTTGAGTCATTGCCGATGTTGCGGTGTTCTTTGGCACCACCATAGAAACCGTCACCACCATTCGCCCCATCAAACCAGATTTCGAAGATGGGACCATACTTGGTAAGTAGTTCCTGAATTTGCTTGTAATACACTCGCAAATAGCCCTTTCTGCCATATTCGGCGCAATTGCGGTCCCAGGGGGAAATGTAGACGCCGAACTTGATATTATGCTTCTTGCAAGCTTTGGCAAAGGATTTTACAACATCACCCTTACCTTGTTTCCAAGGCGATTTTTTAATACTGTGCTTCGTAGAGCTTGTGGGCCAGGAGCACCAACCATCATGGTGTTTTGCCGTGTAAATCATACCGGCCATTCCGGCTTTCTTAAATTCGCGCACGATGGCAGATGCGTTAAAATCCGTGGGATTGAAAAGCGTAGGACTCTCATCACCATAGCCCCATTCTTTCCCGGTATATGTATTGAGACCAAAGTGGACGAAAGCGTACCATTCCATGCGCAGCCAATCCACCTGCTGTGGGGTTGGCACGGCACCACAGGGTTTGGGTGCCTCAGCAGAGAATGTGGGGAGAGCCAAGGATGCAAGCAGCAGGCTCGTAAGGTGTTTTTTCATGTGTTTTCGGGCGTTGTGAAAAGAGGTATTACATGTCCAGTACGCTGCCGGCAAGGGATTGTGCATCATCAAATTGTAGTGTGAACAATGCGCCGGTTTCCTTGATGCGTCCATAGAAAATAGGCTTATCAGAGGTGTTATCCGCAGGCGCAATTTCAATGGTAATCGTTTGCTTTTGTGTTTTGCGCTCAGCCATGGCTACCTCTCGCATCTTAGTGGCCGTTTCATCGTCTTGGGAAAGCATCTTTTCAGCCAATTTGCGGCGAGACCCATCCACTTCATCCAAGTTGGTACTGTCTACGTCTGTCGGCGCATCAATGATAACGGCTTCTGCATCGGAGTAATCGGTCAGCTCCAAGTCCAACTTCACGTAGAATACCGGCTTTTGCAGGGCGGCGGTTGCATTAGGTTCACCATCATACAGCCAATGGAATGCTCTGAGCTTCTGCAGCTGGCGTACATAGTTTTCTGCTCGGTGCGGATTGATGCGGGGAGTCACGTCCTCACCATTCATTGTGCCGTTCCACGTTTCCCCAATGTAATCGTATTCCAGTTCCAGGGGGGCATAAGCGAATCCCAGTGTGAGTTTGCGAAGGGCAGAAATGGGGAAGTGCAGAATATTCCTTTGCTTCCACGTTTCAGAGGTCATGGAGAAGTTGCGTGTCAGCTTGGTGCTGAGCTGGTAGATAGAGCTGGTACCCAGTTCCATTCCAAGCCACTGGCTCCGCCCGGATGAGGGATCGATATTGCGCTTGATATAGAACATGCGGGGCGCGCGGTCTCTCACAATGGGCAAATCCAGCCCGAAGATATTGGCGCGCACGGCACAGGGGCGCGGCAGCACGGAAAGAATGTAGTCCGGCGAGGTTAACCCGTGCCGTTTCATGGCATCCTGCACGTTTTCTCCCGGGGGAACGTCTTCGATAAATCCTGCCACGGGCACATTGCCGAGGCTCTTGAGGAAACGCTCTACCACGGCTTTTTCAGCTTCACGGTAGCCATGCCCGGCGGCAGAGTACATCCATGTATCGGCGACTTCACTTTCAGCATCGCCGGGAATGCGAAGCATGCGCAGAGGCCAAGGGGCAAATCTGGAGCGCAGGGAGACACGCTCTACATCATCAACACTGATGTCGGTAAACTGCATCGTGCGCAGTTTCTCCATGCTCAGCGGAAGTTCTGAGGTATAGACGGTATCGCCACCAGCCAGGTATTTGGCCATGACTTTTTCCTGCAGTACTGGCAGTTGAAGGATAGCGTTGGTGATAGTGGAGTAACTGCCACTACGGCGCACTTTGGGCTCTGCCTGAAGCGTGAAAACAACCGGTCTGTCATTGACCGTGGCATAGCTGAGCATCTGGTTGCCGGAATCGGAAGCAAAAGGCGCATACAATTTCATGACCAGAGGCTGTTTCTTACCCTCCAGTTCAAATTCAATGGTATACATCGGCTTCTCCGGCAGCTTAATATCTGCTGCATCGTTGACGCGCAGGGCTTTCAACGCAGAAAAGTTTGCGACCAGGTTATTCACCCTGTCTTGACCTGCACCCGTGAGATTAGGAGATATGATATTCCAGGGGGATTCAGCGCTGGCTCGGATGAGCGTGAGCGGTTTAGCCGTATCTTCCGCCGTCTTGATGGTCAATTTGCGGACTTCTGCGGGGGCAAAGAGCAGGGGGTGTGGATCTCTCAGAGCTTCCAGACCATTGCTGAACAAGCTCAGTATGTTACCGGATACAACGTGCACGCGCTTGTCTCGGCCGTAATAATCGGTGCGCAGATAGGTTGTCGGCAACAGGTTCTTACCGTCCTCAGCATCCTCATACCAGGGAGATGCACTTCCCAGGGTGTAGCGAGCAACGGTGGTATGGGCACCATCACGAGTCGGCACCTTAAGCGTAATTTTGTGCGGAGCCGTTTCCACGCCAAACTCACGCATGCTGCCACGCGTGGTTTTGTTCAGCGGCAGAGTGTCAACAACTTTGGCCTTCTCCGTAAAGAGCAGGATTTTTCTGGCAGCATCTGCCTGCATTCTGTCATGGAAAGGCTTGGTAATCCACCATGAGCCATCCGCTTGCTTGGCGCACTCAATGCGATCATGCAAGGATTCGATGCGCATCCAGGATACATCTTGTAGCTTGTTGGTGTTTTCCTTGGAAAACAAGGGCATGCCGGGTTTGAAATGGTACCAGCCGGTCAAGCGTGCAATGTTGCCATCAATGGCCAAAAACGTCGCAGCTGTCACGCAAAGTGCAGCAAGTAAGGCCAGAACAATGGTGGAGATAATTCTCATCTTCGTACAAGCTTAGGCTCAATGACGGCGGATATTCCAGATAATCAGCGCCACCAATAAGGCAAACAGGGGCATGAAAATCAGGGTCAGATATTCCACTGCATTGCGGGAATGTCTGTTGAGGTCGATTTTCATCGTTAAGTCCTGATTAGCACTCTTGCCGGAGTATTCGGGTCGGTGGCTCATCCATGCCCAGAGCGTGCGCATATAATCGCGTTGCTCGGTGCGGGCATTTTCTTTGGAGAGCATTTCCGTGTTGCCCAAAACAACCATCGTGGAAAGATTGTTGGGGTCGCGAGGATTACCGCGAGTCACAGCTGCCTCAAGGCACAGCGGCCCTTCACGGTCCTCCTGCGGGGTAAAGGACGGCTCCAGGTCATTTCTCGTTTCACCGTAGTACTCAGCGGTGGTGTTGAGCAGGGGATAAGTGGTCAGCTTGCGGATGGCTGCCATGTTTTCATCGCCATGCTCCAGCGTGAGGGACATGGATTGCCCCTCCACATGTGTAGAGCCATTCCAGAAGCTGCGGGTGCAGTTCAAACCCTTGGGGAATACGGCAGAAATGTCATAGTATGCGCGTTTGCGGTCGCGAAGAAGCACGCGGTCAGCATTGGGGCGGATGCCTTGTTCGCGCAGGAATCGATACAATCGAGGCAGCTTGGTATTGGTGGGGTCCAGGGCTACGAAGAGCGTGTTGCGGCCATCTCGCTCCCAGAACTCACGCACAACGCGCATCTCATCGTCCGTAAAATCAGTCTGCGGCGATACAATTAACAGGCCTTCGGCATTGGCCGGCAGCATTTCCACATTGGCGATATTGACCCAGGACAGCTGAATGTTAAGAGAGCTGGTGATTTCGCCGATGCTTTCAAGCAGTTCTTGGTCATCGCGGGATACACCGCCTTTGCCTTCCACAACATACATGTGGCGCATATCACCTTCCACAGCTTCGGTGATGGCAGAGCACACCACTTCATCCATCATCAAGGCAACGGCACGCTTCGTTTCATCAGGCATTGTTTCATACTTGATGAACGTGGCGCCCGGGCGAATACGCACATGCTTGCGATCGCTTTTTTCGGTTTCAAATGTTTTGAGCGAAATGGTGTGGTCTTTGCGGGCATCAATCACACAGAGATTCTGATTGAAATCCACGCCATAAATTTGTGAGATTTCGCGAGCTCTGTTGGGTTGGCGCATCGGGTCAAAGCATTCAACTTGAATCTTGCCATTGCCATATCGGATGTATTCCTCCAGAAGGGAGTACATGCGCGCATAGTTGGGCGTAGAGCGCTTGAACGCAAAGATGATACGAATAGGAGTCTCGCGTTTCTGAATGCGCTCACTGGAGAGCACATTAATGGTGCGCTCTGAGATGGTATAGCGCTGTTCCTCGGTCAGGTCTTTGCGTGCATATTCGTTGAACCCGATATAATTGCATGCAATGATGATGATGACCAACAAGACGATGTTAATCCAGACCAAAGGATTACCCTTGGGGCGTTTGGCGTCCGGATGCCCACTAAATTCTTTCTTGCTCATAGGTAATGAAAATCAATTTTTAAGAATACATAAACAGGTCAGCGTCTCCAACGGCGGTAGTCCACTACTCGCTTGGTGAGCGCCAATGTAAGAATGGTAAGCGTGATGTATAGAACAACCGGTCGTGTGTCAATCAAACCACGGGAGAAGGAGCTGATTTGCTCTGTAATGGACATGTAGTGAAACACCGGAGCCGCGGGGAATTCGCCCCACAATTCCGTGACACGCCCCATGAAGTAATATGATATCATGAGACAGGTGGACAAAATACCGGCAATGATTTGACTGCGGGTCAAAGCAGAGCAGAAGATACCCAAGGCAATGAAGAACGTGCCGCTCAGGGCGAGAATGCTGTACGGTCCCACCCAATCCGCAAGGCGGTACGTAATTCTGCCCTCAGGGTCAATGCCATAACGCAGGCTGGTGTACAAATTGCCCAAATCGCTCATCCAGGGATAAAGCAACATGGGCAGCCACAGAATCAAGTAGAAGGTGTAGGCTGCAAAATACTTACCAAGCACAATTTGGGCGGTGGTAACAGGTGCGGTCAACAAGCCTTCCAAGGTTCCTTGGCGTTCTTCTTCAGCCAAACTTCTCATGGTAATGAGAGGGAAGATGAAGATGAAAAAGAACCAGAAGTTGATGTTGTTGAGCATGTGGTACATGACACCCTCGCCCGTGGCTTTGCTCATGGCTTGCAAAACAGCTTGAAGACTGAAGCCTTGCAAGCCCATCGTGCATGCGAGCAGCACCCACCCGAAGGGGGTGCCAAGAAATGCTTTAAGTTCCTTGCCGTAGATGGTGCGCAACGCAGAAAAATAGCTGCGTGTGCGTTTTACGGTATTGGTTGATGCTTCTTCCATATCTCTGTGCTGAATCTATGGGTTATATCATTAATCGCGACGGGTCATTTCAACAAACACGTCTTCCAAGTTGGGAATGTGACGATAAATGTGGCGCATGGGGAAGGAGTGTGCCGCGATGATCGCTGCCGCTTTTTCTCGCGTATCAGTCCCGGGTTCTGCTCGCACAATCAGTCTGTGCCACCCACCGGGCAGAGTTTCCTCATGTATCACTTTCTTAACAGGTTCAAATGCTTGCAATTCCTGCACCACGCAGTCCAAATCGCCCTTAAACTCAATGGAAACGCGGCCAGCTGCGCGCAGACCTTGCGTCAGATTGGCGGGCGTATCTGCGGCCTTAATGTCACCTTGGTCAATGATGATGACTTTGTTGCAAATCTGTTCGACTTCGCTGAGAATGTGGGTGGAAAGGATGACGGTATGGTCCTCAGCGAGAGAGCGTACCAATTCGCGAATTTGGCGAATCTGGTTCGGGTCAAGACCGTTTGTGGGTTCGTCAAGAATCAACAAATCAGGATCGCCCAACAGAGCATCTGCCAGGCCCACGCGTTGGCGGAAGCCCTTGGAAAGGGTGCTAATCATGTTTTTGCGCTTGGGCTCTAGGCCGCAGCGGTCGATGGCGTAGGCAATCTGCTGGCGAATGGAAGAACCACAAATACCCTTCAACTTGGCTCGGTATTGCAGGTATTCATACACGCGCATATCTTCGTACAGAGGGACATTTTCGGGCATATAGCCCATGTGTCTGCGCGCTTCCAGCGGGTTGGTCAAAATGTCGTAACCGGCAATGCTGGCAGTGCCTGCCGTGGGGGGGAGATAGCCTGTTATCATCTTCATCGTGGTGGTCTTGCCGGCACCATTGGGGCCGAGGAAACCAACGATTTCACCCTTATCAATCGAAAAGCTTGCGTCTCTCACTGCAACAAAGCGACCAAACGCCTTGTGCAAATGCTCTGCTGTCACCATACTCATAATGCACGTCTATTCTACCATCTTCCGTCCTGCTTTCAAGTTGAATCTTCGTGCTGACGAAACAGAATATGTATCACATGAAAGAGTATGCATCTATATCGAGTGTACAAACGATATCTTCGGCCGCTTTGTATTGAGCCAATACCCGAGCACAGGTGTCTGC
This sequence comes from Akkermansia sp., assembly GCA_045650805.1. GTDB lineage: Bacteria > Verrucomicrobiota > Verrucomicrobiia > Verrucomicrobiales > Akkermansiaceae > Akkermansia. Next base: position 34,101 of record JAZRRO010000020.1, read on the forward strand.
AATGGGGCGTACGGCAGGGCCTTTCAAAGTGCTCATAAATCGGAATTGCCCGTGAGCTTTGGCGATGGGGGCGGGCATGGGGGCGCACACTTCTACGGAAGGCGGTAGCTCTTTCCTCAGCTTCTTGCACAGGGATTGAATGGTAAAATCAGCCAATTCCTCCTTAGGAGAACGAACAGTCAGTACAGCCATGTGGCTGAAGGGAGGAAATGCAAATTGTTGACGCAAAGCCAATTCCTTTTCTGCGAAACCATCAGTGTCATGCCTGCGGGCGAATTGAATAGCCGCAGCCTGCGGGGTGTAGGTTTGAATGATGACTTCGCCATCAATATCACCACGTCCGGCACGGCCTGCCACCTGTGTCAGCAACTGGAAGGTGCGCTCTGCTGCTCGTGGATCCGGTATGCACAAGCCTAAATCCGCATTCAAAACACCCACCAGGGTAACACCAGGAAAATCCAGTCCCTTGGATATCATCTGTGTGCCCAATAAAATGTCGATACGGCGAGCGCGAAAATCATCCAATATGTCACGCAGCGCATTTTTGCGGGTTGTCACATCGGCATCCACGCGTTGTAATCTTGCTTTCGGGAAGCATCTGCGCAATACGGCTTCTACTTTCTGGGTGCCGTAGCCTTCCAGCAGTATTTTATCAGAGTGGCATTCCGGGCATTTCTTCGGCACCATGGCCCGGTAGCCGCAAATGTGACACACCAAGCGATTTTCCGGCAAATGGTAAGTGAGGGGCAGGGCGCAATGTTCGCAGTTGATGGCAAGGCCACAATCCGGGCATTGCAGGGAGCGGGCAAAACCGCGGCGATTCAGCAGCAAAATCACTTGCTCGCCCTTGTGCATACGCTCATCGATAGCTAAACGCAGTTTTTCCGAGATGATACCCAGGTAGCGCTTGTCTTTCGGCTCGCTGCGCATGTCCAGGACGCGAGTGAGGGGCAAGCGCTGGCCGTCGGCCCGCTTATCCATGCGCAGCATTGTGTATTTCCCCAGTTCGACATTGTGCAAGGACTCCAGAGAGGGCGTGGCTGAGCCCAGAAGAATAGCCGCACCCTCCAGCTTCGCTCTCAAGACGGCCAAATCTCTGCCGTGATAGCGGGGGGCGCTTTCTTGCTTGTATGAAGAATCATGTTCCTCATCCACAATGATGAGTCCCAGATTGCGTACAGGTGCAAAAACAGCCGATCTGGGTCCAATCGCAATGCGGGCTTGCCCGCGATGAATAGCATGCCACTCATCAAAGCGCTCTCCATCACTCATGGCGCTATGCAAAATGGCAACGGCCCCCGGCATATCGGCAAATCGGCTTTTGAAACGTGCCATTGTTTGCGGGGTCAAGGATATTTCCGGAACTAGGATAAGCACGCCTTTCCCTTGCTCCAGGGCGTGAGCCGCGGCTTGCAAATACACTTCTGTCTTGCCGGAGCCCGTCACCCCTTGCAGCAACATCGGCTGACTATCGCCCCGGTCAAAGGTAGACGTGATAACATCTAATGCTTTTGCCTGTTCCTCGTTGAGCTCAAGCGGCTGCGTCAGGGCAAAAGTCTCACTGCCGGCTGGATCGCGATGCACTCTTTCTTCTTCAATACGCACCAATCCACGCTTTTCCAAAGCCCGGCACGGGGCAAGCGCAGCACTTCCGCCCAAATCATTGAGCGGAGCTCGTTTCTCCTCATCGGCATGCAGGTACCGCAGGATAGAGGCCTGTCTGGGCGCTTTGGCGTTGAGTTTATTCAGTTCGTCATCCTCCAGCCAATTCTGGAGGATAATGACCTTGCGTGTTTTCTCTTCGTGCTTTTCAGCGCGCACGGATTCAGGAACAATGCAACGCACCATTTGCTCCATAGGGACGGCGTAATATCGCGCCGCCCATTCGGCCAGTTCCATCAGTTGCTCGGAAATAATAGGCCCTTGGCCAACCGTGCGCAAAATAGGCTTCAATTTGCCTTTCCATCCATCTTGGATAGGCGGGTTCAACGCCATCACCGTACCTGTGGCCGTGCGATGGCGCAGGGGGACTTCCACGCGACTTCCTCGCATGACCTCCGCAGCCAATGATGCCGGCACGGCATAATCGAAGACCATGTCATCCATGCCATCCATCAGAACTCGCACAACGAGTTCATGCGTGGTGACTGGGAACAAATCCTGCATTGCGCAGTCAGGGTAGAGCGGTCATCAAGCGGCAGCGTCAGCTTCCTCTCGGGAAAGGATGTGAACAACAACTTTCACACCTCGTTTTTCCCCGGCAGATTTTGCCAGAGAGCGAATAGCAGAGGCGGTCATGCCATTGCGGCCAATCACACGCGCAACGTCGGCTTGCTCCAACACCAAGCGAAAACGCACCACATCTCCCGCAGGGGAGCTGGCTACGCGGAGTTCTGCCTTATCGGAATGGCGAATCAGAGGAGAAGTGACTGCCAGTAGATACTTGCCGATGGATTCTATGAGCTCTTGCATATCGTTTCCTTTCTCTCATCATAAGCCAGACGCAGCTTGGTGTCAAGCCACCATCCGGCCACGCATTTACTTCACCCAGCGGCCATTGCCCATGGGCATGCAGCCATAACCGACAGGCTGATAACGGGTTGATTCGGTGTTGCCCCACAGGGGGAAGCCCAAAGCCTTTTGCCACTTCTGGCTCATGGACAAGCCTGTGTAGCATCCATAGCTGTGGCAATCAGCATCCGGTGCAAAGGAAGAAACTTTTAGTTTGGTGCCAAGGTCTTTTTCATGAATCCAGTGCTTGGAAGAGCCGATGATGGTATTACTGTAATCCAGCATGAACGCATGAGCATTGGAGTGTCCGAAATAGTAGAAACTTGTGATTTTTTCTCCACCGCGGGGCGCATTGTTAATCGCAGCATAGGTTTGCGCAGCTGTATCCACAAACACCAATTTAACGCCGCGTTTTTCGGCCTGTTCTTTAATCATGGATACGTAGTCCTTCTCTTCCTCTTTGCCTCGCGTGATGTAGGCAGGGCGGAATACAATCCACGTAATTTTGGCATCGGGACGCTTGCGACGAGTCAAATCAATATGAACTGTGGCGGCGCGGATGAAATTGGCCCACCAATTATCATGAGCCACCGGACCTCGCAATTTTTCCCATGATTTAAGCGCCACGCCACCGGAAAGAACAACGTCTACCGCTTGGGCAGATTGTGAACACACACTTAATGCCAATAAAGGTAACAACAGACGCTTGAGTATCATTGCACACAAAGCATACGCTTTACTCCTCTTTCTGTCAAGCTCTCAGCGTGGCAAACACAAAGGCGGGTGCTGTATAAAACAGCACCCGCCCATGAGATAAGTCTTTGATGTATCAATAATGGCCGCCACGGGGACCATTGAACCACTTCCAAGCGGTTTCAACAATCTTTGTCGCGTCCTGATACTTGGGAATCCAACCAAGCACTTCCGCAGCCTTGCGAGCATCGGCAATAAGGCGGGGCGGGTCACCCTCACGGCGGGGACCATATTCCACCGGAGCCTTCATGCCCGTCACCTTTTCGGCAGCATCGATGATTTCCTTCACGGAAAGCCCCTTACCGGTACCCAGATTAAACCAGTTGGTGTCGCCACCCTTCATCAGGTAATCAAGCGCACGCAGGTGAGCATCGGCCAAGTCATCCACATGGATATAGTCGCGGATGCAAGTACCATCGGGGGTGTCATAGTCTGTGCCGAACACGGTAATACCGGGGCGCTCGCCCTTGATGGCCTGCAAAATGACAGGAATCAGGTGAGATTCAGGCTCGTGGTCTTCACCGATAAGGCCGTCTTCAGAGGAACCGGAGGCGTTGAAGTAACGCAGGAACACACTCTTGAGGCCATAGGCGCGCTCACAATCGCGGCATACCTTTTCAAGCATGTACTTGGAGCCACCGTAGGGGTTGATGGGGTCCTGCTTCTCGGTCTCAGGAATGGGAATCTGGGTGGGAACACCGTACGTAGCGCAGGTGGAGGAGAAGACAAAGCGCTTGCAACCGGCCAGCATCATAGCGCGCAGAAGCACGAGCGGCTTGGCAATGTTGTTTTCGTAGTACTTGAGCGGGTCTGTCACGGATTCGCCCACCTGAATGTAGGCGGCAAAGTGCACGACGGCATCAAACTTGCCATTGATGAGCAGGGGGTAAACAACGGAAGGATCGCCCAAATCGCCTTTCACCAGGGTCACTTCCTTGTCCACGATAGCGGCGGGGTGCCCATAGACCATGCTGTCGAGCACGGTCACTTCCGCTCCGCTCTGGACGAGCTGTCTTACTGTATGGGAGCCGATGTAACCGGCACCACCTGTAACGAGTACTTTCATGATGTGTGTAATGTGAGTGGTAATGAGATATTACAGCATGGAAGCCAGAAGAGCTTCCAGCTTGCGGATGTCTGCGGAGAAACGGCGGATACCATCGGCCGTCTTTTCCGTTGCCATGGCATCTTCGTTGAAGAGGAAACGGAAGGACTTTTCATCAGCCGGGATGCGTTCGATATCGCTTGCCTTGGCAGCCTCGGGAGAGAGCAGGGGCGTTACGCTATCTTCGCTTGCAGCGAGTTCAGCCAGCAGGTTGGGGGAAATGGTCAACAGGTCGCAACCGGCAAGGGCCAGCACCTCGCCCTTATTGCGGAAGGAGGCACCCATAATCTGAACCGGGTAGCCAAACTTCTTGTAGTAGTTGTAAATGGTACGCACGGAAAGTACACCGGGATCCGTTTCGGCGGTGTATGTTTCACCCGTGCTCTGGGTGTACCAGTCAAGAATACGACCCACGAAAGGAGAAATCAGGCGCACACCGGCTTCAGCACAAGCAACGGCCTGTACCAAGCTGAACAGAAGGGTAAGGTTGCAGTGGATGCCTTCTTGTTCGAGGATGCGGGCAGCCTGGATGCCTTCCCAAGTGGATGCAATCTTAATCAGCACGCGGTCGCGGCTCACACCGGCTTCTTCGTACAGAGCCATGATTTCGCGAGCCTTCTGCACGGTACCTTCCGTGTCGAAAGAAAGACGAGCATCAACCTCGCTGGAGACACGCCCGGGCACGCGCTTCAGGATTTCCAGACCGAAAGCCACGATAACCTTGTTCATCAGGGCAGCCATAAGCTCTTCGCCCTTCAGTTCGCTGTTGCGGAAAGAGGCAACCACGTTTTCGATGATGGGGCGGTATTCAGGTTTAGCGGCAGCTGCGAGAATAAGGGAGGGATTGGTCGTGGCATCCTGGGGCGTGAATTCTTCCATCTGGCGGAAATCACCTGTATCGGCAACGACGGTTGTATACTGCTTGAGCTGGTCTAATTGTGTAGCCATAATAATAGAAAATGCTTAGCTGGGATATATTCTAGCAGTTTGTGCGCTAAAGTGCAAGCCGCTTATGAAAAAAGCACGTATGTTTTCCTTTAGTGTGCGGCACCGGGCTTCATGGGAATCTTGCTGATTCTGCCTTCCGTTCGGATAATTGGTTGCGTTTGGAAATACGCACCCGCTTGCAACGCGAGTAGATAGCCAATCATAGACCCTCTGCGGGGATAAAAAGTACCCCCATAGGGTGCATATTGAGCCACCAAGGAGTCTATGAACGGGAGCAAATCCTCCCGTATCTCACCATTCAGTGTAATGGTGATGCGATTCCCTTGCTTTTCGATAATAAGAGTTTCCGTGTCGCTGGTAGCAATGATTTTACTCATGATACAAGCTCAGCCGGGCATTGCTCTTTGATAGCCTTGGCGGCACGATACACCAAATCCGGGCCATGATAGATGAACCCGCTGTAAAGCTGCACAAGGGATGCCCCGAGCTTAATCTTGGTCACCGCATCTTCAGCAGACATGATGCCACCCACACCAATGATGGGGATATTACCTTGAAGCTCCTTGGCAAAGGCCTCCAATGTCTCATTGGCACGATTGTACAAAGGCTTACCGGACATACCACCGCTCTGGGCGGCTGCGGGGTGTCCTTCCACTCCTTGACGTGTGGTAGTGGTGTTGCTGCAGATAAGCCCGTCCAGCTGGCAATCCAGGAACACGTTGGCAAGCTCGTGAATCTGGCTCTCGTTCATATCCGGAGACACCTTCATGGCAATGGGCACATATCGGCCGGTTTCATTGGAAAGGTTAGCCTGCTCACTCTTGAGGGAAGCGAGCAAATCAGCCGCAGAGGCAGCTTTGGCCAAATCACACAGATTGGGCACGTTGGGGCAGGAGAAGTTGATGGTCACATAATCAGCCACATTCCACACGGCGCGCAGGCATTCCAGGTAATCCATGCGAGCTTCCTCGTTGGGCGTCGTTTTGTTCTTGCTGATATTGACACCAAGCACGCCATTGAAATTACTGATAGCAGAGATATTCTCCACACCTTCTTCCACGCCGGGATTGTTGATGCCCATGTGGTTGATGATGGCCTGCTGGGGAATGCAGCGGAACAAGCGCGGCTTGGGATTGCCCGGTTGGGGGCGTGGTGTCAGGGTGCCTACCTCTACAGAACCAAAGCCCAAATGACCAAATGCTGCAAAAGTATTTGCTTCTTTATCCATGCCGGCAGCCAGGCCAACGCGGTTGGGGAAACGGAGGCCCATCACGGTAACGGGGTCTTCCACGCGGGACTTGGCAAAACAGGGAATCAAATTCATGCGATCAGCCATGCGCAGACCTGCCAGGGTCAGCTCATGAGCCGTCTCAGGATTCATGCAGAAGAGAAACTTTTTAGCGATTTGGTAGAGAATGGGTGACACTTTTGAGGGAGCCAGAGCACCACGAATGGTGCCGGGCCATGGGTTGTTTGTTGTTAATAGGAGACCTGTGCTGAATCAGCGGGCCAGACAATCCTATCCCTTTTTCAGGAAAATGCAAGCCTAGACTTCATTCCTGCACAACTGTCTGGCGTACGCAGCCGATGCAATCGCAACTGAACTCCACCTCATCACCCGGTTTGAGATAGCCGGGAGGCGTCATTCCCATGCCTACGCCACCGGGTGTGCCGGTCGATACAACATCCCCCGGATTTAGCGTCATGAACTGCGAAACATAAGCCACAAGAGCAGCCACAGGCATGATAAGCTCCGCGGTCGATGCGTCTTGTCGCACCTCACCATTAACCTTGAGTTGCAGGTGCAGGTGGTCGGGGTCGTGAATTTCATCTTTTGTCACCAGGATGGGGCCAAAGGGGGCAAACGTGTCGTAGCTTTTGCCCTTGGTCCATTGGCCGCCACGCTCAAGCTGATAACTGCGTTCCGAATAATCGCACATCAGCGTATATCCTAAAATGGCCTTCCGAGCTTCTGCTTCTGTTGCGCGATGCAACGTATCACCGATGATGACAGCCAGTTCGACTTCATAATCCAGTTTCTTTGCGCCTTCAGGATTGAGTACCATGCTCAAATCCGAGCTGATGGCCGATGTTGCCTTGAGGAAGAGGGAAGGCTCTCTTACTTCGGCGTCTCCGCTGAATTCTTTTGCATGAGCTGCATAGCATTTCCCCAAACACGCTATCGTATTGGGTTGAACATGCAGCGCACTGGAGACTACAAGCCCCTTCATGTCCACGGCCACGCCATCCGGAGCGCCCTTGGAAATCCAGGTCTCAATCTCTTTGCGCAGTTTCTTACCATCCGGGAGCATAGCAGCCCAAAGCTGCTCGTCCTGAGCTGTCACATCAATAAATTCGCCACGTTTCGGGACCCAGAGTCCAATAACGCTTTCGCCTTCTTCATCTACGTAGTATTGCAGCCTCATGATATGTGAATTAAAAAGTTAATCCCACTGGTTAATGTCATCCGGAATATCATTCAGATAGGAAGGAGCCGCGTGAACAGGGGCACCTGTAGGCTCGATATCAACAGACGGCGCGGGGTGGCTCTCCAAAATAGTGTCCCCATCTGCCGTGACTGGTTCTTCTTCCTGAACGGGTGCAGGGGTAGGGAAGTCTTCATCGCTCATCTTGTTGGTGATTGGCGCTTCTGTGGGGACGGGGGAGGGAATGTCTGCTTCCGGTCGCGGTTCCGTGTGTGCAGGCTGTGTTTCTTCGGGTGTATCGGCTACCACTTCAGCGTCCAGGTTCCCTTGGGCAGCTATGTTGCGATACTGGAACACTCGGTCTCCCTTCACCACGGTACCGGAGCGTATATCTGCCGCAATGATATTATTGCGTGCCGGTTGCCCCGTTGAAATCACCAAATTGCCGATGCGGGAAGTAGAGCCGTCAGCAGGGTGTGTAATGAGTGTTACCCCCGGGCCGGGCATGGGACCAATGATGCGCAGCAGAGCGAATTTTTGTTCCGGGTAGACTTGATGCACAGCACCCAGATGCAAAGGCGGGAGTATTTTCTGTTTTTCTTTTTTCTCCTCTTCCACAGGGACTTGCTGTTGCTGTTGCTGTTGTTGGCAGGAGACCACCAGCAACAAAGGAAGCAAAATCAAGGATGACGGCCAGCTTTTCATGCGTATTAGACTACACAAAAAAACGCACCGCGTCAAGCAGAACTCTCTTGCGCTTTTTGCTTGCATCCTGCGGATTTGCAGGCTAATATACAGCCATGCAAGTTATTGCTCAAATCGGTTCGCCCGCTCAGTGGTTCATCCTTATCATCATTTGTCTTGTTATCTTTGGTGCAAAGCGCCTGCCGGATGTGGCCCGCAGTCTGGGACGCAGCTTAGCCGCTTTCAAAAAGGCAAAACAAGACTTCGAGCAGGAACTCATCAATACCGAGCAAGGCGACTCCGGCAAAACGGATGAAAAAACGGCCTCAAATCAAAACACCAGCGACTCCCTGAATAAGTGAGTCGCTTATTTTTTCTCCCCTTGGCAAGGGCCAGATGCTTTGCCGCCCATGCAAACGTCGGCCAGGGTGTAGCTGCTCAAATAATTGCGTACGGCTTCATCCAGACCAATCCAGATGGGCAGGGTAGCGCAGTTGGCGCGCATCGGACATTCTTCTGCACCATCGTCCAGGCATTGTACCGGCGTCAAGTTGCCTTCCGCAGCGGCGATGATATCGTACACCAAGTAATCCTGCGGTGCCTTATTCAGACGATAACCACCGGACTTGCCACGCGTACTTTGCACCATACCGGCGCGCAGCAGCAGAGCCATGATGTTTTCTGTGTACTTGATGGGGATTTGCTGGCGCTTGGCTATATCACGAAGCGCAATGGGCTGTTCCTCTCCCATTCTGGCCAAATCTATCATCATGCGCAGGGCGTAGCGTCCTTTTGTCGATACTCTCATCATAGGCGTCTAATTAAGAGTACACTTAAACAGTAGGATTTGTCAAGCTTTCTTGCAAAAAAAAATCACCTTCTCCGAGCGGGAGAAGGTGATATCTGACGAGAAATCCTGATAAAAGCAGTCTTTAACCGGCCACATCGGCCGTCATGCGATTGATGATAGCGCGCAGATCGGGATCTGTGCTCATCTTCTGCTCGATGGTCTTGGTAGCGTGAATGACGGTGCCGTGATCGCGACCACCAAAAGCTGCACCGATATCCTGCAAGGGAAGCTGCGTGTAGCGGCGAGCCAGGTACATGGCAATCTGGCGGGGGTGTGCAATATCGGCCGTGCGGCGGCGGCCATTCAGGTCTGCCTGGCGGATGTTGAATTCCTCGGCCACGCGGCGCTGAATTTCATCCACAGTAATGGAGCTGGCCTTTTCAGTGGTGAGGAGATCCTTGAGCAGGCGCTTGGCATCGGCCACAGAGGGCTTGCGGTTGGCGAAGGAAGCAAACGTAGCAATGCGGATAAGGGCGCCTTCCAGGCTGCGCACAGAGCGCGTAATGTTGCGTGCCAGGAACTCCAGTAGCTCGGTGCTGGCAACATTGCACTTCCACTGGCGCACCTTGTGGCGAAGGATAGCCATGCGGGTTTCGTAGCTGGGGGGAAGCAGCTCTACAGAAAGTCCCTGTTCGAAGCGCGACTGCAAGCGCTTATCGAGCATGGTGATTTCGCTGGAGGGGCAATCGGAGGAAAGCACAATCTGCTTACCACTGGCAAAAAGAGCGTTGAAGGTGTGGAAGAATTCCTCCTGAGTCTTGCCCTTGGAGGCAAGGAACTGCACATCGTCAATCAACAACACATCAGCCTTGCGGTACTTGCGGCGGAAATTGTTGAGCGCTTCGCCCTTGCGGGAAATGGCCTCAATGTACGTATTGGTGAAGTCCTCGCTCGTGACGTAAATCACCTGAGCGTTCTCGCGCTGTTCGCGGATGGCATTGCCGATAGCGTGGAGCAGGTGGGTTTTGCCCAACCCGGATTCACCATAAATGAAGAGGGGGTTGTAGAAACCATCCTGCGCCATGGCAGCAGCCTTTGCTGCAGCATAGGCAAACTCGCTGTTGGAGCCTTCGATGAAGTTATCAAAGGTGAAATCGCTGTTCAGTCCGCTATTATTAAGAATCTTCTTATTAACGGCTTTTTTGCTGCGTTCTTTACGCGGAGCTGTGCCCAGCATGTCATTTTTAGCCTTGGAGAGCACATCTTCTGCCTGTTCGGCCTCCACAGCACCTTCAGCAACCAGTTCGATGTCTCTTGCACCGTCCAGCACTCGTGCTGCAGAATTCTTCATGTAAGGCAGGTAATTCACCTCTACCCATGCAATGGGCAAATCCGCAGGGTACTCAAGAATGAGCTTGGTACCCGTATCCTGTTTCAGAGTAAGTTTCGAGATGTAAGCGTCGAACCCATACTCACCCACGCCACCCTGGCTCCCCATATCATCCATGATGGAGGCCCAGAGTTTGCTGTTCTTTTCCTGTTGGTTCATTTGCTTGATTTCTCGTGTCAGATTTTTTGCATCGCCTCGTTTCTTTCCGTCTCGCTTCCTCATTCGTCCGGGGCAGGGGACCTTTAGCGGTGCGGGGGGAAATATGCCACGTTCTCCTCACTCATGAAAGGATTTTTTTTGAACTACCTTATCTGCCACCCCTCATTCTCTCATGTTCCATGGGCGTTCCACGCCTTTATTTTTTTTGTGTCTTCATTCCTACAAAAGTTAAGTATTCTTGATATTTATTTTAGATGCTCAGCTTTACTTAAATACCTCTGTGGAACATTTGTTATATTTACGCAATACGCTTACAGTTAGCAAGCTAACTATTTTTATAAGAGTGCAAACAAAGACAAAAATTCGAACAAGCGTAACACGATAGTGCCTTGAAAAATGAACGCTTAAGCGCAGAAGTGGACCCAGCCTCCGGGCAGTGTCGTTCCACGGCCGGAGACCAATTTTCCAATGGGGGTGATGCCAAATTGAGCACAAAGTGCTGCATCACAAGAAGTCGGGTCGATGGACATGAGCAATTCGTAATCCTCGCCATCACAGATGGCCTGTCGGACATCGCACCCCTCATGGCAAGGGATGCAGGAGAAGTCTACGTCAAAGCTGCAATGAGAGGCCTGCGCCAGTCTGGGAAGATCTGTCCCCAACCCATCGGAAAGATCCATCATGGCTTTAACGGGAACAGAGGCTTGTACAAGGGCTCTGGCGAGCTCAAGGCGCGGGGTAAAGGTAAGATGCCTCTCAGAGGGGAAAGAGCCCCCCAGCGGGCCGGAGACGCACAGGATATCCCCCGGCTCTCCCCTGCTGCGGAGGATGGCCCTGTTTTTTTCGACTTTACCGGTCAGAGCCACATTGATGACAAGACCATCATACGGGAGAGAAGATGTCTCACCACCGGCGATGGATACGCCAAACTGAGCAGCGAGTGCATTGATACCAGCATACACCCCCTCCAGCAGCTCCATACTGCGGGATGGATGCACCAGGATAGTAATAAGAGCATGCTCGGGGATACCGCCCATGGCAGCAATGTCAGACAACGCTCTGGCCAGAGCCTTTCGGCCAATAAGGGGCGGTGGCGTTTGCGGGGTAAAGTGCACGCCCTCCACCACCACATCCGTTTTGAGCAAGGAATCCCACTCATTGTTTCTCTCCACAACGGCGCAATCATCCCCGGGACCAATGAGCAAGGCCTCATTAGCAGGCAAAGAGGGGAGCAACCGGCTCAGGACGGCATTTTCCCCCAACTGGGAGAGAGATTGACTCATACGGGCAAATCCACCAGCAGCACAACTGCCGTGGAGATGGCATTGAATATCATGTGTATGAGGATGGGTACCCACAAGCGACGAGTACGTTCATAAACATAGCACATCACACAGCCAAACACAGCCAACGGTATGAACTGCAACAAGGCCGTATGAACCGTAGAGAACACCAGGCCCGTGACAATGGTAGCAGCAAACACACCGGAATAGCGCTTAAGGACGTTGTACAGGAATCCGCGGAAGCAACATTCTTCGCAAATGGGCGCCACAATCACAGCGGAGATGATGAGATTGATGCGAGTCGATAAATCACCGCTGCGCAGCACTTCCAGGATGGGCTGCAATGCAGGTGCCCCCGTTTTCTCTGTGATGAGCTTATCAAGTCCGGATACACTCATGATACCGGACACCATGTAAATAAAAAAGAGAGCACAGATAATGGTCAACGTAATGATACCGGCTCCCATTTTGGGCTTTTGCCAATGCGGCAGGGTGGCATAACGCACCAACATCGGCACATAAATGAGCAGATTGCTTAACACCATGGTGATGTCATACTGCATTGTGGCAGGATCCAGCTCCTGACCGCCCGACATGTAGTGATTCTGGCCTCCTTGCCATGCAAAAAAAGCGATAAAGACCATGGTATACACCTGATCAAACCACTGGGGGAAGCGAGACCCGGAATAAAGAGTAATGGGCGGCAAGTTATGCTTGTCTTTAGCCGCAAAAGGCGCTGCACATAACCCGGTAAGCCAGGTAAAATAGCAAAGCATCACGCTTATTGCGAGCAAAATCAAGTTCAGCTCAACATACATGGGAAGGTCGGCGGTCATAAGGTTCGGTCTGGCTTGGTGTTAGCTATTGAGAAGTTGTTGCAGGGCTGTAGTTTCCGCGAGGATGTTGAGCGCTTCCTGTTCGCTCACATCGTTGCCTCGAATGCGGGCACGCAAGATGTCGATACGAGCCGAGACACTGTCGCGAGCCGCACGAGCACAGGCTTGGTCCACAGCGGCGGCTGTATCCGGTAGCTCCATGGCGACATTGTTGATATCCTTGATAGCCGCAGCCTGTTCAGGGGAAAGGCGGCTGAGGAATTGCTGCCAGGCTTCCGGCGAGGCCGGAGCGGGAAGCACCTCGAGCAATCGCTGCAATATCTCCCCACCGGAGAGCATCCGAATCGGCTCTTGCAATTCTTCAATTTTATCAACCAACAGGTGCTGTACCTCGGTGCTGCCTGCTGCCATGGTAATAAGGCCACGCATGGTGGGATGCAGACGCACAGCCACCACGGGGCGCATCGGCTCATCGGATGCATCGGCTACGTCATCGGGCATCTCATCATCCCATACAGGGTGAGATGGTGCCGTTCCACGCTCTGCATACGAGGGCGGCGCGTTTTTTCGCGCTTTGATAATTTCTGCCACCGTTCCTCGCAAATCATCCATGCCGGTATTAAGGCGTGTGGCCAAATCCACCACGGCGACATCCCGTCGGTTGCTATCCTTGATTTCTGCGACCAAATCCGCCATCCGCGTGATGAGACTAGCGCGGTTTTCGGTGCGGCCTGCACCCATTTGAAGCTCCCGACTGATACGCGCCTCCAAATAGGGGCGAGCATCAGCGATGGCTTGCCGCAAAGCCTCCGGTCCTTGCGTATTGATGAGCGAGTCCGGGTCCTCTCCGGCTGGCAGACTGGCCATGTAGACATCCAATCCGGCTTGGGCCAGCTTGCGATACGTTTTTTCGCTGGCTTTAATGCCGGCGTTATCGCTATCGTAGCACAGAATGGCCTTCTTGGCATATTTGCGCAGGATGAGAGCATGTTCATCCGTGAAAGCGGTCCCCAAACCGGCTACGGTATTGCGGATATCAGCTTTTTCATGGCACGCGATGACATCCAGCTGACCTTCGCAAACGATGACGGTCATTTCAGCCTTGGCGATAGCGCCCGTTGCCTTATGCAGGCCAAACAGCTGTTCGCCCTTGCGGAATGCCACAGTCTCCGCCGTGTTGACATATTTGCGCGGGTCCTGGTCCTCCTGCATCACGCGCCCGGAGAAGCCGACCACCTCACCACGCACGTTGTGAATGGGGAACATAAGACGGTCTCGGAACACGGGGTACTGGCCATTGCGCCCCTTGCCCAGTAAGTAGGCCTCCGTCAGCAATCGCGTGTCGATATTCTTGCCTGCGGCCAGCTGCTGCAGCTCGCCAAAAGTGGGTGGTGCCCAGCCCAGCTGCCAGGATTTAGCGGCATCGATGTTAAAACCTCGCTTTTTCAGGTAAGCGCGCACGTGTCCGGCATCGTGGTTGCGGCAAAGCATGCGGTGATAGTAGTCCGCAGCCAGTTGATTGGCTTCTATCACACGGCTGCGCAAGCGCCGCTGGCGTGCTACCTCCGGGTTTTCCTCTTCCTCCACCACGGCAATGCCATTCATATCGGCAATGCGGCGCAAGGCTGTAGGATAGTCCAGATTCTCGAACATCATCAGGAATTTTACAGCATCACCGCCCACACCACATCCAAAGCATTTGAAGATTTGGCGGGCCGGATTCACATGAAAAGAGGGTGTCTTTTCATTGTGAAAAGGGCAGCATGCTGTCCAGCCATTACCGGAACGCCGCAATTGAAGATAACGCCCGAGCAAATCCACAATATCGGTGGAATCCTTGATGCGCGAGATGCATTCCTCTGTAATGCGGGCCATGGGAAAAGGGAATCAGACGATAAGGGAGCGCATTTGCGCCTCGAACCCGGGGTATGATGTATTGATGCTGGCGCAATGAAGCAGGGTTGTTTCACCCTCGGCATGCAAGCCTGCCACGAGGAAGCCCATGGCGATGCGGTGGTCGCCGAAACTATCCATGGTGGCACCATGCAAAGGCGCCCCACCGGTGATGACCATACCATCCTCAAACTCCTGAACCTGGGCACCCATGGCACGCAGGTTACCCACAGTTGTTGCGATGCGGTCACTCTCCTTCACGCGAAGTTCTGCCGCATTGCGGATGTGGGTCTCGCCCTTGGCAAAGGCGGCCGCCACGGCCAGCACAGGAATCTCATCAATCAGGTTAGGGATTTCATGCGGTTCCACGGTGGTACCATGCAGGTCGCTGCTGTAGCGCACCACAATATCACCATAGGGCTCACCGGAATCCACTCTGTTGCAGATTTCAATATCTGCGCCCATGCGGCGAAGCACGTGAATGATGGCATCGCGGGTGGGGTTCAACCCCACATTTTGCAGGCAGATTTCGCTCCCGGGCACCACACTGCCGGCTACCAGCCAGAAAGCAGCAGAGGAAATATCGCTGGGAATGATGATATCCTTCGCGACGGGAGACACCGGACCGGTCACACTCACATCCAATCCATCTGCAGAGGTGGTGCAGGGAATGCCAAAATGCTCAAACAGTCTCTCCGTATGATCTCGGGTAATAGCGGGCTGGTGGACGGACGTGGTACCCTCCAGCATCATGCCGGCCAACAGAATGGCGCTTTTCACCTGCGCACTGGCCATGGGCAAATCGTAATGAATGGGGGTGAGCTGATTGCCCTGAATTTGCAGAGGTGCGCAACCGGGCTTGGTACCACAAGCCAGGATATCAGCACCCATGCGAGCCAGCGGGTCGATGATACGCTTCATGGGGCGGCTGCACAGGGACTCATCACCATACATGCGGCTGTTGAAAGGCAGGGCCGCCAGCATGCCGGCCATCAGGCGCATGCCTGTTCCGGAGTTGCCACAGTCAATATCATGTTGCGGAGCTTGGGGATTCATGCCCGTGCCGGTGAGTGTAAAGTTCTGCGGCGCATCGCCGGGCGTCACTTCTGCGCCCAGCTGCTGCATGGCTCGCAGGGTGTTAATGCAGTCCTCACTGCACAGGTAATTTCGCACACGCATGCTGCCTTGGGCCATGGTGCCCAGAATGGCTACACGGTGGGATATGCTCTTATCGCCCGGCACGCAAATCGTTCCTCGAAGGCCGTTGCGAGCCGCTGTTACGCTGATTGTGTCACTTGACATGATTGATTTTGATAGATTGTCGGCGAATGGCTTCGCGCACGCCTGTGGTAAAATAAGTATCAATGGCGATTTCTCGCTGGGCGCTGATAAGCGCGCTGCGGAGGCTATCCTGGCATTCTCGCAGCGTCAGCGTGCGGGCCGGTGCAATTTCTCCGGCCTCGATGATGTGCCACCCCCAACGACTCTTCACCATCTGCGGGGTCGCAGCAGGGATAGCTTGCTCGCCAAAGAGCGGCAATTCGGGCAGGGGGCGCCGTTCATCATTGCGGATGATGCCCAGCTCGCCTCCCTTGGGGGCAGAGTGCAAATCCTCACTGCATTCACGCGCAAGTTTCTGAAAATCTTCTCCCTGCTGCAATCGGGCAAGCAACTCTTGCGCCTTTTGTTGCACCTGCTGTTCATCTTTTCCCAGTGTTTCCAGGAAAATATGCTTCACAGAGCGGCGCTCGGGCTCAACAAGCTGGTCTTTTATCAGCTCATAGTGCTTGGCCACGTCTTCATCTGTCACTTCACAATGCGGGGCAATGGCTCGCTCCAACTGACTCAAACTCCGCAAACGCACTTCCAAGCGGTCTGTAAGCTCCTCGACGCTTTTGTACCCCTGTGAGCGCACCCAACCTTCAAATTGCTCGGGAGTACGGGCGCGCGATGCCATCCGGCGCACTTCCTCCTCGGCCTCGCTGCGGCAATCCGGCAGGTTCTTGTCATTGTAGCGGGTACGAATGCGCAGCGTAGCGGCACGCACCATGTCCATCAACAAAGAAGTGCGGCGCAGCTGGTCAGCAGATGCACGTCCCGCCATGAAATTCTGCTCCATGACATGGCGCTCCCACTGCTCAGCGGTAATCTGCTCGCCCAGCACTTCTGCAACCACATTCTGCTTCGCCGCTGGCGTATCATCCCCCTGCGGGTGCATGGCTTGCCACAGCGGGCCGTGCCACCACCACATATCCACAGCAAGATATGCCAGCACTGTGGAAAACAATGTCAGCTTCAGGGTATAAATCTTGAGGGGGGATAATCTCACGAGTTCAATGGCATTTTACGCTTTAACGCCGCTTTTGGCAATCCCTTTTTATGCGGTAGCCTCGGCAACAAGTTGCTGCAAGGGGACGATATCGTAGTCATCTGCCCATTTCTTCAATTCCTTGCCACTGTATGATGCCAAGCCATCAGCCGTAAGCTGGCGAGCCAGTTTGGGGGCAGGAATCAACATGCAGAGCGTTTCCTCATCCTGCGCATATCCAACAGCCACATGACCATCACGCTTCATGACTACTCCATCACAGGGAGACATGGAATTCAGTTCGATGATGGCAGCCGTGAGTTCATCGCGGTCAATTTGAAATGAGGCAGCAGGATTTTCACTCATGCCCCCATTATATATATATATATAGGCAAGGGAAACATCCGGCTGCGTCATAGGAGACTGATTCGCGGCTTTCGGTCTATCTTTCAGCTTGCCAAGATGAGCTGGAAAGGGTAACATGCACACATGCAGTTGGCTTACTACATCAGAGCGACGTTTGAGATTATCGTTCTCTGGGTGCTCTTTTACCAGTTGTACCGCGCCTTCAAGGATTCTCGCGGTGCGGCTATTCTCGGTGGTCTGTTGGCCGTGGTTGTTTTGGGTGGTTTCCTGTTGGAACTGGTACACGCCGTTGTTCTTAAAGAGATTGCCGGCGCCATCGTGGGTCCCGGTACGATTCTGATTGTTCTTTTCCAGCCGGAGCTTCGCAGCGCTCTGGCCAAGCTGGGGTCGCACCCCCTCATCGGCCGCATCATGGGCCGCTTCCTCAACAATGCCGAAAACCGCGACTTTATCAGCGAGGTGCGAGATTCCGTCTCCTACCTTGTGAGCAAGCGCTATGGCGCCCTCATCGCCATTTGCCGCAAAGATAAGCTTTCTGAATACACGAAAACCGGCACTCAGCTGGATGCAGCCTATTCCCGCGAGCTGATTGGTACGATTTTCATGCCCAAGACGCTGCTGCATGATGGCGCTGTTATCGTGGATAACGAACGAATCATTACCGCTGCATCCATTCTCCCCGTCTCCAACAGGGAGCTGAAGGATTTGTCCATGGGCCTTCGTCACCGCGCAGGTATCGGCCTGGCAGAAAACTCCGATGCTATTGTCATCATTGTCTCCGAAGAAACCGGTACGGTGTCCCTGGTTGTGGGCAATATGATTCAGCGCGATATCAACCTCGACCTCCTCAAGGATCGTCTCACCCAACTCTTATACACTCATGAAAATGCAGGAACGCATCAAGGAACTGATAACGCTTAACCGCTGGCCCAAGCTGATTTGCCTTCTCCTGGCCATCATCGTGTGGATTTGGGTGGAGTGTTTCTATGTGCGGGATGAAAATACAGAGTGGAACATGGATGAAATTCGCCTCTCTATCCCGGAATAATCCTTTAACATCAAGCATCTTATGTCTAATTTTCTCATTGCTGGCACAGACTCGGGTTGTGGCAAAACCCATGTAGCATGCGCGTTGCTGCGCGATATGAAGCGCCGCGGCATCAATGCCGGCGTGTTCAAGCCTGTATGCTGCGGCGACAGGGCAGATGCCCGCAAGCTGAGGGAGGCTGCTGAGGTATCCGACTCGCTGGAGCAAATCAACCCGGTCTATCTCCGTGCGTTTGCAGAGCCCTGCATGGCGGCTTCTCTGGAACACAAAAGCATAGACATCGACACGCTTGTGGCAGCATATCGCGAAATCAATGCGCAGTATTCACCTGTGCTGGTGGATGCCATCAGCGGGTGGGAAACACCTTTGACTCAAGACAAAACCATGGCTGATTTGGCAGAGCAGCTCAGACTGCCGGTCATTCTTGTGGTGAAGAATCAACGAGGAGCGGCCAGTCAGGCTATCTTGACCGTGCGTGCTATTCAGGCCCGCGGGCTGGAATGCCGTGCCATCATACTTAATCATATTGGCGAAGAATGGGATACAGCCTCTGTGACCAATAGCCAAGTGATAGAAGATTGCACAGGAGTGCCCGTGGTGGCAACGCTCATCCACGGGCAGGAAGATATTGATGCTGAGGCTATCCTGGGATATTAAATCGGCTTTATTTCAGCCAGGCCAGGAATTCTTTATTACCCTCCATCCCGGTGATGGGGGAGTCCGCCACGCCCATCCATTCGCGGTGCAATTCCTGTGTGACGAAGTCACGAATCTTATCCACCGCTCGCTGATGCAACTGCGGGTCGCGCACGATGCCGCCGGGGCCAATATCTTCCGGCTGCAATTCAAACTGCGGCTTGATGAGTACGAGCATATCGCCGCCGTCTTCCAGGCAATCATACGCCGCAGGCAAAATCTTGGTCAGGGAAATAAAGGATACATCGCTGACAATAAGCTGCACCTTTTCGCCTAAATCCTCCGGGGTCATGTAGCGAGCATTGAATTGCTCCTTCACAATCACTCGGGGGTCATTTCTCAGTTTCCAGACGAGCTGGTTGGTGCCCACATCCACCGCATGCACGCGCTTGGCGCCATTCTGCAACAAGCAATCGGTAAACCCGCCGGTCGAGGAACCGATATCAAGGCACACTTTGTCTGTGGCCGGGACGGGGAACGCCTTCAGGGCGCCCTCAAGCTTCAACCCGCCGCGGCTCACATATTTAGGCTTATTTTTGACGGTAATGGGCAGAGTATCATCCACTTTGGTACCGGGTTTCGTCACAACCTGGCCCTTCACCGATACTTCGCCGGCTAAAATGAGGCGCTGGGCCTGTTCGCGAGAATCGCACAGACCCAGCGTAGTTACTAGTACGTCTAAACGCTGCTTAGGCATGGAGCTACTAGCAGGATTAAAGCATTAGCGCATGCGCAGACCACGGTTCTGACCGGGCATGACGGGGTATGCACGGCGACCGGTGGTGGGGCAAGTAGCCTGCTGCGCAGGACGTGCTCGTGAAGCAAACGTTTATCGTTTGGCTGAGGTTGCTAACTCGATTATCGACCAATGCGTAGCTCAAGGTGTACCTTTCGCTCGCGATTACGGCGGCTTGTTGGATAACCGTTCAT
>JAZRRO010000021.1:0-46639 GCA_045650805.1 Akkermansia sp.
ACAACCCCCTTTTGTTTCTAACCGATAAGCGGGCTTCTGTTTCAATTAAATGAAAGGGGGATTAGGCCTGAGGAGCAGGGGCGGGAGCGGGAGCCGGAGCAGCTTCGGGCTTGGCGGGCATGGGCATGCCGGGCTTCATACCACGACGGGGACCGTTGAAACCATGCTTCTTGAAGTCGGGACGGGGGCCATTGAAACCGGGCTTGCAGCCCTTGTTCATGGGGCAGAAACCGGGCTTCATACCGCGACGGGGACCGTTGAAGCCATGCTTCTTGAAGTCAGGACGAGGGCCATTGAAACCGGGCTTGCAGCCCTTGTTCATGGGGCAGAAACCGGGCTTCATGCCGCGACGGGGGCCATTGAAACCATGCTTCTTGAAGTCAGGACGGGGGCCATTGAAACCGGGCTTCTTCATGCCCATCATGGGGCAGAAACCAGCCTTGAAGTCGGGGCGGGGACCATTGAAACCAGGCTTCTTGAAGCCGGGGCGGGGACCCTGGCAGCCGGGCTTGCCGTGGCGGCGGGGCTGCTGCATCTTGCGAGCCATGCGCATACCGGCTTCGAAACCGGCTTCAAAACCCTTTTCAAAGCCACGGCCGAAAGCCATGCCCATGGGGTTCATCTTCTTGCCGTGGCGCTGACCCTTGCGGCCATGCTTCTTGCCATCCTTCTTGGGGCAGCAGGGCTTCATGTCCTTCTTCATGGGGCAACCAGCCTTGGGAGCGGGAGCCTCGGGAGCTGCGACAGGAGCCTCAGGAGCGGCGGGAGCAGCCACGGGGGCGGGAGCGGCCTCGGGAGCCGGAGCGGGAGCCGGTGCAACTTCCTGTGCAAGCACGGGAACCACGGCCAAAGCGAGTGCGATAATAGCGGATTTCATAATAGGTTTGGTCTGTGTGTTGTTTCGTGAAGGAACCTCCCAGAGGTGGCTCTCTGATGGTAGAAACACCGCTGCAAAGCAAAAGTTGCAAAAAAAATTCACTTTGCGGCGCGTATCGTATCTTTTTTCATTGCAGGAATCAAGTCTGTATGGTAGATTTTGAGCAAGCTTTATTGTAGCAGTATACAGACATGACGACAGATCATACAATTCGCGGCAAGCAGGTATTCGAAGATGAAATTGCAGCCCTCAAGGCTATTTCTGACAGATTGGGTGACCCCTTTGTGCAGGCAGTCAACGCCATGCGCAAGGCCATTGAAACCGGCCACAAGATTATTGTGGTGGGCGTGGGCAAGAGTGGTCTGGTGGGCAACAAGATTGCTGCCACCCTCACTTCCACCGGTGCTCCCTCCGTGGTGCTTGATTCGATGAATGCCATGCACGGCGATTTGGGTATTGTGCAGGATGGCGATGCCTGTATTGCTATGTCCTTCTCCGGTGAAACGGCTGAATTGCTCACGCTCCTCCCCTTCCTGAAGCGTTTTGACATGCCCATCATTGCCATGACCGGCAAGCTGCAGTCCACGTTGGCAGTGGAGTCCGACGTGGTGCTTGATACAGCAGTAGAACGCGAGGCCGACCCCCTGAACCTGGCTCCCACGTCCTCCTCCACCGCTATGTTGGTGATGGGCGATGCTCTGGCCATGGCTCTGCTGGAGGCTCGCAACTTCACCAAGGAAGACTTTGCCCGCAGCCACCCCGGTGGTTCCCTGGGCCGCGCATTGCTCACCCGCATCAGCGATATTATGCGCAAGGAATTCGCCACCCAGCCCGAGAGCGCTACGGTGATGGATTGTATCGTTGCCATGACTGCCGCCCGCGCAGGTGCTTGCGTATTGACTCACCCCGATGGTACGCTGGCCGGTGTGTTTACGCATGGTGACTTTGCCCGCGCTTACCAGACCAACGCCGCTTGTGGCGAGCAGCCTGTAGCCGACGTGATGACCAAGAACCCCGTCTATGTGGAAGCTGACAAGCTGGCCATTGTGGCTGTGAAGACGCTGCGCGACCGCCGAATCGACGATTTGGTGGTGCTGGATGCCGATAACAAGCCCGTCGGTCTCATCGATACACAGGACTTGGTGCGCCTCAAACTCATCTGATTTTGTACGATTTTACAGAAAAAATCGTCAGAAACACATTTTAGGCTTGCATTCTGTGCAAAAAAGGTGCATTCTTGCTCAGCGCGTTATTTCACGCAAGACTGCAAGACATCTTACAAACACATTATTATGAGAAAGTACGAAGCACTGATCGTCCTGAACATGAAGGGATCTGCCACGCTCGATGAGCTGACCGCCGCGATGACGGAGAAGCTTACGGAAGCTGGCGCCAAAGTGACGGAGACCAAGAACATTGGCCGCCGTGAGTTTGCCTACGAGTCTGACCACCTCAAGTTCGGTCAGTACATGCTCTTCTCGTTCGACGCTGAACCCACTGTGATTCGCACCGTGCGCGAGGCTCTGGCCATCGACGAGCGCGTTCACTACCAGTACTACCGCGTTAAGTAAATAACGCCAGGGTTTCAACCCTTTTGCATTTCTGCCGTTGGCGGTTCTCTTCGTGAGAACCGCTTTTCGGCTTTTTTCGTTTCGGGCCAAAAAGGACTTTGTAGCCGGAGAAAAGAGCCTTTCCCCTTTTTTTTCAGCAGATTTGGCTATGCCTGTGCCACGCCGGGCTTGGCATCATGGGAAAAGCTGGAAGTGCTGCCCAAAAAGCAAATCCTGCGCACACCGTGCGCGATTAATCCCGCCATTATGGCATCAAGGCTGCGCGCATAGCGGGGATGTCGGGCAGGAAACCGAACCAGTGTTCAAAGGCGTATGCGCCCTGCCAGAGAAGCATGCTGAGGCCATTTGCCGTGGTGCAGCCTCGTGCAGCAGCCTGGGCGCGGAAGGGGGTATCGTGGGTGACGATGTCGTACACGAGCTGGTGCGGCGCAAGCCATTCGGCGGGCAGGGGCAAGGCATCACCGGGGTGGAGCCCCAAAGCCGTGGCATTGACGATGAGATCGGTGTTTGCCATGACGGTGCGCAAGGCACTTTCCCCAAACGTGCAGGTGGAGATGAGCCCGCTGCTGTGGGGCGTGAGCGTGTCTAGCAGCTGCTGGAGCTCGGGGCGGGGACGGTTGACCAAGGTGAGGGCGGGGCACCCGGCGAGCGCGCATTGTGCCGCCAGGGCAGAACCGGCACCACCGCAGGCACCGAGGATGGCTACGCGCAGCTCAGAAAGTTGTTTGCCGCTCATTTCATAGATGGCCTGGGCAAAGCCGGGACCATCGGTATTGGCTGCGTGGCAGGTGCCATGGCGGAAAACGAGCGTGTTGGCTGCACCGCAAAGGGTGGAGAGGGCATCTGCCGTGTCTGCCAGTTGCAGGGCGCGTTTTTTGAAAGGAATGGTGACATTGGCGCCGATGAAGCTCAGGCCGCGCAGGTGCTGCACCATGTCTTCAAAGGCTGAGCCCTCTGTCTCTGCCAGGATGCGGATGTAAGTATGCGGCAAGGCGGCAGCATCCAGCGCTGCTTGCTGCATTTGCGGTGATTTGGAGTGGACGATGGGATTGCCCAAAACACCAAGACGGACGGTTTTGAGACCGTCCGTATTCAGTTGGGCTGGTGCCAAATCATTTAATTGATAGACTTGCCGCATGTGGGTGTGGAGAGCTGGCGAAGAAGCTCCATGTCTTCGGCCTTCTCAGGGTTGAAGGGGCCTCGCTTGCCGGGGCCTCGTTTACCCGGGCGCATTTTGTCGGGGCCGCGGTGTTCCTTGCCCTCGGCGCGCGGAGCGGGGCGCATGGCTTCCATGGCTGCCTTATATTCATCGCGGGAGATGGCGCCATCCTGGTCTGCATCGAATCGGGAGAGCAACTCAGCCTTGCGCTGATTGTACAGGACTTGGGCATCCTGGCGGCAGACT
This sequence comes from Akkermansia sp., assembly GCA_045650805.1. Taxonomy (GTDB): domain Bacteria; phylum Verrucomicrobiota; class Verrucomicrobiia; order Verrucomicrobiales; family Akkermansiaceae; genus Akkermansia. The sequence continues at coordinate 3,854 of JAZRRO010000021.1, forward strand.
TTCATTTCCTGCTCTTCCAGCTGGCCACTGCCATCTTTATCATAGGTCTGCAACATGAGCTGGTGCGAGATGTAGGCCATTTCGCGTGCCATTTTGTTCATGTGCGGGCGCTGGGGGCGGCGGTGGTCGCGCGGACGCTGGGGTTTGGCTTCACCCTCGCCCTTGGCATCGGCCAGCGGCTGGGGTTTCCAGCGGCGCTCCATCTTGCCGGGTTTTGCGGGGCGCTGCTCGCGGTTGGGCTTGTCAGAGGCGGTTTTCCTCTGTTTTTTGTTGAAAGAGCTGCGCATGGCCTCCCGTTCTTCGGGGGAGAGCTTGCCGTCTTTATCCAGGTCAAATTTGGCAGCGAGGTCCACAGCCTGCTTTTTCAGCGCTTGCTTGGCTTCCCGGTGCATGAGTTCCATTTCCTCGCGGTCGATGCGGCCATCCTGGTTGGCATCGTAGCGTTGGAGCTGGAGGTGGCGCACCAGCAGGCGCAGGGCGATTTGTTCGGGCTTGGCCTGCTGCTGGGCGTGGGGGCGCTTGGCCGGGGGCGTGGGTCGCTCAGCAAGTTCCCCATGGGCAACAACAAGGGGGGCGCAACAGAGCAGAAGAGCTGTTGTGAACCATGTTTTCATGCTCGGTTTAACCCCGCTTGTTGTTCAGAGTTGCGCAACTGCCGCGCTTATTTCTTTTCCGGCTCGGCGGAACCGTCCTTGGAGACGTTGCGCACGATGCTGGTCTTGTCCATCTTGATGACTACGTTGGGAGCGATTTCCAGCTTCACAGCGGTCTGCATCACTTCGCGCACGATACCGTAGATACCGCCTGCGCTGATGACCTTGTCACCGGGCTTGAGGCCTTCCTGACGAGCCTTGAGTTCCTTCTGCTGCTTCTGCTGGGGACGAATGAGCAGGAAGTAGAAGATAACGGCGATGAGGATGAACGGCAGGATGGAGCCGAGCATGCTGCCCTCGGGGGCGGGGGCGTCTGCACCGGCCGTACCGGCAGCGGCGGGCTGGGTGGTGGTAGCGTTGGCTTCTGCGGGAGCAGCGGCGGGGGCTGCCTGTGCAAGGATGTTGATGTAGTTCATGATATGTCTTTTGCTTGGTAACGCGAGATGAAGCTGCTTTTGAAGGCAGCGAATTGCCCGGCTTCAATAGCACTTCTCGCTTGTGCCATGAGTCGGAGGTAGAAATGAAGGTTTTGGAATGAGAGAAGACGCAGTGCCAGCATTTCCCCGGCGCGGAAGAAATGGCGAATAGCTGCGCGGGAGAAGCGGGTGACGTGGGGATGCCCCTCGGGGTCGAGCGGTTTGGAGTCATTTTTCCAGCGCTCGTTCTTGATGTGAATGGGGCCATCCGGTGTGAGTGCCACGCCGTGGCGGGCCAGGCGTGTGGGCATCACGCAGTCGAACATGTCCACCCCGCGCTCAATCATCTCCAGCAGCTGGATGGGGGTGCCAAGCCCCATGGCGTAGCGGGCTTTGTTCTGCGGCAGCCAGGGGGCAGAGTTGTCGATAGCGCGCAGCATTTCTTCTTCCGGCTCGCCCACGGAGACGCCACCAATGGCGTAGCCGTCAAAATCCATGGCGGCCAGTTCCTCTGCGCAGCGGCGGCGCAAATCGGCATACACCGAACCCTGCACAATGCCGAAGTGCTGCTGGCGGCCATTGCCGCTCATGGGTTGATGCTCGTCAATCCAGGCTTTGCAGCGCTTGGCCCAGCGCAGGGTATAGCCCAGGGATTTTTCTGCGTATTTGCGGTCGCAGGGGTAGGGGGGGCATTCATCGAAGAGCATGGCGATGTCGCTGCCCAGGTTGGCCTGGATTTCCATGCTGCGCTCGGGGGAGAGCATCATGTATGCACCATCGATGTGGTTGCAGAAACGCACCCCTTCCTCGGTGATTTTGCGCAGGCGTGCCAAGCTCCATACCTGGAAGCCGCCCGAGTCGGTGAGGATGGGCTTATCCCAGCCGGAGAGGGTATGCAGGCCGCCAAGGTTGCGGATGGCCTCGTCCCCGGGGCGCAGGCAGAGGTGGTAGGTGTTGCCCAGAATGATTTGGGCTCCCAGCGCCTCCAAATCCTCCGGGTGCAGGGTTTTGACGGTGCCCTGGGTGCCGACGGGCATGAAGATGGGGGTCTGCACATCGCCATGGGGCAGGTGCAGCACGCCGCGGCGGGCTCCGGACGGATCCGTTTTAAGAAGTTCAAATGACATTGTTGCGGATGAATCGGGCTGCGTAAATGGGCTTGCCCATGGCTTCCCATTGCTTTTGGAAATCTGTCTTGGGGTAGAAATCATCTACCCAATCGGCGCGGCGGAAGAGGGGGGAGGCATCCATCTTTTCGCAGACCCAGATGAAGTAGTCCTCGTGGTCGGTCTTGAACAGCACCTCGCCATCCGTGGCCAGAGCTTTGTGCAGCACGGGGATGAATGAATCCTGCACCAAGCGGTTCTTGTGGTGCTTTTCCTTGGGCCAGGGATCGGGGAAGAGGTAGTGCAGGCGGCTGATGCTGCCGGGGGCAATGAGCCACTCCAGGAAGTAGCGGCTTTCCACGCGCAAACCGCGCACATTGGTGAGCCCCTGGCGGGCACTTTCGCTGCATACCTTGCGAATGCGCCCCAGAAGACGCTCTACGCCCAGAAAGCGGCGCTCCGGATAATGGGCAGCCATGGCCAGCAGGAAGCCGCCATCGCCGCAGCCCAAGTCTACCTCGCAGGTATCGCCCTCGCCGAAGATGTCCGGCACGTTGTATTGGCGAAAATAGTCCTCTGGTACAAAAGCTGTGCTCATCTGCGGGCATTGTACCCAAGCGCCCCGCCGATGTCAAACGTGAATTGCGCCCGCGCGCGTGCGATTAGTCGGATTCTTTGGCCTCCACGCGGTGGAAGATGAGGATGACTTCTTTTTCCGGGCGCTGGTGGCGTTTGTTGTTGTCGCGGATGTATGTTTTGGCGATGTCGGGGAGCTGGTCAAAGATATCCGGCTCCAGGATGGCTTCATCCGCGCCGTTGAATGTGACGTTGGCCTCGATGCCTGTCTGCCCGCGCAGCAGTTTCACGCGATAAGGCTCGGTATCTGTTTGCAGCCATTCGTAGGTGAGCTTGCCCCGGCGTCCATAGCCTTGCCAGCGGATGCCTTGCTCATCGACCTCTGCCTGCAGACCGCGGCGGGAGGCTTCTTTCCACTCGCCCAACGCCAAGGCTCGGGGGTCTTCACCCCACTCCGGGAGGAAGATGACGGCACATACCAAGGAACTGAGGCCGACGGCGATGAGAAAGTTGCGCAGCATGGGGGGAATATCAGGCTTCGGCAGGTTCGGGAAGTGGGTCATGTTCCAGCTTGAGCTGGGTGACGCGGCGGCCATCCGTGCCGGTGACGGTAACCATGTAGTCTTTGATGCGAAGCTGTTCGTTGACCTCGGGCAGGTGGCCCAGGCAATCCGTGATGTACCCACCCAGGGTGGATACGCCGCTGTCGCTTTCAATCTCACCGATACCGGGCAACTCTTCCTCCAAATCAAACAGGGTCAGCGCACCATTGGCGATGTACTGGCCTTGCTCCACCATCATGAAATCACTGGTGCTTTCCGCTTCAAACTCGTCCTGAATGTCATTGCCCACGATTTCTTCCAGCAGGTCATCCAGATACACCTGGCCCAGCGCTACGCCGTATTCATCCACCACCAGGGCGCAGTGTGTGCGCTCTTTGGAGAAGAAGTTGAGCAGGGTGTCCAGTTTCATCGTTTCCGGTACCAGTTTGAGCTCTCGGCACACGCTCATGATTTGCGGGTCCGGTGTTTGCACAAGGCGCAGCATGTCTTTGACGTGAATCCAGCCCTTCACATCGTCCAGACTACCATCCACCAGCGTGAAACGGCTGTGGCGGCTGGTGCAGACGCGCTCCAGATTGTACTGAAAATCATCGTTGATATCCAGCACCTCCACACTGTTGCGGGGAACAAAAATATCTCGCACGGCGCGGTCATTGAGCTCCAGGGCGTTCATGGAGATTTCCGCCTCGGTTTCTGTCACCTCGTGGGTGCGTCCGCTCTGCTCCACGATGAGGGCAATTTCCTCTGCGCTGTGAGAGGAGTGGGGCTCGTAGTGCGGGTCCACACCGAAAACGCGGTGAGCGATGGTGTTGGCGGTGTTGTTGAAGATGTGAATAATCCACGAGGTGGAGGTGGCGAAGCGCTTCATCCATACGGAGGTGGCCAGCGAAATCTCCAGCGGGTGGCGGATGGCCAGACTCTTGGGCACCAGCTCGCCCAGCACCACGTGGGCAAAGGTGAACAGGGCGTAGGCCAGGGTGTAGGAAATCACATGCACCACCGTGTCGGACAGGTGCAGGAAATAAGTGAGAATCGGGGCAATCAGGCTGCTGATGAAGGGCTCGCCCATGGCACCCAGCGCCAGAGAGGCGATGGTAATACCTACTTGGTTGGCAGAAAGATAGGTATCCAGATGGTGCACGATGTGGCGTGCCGTTTTGCGGCGCTTGGCCTGGGCTTTGGTGTCCTCATCGTTATCTGCCAGCTGGCTTTCACGCACGCGAGCGCTCGCAAACTCATTGGCTACAAAGAATGCGTTGAGAAACAGGAAGAAGGCGATACCCAATATGAAGAGCAGGATGGAACCAATGCTGGGGTAATCCCATTGTAAGGTGGAAACTTGTTCTGGGGTCAGGAATATGTCCATTTACGGTGTGTTGGTATATAGAGGAAAAATGAGCAGGGAGGGAGAATGGTCAGAGTTTTTCGTACACGCCGGTATCGCGCTTCTCCATGACGGTGAAACCGGCTTTTTTGGCATCTGTGATGGAAATAGGTGCGGTGATTTTGGGCACATTCACCAGACCTATCTTCTTGCGAACCGGGTTTTTGCAATACAGACAACGTGTCAGCGGTTCGCGGTCTACCGCCCGCATCAGTTCAAAACCTTTGCGGCAAACCCGGCACGACTTCTCAGGGTCGTCCGGGTGTTCAGAGATGTACTCGTATATTGGCATAAACAAGCGCGGGTTACTCTTATAGAATAACCCGCGCAGGAAAAATGTCAAGTATTGTATCGGGCTTACCAGCTGGACTTCGTCACACCGGGAATCATACCGGCGTTAGCAAGTTCGCGGAAAGCGATACGAGAGAGATGGAAGCGACGCAGGAATGCGTGACGACGCCCCGTCAGCTCGCAGCGGTTCACCTGGCGAACAGGGGAAGCATTGCGCGGAAGCATTGTAAGACCAATATAGTCGCCCTCAGCCTTCAGCTTGGCGCGGAGGTCTGCATAGCGAGCCGCGACAGCTGCCTTCTTTTTGTTTCTTTCTATCCAGCTTTTCTTAGCCATAACTTTGTGGGGGCGTTATGTACATCATTCAGGAAAGAAAGTCAAGCATTATTTGGTACTTTTTGTGTAATTTTTCATTTAAAGGGCGAAAGTCCACCATATTTAGAACAAGTCGGGCAGGGTGGATGTCATTTGCGGTATGGAGAATCAAGCTGAACACAAGCCGGATGATGCGGCTTTGCCTCCCGTGAAGCAGAGCCGGGATTTGCCCGATGTGGCATATCCGCTTAATCGGATGGTTTCTCTTTATTATGAATCCGGTGTGAGCGATGGCCCCTGGACCGATACGGACCCGGCTGAGCCGCACCTTACAAAGACACAATCATGAATAAGATACAGGAACAATCAGCTGCTCCCGCAGGCCGCCGCGCCCTGCGCATGGGCGTTTTCACGCTGGCGATGATCAACGTCTCCGCCATCGTGAGTTTGCGCGGTCTCCCCGCCGAGAGTACATACGGACTCAGTTCGGCGTTTTACTACATATTCGCTGCGGTCTTCTTCCTGATACCGGTCTCACTGGTGGCGGCCGAGCTGACCACGGGCTGGCCGGAGAAGGGCGGTGTTTTCCGCTGGGTGGGCGAAGCGTTTGGCCCGCGACTGGGCTTTTTGGCGATATGGTTGCAGTGGATTCAGACCACGATATGGTTCCCGACGGTATTGACCTTTGCTGCGGTATCAATCGCATTCATTGGGCCGAACCAGAGCTGGGATGCCGCGTTATCCTCCAACAACGTGTACGTGTTGTGCTTGGTGTTGTTGGTGTATTGGCTTGCCACATTCCTCAATTTCAGGGGGATGCGCACGAGCGGCAGCATCACCAAGTGGGGCTCGCTGCTCGGTACGGTGATTCCCGCTGCACTGCTGGTGCTCATGGGGATGATTTACTGGGGGATGGGCAATCCCATTGATATCAGCATGCAGGCCTCGGACTTTGTGCCGGATTTGAGCAATTTCAACAACATTGTGCTTGCTGCCAGTATCTTCCTTTTCTATGCCGGTATGGAAATGAGCGCCGTGCACGTGAAAGATGTGGAAAATCCCGGGCGCAACTACCCGCTGGCCATTGGTATGGCTTCTGTCATCACGGTGTTGATTTTCGTGTTCGGCACGCTGGCCATTGGCTTCATCATCCCGAAGAGCCAGATTAACCTGGTGCAGAGTTTGCTGGTAGCATACGATAAGTTGTTCGCATATTTCGGGCTTGGCTGGCTGGGCCCCGTGATGGCGCTGTGCCTGACCTTTGGTGTGCTGGCGCAGGTAGTAGCCTGGGTAGGTGGCCCCTCCAAGGGCTTGCTGGAAGTGGGGCGCGCCGGGTATTTGCCGCGTTTCATGCAGTATACGAACCGCAATGGGGTGCAGGTGGGTATTTTGCTCATTCAGGGCTTCATTGTCACGCTGCTTTCCATTTTCTTTGTGATTTTGCCCTCGGTGCAGGCCGCATATCAAATCATTTCACAGCTCACCATCATCCTGTACCTTATCATGTACATGCTGATGTTTGCCTCGGCCATTTACCTGCGCTACCGCGACCCGGATAGACCCCGCACATTCCGCATCCCCGGTGGCAAGGTGCTGGGCATGTGGGTAATCGGTGGTCTGGGCCTGTTGGGCAGTGCGCTGGCTTTTGTCTTCAGCTTTATTCCTCCGGGGCAGATTTCCGTGGGGAGTCCGGCGATGTACGTGGGCATTCTGATTGTGGGTGCGTTGATTTTTACGGCGATACCCTTCATCATCTATGGCATGCGCCGCCCCGAGTGGGGTGATTCGGAGGCAAAGGCTCAGTTCGAGCCCTTCAGCTGGGAAAAGCAGGATAAATCTTAACCTCCTATCGTGAGAGACAACAAAACCACCCGGGCAGATACTGCTCGGGTGGTTTTGTTTGGGAAAGGGAGTGGCGGCGCTATCAATTCAGCAGCAACAGACGCACCGGATTGTACAGGAAGGCTTGCAGCTCTGCGGCAATGCGGTTGGCTTCTGCCGGTGAAATGGTGGTAGCGGCGTAGAATGTGTAGCCCAGGCACGTGTCATCAAGCTCGTCTCGCCCGGCGCGGATTTCCACTTTGGGGGTCACGCCGCGGATGACGAGCGCAAAGCCCGGGCGCTTATCTGCCTGCAGCTTGGCTGCCACTTGTTCACGCGTGGTCAGGGTATCGCACACCACGATGTGGGGGGCAAAGTCCGGTGCGGGCGGTGTGGCTGCAGCCGTTTCTTTCGCAAGGCGGTAGATGGATTTCTTGGCCACATTCATGAGGCAGCATTGGTTCTTACCTGCATCCTCAAACAGCAGTACGTCAATTTGTCCCCCCGGGTCCCGCCAAGAAGGGCAGGAACAGCAGGCTTTGACCACGGCGCGCACGATGTAATCGAACAGGGAGTAGCGGTTCTCCAGCAGCTTTTCACATTGCACGGCAATGGGCATGCTGATGCCGGCCAGAGCGTGCATATTCACCTCGCCATCGTACACATAGTAGCCGTCTTTTTCCGGGCGCGTGGGGGTGGCGGCAAACTCTGCTATGGCGGTGCCGCCCCGATTCTGGGGGGCATTGGTGGGTTCCACCACATCTGCTGCCATGATGCGGCCTCTCGGCCCCGAGCCCCGCAGTTGGGTCGGGTCGATTCCTTTGGCGATGCAGAGCTTTTTTGCAAGGGGGGAGATGAGCATGGTCATGTATGTGTGGTGGTGAAAAAGGAAAGAAGCGCGGGAACGGCTGTGGCTAGCCGTCCCCGCGCTCAATGAAGCTCAGGGGCGTTGCCGCAATCAGGCCTCGTAGCGAACTTCACCGTCGATGATGGTCATCACGGTGTCATATTCGGCATCCAGCATCACCAGGTCGGCGGTGTAGCCGGGGGCTACCTTGCCCAGATCATACAGCCCCAGGGACTGTGCAGCATTCCAGGAGGTGGCCTTCACCAGTTCGCTCAGGGGCTTGCCGGTGATTTCCTGCACGTTCTTGAGACCCTTGGCAAAGCGCAGGGTGGAACCGGCCAGGTTGCCGGCTTCCAGGCGTGCCACGCCGTCCTTCACGATGATGGGCAGACCACCCAACTGGCCGGGGCCATCGGGCATCCAGGAGCAAGCCAGAGAGTCGGTAATCATAATCATCTGGGAGATGTCCTTGTTGCTGAAGGTCAGGTTGAGCATGTCGGGGCTCAGGTGAATCTTGTCGCAGATGATTTCAATCTTGATGTCCTTGTCCAGCATACCGGAGCCGACGAGGCCGATTTCGCGGTGGTGCTGGGGGCTCATCTGGTTGCAGAAGTGGGTCAGGTGCTCCAGGCCGGCGGCCTTGGCCTTCATGAAGTCGGCGTAGGTGGCGGCGGAGTGGCCGGCAGAGCAGGTGGTGCCGGCTGCACTGGCCTTGGAGATGAAGTCGATGGCACCGGGCATTTCAGGAGCCATGGAGATGTAGAGGATGGGGTAAATGTCATTGAGCATGGACACTTCCTCGTAGTCTGCCGGGCGTACGAAAGCGGGATTCTGGGCGCCGCACTGCTTGGGGTTGATGTAGGGGCCTTCCAGGTGCACACCAGGGGTCTTTGAGCCCGTGGGAGCAGAGGCATATTCCTTCACTACTGTGCAAACGTCTGCCAGTGTCTTGGTGCCGAGTGTCAGGGTGGTGGGCAGCCAGGTGGTCACACCTTCCTTCATCTTGCAATCAGCGATGGTGCGGATGCTTTCGACCTTGCAGTCGCAGGTGTCGCAGCCGCCGGCACCGTGGGAGTGCACATCAATGAAGCCGGGCATGAGCATGTTGCCCTTGGCGTCGATGACTTTGTCGGCCTCAGCGGTTTCACCGGGCATCAGCACAGCGGCGATGCGGGTATCTTCGATGAGTACGGACCCACCGGCAATATCAACGCCGGGGGAGATGATACGAGCATTGGTTATGAGCGTTTTCATAGCTTTAGAACGTGGTGGAAAGGTTGCTCCCTTTCTTCTTGCCGCTATCATACCCATTCTGCAAGCCTATTTCAAGTGAAAAACAGGTCTTGAGCAGCTTGGCTTATCATTTTATCCGGTGGGGCTGATAGGCTTACCAGCGAGACTGCCCCTTGATGAGGATGACATTTTCATCCCTGATAATGCTGCCGGATGCCGGCCAACTGGGCATGTTGTCCAAGGTGTGTTGGTACGTTTCGTAATCTTTGTTTGTACCTAAGTGGAAGTTCTTGAACGGGTAGGAGTGGTAAAAATCAGGGGCATACTCATTCCAGCCGCGCTCAAACACGATAATTTTTCCTGTTTGTTCATTTAAGCCGGAGTCATGCATGAGTTTTCGGGCGTTGTAATACTGAGCGTACCGCTCCATGAGGTTGAAATCATGTTTGGTGCGTTCTGTCAGGCTCATGTTAGAGACTTTGTGGGCAGCAAAAATGCAGATGATGGCCAGAATGGGGAGCATCCAACGATAATGCTTTGCCGGAGCGTATCGCGATGCCGCCATGGTGACGCAGAATGCGCAAAAGAGCGGCAGAAACATCAGCATGCGCTGTTCCGTATACATGAACAAGGTGGCTGCATAAGGAATGATGATGGCTGCAATCAAGAGACACGGCTTCAGGAAGTTGCGCTGCTGCAGCATGTGGTATCCCCACATGAGCAGGGAGACAAACGTGCATATCTGCAGGTATTTATTGCAGCTGACCGCTTGCATGAAGCGGTTGATGATAAGATGAATGGGAGCTGTTTTGGTGTGGAGGATGCCTTCCGACAGGGTCCAGGCCTCATGGTGCTTGGCAAAGATGACAGCTTCCTCGCAGGGTTGGTAAAAGGCCAGAATAGCTGCTTTGGAGAGGGCGAATAATGTAATGGCACCGGCGCAGGTTCCCCCCAGAATAGCCAAGTGCTTGAAGATTGTTGTTTTGTTTTCTGCCTGCACCATGCAGCAGAGGAAGAGGGTGAAGAAGAGCAAGCCGCTGGATTGATAGAAGGACAGCGCCACAAAAAGCAAGCCAACGGCGGAAAGAATACGGATGAATGAAATGGCCTGCTTGGCAAAAAGCACAAAACAAGCAAGTGTTGCAAAGAGAATGGCGAGTGCAAAGCCTTCCACCTGCATGCTGAAATTCATGGTGTATGCAAACTGGCAACAGGCCAGATACAGCGCACAATAGATGGCTTTGTAGAAGCTTGGCGTTTTGGAAGTAAAAAGAATTTTGGTTTGTACAATGAGGGCAAAGCACAAAATGAGCCCGGCCGTTATCCCTCCGGACCATGGCTTCATGCCACTGCCAACAAGCCATCCCCACAACACAAGACCCCAGCGCCCAACGCTCAGGTAGACATCCCGGGCCATTTGAGAGCCAGTATAATCGATGATTTCATCCACATCATATCCAAAGCGCAGGGCGAGGGGTAAGTGAATGTAGATGAACAAAAAGAAGCTACCCACGAAAAGGGCTGCGTCTTTCAGCAATGATTTTTCGTTGTCAGTCATGCGCCGGAGTCACTTGATGGGGATGATGCGAGAAAGACGAGCCGAATTGCGGGGGGGGGGGGGATTTCAGCTCAGCAGCAGGTTGCGCTGCCAGTTCATGAGCTTGGAGAAGCCCCGCTCTTCATTATTGGAGATGCTTTCCAGCTCGCTGCGGGAGGCAATAATCATGTTCTCCAGATCGAGCTGTTCGGCGATGGCGTTGCGCTTGGCGGTCCAGTGCTCCAGTCGGGCTTCAAAGTTCGGGTCGCTCACGTGGCGCTCGCGCTTGGGCAGCTCAGGATAGTCATCTTCATCCATGAGCTGGAAGGAATCCACCGCTTTGCGGAAACGGTTGGCTCGGTGAGAGTAGAAGTGCGCGGCCGGGTAGACGGGGCGGAACTCTTGCAGCGAGAAGCTCCAGCGCAGCAAATCATCGTTGGAGCATATCATGAATGCGGGGCGGTCCTGCTGGGCTGCTTCGCGGTCGCGCCAGGTCCAGAGCGTGCGCAGTGCTGCCAGCCCGCGGCGGGTGAGTTTGCCGCTGCCTTTGATGCGCCAGGGGTCCTGGGAGCCTGCGGCAAAGCGTTCCTTGCCGTGGCGCATGTTTTCCTCGCAGCTTTCCAGGAACCATTCATAGCGCCCTGCAGCTTGCAGCTGGGCTACCAGCCGATCTGCCATATCCAGCATGTATTTAACATCTCCCTGGGCGTATTCCTGCATCTCCGCAGGGATGGGGCGCTGCCCCCAGTTCGCTTTCTGGTTTTTCTTGCTCAGCTTGACGTCATAAAAATGTTCCACCAGCGCGGCCAGACCAAATTTGCGGTGTCCCAGCAGGCGGGCGGCAATCTGGGTGTCCAGAATCATGTGGGGCAGCTCGCCAAAGGCGCGCAGCAGCAGGCTCATGTCATAGTCCGCGCCGTGCATCCATACGTCTGCCTCTTTCATCCACATGACAAAGAGGCGCAGGTCCTCGATGGCCAGGGGGTCGATGATGTCCACTCCGTGGGCATCACCATATTGAATCAAACACAGCTTTTCCTGGTGGCGGTGCAGGCTGTCTGCCTCCAAGTCCAAAACGGTGCGGCCCTGCGGTTGAGCAGCAGCGCGGGTTTTCCATTCGGCGAGTGAGGAGAGGTCAGTAATCATGATTGCGCGGGGATACTAACATAACCCCGACCATATAGCAAGTTTATTATGAAAATGAACGGGGACGATGCCGAAGCATCGCCCCCGTGGGAATGATTTGAGCAGTTGTGGCTATTACAGCTCGCAAACCGGCTTGGCCAGCACCTTGCGAAGGCGGGCGAAGCGGGGCAGAGCCTGCACAGTCTTCATGCCGGTCTCGCCCTGGATGAGGGGCAGAGCGTAGTCGATGAAGGCGCGCTCGATGCCGTTACCGGCAGCGTTGATCCATTCGCGGGGAACCTTGCGCCCGAAGTTGGCAACGCCCTCCAGGGGCAGAAGCTTGGTGTTGCACACGTACTGACCGTACAGATCGTTGCGCTCGAAAGCCACCATCTTGTCGGTGTCGCCGTTCACAGCAGCCTGCACAGCGGTCTTGCCGGCGAGGTAGGCTTCCATGGCGTCCGTGGTGGAGGCCAGGTGAGTGGCGCAGCGCTGGAGCAGGGAGGGCTCGATAGCACGCACCTTGGCGGAGGGAACGCGTTCGCGCACGATTTCAGCCAGCTTGTTGGCCAGGCCACCCAGCTGAGCGTGACCGAAGCCGTCGTTGCCGTTGGTCTTGGCTTCGGAGATGAACTTGCCGTATTCGTCGTGGATGCCTTCGGACACCACCACCAAGCACTTGCCGGTAGCGTTGTAGCGCTTCTCCACGTCGTTGAGGAAGGCTTCCATGTTGAAGTCCACCTCGGGCAGGTAGATGAGGTCGGGACCGGCACCGGCGTAGTTAGCCAGGGCAGCGGCAGCGGTCAGCCAGCCAGCGTGGCGGCCCATCACTTCGATGATGGTCACCATACCGGTGTCATAGCAGGAGGCGTCATGCTGCACTTCCATGCAGGAAGTGGCGATGTACTTGGCAGCGGAAGCAAAGCCGGGGCAGTGGTCGGTGCCGTACAGGTCGTTGTCGATGGTCTTGGGAATGCCCATCACGCGGCATTCGTAACCACTCTTCTGCATGAACTTGGAAATCTTGTTGCAGGTGTCCATGGAGTCATTGCCACCGTTGTAGAAGAAGTAACGCACGTCGAACTTCTTGAAGGTCTCAAGGAGCTTCTCGTAGTCGGTGGGATCCACATCGGGGTCCTTCATCTTGTAGCGGCAGGTACCCAGAGCAGAGGAGGGGGTGAACTTGAGGAGTTCGAGCTCTGCGGGGTCTTCCATACCCATGTCGTAAAGCTGTTCGTTGAGTACGCCGGTGATGCCGTGGGCAGCGCCGAGTACGCGAGTAATCTGGGGAGTGTTGAGAGCCGTCTGCACAGCGCCGAGTACGCTGGCGTTAATCACAGCGGTAGGACCGCCGGACTGGCCGATGATGCATGCACCTTTGAGTTCTTTCATAATCAGATACGGTGGTATTTGTTGTCTTTGCTTACAGAATATCAACTTCTGCGAGCGGGCGCGCTATTCTACACGCGTTGTGCTGAAATGGCAAGCCTAAAATTTGCGGGAGTTTTCAATAAAAAGCGCAAGGTAAAAACCTTGCGCGTGTCATCAGGGAGTTATTCCTTGGGTTGGGGGATGGTTTCGGCCGGTTTTTGGGCCTCAGGCGGCATTTGCATTTGCATCCAGCCTCTCAGTTGGCGCGCGGCTTCGGGGGACTGTTTTTCAATTTCGTCCAGCATGGTGGGCAGCCAGGGTTGCATGAAGAGGCCTGCCGCAGTCAGCGCCATGTAGATGGTGATAGCTGCTGCGGCAAAGCGTCCCAATCCGCTTTTGGCCGGTTGCACCGGCAGGGTGGTGGTGCGGGCATCCCACAGGCAAATGCCGCGGGAGCGCAGGCTCCAGTAGGAAAAAAGCATCATGACCACTCCCACCGGGAACATCATCAACCCCGTACCCAGGAAAAAGACCAGGGCCGAGCGCAGCAGAGCGCGCCCGAAACTGATGCGCGGCGTGCCTACAAGGGAGGCCAGGCGTATGCCCATGAGCATCTTGCCGGGGGTGGTGCCCATGCGGCTCAGGCAAAGGGCTTCCAGTACCACCATGGGCAGCCAGAAAAAGGGGCTGCTGGGGGTGTAGTAGCTGTTGTAGTCCACACCAAGGGTGTAGCACACACCGAGAGCCAGCGCGGTGTAGAGCGCAGAGTCCGTCAGGCGGGCAAAAAGACGCGCAAGTGGTGCCGCTGGGAAGACCTCCAGCATGGTAGCCTTGCCCGTGGGGAAGGCTGCGGTGGGGATGCCTTGGCCCGGCACAGGCGGGAGGCCGGCCGGCAGCTGCGCGGCGGCCGGTTCTGCCGGGGCTGCGCTTTCCGGTTGCGTGGTGGGCTTGTCGGCGTTTTTCGGGGTGCCCAGAAAATCCACCAGGGCGGGCAGCTCGCGCAGGGGCATCCACTGCGAGCAGCCTGCATGCCAGCCTTTTGTGTCAGGCGTCAGCTCGCCCATCTGCACCAGAGAGATGATGTCCGGCACGGTGACGGGGCCTTTTCGCTTGCCTTGTTCTATCCAGTAAATATCCATGGAGGGTAGTTGTGAAGCGGGGAGTCGGGGGCGCATCAGTTGGCGCGCAGAGCCTTGGCCGGGTCCTGGCGCGATACGATGAAGGCCGGGATGATGGAGGCAATCGTCACCATCACAAAGGCCTGCACCGCCTGGCGGGCAAACATGGCCGGGTCATATTCGGCCGGCAGCTCGATGCCATGTGCCTGCATGGGGAAGGGGTCCATGCCGATGCTGGCCAGAGCCGCTTGTATCTCCAGACGGTAATACAGAACCAGCAGCGCCAGCACCACACCCAAAATCGCGCCCACAAAGCCGATGATGACACCCTGCCAGGCAAAGATGCCCATGATTTTGCCCGGGGTTGCGCCCAGCGCTTGCAGCACGGCAATCTCGCGCTTGCGCTGCATCGACATCGTGAACATCACGGCCATGATGCAGAAGCTGGCAATCAGCGATATGATGGAAAGCACAAAGCTCATCATGATACGCTCGTTGGCAATCAGCTTGTACCACTGCTCAAAGCTCTTGGTCCACGGGGCAATGTGCCAGCCCAGCCCCATGGGGTGAGCCTGGGTAGGGGCGCTCATGTCCGGCAGAGCCTGCAAAATCTGCTGCTCCACCTCCCCCGGGTTGTTGGGGTCTGCCACGCGCACGCAAATGCCCATAATCTGGCCGCTGCGACCGGGTTCGGCCTCGGCTTCGCCCTCTTCTCCATCTCCTGCTGTGGCCGCGTAGCCCATCACGTCCTGGGCAATGGTGAGCGGCAGGTAAATGTTTGGCCCGGGCATGTTTTCCGGTGCCTGGTAGATGCCGATGACCTTCAAGTCCACAGGCATCACCATCTCGTTGATGCTCTTCACCGCCTTGCCGTCTTCCTTGTCGCGGTCAAGTGCAGCCAGCCCATCGGCCGTGTCTTTCCACTTCTGCTGTTCTTCGGCGGTGAAAGGTACCCCGCCCATGTGGTCGGCGGCCAGCATGTAGAGCGTGTCGCAGGCGTCGCGCTCGCTGTCGCGCAGCTTCTTCTGGTCAAAATTCTGTATCATTTGCAGCAGCCCGTTGAGCTTCTCGGCTGCCACCGTCACGCCACCATTGGCTGCAGCGGCTCCATCGAACATCGTGGCCAGTGCCTGCATGAATTCCTTGTTCTCCTGCGTTTGCAGCGGACTCTGAATCATCGCGTAGATGGAAGCCACCTCGTCCAGACTCCCCACCGGGGTCAGGTGCAGCGTGTCGCCCACGCTCAGCCCCAGCCCAATTGCGGTCGGGGCAGAGATGATGCACTCCTGGTTCAACCCGGCACCAAAGCCAAAATCCTGCTCACCAGCGGCCATGCGTTCATCTTCGCCAGCCAGCCACTCGTCTTTTTCCTTGAGCATCTCCTTCAGCGGCACCCATTGGGCATAATTGTTCGGCTGAATAGCATTGAAATGCACCGTCATCCGCCCGCGCGATGTCTGCGCAAAACCATCATTCTCCAGCTGCGGGTACACACTCACCACTCCCGGCACCGCGCTGATGTTGTCAATCGCCTCGGCCCAGTTGCATTCCTGGTCATTGATGGCGGCGCGCCCGAATCCATCCGTCAGCGCGACGGAGTAATGCGGCGTAAACGCCAGCACGCGTTCCTCCATCGTCTTCTGCAAGCCCGACATCACGGACAATACCACAATCAGCACCATCACACCCAGTGCTACACCTCCCAAACATATCAGGGTAATCACAGAAAACATCGACCGCAGCGGATTCAGATATCTCACTGCCAGCATCAGACTCAGGTTGCGTCTCAGTATCTTCATATTTCCTCACCCCTAGTATACCTGCCCGCCGCTCCTAAGCAAGCCCTAATGATGACAGTAAGTCGCGTATGCGCGCAGGAGAGCTGTTACCTGAGTAAAAAATGAACAACGCTTGCGGTTGGGGTGTCGAAATGGTAGAATGACAGCAGATATGATATCGATGTTGACGATATGGGCACAGTATGTGCCGGAGTATAGTGGGTACAGCTCATACTACGGTAGTGGTATGGAGCAGGGGGGTATGTATGGCGGGATGACGATGCTGGGGCTGGCGTTGCTGGTGATTACCGGGGTGATTGGCTGGGTGGTGCAGCAGCGGATGATGGCCAACATGAAGCGTTTTTCTGCCGCGCCGGCACCGCTGACGGGGGCAGAGGTGGCAGAGCGCATGCTGCGGGCCTATGGCATCACGGATGTGAAGGTGACGCACACGCGCGGGCAGCTTACGGATCATTTTAACCCGGTGAACAAGACGGTGAACTTGAGCGATAGCGTGTATGCCGAGGCGAGTGTGGCGGCCATGGCTGTGGCGGCGCACGAGTGTGGGCATGCGGTACAGCATGCGCAGATGTATCCGTGGATTAAGCTGCGCTCGGAGATGGTGCCGCTGGTGAACTTGGGCTCCCGCCTGGGGCAGATTGTGCTGATGGTGGGGTTGATTATGCTCAGCCTGGGCAGCGGCACAACGGTGGCCTGGATTGGCTTGGGCTTGTTTGCGCTGACGACCTTGTTTGCCCTGGTGACACTGCCGGTGGAGTTTGATGCTTCGCGCCGCGCTCTGGCTTGGTTGGAGTCATCGGGGCTGGCCACGCGAGCCATGCATGGGCAGGCCGGTACGGCCTTGCGCTGGGCTGCGATGACCTATGTGGCGGCTGCCTTGTCTTCTATAGCGATGCTGGCATACTATGCCTTAATTATTCTGAGCCGCAGCAGTGGCCGCCGAGATTGAGTATGCAGCGGAAAGAGTTGCTACAGATGGTGCGCGAGGCTCTGGGTGGCACGGCTACGCAGAGTGCGGCCGAGCTGGCGCTGGAGGCGGTGATTCGAGCCATTCGCGATGGCTTGCGCGAGGATGGCGAGGTGCGCCTGGCCAAGTTTGGTACTTTCCGCATGAAGGAGTGCCGCCCACGGCGCTTGCGCAACCCGCGCACGGGCGAGGAAATGCAGCTGCCGGCCCGCCGGGAATTGCGCTTCACCCCCAGCCATCACGGCGGGTGAGGTGCAGGGGAAGAAAAAGCCGGTTTATCATCGATTAGGACACAAAATAGGCTTTTCAAGAGGGGTAAAAAAAGGGAGAATGAGCGCGTGAAAAAATCGTTGGCATCTCTGTTTGTTGTATTAAGTCTGCCGCTGCTGGTGGCAGGGTGCGGGGATTCTGATGAAGAAAAGAAGGCTCGCGCAGCGCAGGCCGAGCAATTTACCACGGCCACCAAGCCTGCTCCCAACCCGCAGCGTGAATCGCTGGGGGCGCTGGTGCGCCGCCAACAAAACATGCCTGAGCATCTGGTGAGTGGCCCGCGTTTTGAGCTGTACAGCGAGTACAAGGGCGAGGACATCAAGCAGGTGACGGGCGTGAGCGGTCGCAGCTTGTTGCTGAGCTTCACGGCCCCGTGGTGCTCCCACAGCACCCGCATGAAGCAGGAACTGCAAGACCTGGCTCAGAGCGAGAAGGGCACCGTGCAGGTGGTCGATGTGAATGCAGATGAGTACCCCGCACTGGCCGAGAAGTTTGGTATCACCAAGGTGCCGACCACGATTTTATACACCGAAGGCGTGAAGCTGCGCACCATCGAGGGCGCATACAGCGCCGGCAGTCTGCGCAACTACATCCGTAGTGTGCTTTCCCAGGGGGCTCTTACCCCGCAATAAGTTTTTATCACATACAATCTATCATCACTATGCGTTTCCTCACAGGTTTACAGCCCAGCGGCAAGCTTCATATCGGTAATTATTTCGGCGCGATTGAACCCGCCGTGCGGCTGCAAGAGCAGGGCGAGGGGTTCTATTTCATTGCCAACTACCACGCCATGACCACCATGGAAAGCGCCCAGGCGCTGCTGGAGAATACACGCGGCCTTGCGGTGGATTTCCTGGCTTGTGGCCTGGACCCGCAGAAATCCGTATTTTTCGCACAATCTGCTGTGCCGGAGGTGAACGAACTGGCCTGGATTCTTTCCACCGTGTGCCCCATGGGCCTGCTGGAGCGCTGCCACTCCTACAAGGAAAAGATGGCTCGCGGCATTGCAGCCAGCCACGCGCTGTTTGCCTACCCTGCGCTGATGGCCGCCGACATTCTGCTGTACAATGCAGATGCTGTGCCCGTGGGCAAGGACCAGAAGCAACACCTGGAGGTGACGCGCGATCTGGCCGGCAAAATCAATGACATTTTCGGCGAGGATATCTTCAAGCTGCCCGAGCCCATCATCAATGAGGTGACGGCTGTGGTGCCCGGTCTGGATGGCCAGAAGATGAGCAAGAGCTACGGCAACACGCTGCCCATTTTTGGTGAGGAAAAGCCCATCCGCAAGCTCATCAACAAGAAGATTATCACCGATGCCACTCCCCTGGAGGACCCGAAACCCACCGAGGGTTCCATCCTGCTGCAACTCTACAAGCTCTTTGCCACACCGGAGCAGTATCAGGAGATGATTGATGCCCACAACCGCGGTGGCGTGGGCTACGGTCAGTTCAAGAAGGACTTGTTCGAGGCCTACTGGGAATACTTCCGCACTGCTCGCGAACGCCGCGATTGGTTGCTGGCCAACCCCGGGTATGTGGATGAGACGCTCAACACCGGCGCTGCCCGCGCCCGCGAGGAAGCCGCCATCACCCTCACCCGCGTGCGCAAGGCCGTGGGCCTTGGCTGGCTGTAAAAAAGCACTTTCAACAACAATCACGCACGGGAAGCAGTACCTTAGCTTCCCGTGCGTGTTTTTTTGTGATTACCTGAGCCCCGTCAGGGGCTCAAAGCTAGCCGCGGCTGTGCCGCGGGGAACTTCTTCATTGTACATTTTTCATTGTTCATTGTGCATTCCACTGTCGCGCATCCTGCGCGTCAAATTGCCCTTTGTCTGACTGAAATGGCGTTTTTAGAGATGCCTGATGACTTGGAAATGAACATCCGTTGATGCGGGGTGCTGCTGGATGGGGCTTTTATTTATTGTCCTCGTATTCATCGTCCTCGTATTCATTGTCCTCGTTTTCATCGTCCTCGTATTCATTGTCCTCGTATTCATTGTCCTCGTATTCATCGTCCTCGTATTCATCGTCTTCGTATTCATCGTCCTCGTATTCATCGTCCTCGTATTCATCGTCCTCGCATTCATTGTCTTCGTATTCATCGTCTTCGTATTCATCGTCTTCGTATTCATCGTCTTCGCATTCATTGTCCTCGCATTCATTGTCTTCGTATTTATTGTCTTCGTATTTATTGTCCTCGTTCTTCTTGGGAAAGAAGTAGAGACCCAGAAATCCGCCGATCGCCGATCCCAATAAGATACTAATGGCACCGACATAGTAACCGACACCCAGTCCATATTCCCCGCGCTCCCAATAGATAAATCCCCCATATACGAAAAGCAAGGGTAAAAACAGGAACAGCAAGTTTTTGAAGAAAAAGTTTAAGACGCCGAATAAGTAGGCGGCCAAAAAAGCTGAGAGTATGAGCCCTTTGTAATCAATCTTATAGAGTGCGGTGATGATGTCTTTGTACTCCATAACAGTATAACTGATGGTATCAAACATAGGCGTTCTGCGTGGTTGGGGGGTGAATATACAGGAGATGAGGAGACAGTCAAGAGAAAATCAAACAAAAAAGGAGCTGCGGCAGATGCCGCAGCTCCAAGATAAGGTATGCTTGAATCTCTGATGGGCAGATTAGATCTGGCCGTAGAGAGTCTTGCCGGCGGAGAGGAGGTCTTCGCAAGCGAGCTGGAGACGCTCGCAGATACCCTGCTCACCCTTCTTGAGGTAGGAGCGGGGATCGTAGACCTTCTTGTTGCCCACTTCACCGTCAATCTTGAGCATGCCGTCGATGTTCTGGCACATGTGCATGACGATGGGCTTGGAGAAAGCGTACTGGGTGTCGGTGTCGATGTTCATCTTCACTACGCCGTAGGAGATAGCCTCGCGGATGTCGCAGAGGTCGGAGCCGGAACCACCGTGGAACACGAGCAGCATGTCCTCACCGTGCTTGGCCTTCACCACTTCCTGACCGTCGCGAAGAATCTTGGGAGCCAGCTTCACAGCACCGGGCTTGTACACGCCGTGCACGTTACCGAAGGTAGCGGCAAGCATGAAGGTGCCAAGACCGTTGAGGGTCTCGTAGGTGAGCAGCATGTCCTCGGGGGAGGTGTAGAGCTTCTCGTTGGGGGCGTCGCCGTTGTCCACGCCGTCTTCTTCACCACCCACAACACCGATTTCGATTTCGAGCACGATCCCGACTTCGGCGCATTCCTTGAGCATCTGCTGGGAGATCTTGAGGTTCTCAGCCATGGGCAGAGCGGAGGCGTCGAGCATGTGGGAGTTGAACAGGGGCTTGAGACCGGCTTCTACGCGGCGCTTGGATTCAGCGATGAGGGGGCGCAGGAAGCTGTCGATCTTGTCGGCCTGGCAGTGGTCGGTGTGGAGAGCCACGAGCACGTTGTACTCCTCAGCAAGGCGATGAGTAGCTTCAGCAAGGACGATAGCGCCGATGGCGGTGTCCTTCACAGCGGTGCCGGAGGCGAACTGGCCGCCACCAAGGGAAACCTGGATGATACCATCGGACTTGGCTTCAGCGAAAGCCTTGAGGGCGCCGTTGATAACCTCGATGGTGGTAACGTTAACGGCGGGATAGGCGTAGCCCTTTTCCTTGGCCGTGTTGAGCATCTTGATGTACTGTTCTTGTGTAGGTACAGGCATGGTACTGATATGGTTTGTCGTTACTGCGTGCGCGGCACGCATCTTACGGGGCGTATTTTAGCCGCAAAACGCGTACTTTGCAAGCAAAAAGATAGATTAGAAGTCGCTCTTTTTGGACTTCTTGCCCTTTTTCGCTTTTTTCTTATCGGGCTTCTGCTTGATGATGGACTCCCAGTTCTTGCCACCGGAGCCATGACCATTGAAGAGGACATCGCCCTTGCCGTTGATAATCATGATGCCGGGGAGGCTTTCTGCGCGGGGTTCACCGGGAACGGCAGAGAGTTTGGGCGCTGCACCGGTGGACATGATGACAGGGCACTTGGCATCGTATTTTTTGACGTACTGAGCGATGTTGGCGGCAGAGTCGGGGCTGACGAGAATCAGCTCAACCTGCTTCTTCTTCATCTTGGGGTATTCCTCCATCATCATCTCCATGACAGGGGGGCAATACTTGCACCAGCTGGCCGAGAAGAGGAAGGCGAAGAACTTGGCCTTGGGGTTGGGGCGGGCATCCGTCTCGTATTCCAGGTCTTCCAGCGCCTGGCCCACGGCTGTACGGGCCTTGCCTGCTTTCTTTTCTTTTTTCTGTTTTTTGGCTTTCTTGGAGTCCTTAGTGCCGGGCTCTGCAGAGTCCTCAGCGGCGGGGGCTGTGGGGGCTGCTTCGTCCTGAGCGTGCAGGGGGCATACCATCAGACCGAGAGCCAGCAGCGAGGCCAGTGTTTTGAAGGGATTGATCATGGGTGCTTATGTATCAAAGTCTGGAGGTAATGTCAATGCAATATCCGGGCTTCGCCGTAGGCGGAGAAAAGTTTTGCGGCGTGGGCAGGAGATTGCCGGTGCTGGCGCTCATAGTGTCTGTTTGGAAAAATCAGCTTGACTCCGCGGGGGATGTCTCTATACTTATGGCAGTTCTTTTCTGCCGGCAAGACAACCAAACCGGCAGGGGCTGAACACAATCAGGACACTTCGAAGAATTATGAAACTGAACAAAGTGATTACGTTGGCAGTAGCCGTGCTCATGTCTGTGAGCACCCTCAATGCCCAGTCGCTGTCCCCCTCCACCAAGACCCATTGGGATAAGGGTACACTGGTGGTAGAGACGCCTGCCCGCCCCGAGGGGCAGCAGCATGCTGTGGGTCTGACAGCTCCCAAGATGAAGACGGTCCGTGTAGCATTTGTTGGCCTCGGTATGCGTGGCCCGGGTGCTGTGGCTCGCTTTACCCACATCCCCGGTGTGGAAGTTGTTGCCTTGTGCGACTATGTGAAGGAACGTGCTGAAAAGTGCCAGAAGGAGCTGCGCAAGGCCGGTATGGCCCCCGCTGCTATCTACTACGGTGCCAAGGGGTATGAGGAGCTTTGCAAGCGCCCCGATATCGACCTTGTATACGTGGCCACCGACTGGGATCACCACTTCCCTGTGGCTAAGTGCGCTCTGGAAAATGGCAAGCACACCGCCATTGAAGTGCCCAGCGCCATGAACCTGGAACAGTGCTGGGAGCTCATCAACCTTTCCGAACAGACCCGCAAGCACTGCATGATTCTGGAGAACTGCTGCTACGACTGGTTCGAGCTGGATGCCCTCAACATGGCTCAGCAGGGTGTGCTGGGTGAAGTGCTCTACGCTAAGGGTGCTTATATCCACAACCTCGACCCCTTCTGGGGAGATTACTGGGTCAACCCCGAAAATGACCCCGACAAGCTGGGCTGGCGCATGAAGTACAACATGGAGAACCGCGGCGACGTGTACGCTACGCACGGTCTTGGCCCTGTGGCTCAGGTGATGAACATTCACCGCGGCGACCGCTTCAAGACCCTCGTGGCTATGGACACCAAGTCTGTGCACGGTAAGGAATACGTGGAAAAGAAGACCGGCAAGCCTTGCCCCGAATACCGCAATGGCGACCACACCACGACCCTGATGCGCACGGAGAATGGTAAGGTGGTGGAGATTCAGCACAACGTGATGAATCCCCAGCCCTACAACCGCCTCTTCCAGCTCACCGGTACCCGTGGCTTTGCCAACAAGTACCCCATCGAAGGCTTTGTGCTGGAGAGCGACCACATGAAGGAATCTGCCGGCGCCCCCGACCTGGAGGACCTTGATTCCCACTCTTTCATGAGCGAGGAGAACATGGAGAAGCTTCGCAAGGCTTACCGCCACCCCATCATCAAGAAGTACGGCGAAATGGCCGAAAAGGTAGGTGGCCACGGTGGTATGGACTTCTTCATGGACGTGCGTATGGTATACTGCCTCCAGAATGGTCTGCCCCTGGATATGGACGTGTATGACCTGGCTGAATGGTGCTGCTTGGCTGAGCTGGGCTCCCTCTCCATGGACAACAACAACTGCTCCGTTTCCTTCCCCGACTTCACCCGCGGCCACTGGAACGATGTGAAGGGCTACCAGCACGCCTGGGCTTCCCCCGCTGATGAAGCTGCCGCCGACGCTGCTGCCAAGGCTTTCTCCGCGGCTCACAAGCTTGCTGCCAAGAAGCTCAACCTGTGGGCTCTGTATGATGCAGCCCAGTCCGGTGATGAAGCTGCCGTGAAGGCTTACAACGAAGCTGCCGCCAAGCTCGACGCCGAGACGGCCATTGCTGAAAAGGCCACGGCTGCTGCCGCTGCTGCTGCTGAAAAGGCTTACGCTGATGCCTACTCCAAGGTAGAGGCCGAGGCTGCTCAGCCGGCTCCCGCTCCTGCTCAGCCTTCCTTCAAGGATGATGACCTCGCTGAAGAGGTGTAAGACCTGAGCATACAGCACTCATTTTCATGCCCCCGCAGAGCTTGCCTCTGCGGGGGCGTTGCTTTGGGCAGAACTTCACTTGGCTTGGTGCGTAAAAGAAAACCGGCAAGTCCCATGTGGGAACTTGCCGGTGTAGAAAACGATGAAGCGACGTCTTACTTTCTGTCGATGGTGTACTTTTTCCAATCCAGCACAGCGCCGCCGTAACCGGAGAAGATGATGTTGCCGTTCTTATCCGCGATAACGGCACCGGGAATGCCACGGGTGGGCTTGTTGCCGGGGAGGGCGGGAACACCGGCGGTGTTGCACCATACGGCAGGGAAAGCCGCATTGTACTTGTCAACGTAGGCCTTTACACCCTGTTCATTGGCATCATAGCCCACGAGGATGAGCTCTACCTTCCCGCTGTTTTTGATAGCGGCATATTCCTTGACGATGCTGGGCATCACTTTGCGGCACGGGGTACACCAGCTGGCGGAGTACAGGTAAATGTAGTAATCAGCGTTGGTGTTGGCTTTGCCACTGACGAAAGAAATCTGGCTGAGGGCAGCGGAGAGCGCTCCGTTGGCTTGGCTGGTAGCAGATGCAGCGGAGCCGCAGGTGCCGTCAGCGAACGAAAGCGGACAGCCGGCGAGCAGAAGGGCTGCCGTGAAAATGTTGAATAGATGTTTTTTCATAATCCAGCAGCAATTTTATGGCATTAGGAGTGGTATGTAAAGCTAGAAATGAGCTTTTGATAGACAAAAAATCGGCAAGTGCCGTGAGGTTCTTGCCGATTTTGTGCTGAAAAGGGGAGAGAAAGCTTATTTCTGATGGGTGGTGTACTTTTCCCACTCAAGAATCAGCTTGCCCTTGCCGGATTTGATGATGTTGCCTTCCTTGTCGACGAAGACTGCCCCCGGGAGCTTTTTGGGCGGGATGTTGCCGGGGAGTGCCATCACTTCATTACTACCGGACCACAGACCAGTGAATCCGGCGTAGTACATGGATATATACCCCGCCACCTGGCACATTTTCTTTTCAGTGCCGATGAGAATGAGCTCCACCTTTTTGCTTTTGGCAATCTCTGCGTATTCCTTCACCACCTCGGGCATGAGCTTGTTGCAGGCTGCACACTTGCTGCTTGTGTAGAAATAGATGTAGAAGTCTGCCTCCGTATTGGGGCGCACGCCGTTGGAATAGAGGCCGGTTCTCAAAGCTCGCAGAGCAGCCCCCACAGAGGTGTCTTGCGTTTCGTCTTCGGTGTCTTCTGTTGCAGCCGCTCCGTTATCACCCGTGGTGCAGGAAGTCGAGCTGTTGCCGCCTGCACTGCAACCAGAGCCAGCAAAGGCTTTCATGGCCTGATCGGCGGAAGTAAGAAAATCATCATAGCTGGCCGGGCAGGAATCAGCCCAGGCCATGCCTGTGGCGGCTACAAGGGGAAGAAAGAGTTTGGTGAAGTGACGTTTCATAGGACTGAGGTATAGTAACAGATTGTTGTTGAAAAGTAAAGGTGAAAGAGATAGAGTGTTAGATATTTTTGCTATGCCAGGCAGCCCGGGCAGTTGCGGACAAGGTGCCCAGGGACGATTTCGATGAGCTGTGGGGTGGCATCTGTCGCGCAGAGCGCGGCGTTGCCGATGGTATTGCGAGGGCGGAAAGCGCAGCCGCATACAGGTTCCCGCAGGGTGGGGGGCAGCCCGGGAATGGTGCAGAGGGGCTCGCCTTTGTTTTTATGGGCCGGGATGGAGGCCATGAGCGCGCGGGTATACGCATGGCGCGGATGGGTGAGCAGGGCCTCTGCCGGGGCGCTTTCCACAATGCTGCCTGCATACATCACCTGGATGCGGTGTGCATACTCTTTGACCACGCCCAAATCATGCGTGATGAGGATGATGGCCGTGCCGAGTTCCTGCTGGCGGGCGCGCAGCAAATCCAGCACCTGCTTTTGCACGGTTACATCCAACGCGGTGGTGGGTTCATCGGCAATCAGGATTTGCGGGCGGGTGATGAGTGCCATGGCTATCATCACGCGCTGGCGCATGCCGCCGGAAAATTCATGGGGATAGGAGCGGGCACGTTCTGCTGCGTTGGGGATACCGGTGCGCGCTAATTCTTCCACGGCCAGTTGGCGGGCTTCTTTCCAGCTGAGCCCCTGGTGCAGCACCAGCGGCTCGGCCACTTGGTCGCCTATCGTCATGCAGGGATTCAGGCAGGTCATGGGATCCTGGAAAATCATGGAGATGCGCTTGCCTCGCAGGGCTTGCTTCTCTTTCTCAGGCAGATGCAGCAGGTTGCGCCCATCCAGCAAGGCCTCGGCCTGCGGACTGATGCGGGCCGGTGGTTGGGGCAGCAGCCCCATGATGGCCGAGCATGTCACCGATTTGCCGGAGCCGGATTCGCCCACGATGCCCAGCGTCTCGCCGGCGTGCAGGTCAAAGCTCACATCGTTGACGGCGTAGTTGATGCCGGCACGGGTGTGAAACTCGATGCTCAGGTTGCGGATGCGGAGCAGGGGTTGAGTCATGGCGGGGAAAGGTTAGTGTTGCTTGATGGCAAAGGAAAGTTGAGAGGGGAGAATCTGCCCCATGTTCAGTTCGCGTACCAGAAAACGCAGGAGTAGCATGGAGGCTGCGGCATCATACAGGGCATCGTGCCAGGTTTTGCCCGGTACCAGCGCCTGAATCTCCGGCTCCAGACAACACAAGCGGCAGATTGCCCCCAGGGAATAATCATCCTGCCCGGGGATGGCTTTGCGGGCCAGAGCCAGGGTATCTAACCATGGGGAAAAACCATGCCCGGGAAAAGCGCTCAGGAAGCGAACCTCGGTGGCGGGGTTATGCCCCACAACCATACACCCGGTGAGCAGGCGCTTGATCTCCGGCCACAGGGAAGCAAACGCCGGGGCCTGGTGGAGTGTTTCATTGGTGATGCCGTGTACCTTGGCGGCACTCCACCTCACGGGGCGCTCGCAAGCAATATAGGAGCTGAAGCACTCCCCCGGCTCACTAAACAAGGTGGGGAAGCGCACAATGCCTATTTGCACGGGGCAATCGGTCTCGCCCGGGGCGGCCCCGGCCGATTCAAAGTCTATGGCGGCGCAGGGGAGTTGCCCCAGCGGTATCTGCATCAGGCTTTCACCCATGAGAGTGCTTGTTTCATGTCGGCGCAGAGCGCTGCATAATCGCAGGTCAGGAACTCGCCATCGCGGTACAGTTCCTTGCCGTCCACCACCGTCAGGCGGTTTTCAAGCCCTGTGGCGGCGTACACAATGTTGGAGACGATGTTGTGCACGGGCTGCATGTTGGGCGTGGTGAGGTCCAGCGCGATGAAATCCGCGCGCATACCGGGCTCCAGCGTGCCAATCATGGGCTCGTGCAGGGCATCGGAGCCGCCGCGGGTGGCCATATCCAGCGCCAACTGGGCCGGGCTGGCCGTGGGGGAGAGGGTGTTCACCTTGTGCAGCAGGCTGGCCATGTACATTTCGCGCAGCATATTTTGGGCATTGTTGCTGGCAGGCCCATCGGTGCCCAGCCCCAAACCGATGTTGCGCGTAGCCATGGCGGGGATGGGGGCTACGCCGCTGGCCAGTTTCATGTTGGAGGCGGGGTTGTGTACCACCGAGCAGCGGTTCTCGGCCAGCATATCCAGCTCTTCTTCATTGGCGTGTACTACGTGGAAGAAGGTGCTGTCCGGCTGCAGCAGCCCCAGGCTTTCGCAGTAGGCAATGGGGCGCTTACCAAAGCGTTGCAGACAGGTCTCTGTCTCGTTTTCTGTCTCTGCCAGGTGCATGCCGAAGAGGGCGCCCGTCTCATCTGCCAAGGCGCGGCATTCCTGCAGCAGCTCAGGCGTAGTGGTGTAGGGGGCATGTGGCAGCACGGCCATGCGGATGCGCGAGTGGCCTTTCCATTCTTCGGCATAGCGGCGTACGCGGGCCAGGTAGCCCTCCTTATCCTGGGCGGAGAGTGAGGGGAAAAACTGCGTGACGCTTTCGCCCAGTACGGCGCGCATGCCCATGGCATCGGCCGCGCGGAAGACGCTGTCCTCCAGCATGTACATGTCGTAGCATGCGGTGGTACCGGTGCGAATCATCTCTGCCATGCTGAATCGGGCGCCCAGCTCTACCAGCTCGGGGGTGAGCTTGGCTTCCTGCGGGAAAATGTCCTTCGTGAGCCAATCCATCAGCGCTTTGTCATCGGAATAGCCACGCAGCAGGCTCATGGAAACATGCGTGTGCGCATTGATGAGCCCCGGCATGATGACCGCGGCGCCCAAATCCACGCGGCGGGCATCCGGGTAGAGGATTTCGAGCATGTCGGTGTGCCCCACGCTGAGAATGCTGTTGCCGCTCACGGCCACAGCACCCTTGTGGAGGATGTCGCGCCAATCGTTCTGGGTGACCACATAGTCCGCCGTGTAGAGCGTGTCGCATTTGTTTTCCATGAAGTGCATAGTGAATGAAGAATTGAGGGATTACCAGAAAATAATAGCGCAAAGCAGGATAAGGCAGGCATAGACCAGCCCCGCCCAGGCTCCGATGCGGAAGAGTTTCGGGTGCTCGCAGAGCCATGCTGCCCAATCGCGGAACAAATACGGCTTGGCTACCCAGAACATGGCTACTGTGAGCACGGGGTACCACCAAATCGGGATGAGTAGGCGCGTGATGGGCTCTTTCATGAATGCCGCACTGAGCGGTACAATGGCCATGAGCAGCAGGAACATGCCCAGAGCGCGCGGGAAGAGGTTTTCCTTGCACATGCTGCTCATCACAAACCAGATGATGGGACACAGAATCTGCAGAATGCCGCGCATGTTGTTGAACTCAAACAAATCCATGCGCAGCGGGTTCCAGCTGGCGTCAAACAGCAACAGTGCTACCCAGATGAAGTCTATGCCCAGCAAAATCTGCCCTGCTTTGGTGGCGTTGTGTGCTTTTTTGAGCCACCCCATGCAGGCGTCTTGTTGCAGCAGTGCTACCAGATGCAAGACGATGAGAACCAGCCCCATGGCAATGCCGGCAGCCGGGAGTGAAAGCTTCTCGTATGCGTGGATAGATGTATCGTACATGACTGCCCCTATCCTACCCGTTTCTTGCCCCGGATGCAAGCGCAAATCCGGACAGCGAACCGGGGGGCGTGGGGCAAATCAATCCGCATTGCGAGAAGCTCTGCGGGCTTTGATGCGATAATGCCCGGTAAGGGGGAATGCAAAGAGGGCATCTTCTTCCTCTGTGCCGGCGCCGATGTTGTGGATGATGAGCGGGGTGCCATCTTCGGCGCGGCAATCGCTCACAATCATGATGTGGGGCAGGGAACCGGCCACGGTGCAGGTGACCAAATCGCCCGGGTGGTAATCTGCTGCACGCCGGGTGAGAGGTAGCTCCCAACCGCGGCGCTTGAAATAAGTGCGCAGGTTGGGTACGCGGCGGTGGTCGATGTTTTTATCCGGCTTGGTGAGCCCCCAATTGCGGGGATAGGCCGAGAAGGCTTTTTTCATGTCCTCGTGTACGGCCTTTTGCAAATCGATACCAATGCCGCGCAGGGCACGGATGACCACATCTGTACAAACGCCTCGGTCTTGCGGTACATCGCCCCCGGGGTAGCGCAAGGTCACGTAGGCTGGGTCATATTCGGTGGTGACACCAATCTGCCTGCGTGCCAGCTCAGGCAAGCGCTCATCGGCCTGCACCATGGGGGCGCCGAGAAGCAATATGCCGGAGCATAGACCACGCAGGACAGAGGTGTGCATCTTCAGAGAGGAAGGTTATTTTTTATCCTTCAGCTGATAGGGTTTTGCCAGCCAATCGTAGGTGATTTGGGCCAGTTTGGCGGCACCTTCCGGGGTGGGGTGCAGGCCGTCCACCTTGTACAGCTCAGGCTCTTTGGCCATGGCGGTGTAGGCATCCATGGTGGGGCAGTTGTACTTGCGAGCCAGTTTGGCGATGATTTTTTCCATAGCGGGGCGGTTGGCGGCGGACCCATTATCGCGCGGGGAGAACTTGTACCCCTCGAACACGTTGCCGGGGTAGGTCTTTTTGCCGGGGGTGCCGCGGAAATCCGGGCCGAGCTTGCCCCACAGCACCACGGTAGCTTTTTGCGGCCCCTGGAACGCTTCAATCAACGTGGAGAAACCCTCTTCGCTCACCTGGGCGTTCCACCAGGTGTTGCTTGTATCGTTGATGCCAAGGTTGCAAATGTACACGTCGGCCTTGAAGTCCAGCGCCTGGGTGTATTCTACCTGTTCGCCGTACCAGCGGCCGGGCTGGCACTTGCCGGCCGTCTTGCCGGAGTTGCCGAAGCGGCCCACCAGGAAACGCTCGCCCAGCATGCGGCCCAGTGTTTCGGGGTAGCGCTTCTGGGTGTCGCGGATACCGTAGCCAAAGGTGATGCTATCGCCCACGCAGGCGATAACCACTTTGCCCGCGGCGGGGTATTGGCCCAGGGGAACGGCTTTGAACTCGATGTTGCCGGTGTAGGACTGCACCGGGGTGCTGCCGGTGTAGCGCCACACCACGTTGGCTTGCTGCTCGGCGGCAGGGGCATAGCTTTCGTAGCTCAGTGTCACGGTGTTGCCATCGATGGTGGCGGTGGCGGGGCTGAAGCGCCCGTAGCGCTTATCGGCCACTTCAAAGCTTTGCAGGGCGGCACCATCGCTGGGGAGGGCTTCATCAAAGGTGATGGTGATTTGTTTGTCTCCCGTGGTGGAATCAACCACGCTCAGAGCCATCAGGGGTGAGCAAAAGCACCCCGCCATCATGATGCTGGTGAAAAAGGTCTTCAACATGCTTCTTTCTCTACCATATTTTGCAGCGGTTGAAAAGAAAATACGCTGCCACTGGCAGCCATTGTTTGACAGATAGCATGGGGTGGATTATCATCCGTTGCATGAAAAAGTGTTGTGTGTGGCTTGTTTTGCTGATGATTTGCTTCTCTTGTGTTGCCCTGGCAGGTAGTGTGGATGCGGTGCAGCAGCGCAATGCTCAGCTACCGGATTTTGCCCGACTGCATACCCGATTGGCCGATGGCGCCACCCCCATGCTCTGGCTTTTTATCGGGGATAGTATTACACACGGCTGCCTTCATACGCATGGACAGCGCAGCTGCGCCGAGCATTGGATGGAAATCGTGAAGTGGGAGGTGCGAACACCCGATGGCGCTCGCCGCACAAATGATTTGGTGCTCAACGCCGGGGTGAGCGGGGAAACGGCCACCGGTTTTCTGGCTCATGCCGATTGGCGCTTGTTGCCGTTTCAGCCGCATGTGGTGTTTATCAACTTTGGTATTAATGATGGTGATAAATTCGGTGATACGGAGAAGTTTCGCGTGGATCTTACGGCCATTGTGCGTTTGGTGAAAGAAAAAAACGCCATTCCGGTATTGCAAACGAACACGCTGACCTTGCGTGCCAAAGATTTTCGCCCGCATTTTTCTGCCGTGGTGCGAGAGGTGGCAGATGCAGAACAAACACTGCTGGTGGATCATGCCGCTGCCTGGGAAGAGCTGGTGGAGCATGGAGCAAAGGACTCTGCATCCGTACCGGCTCCGCGCAGGTTGATGAATAATGATTTGCACCCCAATGGTGCCGGCCACTTGCTGATGGCTCAGACGATTGCCCGCAGCTTGCGCATTGTTCCGGCTGGGAGTCCTACGCTGAATCGTCAGCCCTGAGCGGGGCTTTTTTCATGCGGTCGGCGTGGGTGCCGGTCTTGCCTTCTGCTCGTTCTTGGGCGCGTTGCTTCCAGAGGGGGATGGAGGCTTTGCGGGCACGCGCCTGTTTTTTGCGGGCTTGTTTTTCCAGGTGGCGGGCGCGTTCTGCGGCCTGTTTCTCCTCGTTGATGCGGGCAAGGCGTGCCTCCTCGATGCGTTTTTGAACGCGGGTGGAGTGTTCATTGCCTGCGGGGGTGATGGTCCATGGCCCCACGCCACCGGATTCTGTGATGGGCAGACAGAGCATATCCGGGTCGATGAATCGGATGTGCCGGTACAGTAAATCTTTGATGGTGGCCAGCAGACTCTTGGGCGGGAAGAGACCCGTGCGCCCAAGCTCAATCGTGAATGCCACACGGATACGCTTGGCCTGCAAGCTCATGCGCGCTATATCACGCAGGCTGATGCCCTCTGCCGGTTCTTCTTCCGGGGCGCAGAGCGCTGCCGTGCGCAGCAGGAAGAGACAATCTCTCACCTTGCGGCAGAGCTTTTCTACCAGTTCGCGCACCTTGGGACGGGCGTTGAAACGGTAGTCTTTCACCTCGATGAGCCAGAGCTCTTTTTTGCCGGGGTGGTAGAGCACAAAGTCCATTTCCTTGCAGCCGGTGCAGAAGTTCTGCGCCTCCTTGGAGTAAAAGGGGGAGCATTCAAAGCGGCATACATAGTAGCCGGCTTCAAAGTTGAAGCGGTGTACACCCTCCACACAGCTGGTTCCTGTTTGAAACACGGCGGGCTTAGTCGAGAAGTTGGGGGCTCATGTTCAGGTAGCGGTCTGCCTGCTCCATCTCCGCTTCCAGACTGTCGATGTGGTCGATTTCTTCGAGTGTGTTGCCCACAGAGGTGCGCACGCCCGATTGGCTGGTGCAGGGGGGCTGCATGCCGAAGAAGCGGCGGCTCAGGTGCTGGTTGCGGCGCTCTGCCAGCTGGATGATGAGCTCTCGCAGCAGGAAAAGGCTGTGTGTGGTGAGCATGATTTGCACCCCGGCGCGGCTCAACCCCATCATCATGTTGACGAGCAGGGGCAGGTGGGTGGTGTTCAGGTTCATTTCCGGTTCATCCCAGAAGAGGGAGGTGCCGGGGCGTATCGTGCCATTGCCGATGAGCAATCCTAGGGTGCCTATGCGCTTGAAACCCTCGGCCACCAGGTTCAGCTCCAGCGGCTCCTGGGCCTGGCGTTTCAGGTAGAAGCGCCCGTTGAGTCGCAGCAATCGGCCATTGAGTAGTTGCTCCACCTGGCGGATGACGTGTTGCAGCCCCTCGCTCACCGGCGTGTGGCCGGGTTCTTCTTCCAGGGCGCGGCAAAGTTCCCAGCTGGCAGAGTCCAACAGCTCCGGGTAGCGTTTGCCGGCTTGCATGTAGCAGGGATAGATGGACAGCACCTCTCGCGGTGAGATAAAGACCGCATTCTCTTTCAGAAAACGCGTGGGCATGGTGCCGATGGTCAGCCCGTTTTCTTCTTGCCCTGCACGGAATTGAAAGGCCAGTTCCGCTGTGCCGAGCGGGACCTTTTCGCCCTGCATGGAGACATGTACGGCGGCTGTGCCATTGCCCCGATTGCGGGCGGTGAGCCCCGTGAGATCCCGCGTGCCGAAGACGCGCAGCAAATCTCGCCGCAGTCGCTTTTCCTCGGCCCATACTTCGGGCAGTTCTCGGCGGTTGCCGCCGCTGCTCCATTTGCTCAGGGCGTAGCAGAGCTTCATCAGGTGGCTTTTGCCGGAGTCATTGCCGCCCACGATGATGTTGATACCCGGAACGAAGGAGAACGATTCTTTGTTGGGAAAGACCGTGAATCCTTCTACAACCAACTTGCTAATCATACCCACCCTTATACCACACTTCGCGCGCGTACGCAAGTCCTCATTTTTTTTCTTGCGATTGCCGCCCCGGTAGGGTAGATTCGTGCGCATGAACGTTTGCCTGCGCTTTTCTGCCATGCTCCTTTCTCTTTGCCTTGTTTCGTGCTATGGCACCAAGGAGTTTACCATTTACACCCAGCCGGAAGGCGCCAATGTTTCCATCAATGGCAAGCCGGTGGAGGGTAAGACTCCGGTGACTACGACCATTGAGCAGGATAAGGATTTGGGCATTGTGGTGGATAAGCCCGGCTACCGTATCGCTTCTAAGACGGTATATACGCAGTCCAATTGGTGGCTTCGCCTCCTCTGGTCCAAAAATGACCCCCGTTCCCAATATATTGAGGAAGATGAGGTGTTTGTGCCCATGGAGAAAATCTCCACCGCTGCGCAGTTTGTTCCCTCCACTCTGCCGGAGTATACCGGTGGCGCCGCGGCCGCTAAGCGTGAAACGCCCCAGCCGCCCCCTCTCCGCCCCATGCCTGAACTGTGAACCCTTTTGCTCTTTCATCAAATATGGCTTCCTCACACCGAGAGTACGGGATTGATTTGTTGCGTATTATCGCAATGTTCATGATTTGCATGATTCATGTGAATTATTTTGCATGGTTCTCTCAGTGCTCTCAGTTATCCTCAATCCCGTTTGCTTTTTCTTTCGTCTCCGAATGGACTGAGGGTATTGGCATTATCGGGGTCAATGTCTATGCGCTGATTACCGGGTATGTCTGTGCGAATACTGAGTGGAAGTTGGCCCGATTGGTGAAGCTTTGGGGGACTGTTGCTTTCTACGCGCTGTTGTTCGTAAGTGCGTATTACGTGCTGGATGCTGCCGGGTTCAGAATCTCCGAGCGTACCTATTCCGAAAAGGATTTGCTGTCGCTTGTGTGCTTTGTGGCATCCGGTAAGCCTTACTGGTATTTTGCGGCGTATATCGGCGTCTTCTTTGTGTCGCCGTTTATCAATAAAGCCGTGAAAGCTGCGGATAAGCGCACGATGAAGTATCTTTTCCTGTTGTTGTTGTTCCTGTTCCCGGCGTTGAATTTCTATTACGAGCTTATCTATGCGAACTCGTACACGTTTTTATGGCTTGCCGTGCTGTATACGATGGGGGCGTATGTTAAATGTCATGCCCCTGTGTTCCCTCGTACATCTGTTTTGTTGATTATTTCGGCGCTTTGTTCCACTCAGTTTATGTTTGATGCTGTCTTTGGCCCTTGTTGGTTCTGATCATACACAAACCCCGTTACCGTTCTGTTCTCTATTTCTTTGTTTATCGTTTTTACCCGCATCAATATTAAAAATGTGCCTGCTCAGCGGCTCATTTCCTGGGCTGCGCCTGCTGCATTCTCCGTGTATTTGATTCATTGCCATCCTTGGTGCTGGAACTTTCTCGCGTTCAAATGCCCCATCTGGGCCAAGACTCTCCACTATTCGGCGTGCTTCCCTTTCATTGTCGGCGGTTGTATCTACATCGTCTGTACTTTAATCGACCGTGTGCGTATTACTCTCTTTGCGGCTCTTCGTATCGATATGCTTCTGTATAAGCTGGGGACGTCTCTTCAATCCTGGGGGGATTGTGCGTTGTCTCGCTTCATGCGTAGTTGATGTCTGGGCTTTGGATAAAAGAAAAATCCCAAATTTATCCAAAGATGTAATTTTTGCAAAATTTGTCTTGCAAAAAGCAAAAAGAGCTGTATAGTCGCTGCACGACTTTCGCGCCGCCGACAGGCAGCGTATCAATAATAAAAGAATAAAAAAGAACACACCACCATGGCACGTCTTTTTGGTATCGAAATACCCAATGAGAAGCGCGTAGAGGCTTCCCTTTGCTATCTCTATGGCATCGGGCCCTCCACAGCCAAGAAAGTGTTGGAACAGGCTGGCATTTCCCCCGACCTGCGCACCGGCACTCTCTCCGACGCACAATTGACCAAGATTGTACAGGCGATCACGAGCAACAACATCCTCATCGAAGGTGACCTTCGTCGTGAGAAGCAGCTTGCCCTCAAGCGTCTGACGAGCATCAACTGCCTCCGCGGCATTCGTCATCGCAAGGGTCTGCCCGTTCGCGGTCAGCGTACTCGCACCAACGCCCGCACCCGTAAGGGCCGCAAGAAGACTGTTGGCGCCAAGAAGTAATTAGCAAGAACCACTTAAAAGAAAAAACTGAACATGGCTGAAGAAACCATCCAGGAAGAAGTGAAGGAAACTGTGGCTGTTGAGGCTGCTCCCGCTGTGGAAGCTCCTGTTGCAGAGCAGAAGAAGCCCGAAGCTCGCCGCGACATCTTTGCTGAACTCGGTCTTGCCGATGACGATGACAAGGTGAAGATCCTCAAGGCTAAGGGTAGCAAGAATGTGACGACCGGTATCGTTCACATCTCCTCTACTTTCAACAACACCGTTGTGAGTGTGACCGACCTTAAGGGTAACGTGATTGGCTGGTCCTCCGCTGGCAAGCTCAACTTCAAGGGCAGCCGCAAGAGCACCGCATACGCCGGTCAGGTTGTGTGCCAGGACGCTTGCCGTCAGGCTATGGGCCACGGCCTCAAGGAGGTCGAGGTTCGCGTGAAGGGACCGGGTTCCGGTCGTGAGTCCGCTGTGCGTGCCGTGCAGACCATCGGTTTGGAAATCACTTCCATCGCCGACGTGACGCCCATCCCCCACAACGGTTGCCGTCCTCCCAAGGCTCGTCGCGCCTAATCATTAACCTTTAACTAAGTAACATTCTACAAGATTATGGCTCGTTATACAGGTCCTACCGCTAAGATCAGCCGCCGTTTCGGCGTTGAGCTCTTCGGCGCCAGCAAGGCTTTCGCCCGTCGTCCCTTCCCCCCGGGACAGCACGGTGCCCGCGCCGGCCGCAAGAAGAAGTCTGACTACGGCATCATGCTTGCCGAAAAGCAGAAGCTTCGCTTCATGTACGGTGTGCTCGAAGGTCAGTTCCGCAAGTACTATGAGGAAGCCAGCCGTCGCCGCGGTGTGACGGGTGATATCCTCCTGCAGTTGCTGGAGCTCCGCCTCGACAACATCATCTACCGCCTCAACTTTGCCAGCACCCGCGCCGCTGCTCGTCAGATGGTGTCTCACGGTCACGTGACGGTGAATGGCAAGAAGGTGAACATCCCCTCCTACAGCTGCAAGCCCGGTGATGTTATCTGCGTGGCCGCCAAGGCTCGCTCCCAGGCTCTTGCCAACCGCTTCGTGGAGCTGACCGCCAATGCAACCACTCCCGATTGGTTGGAGGTCGACACCGCCAAGCTCTCCGGCAAGGTGGCTCGCATCCCCTCCGTGGAGGAGATTGCTCCCATCGTGAACGTGCAGCTCATCGTTGAGTTGTACTCCCGCTAAAGCGCGGATTCACATCCCTGTTTACAAGACCCCTGCAGGTTTGCCTGCAGGGGTTCTTGCTTGTCGGGGGGAGGGGGGAGAAAAAAAGACCGGGCTGCGTGAGAGCGAGCCCGGATTGTGAGTGGGGATGCTATTATATTTTGATGAATATCCGGCGCCGGTAGAGCAGGTAGCACAAGCTCCAGGCCAGTAGCAGATACGCGGCATAGTGCGCCACGCCGCCCCATCCCTCCGGCACCAGGCAGCGTATCGTGCCGCTGAAGACGCGTGCCGTCAGGGCATTGAACGAGATAATGTGCGTGGCAAGATAGATGAACAGAGCATTCATGCCGATGACGCGCAGGGGGAAGGCCCACTTCGTCAGGCCCCATACATCAACAACCAAGTGCATGGCAGCCATGATGATGAAGCCCCACCCGGCCATGCTCACCGTAAACCCTGTGCTCCAGATGTTTTTGATGATGGGGCCGCAGTATAACCCACCCACGATAAGCAGCACGCCTGTGCCGGCCATGATGCTCAGGCGCTGCCAGGGGTTCTGTACCTGTGCCATGATGCCCCCGCATACCATGCCGCCCAGCGCCAGCGCTGTGGCGGAGACGAGGCAGAGCAGCCCCTCCGGGTCCAATACTTCATAATGCAGCACGCCCGGCAGGTAGAGCTGGTCAAGCCGGGCATTGATGCAGCCCGCAGGTGTCATGTCCCCGCCAAAGAATTGCAGGCTCCAGACGATGAGCAGCAGCCCCGCTGCAGCCACGGCGCGCCACACAGTGCTGCGCACCGCCAACGCCATGCTTCCGGCCGCCGCACAGGAGATGCCGATGAGCCCCAGCACCGAGGCAAATCTCATGCTGCCGGCATCCCAGCTCAAGGCTCCGTTCACCAGCCAGCCCAGCACCACCAGGATGAGTGCGCGTTTCCACAGTTTCAGTAGTTGTTGCCACCACTTACGCCCCTCGCTGCGCCCTTTTTGCATGGAAAGCCCCATCGCTATCCCCGCGATGAACACAAATAAGGGAAAAATCATATCGTACACCCGCAAGCCTTGCCACGCAGCGTGCCCCATGTGCCATGCCACGTTTTGCCATGCCTCACTCCCGGGAAATTGCCGCGCCAACGCCAATATCACCCCGTCCAACCCGATGATAAAGCTCATATCCAGCCCTCGCAGTGCATCCAGCGATGCCAGCCGCCCCTCTCCTTGTGTGTTGCCTGTCTTCATTTTATGTATTTTATGCCTTTTGATGTATATTAGTCAATTCAAACAAAATTAGAAAAATTCTAAGAAAAGTCTTGCAATGGTGCCACAGTTGTGGTACTTTCTGCTCAGGCGGACACCAAAAACCGCAAAACTCGTAACCAAAATATATACCATGTTAGTAGGAAAACAAGCACCGGGGTTCACGGCCAATGCCGTGGTAAATGGCGTGATTGAGAATGGGTTCAGCTTGAGCCGTTATCGCGGCAGCAAGTACGTGCTCTTCTTTTTCTACCCGAAAGATTTCACCTTTGTCTGCCCGACGGAGCTGATTGGCTTCCAGAATGCACTGGCTGAGTTTGAAGCTCGCGATGTGGCGGTGGTCGGCTGCTCCACAGATTCGGAGTTCTGCCACTGGGCCTGGGCCAACACCCCGAGAGAGCAGGGCGGTATCCAGGGCGTGACCTATCCGCTCGTGGCAGACATCAACAAGGAAGTGGCAGAGAAGTTTGATGTGCTCGCCGGCGAGGTGTGCAAGGATGCCTCCGGCAGCTGCTGCTATGTGGGTGAGCGCGTGGCTTATCGCGGTCTTTTCCTCATCGATAAGGAAGGCGTGGTGCGCCACATGGTGGTGAATGACATGCCGCTGGGCCGCTCCGTGGATGAAGCCCTGCGCATGGTGGATGCCCTGCAACACTTCGAGCAGTACGGCGAGGTCTGCCCGCTGGGCTGGCACAAGGGCCAGGCTGCCATGGAGCCCACACACGAGGGCGTATCCGGCTACCTGAGCCGCTGAAGATTTTGTTGGTAATATCGGCGCATACGAAGCGGCCGGGTTGCGAAAGCAGCCCGGCCGCAAAACGTTGGTCAAAAAGAGCGGGCTCACCTGCAATGCTGCGCAGGGAGCCCGCCTTGGATTTTAGTACACGTCCTTCTGGTAACGCTTGGCTGCCTTCATATCAGCCAGGTAAGCAGCAGCTTCTTCCTCGCTGCGGCCACCCTTGGTGGCAATGATATTCAGCAGAGCCTTTTCTACGTCCTTGGCCATGCGGTTGGCATCGCCGCACATGTACACGGCAGCGCCCTTTTCCAGCCATTCCCAGATTTCGTCGGCAGCCTGTTCCATCAGGTTCTGCACATAAATCTTGTACTCCTGGTCGCGGCTCCAGGCAACGGAGAGCTTCAGCTTGCCGCTTTCCACCAGCGGTGCGGTCTCATCTTCGTAGCAATTATCCGTGGCCTTGTAGGGGTTGCCGAAGAACAGCCACATGGGGCCTGCGGCGTTGTCGGCCACGCGCTGTTGCCAGAAAGCGCGGAAGGGGGCAATGCCCGTGCCGGGACCCACCATGATGATGGGGGTGTTGCCATCCTCCGGCAGACGGAAATTCTTGTTGGTGTGCACAAACACCTTCACCTTATCGCCGGCCTTGATGCGATCGGCCATGAACGTGGAGCACACGCCACCGCGCTTGCGGTCATTGCTGGTGTAGCGCACAGCACCCACGCACAGGGATACCTGGCCGGGCACGGCATCCGGGCTGCTGGCAATGCTGTACAGACGCGGATTCATCTTGCCCAGGATGCCCACAAATGCAGCGGCATCAGCAAAATTGGCCTTCATCTCGGGGTCGGTAGCCAAATCCAGCAGGTCGCGGCCCCAGCAGAAATCCTTCAGCGCATCCTTGTCAGCCAGGATGGCAGCCAGCTTTTCGCTGCCGGCAACGGCATTCCACTTGGTCAGCACACCCTTCTTCAGGTTGGTGATATCGTAGTTGTTAATCAGCACCTCGCGCAGAGTGGCGGTTGTGCCATCGGGGGCGCTCACCTCAGCGGCGGCATCCAGCCCCAGGGCTTCAATCAGGGCATCCACCAGGGCAGGGTCATTGCAGGGCAGCACACCCAGCGCGTCGCCCGTCACATAGGTCAGGCCGGAGCCCTCCAGTGAGTAGTCCACGTGAATGGTCTCTTTGGCGCTGCCGGGTTGGGTCACGCCGCGAACTCCCAGCACAGGTGCCGGGAACGGATTTTTCATGCTGTATGGTTCCATAACTTTAGAAAAAGATATTCTCTGTCTGATGGAAACAGTCTGCCCCAGCTACTGCCCCTTGTCAAGTAAAAAGCCATAAATCACGCGCACGCGTAGACAAAAATGTGCCGTCAGGTGTCCCGGGATGCTTGTGTGACAAAATCGCCACAGAGCATGTGGCGTATTGTTCACAGTAGGAAGCGTGCAAAGTGCGCGCAGCTGTGCTAAAACGGGGATGTTATGAACGAAATGTACATGGCCATATTGGGGATACTGCTGTTGTTGGCGGTATTCGATTTGGTGGTGGGCGTGAGCAATGATGCCGCGAACTTCCTGAACTCCGCCGTAGGTTGTCGGGCTGCCCGCCGCAGCGTGATTTTTGCGGTGGCCGCCGTGGGCGTGGTGATTGGCGCCTCCTTTTCCGGGGGGATGATGGAAATTGCCCGCAGCGGCGTGTTTGTGCCGGCTCAGTTTACCTTCCATGAGATCATGATACTCTTCCTGGCTGTCATGCTCACGGATGTGATTCTGCTGGATTTGTTCAACACCTTGGGCTTGCCCACATCCACCACGGTATCGTTGGTGTTCGAGTTGCTGGGTGCTGCGTTGGCGGTGGCTTTGTTCTCCATCTTCCGCAATGATGCCATCGGTTTGCAGGATTTGGGCAGCTACATCAACAGTGCCAAGTCGCTCACGATTATCTCGGGCATCTTCTGCTCGGTGGCGGTGGCGTTCACCTGCGGTTGCATCGTGATGTGGCTCTCCCGCGTGTTGTTCACCTTCCACTACCGCAAGATGTATCGCTACGTTGGTGCCTTGTGGTGCGCCCTGGCGTTCACAGCCATCACGTACTTTGCGATTTTCAAGGGCCTCAAGCACAGCACGCTCATTGACCCATCCCTGGTAGAGATGCTCAATGCCGATATCACCTACTATACCGGTCTGGCGTTCGTGCTGTGGTTGGTGGTGTCCGCTCTGTTGCAATACGTGTTCCGAGTCAACACATTGCGCCTCACGGTGCTGGCCGGTACGGCGGCGCTGGCGCTGGCCTTTGCCGGCAATGACCTGGTGAACTTCATCGGCGTGTTCATGGCGGCAGAGGAATCGTACCACATCGCCGCGGCTGTGGCAGAGCAGGGGGGCGATATCTCCACCCTCCGCATGGGCGCGTTGGCTGCCCCGGTGCAGGCCGATATGCTCTACCTGCTTGCCGCAGGCGCGGTCATGGTGGCGGCTCTCTGCTTCTCCAAGAAAGCTCGCTCGGTGATTGAGACGGAGGTGAAGCTGGCCCACAGCAAGGGTGGCGGCAAGGAGCGCTTTGGTTCCTGCCTCCCCGCGCGTGCCATCGTGCGCATGGCTCTCTCCGCCTCCCGCTTCCTCACGCGCATCACCCCGGCTCCCGTGGCCCGCTTTGTGGGCGAACGCTTCCGCCCGCTGGATGTGACGGAAGACGACGGCGCCGCGTTCGATATGGTGCGCGCTTCGGTGAATCTCACAGTATCTGCCTTGCTTATCTCGCTGGCTACCTCGCTCAAGCTGCCGCTTTCCACCACCTACGTCACCTTCATGGTGGCCATGGGTTCCTCTCTGGCAGACCGCGCCTGGGGCCGCGATAGTGCGGTGTACCGCATCACCGGCGTGCTTACAGTGATTGGCGGTTGGTTCACCACCGGCATCGTGGCTTGCACCGCAGCGTTCATCACCGCATCCGTCATGATGTACGGCGGCATGTGGGGCATTGGTGCCATGTTGCTGCTCGCCGCATTCCTCCTCTTCAAGTCCTCCATCCTGCACAAGCGCAAGAACAAAGCTTCTGCCGAGCTGCTGGATTTGGATAAGAACGAGGTGTTGATGGAGGTGGGCAAGGTCACCGCCGAGCGCCTCGGCACTGCCCTCAGCATCCACCACGCCTCCGTCAAGGCGCTTCTCGCGGAGAATCGCGCCGAGCTCAAGCAGCTTCGCCGCCAGGCCCGCGAGATGAATCGCGCCCTCAAGGAGATGAAGGAGGATGTCATCCTGCCCAGCCTCTGCGGCCTCAAGGCAGAGCAGGCCTCCCGCGGGCAGATGCTCTACCGCCTGCACGAAAGCAGCCTCGGCATCGCAGAAAGCTTGCTCGTGATGGTTAAAGCCAGCTACAAGCACATCGACAACAATCACGTGGGCCTCAGCGAGAGCCAGGCCAAGGACTTGCTCGATATGAGCTACAAGGTCGCCGCCCTCTTCCCCTCGCTCACCCGCGCGCTCGAGGCAAGCGATGTGCAGCTCATGTCCACCTGCCTGGAACACGCCAGCGATCTGAACGATGAGTTCGCAGATAGCCTTACCCGCCACCTCATCTCCGGTGAGGATGATGAAAACAGCGTGCGCAACAGCATCCTGTACCTCAATCTCCTCAACGAGACGCGCTCCATGGTCCGCAAGTCATTTTCCCTCATCAAGGAACAGTGCGAGCTGATTCGCTCGCGCCACTAAAGGCCCCCTTCCTGCTTGTATGGACCCCGCCCTCATCCGGCTTCGTGCCGGGTGGGGGCTTGTGCGTTTATATTGAGCTTTTTCCACCATCTCTCAGGGCATTTATTTAGGTCTTGTAGAGCAAATTTGGCCCCTTTGCACCGCTTTTTCACCCTTCGCATGTGCTGCACCCACCTGGCGCCAAAAAAATGCAGAAAAAATTCTATTGATTTTTCAACATCTTATGAAAAATGTGCGAAAAAATTCAATTTTTCTTCAAAAATGAGCTTGACGTTCGGGGTGAGTTCATGTATACTTTGCCCCGCACCCCGTCACGGGGCGGCTCGAAAGGAAAAAGCGATTCACTCGCAAGACCGGCCGGGCAAGGCAATTTTCAATCAAACGGACTTTCCGTAGCACCACGT